>NZ_CP040021.1:2136929-2840906 GCF_005280275.1 Salinivibrio kushneri
GTGATAACTGTCATAGCTGGCCGCTGTCACCGCACAGTTAGCGACCGGTACCTGCCACGGGCCGACCATTTGGTCACGGGCAACCAGTCCAGTCACCGAACGGTCGCCGATGGTGATCAAGAAGGTTTTCTCCGCCACCGCCGGCAAGCGTAAAACACGCTCACAGGCTTGTGCCAGCTCAATGCCTTGAGTGTTAAGCGCGGTACCTGTCACTTGCTGACGCGTGACATCACGGTGCATTTTGGGCGCTTTACCCAACAGAATATCCATCGGCATATCGATAGGGCTATTACCGAAGTGGCTGTCTTCAAGCGACAGGTGACGCGCATCGGTGGCCTCACCAATCACTGCGTACGGGGCGCGTTCACGCTCGCACAAGGCTTCAAAACGCGCCAGGTTTTCGGGTTTGACCGCCAAGACATAGCGCTCTTGTGACTCGTTACACCAAATGGCGAGCGGGCTCATTCCCGGCTCATCATTCGGAATATCACGCAAGTTAAAGCGTCCACCGCGGCCGCCATCATCGACCAGCTCTGGCATCGCATTGGACAGGCCACCCGCGCCCACATCATGGATAAAGGCAATCGGATTGTCGTCGCCAAGTTGCCAGCAACGATCGATCACCTCTTGGCAGCGGCGTTCCATTTCTGGGTTCTCACGCTGTACCGAGGCAAAGTCCAAGTCTTCCGCCGACTGGCCGGATGCCATCGACGATGCTGCCCCGCCACCAAGGCCGATGTTCATTGCCGGGCCACCTAACACAATCAGTTTGGCGCCCACATCAATCTCACTTTTTTGCACATGGCCGTCACGGATGTTCCCCATTCCGCCTGCGAGCATGATGGGCTTGTGATAGCCACGTACTTCCTCTCCGGCATGTGAGGTGACTAATTGTTCATAGGTACGGAAATAACCCAGCAAGTTAGGGCGACCGAATTCGTTGTTAAACGCCGCGCCGCCCAAAGGGCCTTCCAGCATAATATCGAGCGCAGAGGCAATGCGCTCAGGCTTGCCATAGTCTCGCTCCCACGGCTGAATAAAGCCCGGAATTTTGAGGTTAGAGACGGAAAAACCGACCAATCCAGCTTTGGGTTTACCGCCGACACCGGTTGCCCCCTCGTCACGAATCTCACCGCCAGAGCCGGTCGCCGCGCCTGGCCAGGGTGAAATTGCGGTGGGGTGGTTATGGGTTTCCACCTTCATCAAAATATGGGCAGGTTCATGATGATACTGATAGCTGTGGCTCTCTGGGCTAGGGAAAAAGCGCCCAACGTTTGAGCCCGTCATCACAGCTGCGTTGTCTTTATACGCCGACAGCACGTTATCTGGAGTTTGCTCGTAGGTGTTTTTGATCATCTTAAACAGCGATTTGGGCTGCTTTTCACCATCAATAGTCCAGTCGGCGTTAAAGATTTTGTGGCGGCAATGCTCAGAGTTGGCTTGCGCAAACATCATCAGTTCGATGTCGTTAGGATTACGCCCCAGCTGGGTGAAGCTCTCGACCAGATAGTCAATTTCGTCTTCTGCCAGTGCCAACCCTAAGGCTTGGTTGGCCTCGACTAAGGCGACGCGGCCACCCGAGAGAATGTCTACGCTATGCATCGGCGCAGGTTCCGCTTGCTCGAACAGCACTGCGGCAGCCTCAAGCTCGCTGAACACCGTTTCCATCATCCGATCGTGCAACAATCCGATTAAGGTCGCGTGTTGCTCATTGGTCAAAGGCGCAGATAACTGAATATAGTACGCCGTCCCGCGCTCCAAGCGTTTCACCGCATCTAAGCCGCAGTTATGGGCAATATCAGTCGCCTTGGAGGACCACGGCGACAAGGTGCCTGGACGTGGCGTCACAAGAAACAGCGTCCCTTCCGGGGCATGCGGTGGTAAGGTTGGTCCGTAAGTCAGTAGCTTTTCGAGCTTTTCGCGACTGGCGCTATCCAAAGGCTGATGCAAATCGGCGAAATGAATAAACTCAGCATACAGTGCCGTGACAGGTAACTGGTGTGCTTGGCAGCTCGCCAGTAATTTGTTGACACGAAACTCAGACAGTGCGGGGGAACCACGCAAAATATCCATGTGCGTACGTCTCTCGTTAGCGGTAAATGAAAGGGGTATACCCAAGTTATCGCACCCTGGCACCATAACTTGGGTATCACCACTGACCTTGCCGCAATGGCAGTTGTCACGGTTATATTTAACGGTAAGCGCGGATACCGTTCACGCATTACGCATAAAGCGAATTCACTGAGAGCCCCGAGTGATACGCCGCTCAACCCGCGTTTTAATGCTGGCATTTTGCCCAAGCGGCCGCCATTATAGGGGAAAACCGTCAACGACAACACACCTGACGCAACCGTTTGCGCAAAAATTTTCCCTCTATCGGTCTGACGTCTAATCACGTAGAATGACGCGTCTATCGATCAGCGCTAGCGGTTTGATGCTGGCATGCAACAGTGAGCGACAGCCTTTGACACAGCGTGACTTTTCTTTGCGATCATGGATGATTAGCCTAACGGTACTTGTGCTTAGCCTCGCCGTCACAGGCTGTGATTGGACCTTCGACGATCGTACCGTTCTAGAAAAAATCCGTGACCGCGGCGTTTTAAGAGTCGGGACACTCAACAACGAACTCTCATACTATATTGGTCCTGATGGCCCCACCGGGCTGGATTACGAGCTTGCATCACGGTTTGCTGATAAGCTCGGGGTAAAACTGGAAATGGTGCCGACCTACACCTTGTCCGGGCTGTTCCCTGCTCTCAAGCGCGGTGATGTGGATCTGATTGCCGCTGGCCTTACCATTACCGACCAACGTTTAGCCCAGTTTCGCCCTGGCCCCGCCTATTACTTTGTCAGCCAACAAGTGGTGTACAAAAAGGGACATTGGCGCCCACGCGATGTCGATGACTTTAACCGTGACGATGCCACCATGGCGGTAGTGGAAGATTCTAGCCACGACCTCACCCTGCAAGCGTTAAAACAAGACCACCCCGATCTCAGCTGGAAAGTGGTGCAAGACGCCGACGATGATGAGCTGCTTAAACAAGTCGCAGACGGTGAGATTGACTTTACCATTGCCGATTCCGTCGATATTGCCTTGATGCAACGCACCCACCCAGATATAGCCGTCGCCATGGCCCTCAGTGAAGACGAGCCTGTCGCCTGGTTTATGAAAAAACAAGGCGACAGCAGCGCCTATGCCTTGATGGTCAATTTTTTTGGTGAGATCAACCAAACTGGCGAATTGGCTATTTTAGAAGAGAAGTATTTTGGTCACGTTGATCAATTTGATTACGTCGATACCCGCGCCTTTTTGCGGGCACTAGAGAGCAAGTTACCCAAGTGGGAGCCGCTTTTCAAAAAGCACGCCAACGATTTTGACTGGCGCTTACTGGCGGCCTTGTCGTATCAAGAGTCGCATTGGAACCCTCGGGCAATCTCGCCTACCGGGGTGCGCGGTATGATGATGCTCACCCTGCCAACCGCGAAATCCGTGGGTGTGCGCAATCGTCTCGATCCGGAACAAAGTATTAAAGGCGGCTCGCTCTACCTGCAACGCGTACTTGACCGTGTGCCTGATAGTGTTAATCCACATGAGCGCATTTGGTTTGCCCTCGCCTCTTACAATATTGGTTTTGGCCATATGATGGACGCACGCCGACTCACTGACGCACAAGGGGCCGACCCTAACTCTTGGAGCGATGTAAAACAGCGCCTACCTTTATTAGCCAAGCGCCAGTATTACACCCAAACACGCTATGGTTACGCACGTGGTTACGAGGCGCTTAGCTACGTCGAGAATATTCGCCGCTATTACCAAAGTATTCTAGGCTATGAGAAGGCACACATAGAGTCTCTCGACAGCCAACAAGTTGAAGATCTCGGTGGTCTACAAACGATCGTCGCGCCTGATGAGCCATCGGAAAATGCCTCCGAGAATGCAACCGAGCAAGCGCCAGACTCGGCGTCATCACAGTCAGAGGATAACTCGACACCGCAATCAGACACGCAATCACAATGAGGGCAGCATGGTTCCAAGAAAACGGCTGGTGAAACAGAGCTTTCGCAAAAACAACATTTCATCCGCTAACCGGCGTAAGCGTATGCGCCAAAATATGCATAAAAAGGTGCTTTGGCGACAACGTGCCTTCGCGATTCGTGAATTTGCCGCCTTTGATGACGCGTTCTAGGACACCTTGCCTGAGCCAGGTAAACAGGATTGAGATTGACAGGCTGCTTTTTTAGCGGCCTTTTTTTCGGCGCGACGACGGCGGAAAAAGGCTTGCAGTTGCGCACGGCATTCCGCTTCTAACACCCCGCCCTCACTGTGCACATGGTGATTCACACCCTCATAGCTCAGCAAGTTCATTACCGAACCGGCAGCCCCCGTTTTGGGATCCGGCGCGCCAAAGTAGACTTTTCTGACACGGCCATGCACGATCGCCGCCGCACACATCGGGCACGGTTCGAGTGTCACATAAAGATCCGCGTCTAATAAACGATAATTCCCCAGCACTTGGCCGGCTTGGCGTAAGGCCATGACTTCGGCATGGGCGGTGGCATCATGCTGGGTAATGGTTCGGTTCCACCCCGTGCCCACCACCTCACCTTGATACACCACCACGGCGCCGACAGGTACTTCACCCTCTTGTTCCGCCTTGTCTGCTAACTGGATCGCTTGGCGCATATAGACGTCGTGCTCGCTATCCGACGCATGTGGATCTTTCATTCCAACCTCTGTGACTCACAACCTAATACGCCCTCAGTATACGATACAAATAAGCCGGCTCGAAGGCCGGCTTATCTCGCTCAACGTGTTGCCACGTGTTACTGCACCAAGTACTGGTAACTGGCTTGAATGCCCAAAGGCAATCCGAACGCCCAGTACGCCAACAAGAACAAAGTCCAACCTACCAGCATGGTAAGCGAGTACGGAATCATCATTGACGCCACGGTACCAATACCCGTGGTTTTCACGTAGCGCTGGCAATACACCACCACCAGTGGGAAGAACACCATTAATGGCGAAATAATGTTCGACACGGAATCACCCACACGATAAGCGGCTTGCGACAACTCAGGGGAAATGCCCACGACCATTAACATCGGTACGAGAATCGGCCCAATCAGCCCCCATTTCGCCGACGCGGAACCAATCAATAAGTTCACCATTGCCGTCAGCAAAATCATTCCCACAATCGTCATCTCACCTGGCAGGTTCATTGACTGCAACAGCTCCGCGCCGTTGAGCGCCAACAAAGTACCAATGTTTGATTGGGTAAATGCGGCTAAGAATTGCGCGCAGAAAAACGCCATCACCATATACGCGCCCATGGTCGCCATGGTGTCAGACATGGATTTGATCACGTCCTGGCTGGTTTTAAAGGTGCCCGCGGTTTTGCCATAAACAATGCCTGGAATAATAAACAGCACAAAAATGAGCGGCACGATTGATTGCATAATCGGTGCATCAAACGCAGTCAGCTCACCCGCCGGTGAGCGAAGCGGGGACGTTTCCGGCCACGAGGCCGCCACCAGCGCAGCGATCCCTAGTAGCATCGCCAGCCCAGCACGGTTAAAGGCTTTACCTTCAATCGCCGTAAAAGAGCCCAGATCCGGTGCCTCTTCGGCATCCTCATCAATTGGTGTGCGATTTAAGCGTGGCTCGACAATTTTCTCAGTTACAAACCAGCCCAGCGCCACGATTAAAATCGACGACAAGCCCGTAAAGTAGATGTTAGCGAGGGGATTAACTTGGTAGCTGTCATCCAACACGTGTGCGGCCGACTCGGTAAAGCCTGCCAGCAAAGGATCAATGCCAGACGGAATAAAGTTCGCGGAGAAGCCGCCGGATACCCCAGCAAAGGCGGCAGCGATACCGGCCAGAGGATGACGACCCGCCGCGTGGAAGATAATCCCGCCGAGTGGGATCACCAGCACGTAGCCAGCATCTGCGGCGGTGTGGGAGACAATCGCCACCAAAATCAGCATGGGTGTAAGCGCTTGCTTCGGCGTTATACTCAGCATTTTCTTGAGCCCGGTGGTAATAAAGCCTGACTGATCAGCCACACCTACACCAAGCATCGCCACCAAAACAATCCCCAGCGGCGCAAATCCAGTAAAGGTGTCAACCATATTGGCTAAAAAGTGGGCGAGCGCATCGCCGGTGAGCAGGTTTTTGACTTGGACAGCGTCACCGGTCAAAGGGTGGACTGAATCAAAAGAGATCTGAGAGAGAATAGCTGACAATACCCAGACGGTGATCAGCCCCCAAAAAAACAATAACGCGGGATCCGGAATGCGGTTCCCGGCCCGCTCTATCATGTTCAAAAACCGATCCATGCCGCGCGGCTGGCCAGCATCGGCTGAGTCGCTTATGTGTTGGCTCACTGTTTACTCCACTTTTCGATGTTGTGTCTTTGCTTACCTGCTGGAGCAGGTTTTAGTGACATTAAAATGACAAACTTTCGCCAGTAAAGCAAAAATCAGCATAGTTAGCCATAACAAAGCCAGTTAACCAAATGTTAAATTGTTTTGTAATTCGAAAAGCAGCACAAAAAACGGATGCTTACAGGGCGTGCTGAAATATTTAGAAACAAAAAGATCATGCTAGGTTTGGGGATTAGAGGAAGTCTGATATCGAAAACGATTTGCAGAATAGGCCCGTTTTTCACGGCAGTTAAGACGGCTCTTGCAACGCTAGCCCTGCCCAAAAGTCATTCTGCAGCTGCTCTATCCTCTCATAGCTGCAAAGATTCTGACTTTTGAACTGAGCCCTGACCAGTCCATCGATATCAGTTGCCAATGTGGTAATCCGGCTGATGGTCTCCGGATTGGTAGCAGGCTCAGACAAAATCATTTTCAAATCATATCCAAGCAAGAAGGCCCCTTGCCGCTCGGTATCATATTCTAAGTGCTCTGCCGGGATATAAGGCTCCCATAGACGATCCGCCTGAACATGCTGATACTCAAAAAGAATGGTTAAAAAGTCAGAAGCGTCTTTACTACTCTCGCTTCCCCGCTCCTGCCAGGCAATCAGTTTTAGCAAAGTCAGCCCGGCCAGTGACGCAACTTTGATAATATCGCCCTGCCCTAGGTCTATTGATAAAGCGGCATCGTAAGCTTCCTGAAATCCAGCTACCGTCATGGTGACAGCATGCTCGGGTGGCCATTGTATTTCACCTGCTTCATCGGCGATGGCACCAAAGGGAATAATATCAATTGGCAAACCACTGTCAGGATCTTTAAGCCGATGCGCTTTATTGGTTGCGATTAATCCGGTATCCAGCAAAGCCTGCTTTACACTGGCGAACGCGTCCCAATCCGGTATCAGAATGCCGGTATCAATATCCCGAGTCTGACGGCCGGGGTCACGGCCAAACACATGATACAAAACGAGATCTCTTGCCGTTGCCCCAGCAACAAAAAATGGTACGCCAGTTTGCTGAGTTGTGCGGGTGATCAGTGTCAGTACAGACTCAAACCCAGGTTTCAGGCAGTGTTTTAAGCTGTAGATATTGATCATTGATGCGTTCGGCAACCTCCTTGTTTCGGCTATCTCTACTTGCAAGTAGCTCAGCAACAGCCAGCAATGCCTTGGCATTGATATTGATATCCAGCGCCTTTCCCCAGAATGCAGGCACTACCCAAAGTCTGCCGGAAGCGTCTGGCTTTGCCTTGAGCAGCGCAAGCTTTTTTTGCAATGGTTCAAAGGTAAAGAGCTGTAACTCATAAGGCTGTAAATAGCGTGTTAGTTCATCGGCAGCGACTTCTCCCCCCCAGCAATCATTGGATGTTAAAGGGATGTCTCGCCAATCATCCGGCGCAACTAATTTTAGCCCTCCGAGCTTTGGCCTAAGCACGGTACGATAGTGTTCAATCCAGATCTGATAAAGGGTCTCTTTATCCAAAATGCGACGAGTACGACCAAGACTAACAAGCTTCTCGGCTTCTAAGTATTTAAACCCCTTACTCACCATACCTAATGAGATATTCGCCATCTCGGCTATGGTTCGAAACGGCAGATGCAACACATCTTCCTGAGCCAACAAAGCAAACAGAAGCTTCATAAAACCTAAGCCTGGTTTTGCCGGCTGTGGAATTGCAAAGTGGTTTTCAGTGAGATTTTTGCCCTCAATCCATAGATTTAACCCGTTAAAACTCACGCGAGCATTACCGGCCTCATCAATAAAATTGATCGCGTTCTTGGTGCAAAAATCGGCGAGATGAGTCGTCAGTCTGTTACACACCAACAGATTGTCTGAGCGAGCAGCGCCTAGCAATGCTGATAGGCTCTCTTTACGATGGATCCGCTTTATTTCAGTGCCAAACAAATATCGTTGGCCGTGCACTGTCAGAGTCACCTCAGCATCGGTGTAAGGCCCACCATCCGGCTCTGGAGCGAAAGTATACTCCCCTTGAATATGCGAAGGCAGATTATCCAAAGCTCGCATTAGTAGTGTCGAGTTCTCGTTCACACACAAATACCGTTCATGAATCATGAACAAATAATAGTCGTGAACATAAAATTCTGCAAGATAAGCGGAGAGCTTGAGTGAAGCAGGCACCGGTTAGCGTAACGCGCGACTGAAACTGCGTGATTACGATACACAAGTTGGCGAAGTATTAGCCAACGTGAAAGCAATGAACAAAGTCATAAGACTCGGTACGCCTGTTAGTTACTGCGTTGGCTGATACGGTGGGTTCATATTTAATCAGTGCGTTAGGCGAATAACTTGATCAACAACGCCGTTTTTAACGTTCGTCTTTAATGGTGCTTCCTTTGGCGGCTTTTTCCTTCTGCTTTGCGGTCACTGGTGATGTCTTCATTCAATACATCAAGGTAAGCGCCTCAAAGGTCTAGCTCGAAACCTAGACCTTTTCCATCAGTGGAGCTAAGCGAAAGTAGCTTTTTCTTCTAACTGTTTCTTATAACAACTTGCTCATACTCAGCGCGAAGTTGGGCATAAGACTCATATCGCAATAGACGGTTTTCGCCTAGCTCAATGATATGAGCATCCTGTTTATAGGTGGATAAGGCGTCGTTGTCCATAGCACATAAAATCACTTGATAGCCATTAGGGATGTTGTCAGTAACAACATCCATGACTTGCTCATATCGGTGCTTTGCCTGTTCTTGTTGGTTAGGAGTATCGATAACAAACGGAGCGAGTTGGCAATGGTTGGCATAATTAATCTGGCGAAGAACGGCAAGCTGGTAGGCTAGTGTACCTCGTGTCCCTTCTGCTGCACCGCCACCTAGGATTTTTCTATAATCCATCGGCGCTTTGACATCATTTAGGTTAACTCCAGTAGCCGATAACGCGTTGATGATTTCGGCTAAATTGCCCATAAATAACTCGTTCAACTCGTCCTTCTCTTTCTTCTTAACAAGCTTGCGTTGCTCTGCTTTTATGCCTTTCTGCTTGTCCTTAGCACATTGCGATTGAAGTACGTAGCTTTCTTTTTTCTGAGCAACGCTACTATTGACTTTCTTTTGGGAAATAGCATGAAGTGCTTGATCAAATATCTGTTGTTCATTACATTTATCTTCAGGAGCATCTTCTTTTAAATACTTACTATTTATTCGCTCTATTTCAGAGGTTATAAAATTCAACTCTTCTGTTAACACTGTACGTTGTCGATATTTAACCTCAAGTGCAGCTTCAATGCTATATGCTTGTTGCTCTAAGTCTTCCTTGTCAGCTAAAAGACCAGCACGAGTTAGCAAAGAGTTGTCGTGTTCAACCCCACATAAAGGGCATTCTAGAGAATCTGAGGGCACGTTTTCTACTGCGAAAGTGTAATCTTCGTCGAGCTCTCTTGCAGAAGTACTAGCAATAAGATGTTGTTGTTCTAAATCATGGATTTCATTTGCTAGCGCTGAACGTTGCTCAAAAAGCTCAGACTGGTGAGCAGAAAATACTGTTAGTTCTTTTTCAATCTCCTGCTGAATAGATTCAAATTCTTCTTGAGTAAAAGCAATATTCTGCTCTGGTGCTACCTCTTCAAGGACACTAATCGCATCTGAAATACGACTAGCTTGTTGATTAGCTTCTTTTTCTATAGCTTTTTGCGCAAACACATCCTCTTCAAGTTCAAAGTGCTCGCTAGGTAAGTAACCACAGAAGTATTTGATTAATGTTTTTTTGAAATTACTGTATTGACCGAGCCCTTCAAAGCCGTTCCATGGTTCATCCCAACTTTTCTTCTGGTCAATGTAGAATGGTAGGAAGTAAAAAGCAGGAGGAGGGCAATCAAGGCCATCCTTCCTATTTGCTAGCATTAGATCAAAACCTACTTCCTCTGCGAAGTCTTCAGCAAACTTTCCCGTTACTTTAGAGTATTTCGTTAATGTAGAACCTTTACGGCCAAAATAAACTCCATCTGCGTATCGGCTAACAATGTATTCCTGCTGATTTATTTTGAAGTACAAGATGGCCTTAACGTCATTTGATCTCCATTCTTCATCAAAGTGAGGCTCGCAACCAATGGCCCAGAATAGACTTTTTGTACTAGTGTTGATTTTCCAATACTATTGTCGCTTCCGGTAACGAGATTGAGTCTCTTCGGAAACGTGAACTGATTCGCCAGTTTTTTCGAATCGGACAGTAGAACTAGACGTTGAAATTGCAAGCCTTTCATTTTTATGTTTCCTAAGATTTCTTATCAATAACTTGTAATTACTTTTCATCGTTAAGCCTTTAATAAGCAGTAGATGACTTCTAAAAACAGTTCATCTTGGTCACTAACCTTCACAAGTAAACCGTCTTCAATGGCTTGTTTACCTAGAGCCTCAAGATAAGTAATATCGTCAGAATAATTATTTTCATCGACCTTACAGTGAGATCGTTTAAATACACTCGTAATCTCAATATCTAGCGCACTCATAAACCCAGATCTTCGTAGTGCTAGTAAAGCCAGTTTACTCTTGAAAGTGCGCTTTTTTTTTGCTTTCCAACCTAAATCTCTTGCTAAGTCGTCAAAGTCATTTTTTAATTCATCTACACTTGGATGAGTTGTATATTGAGTGATCACGTTATGTACTTCAGTAGAAGTGAGAGATTTATTGTCGATAAGTCTTGCCCAATCTCTATAGTCATACTCGACGCGGCCAATTCGTCCCATCTCATCAACGACAGAGCGATAGATGTTTACAGGGTTGCAATATGCTCCGGGGAACAGCGTATTTACGAGACGAGCAAAGTGAGACAGAACATAATCTTCCTGATTTTTTAACTGTACATCAGGGACAATAAACTGTAAGTGCTCTGGTAGAACTTCAATTCCTAGTTCATTATCAATATTTTGAGTCAAACTTGCCAAATCACTTGTGGCAATGTCTCCAACCTTGATCACGTCCAGCTTTAACCCTTTATCAAGGTTTAGGCTAAACCCGCTTGAGGAGACCAATCCAATAATTGTAATTCGGTCTTCATATTCTGTATTAATGCAAGAGCTAAGTAACTTCCCGAGAACCGAGTTCTTAAGAGTATCATTGGCTCCCTTTTGTCTGTTGGTGAGTGAAGCTAGCGTGTACTTAGCACTTTGGTTTTTTACTTGATAAAATTCAAATTGGGCTTTATCAGCATCTAAGCTATCTGCAATTACGACATCCTCATGATGCTCAATTAGTAATGCATATTCTTTCTTACTCTTGTGCTTCTCAATGATCTCGCACAACGCCCAATGAAATTGAAAATTATATTTACCAAAGGTGCTTGCCCCTGCGGATTCTCTCTGAGCTTCTGCGAGTGGATTGTCTGCCATATGACCTAAACCAACTAAAAGTGATTTTTACTTTTAAAATAAATAGTAACATAAAATATATTTATAAATCATTCTATCCCTTTGAACTAGATCATGAATTTTTAACAGCCATGATGCCAACCTTGCAACAACAAAAAATGCCAGTCAGAAACTGACTGGCATTTCATTTATTTACTAAAGGCTTATTAGCTGTTTACGGCTAGCCTTACTCCCACTCAATCGTCGCTGGGGGTTTGCCGGAGACGTCGTAAACCACGCGGGAGATACCGTCGACTTCGTTGATAATGCGGTTTGATACCTTACCCAGGAATTCGTATGGCAAGTGTGCCCAATGTGCGGTCATAAAGTCGATGGTTTCGACGGCACGTAGGGCAATGATCCAGTCGTATTTACGGCCATCGCCCATCACGCCCACCGAGCGAACAGGCAGGAATACGGCGAAGGCTTGCGAGACTTTCTCGTAAAGATCGGCATTGCGCAGCTCTTCGATAAAGATCGCATCGGCGCGACGAAGTAGATCGCAGTATTCTTTTTGAATCTCGCCTAGCACGCGCACGCCGAGGCCTGGCCCTGGAAAGGGGTGGCGATAAAGCATGTGGTACGGTAAACCTAGCTCAAGGCCAATTTTACGCACTTCATCTTTGAACAACTCTTTAAGCGGCTCAACCAGACCCATTTCCATTTCTTCCGGCAGGCCACCGACGTTGTGGTGTGATTTGATCACATGCGCTTTACCGGTTTTCGAGGCCGCTGACTCAATCACATCCGGGTAGATGGTGCCTTGTGCCAGCCACTTGGCATTTTTCATTTTGCTCGCTTGCTCATCGAATACTTCGACAAACACGCGACCAATGATTTTCCGCTTGGCTTCCGGATCCGCTTCGCCTTTAAGGGCATCGAGGAAACGGTCTTCGGCGTTAACATGAATAATATTCAAACCAAAGTGGTCACCGAACATTTCCAGTACTTGCTCACCTTCGTTAAGGCGTAGCAGGCCATTATCGACGAACACACACGTGAGCTTATCGCCAATTGCACGGTGAACCAGCATGGCGACCACAGAAGAGTCAACGCCGCCAGACAAGCCAAGGATCACCTCATCATCCCCGACTTGCTCGCGAATACGCTCAATCGCATCGTCAATAATGGTGGCTGGTGTCCACAAGCGCTCGCATTGGCAGATTTGCATCACAAACTGCTCCAACATGCGTTGGCCTTGGCGAGTATGGGTCACTTCTGGGTGGAATTGCACACCATAAAAACGCTTGTCTTCATTGGCCATGGCCGCGAAGGGGCAAGTGTCCGTCTCGGCCACTTTGACAAAATCTTCTGGAATGGCGACCACTTTATCACCATGGCTCATCCATACATCGAGGAGCGCATGCCCGTCATCGGCGATGGCATCTTCAATGCCATCAAACAACGCGCTTTGTCCAACGCGTTTTACTTGCGCGTAGCCAAATTCACGGTGATCAGAGCCGGCCACTTTACCACCAAGCTGCTCAGCCATGGTTTGCATGCCATAACAGACGCCCAACACAGGCACACCCGCGTTAAAGACATATTGCGGTGCTCGTGGCGAGTTCTCCTCTGCCACGCTCTCTGGACCACCGGATAGGATGATGCCGTTAGGGGCAAAGTCACGAATGTCTTGCTCATCGACATCCCAGCTCCAAAGCTCACAATACACACCGATCTCGCGTACACGGCGCGCAATCAATTGGGTGTACTGGGAGCCAAAATCAAGGATCAAAATACGTTGAGCATGAATGTTCTGGGTCATTATCTGGCTTTCTCAATTAAGTGGAACAAAGGGGAGCCGCGCTCCCCTCTCAAATGCATCGCGGTGGTGATGTCTTTAGCCGAGGCGATAGTTCGGCGCTTCTTTAGTAATAGTGACATCATGCGCGTGTGACTCTTTCATGCCCGCGCCAGTGACGCGAACAAACTGCGCTTGGGTGCGCATCTCTTCAATGGTGGCAGAGCCGGTGAGGCCCATGCTGGAGCGCAGGCCACCCATTTGTTGATGAATGATCTCTTTCATCATGCCTTTGTAATCAACACGTCCTTCAATGCCTTCAGGCACCAGCTTGTCTGCGGCGTTATCGCTTTGGAAGTAACGGTCAGATGAGCCTTTCGACATGGCGCCCACTGAGCCCATACCACGATAAGATTTGTAAGCACGGCCTTGGTAAAGCTCCACTTCACCCGGAGACTCTTCGGTACCAGCGAGCATTGAGCCTACCATCACACAGGATGCACCGGCCGCAATCGCTTTACACAGATCCCCAGAGAAGCGGATACCGCCATCGGCAATCACAGGAATGCCGTATTCTTGCGCTACAGCGGCTGCATCACTGATCGCCGTGATCTGCGGGACACCGACGCCAGTGACGATACGCGTGGTACAGATTGAGCCTGGGCCAATGCCAACCTTGACGGCATCCACACCGGCTTCAATCAGGGCGCGCGCCCCTTCAGCGGTGGCGACGTTGCCGCCCACAATCTGCAGGTTCGGATACGCGGCACGTGCTTCACGGATACGTTGCAACACCCCTTCAGAGTGGCCGTGTGATGAGTCAATCAGCAGCACATCCACGCCGGCTTCAACCAAGGCGGCAATACGTTCTTCATTGCCCGCACCGGCCCCGACCGCACCGCCAACACGTAAGCGACCTTGTTCGTCTTTACAGGCATTAGGCTTGCTTTCCGCTTTTTGGAAGTCTTTAGCGGTGATCATACCGGTGAGATGATGGCTTGAGTTGACCACCAAAACCTTCTCGACGCGGTGTTGTTGCATGAGCTGCTGTACCTGCTCACGCTCCGCGCCTTCTTGCACAGTGGCAAGGCGAGATTTTGGTGTCATCACGTCTTCGACGCGCTTGCTTAAGTCAGAGACAAAACGCACGTCACGGCCAGTGATGATGCCCACCAGCTCTTTTTGTGCATTGACAACAGGGTAACCGGCAAAGCCGTTACGCTCAGTCAGCGCCTTCACATCAGCAATGGTCATTTCAGGGGTCACAGTCACTGGGTTGGTGACCATGCCTGCTTCATAGATTTTGACCAAGCGTACTTGTTCAGCCTGTTGCTCGATGGTCATGTTTTTATGGATAAAGCCAAGACCACCTTCTTGCGCCAAGGCAATTGCCAAACGGGCTTCGGTCACCGTGTCCATCGCGGCGGATAGCACAGGAATGTTTAAGCTGATCGAGCGTGTCAATTTAGTACGCAGATCGGCATGGTTAGGAAGAACATTTGAGTGGGCAGGGACGAGGAGTACATCGTCAAAGGTTAGCGCTTCTTTCGCGATTCTCAGCATTGCAATATCTCACACCAAAATTTGTGAAGGGGAACAAAATATTGCCGCAGCATTATACGTGCAGCGCAAACGTTTGGCTATCGATTTTTACTAAGAATGTCCGTTTGTTGGGCAACTCAGATTTAGTCGGTTGATTTATCAACATATATCCGCGGGACTTTTTCGCAACCGATTGCTCTAGGTCTATTTGGCATACCGGAATGCGACAGGTAGTATGCTGACAAGCTTATTGAAAGGGACCGAGATCGTGACCGCTAACAACCGAAATATTCTTTCCGTCTCTCGCTTAAATGCCGAAGTGCGTCTTTGCTTGGAGAAAAACATCGGTATCGTCTGGCTCACGGGGGAAATCTCTAATTTTACCGCCGCGACATCGGGTCACTGGTATTTGTCGTTGAAAGATAACCAAAGCCAAGTCAAATGTGCGATGTTCCGTGGTAACAATCGCCGCGTGATGTTCAAACCTAAAAACGGCGATCAGGTATTGGTACGTGCACGCGTGTCTATGTACGAGCCTCGCGGCGACTATCAACTGATCTTAGAAAGCATGCAGCCCGAAGGCGATGGACGACTGCAACAGGCGTTTGAGCAACGCAAACAAGCGTTAGCCGCTGAAGGCTTATTCGCACAAAGCGCCAAACAGGCCTTGCCCGACCAACCCAAACGCGTTGGCATAATCACCTCCAAAACGGGCGCTGCCTTGCACGATATTCTAAATGTGTTGAAACGGCGCGATCCGAGTCTGCCCGTGGTTATCTATCCCACGCTGGTACAAGGACAAGAGGCGGCGGTTGCTATTGCCCAAGCCATAGGACGCGCGAATGCGCGCAACGAGTGTGATGTGCTGATTGTTGGCCGTGGTGGAGGCTCACTCGAGGATTTATGGTGCTTTAATGAAGAGATTGTCGCCCGTACTATCGCCGCCAGTCAGATCCCCATCGTCAGTGCCGTAGGCCATGAGGTCGATGTCACCATTGCCGACTTTGTTGCCGATGTGCGCGCGCCGACGCCATCAGCCGCCGCGGAATTAGTGAGCCGTGACCTCAGTTATCGCTTACAGCAATATCAGCAGCGCGAGCAAGCACTTAAAAACGCGATCGGCACCCTCTTGTATCGCCAGCAACGGGCGCTGACGCAGCACGAACACCGTTTGTCGCATCAGCACCCTCGCCGGCGGTTGCAACAGCAAAGTCAGCATATTGATGAGCTGCAACGACGAATGCACCAGGCACTCACTAAGCAGTTTTCACGGTACAGCAGCCAACTGAACACGTTAGATACTCGATTGCAGCGCATGACGCCTGACCGTCGTATTCAGCAGCATCAGGCTCAATTGGCGCAATACCATCAACGCCTCACCCACGCGATGGACTCGCACCTGTCCCATGCGCAACAGCGACTCGCGACCTTGGTCGCCACCTTAGATGCGGTCAGCCCACTTGCCACCCTTTCTCGCGGCTATTCAATTAGCCGTGATAGTGATGGACACATCGTCACTAACATCAACCAGTTGAAAGAGGGTGATACCTTACACACCCAGCTTAGCAACGGCGATGTCACCAGCGTGGTACAACAACGACACCTGCATCAATCTCCTGATTAAACTCTGCACAACAGACATCTGACCGATCAGTAAGCGATCGCGCGATCTGGGGGTTTATTCCCCCTGATCAGCTTCCTACCCTGAAAAGAATATTTATCAATACACTTCCCGAAAGCATAAGTTACATGTTCTGCATTTGGATTTATAGAAGGATAAAAATCTAAATTGTGTTTTACTACAGCCTAGATCCAGAGTAATCTAAAAGTGTGATGTAGAAAGGGGTGTCGATTTTACCACCGCTCAAAACCTGAGCGGCAGCGCAATGGACTAGGATCTAAGACAACAGATAATCGCGCCCATTAACGTGACCCAGATCACTTTTATTCGGTTACGGATCCTAACAGAGATCGGACTCGCCATGTCACGATCAAAAAAACCCAGCATCGCTGCTGGGCTTTCTATCACTTCTTATTGCGGTTTTTCACCATATCCATTAAGCGTTTACGCTGACGGGATTGAGATAATGTCAGCTTTTCTTTTTTCCCCTCATAGGGGTTTTCGCTGTTTTGGAATTGGATCTTTATTGGCGTGCCCATTATATCCAGGGTTCGCCGATAGTAATTCATCAAATAACGCTTATAAGAATCTGGTAGCTCTTTGACCAAGTTACCATGAACCACCACAATCGGTGGGTTGTAGCCGCCTGCGTGCGCATATTTGAGCTTCACCCGACGTCCACGGATCATCGGTGGTTGATGGTCATCTTGCGCCATTTTCAAAATGCGGGTGAGCATCGCGGTTCCAACACGTTTTGTCGCTGACTGATACGCCTCTTGAATCGACTCAAACAAGTGACCGACCCCGGTGCCGTGCAACGCAGAAATGAAATGCACACGGGCAAAGTCGACAAACCCTAAGCGACGATCAAGCTCTGACTTCACACGCTCTTTCACTTCACTGTCCAAGCCATCCCACTTGTTGACCGCCAAAACAATCGAGCGCCCAGCATTCAGTGCAAAACCAAGCAAGCTTAAGTCTTGGTCCGATATATTCTCGCGTGCGTCGATGACTAATAACACCACGTTGGCATCTTCAATCGCCTTGAGGGTTTGGATCACCGAGAATTTTTCTACCTTGTCGGTCACTCGTTTACGACGTCGCACCCCGGCAGTATCAATCATCACGTATTCGCGACCATCACGCTCCATGGGAATGTAAATGGAGTCACGGGTTGTGCCAGGCATGTCATAAACCACCACGCGCTCTTCACCGAGCATGCGGTTCGTCAGGGTTGATTTACCCACATTGGGGCGGCCAATAATCCCAATTTTAATCGGTAGCGATTGTAAGTATTCATACTCGCTTTCCGCCTGCTCTTCGGTTTTTACCGCGTCATCATTACTGTCGAGCGTATCGGCTTCCTCGGTCAAATCGATCACGCCTGCTTGCGCATCGTCCTCGTCAGCTGACACTTGCTCCACCAAAGGCGTCAACGCACGATTAATCAGGCCGCTAACACCTCGGCCATGCGCGGCAGCGATCTGGAACATGTTATCCATGCCTAACTGCCAAAAATCAGCCGTCGCCGTGTCTGGATCAATACCATCCACTTTGTTCACCACCAAGAAGGTAGTTTTTTCACGGGTACGAATATGTTGAGCAATATCCTGATCCGCTGGGGTCAGACCGGCTCGACCATCGACCATAAACAGCACGACATCGGCTTCTTCAATCGCCGCTAGCGACTGCTCTGCCATCTTGGTTTCTACACCTTCTTCGGTGCCGTCAATGCCGCCGGTGTCAATCACGATAAATTCGTGATCATCTAGCAATGCCTTGCCGTATTTTCGATCCCTGGTCAGTCCCGGAAAATCCGCTACTAATGCATCGCGTGTGCGGGTAAGACGGTTAAAGAGCGTCGATTTTCCCACATTCGGGCGCCCCACTAGGGCTATAACAGGAATCATGTAGACCTCTTCTTTTCATTCGCTTTATTAATAAACAAGGCTCCCGACTGTCTTGGCAGCCAGGAGCCTAAATATAGAACTGGATGGCTTCGCTTACTCGATACTCAGCTTTCTCAGTTGACCATCACGGGTGATCACAATATAGCCATCATCGGTTTGCACCGGTGCAACTGCAATCCCGTTCCCTTCTAGAGATTGTTGCGCGACAAAGTCACCCGTTTGCGGGTCAAGCCAGTGCAAGTAGCCTTGGCTGTCGCCGACCACCAGATAGCCGCCGCTTGCCGCAGGTGCGGTTAAGATACGGTAAGCTAGCTGTGTATTGCGCCACTTTTCTAGGCCGTTACGCGCATCTAACGCAACGACATTATCTTTATCATCAATAAGATAAATACTATTGCCTGCGACTAGGAAGTCTTTAGCAGAGGAAAAATCCCGCTTCCACGCTGCTTTCCCTGAGCGCAAATCAATAGAGACTAATTGGCCATTATAGCCTACTGCATACAAACGGTCGCCATTGATTACTGGGGTCGCATCCACATCCACTAAGCGGTCAATCTCGGTCGCCCCTTTTGGGGTCGAGATAGGGATCTGCCAAATTGAGCGGCCGGTTTCGATCATGGCCGCGCCTAGACGTCCATTGGCCATCCCCCAGAATACCCCGCCGGAAATAGTCACTGGCGCACTTTCACCGCGTAGGCTCAAGTTCGGCACATCATTAGCGTTATTCCACTGTGGCTCGCCCGATTCTGCATCCAGTGCCACTAACTCACCACGGCTGGTATTAACGATCACCAACCCAGCTTCCACCAAAGGCTTGGCCAGTACTTCACCATTCACGTTCTGTTGCCAAACCCGCTCGCCAGTTTCGGCATCCAGTGCGTAAACTTGACCGGTTTCACCGCCCACATACACTTTGCCGTATGAGGCGCTCAAGCCGCCAGAAAGCAACGCCAGTGTCTCGGTTTGTACCGACTGTTGCCAGACAGCGTCACCGCTTTCTAAATCAAAGGCGGCGACTAAACCTTGGCGGTCCGCCGCAAACACTTTGTCATACGCCACGGTAGGCTGGAGCGCGGAATAGTATTGGCCGACCCCGTCACCCACTTGTGCCTGCCAATGCTGGGTTGATGAAATCTCATTAGTCACTGAAGGCAGCGGCGCCATTTGCACCACATCTTCTTCACCGGCACAGCCTGCCAGTATCGCCATGGTCGTGGCCATTGCAGCCATACGCCATAATCGTTTTTTCATACCACGACCTTATTGACTCAGATTATCAAGCTTCATGTTAACGGTTGGGCTTTCCGCCGCCGCCAATGACGCTGCATACGCGTCTCGCGCTGCCTGCTTGTCGCCCTGACGAAGCAAGACGTCACCACGGATCTCTGCCACTTTCGCCGTCCAGCTTTCGGCGGTCACTTTGTCGAGTTCGTTCAATGCGGCTGAATAATTTTCCAACTCTGCCTCAACGCGCGCCAGTCGTGTGGTGACAAGTCCATACAGGGCGTCATCTTTCACGGCTTGCTGCGCTTTTTTGAGTTGCGCCTGGGCACTGTCCAGCTCTCCTTGCGCAACATGCTTTTGCGCCAGCTGTAATGCCGCCAAGGCACGATAACCTTCATGGCCTTCTAGCTCGCTCAGTGACACAGTATCACCGCTTTCAATGCCACTTAGCACCTGTTCATATTGCTGCGAGGCTTGCGCTTGGTTCGCCAGTTGCTGTGACTGGAAATAACGCCAACCATATAACGCACCCAAACCGACAACGGCACCGATTACAACGGCCTTACCATTGTCTCGCCACCACTTTTTAATGGCTTCAACCTGCTGCTCTTCTGTGGTGTAGACGTCCACGTTCTGTCCTCTTAAATCAATGCTTTTAGTGACGCGGCGATCTCATCCTGATTCAGTGTTTGTTGCTCGCCGCCTTTCAAATCTTTTAACGCCACTGTGCCGTTGGCGACTTCATCTTCGCCTAACACCAGCGCCACAGAGGCGCCGACTTTGTCCGCGCGCTTAAACTGTTTCTTAAAGCTACCACCGCCGAAGTGCGACATCACACGTAGCCCTGGCACCTGCTCGCGTAAGCGCTCCGCCAGTTTCATCCCCACAGCCATGGCTCCTTCGCCGGCTGTGACCATATACACATCCACTGCCGGGCGGACATCATCTTGGTTAAGGTTTTCCAGCATTAGAACCAGACGCTCTAAGCCCATTGCAAACCCAACAGCAGGGGTTGCCTTGCCGCCGAGTTGCTCAACCAAGCCGTCATAACGGCCACCACCGCACACCGTGCCTTGCGCACCCAAGCTATCAGTGATCCACTCAAACACGGTCCGGTTGTAGTAGTCGAGACCACGTACCAAACGGTGGTTTACTTGGTATTCGATACCTGCCGCGTCCAAGAGTTCACACAAGCGCGCAAAATGCTGTTTTGATTCGTCATCCAGGTAGTCACCGAGCTGAGGCGCATCCACTAGAATGGCTTGGATGTCTGCGTTTTTGGTATCTAGCACGCGCAATGGGTTGGTCTGCATGCGGCGCTTGCTGTCTTCATCCAACACAGATTCGTGTTGCATCAAAAAGTCCACCAGCGCTTGACGATAATTCGCACGCGCTTGTGGTGAGCCGATTGAGTTAAGCTCCAATCGCACATGTTCCGCAATGCCCAGCTCGCGCCACATACGTGCGGTCATCATGATTAACTCAGCATCCACGTCTGGGCCATTGAGGCCAAAGACTTCCACACCAAATTGGTGGAACTGGCGATAGCGGCCTTTTTGCGGACGCTCATGACGGAACATTGGTCCGATGTACCAAAGACGATGCTCTTGGTTGTACAGCAGGCCATTTTCAATCCCGGCTCGGACACAACCTGCTGTCCCTTCAGGGCGCAAAGTGAGACTGTCACCATTGCGGTCATCGAAGGTATACATTTCTTTTTCGACAACGTCTGTCACTTCACCAATGGCACGGCTAAACAAATGCGTCGCTTCCACAATAGGCATGCGAACTTCACTATAGCCGTAAGCGCTCACTACGTTTTTAATGGTAGATTCGAGCTTTTGCCATAAAGGAGATTGAGACGGGAGGCAGTCATTCATGCCTCGAATTGCTTGAATTGTTTTAGCCACGTTAACTTCCGTTACCGAAATGATATAAAAGGGGAGAAGGCCGCCTAACGGCTTAGCCTTCTTGATCGATTTGAGACACCTTGATGCGGTTGCGTTCATCCATCATCGCCGCTTTGGCGCGGATTTTGGCCTCCAGCTCATCCACCAAGTTGTCGTTATTAAAGCGCTCTTTTTGGCGTTTACCATCGAGGTAATAAGCACTGCGCTTGTTACCCCCTGCCAAGCCGAGGTGAGACGCTTCGGCTTCACCCGGGCCATTGACCACACAACCAATCACAGAGACATCCATTGGGGTCAGTATGTCTTCCACGCGCTGCTCGAGCGCATTAACCGTACCAATCACATCAAACTCTTGACGTGAACAACTCGGACAGGCAATAAAGTTCACACCGCGAGAGCGGATACGCAGTGATTTAAGAATATCGAAGCCGACTTTGATTTCTTCGACCGGATCGGCGGCGAGTGATACACGCAAGGTATCACCAATACCTTCCGCCAATAGCATCCCCAAACCAACGGATGACTTAACCGCACCAGCACGCGCGCCACCGGCCTCGGTGATACCAAGGTGAAGGGGCTGATCGATTTGCTGCGCGAGTTTGCGATAAGACTCAACCGCTAGGAAGACATCTGACGCTTTCACACTGACTTTAAATTGGTCAAAGTTAAGACGGTCAAGGATATCGACATGACGCATGGCCGATTCGACTAAAGCATCAGAGGTTGGCTCTCCGTACTTTTCTTGCAGATCGCGCTCCAGTGAGCCGCCATTGACACCAATCCGGATTGGAATGTTTTTGTCACGTGCGGCATCCACCACCGCCCGAATGCGCTCTTCTTTACCAATATTCCCTGGGTTGATACGCAAACAGTCGACACCATACTCCGCCACTTTTAATGCAATGCGGTAGTCAAAGTGGATGTCTGCGACCAAAGGGATCGAGGTTTGCGCTTTAATCTCTTTAAACGCTTCCGCCGCGTCCATGGTGGGTACCGATACCCGAACGATATCTGCCCCCACCCCTTCTAGCGCTTTGATTTGTGCCACAGTAGCGGCCACATCTGTGGTTCGCGTATTGGTCATAGATTGCACGGCAATCGGCGCGCCATCACCAATCGGCACATTGCCGACGTTGATGCGCGTTGAGGGACGGCGTTTAATGGGAGTTTCGTTGTGCATATCGACGTTCTCTGATTACTGCGGAAGGCGCAACCGAGCCACTTGACCGGTTGGGAAGCCATCAAGATCAATGTTGTCGCCATTAAAGGTGATTTTCACCACGCTGGGAGCACCCAATACCAATTGATACGGGATGTCACCCGTTAAGGTCACTTGCTCACCCTCAGATTTTATCCCGGTTGCCAGTCGTTCGCCATTGGCATCTCGCACATCTATCCAGCAATCACCACTAAAGGTCATCACTAGACGATTATTGACCGTACTGGCGGGGGCTTCATCCTCAGACGCTGCCGTTGATTGTGCCTCAGGTTCAGTTTGTGTCGTCGCCTCGTTCGTTTGCCCCGGCTCAACCGCCGAAGCTGATTCTGGCTCCGTCGACCCTGAGCGGTTCTCCTGATTAGATACCGGCTCGTTCGCGGTATCTTGTGTGTCAGTTTCTTGTAACTCCGCCCCTTGTGAGGCCGTCGAATCTGTCATCGCAGGCTCGGCCATCGCCGGTGCCTCTGCGGCAACCATCGCGCTATCTTGCTCTGATGGCGTAGTGACAAGTTCATCCGCTTGCTGGCTATCCAGCTGTGTCGGCACAGACGTCATGGCCTGCTGGTTCTGCCAATACCACACACCCGTGATCCCGACCGCAATAGCGATGATCACCCAAGACAACCACATCAGGCGGCTTTCACTTTTTTGCCGCCGTGTTTTGCGCGAGAAGCTTTGCATTTTTTGTACGGTGGCCGTACTGCTTGCTTCCATATTGCTATTACCTAAAAGCTGATCCGCGTCGATTTGCATCAGCTTGGCATAGGATCGCAAATAGCCACGTGTAAACGTGGCCAATTGATCCATGTCCGGATTGTTTTGTTCAAGATCCTCAATGACGCTGACCCGCAACCGAAGTCGGTCAGCCACATCTCGAACACTCCAGCCCATTTTCTCTCGCGCTTGCTTTAATACTTCCCCGGGCGCAGGTTGGGTATCAGATTGCGCTTGTTCTTCCGTCTGTTCAGTATTCATTCGCTAGGTACAATTGATATTCTTTGGATTCTGGAAACCGTTGCGCCAATCGCTGAGCGTCATGGGCAGCTCGCTCCGTGTAGCCTTGTTGCTGATACGCTTTCACTAGCAATAACAGTCCTGCAGGCTGAACACCAACACGTTGGTGGAGCCGCTTGATACGTGCGACGGCCTCTGCCACTTGCCCGGTATCTATTTCTAATTTGGCAAGTTGTAAACCAGCACGGACATTCAGCGGGTCGTGATCAACCGCTTTGCTAAACAAGGCTTTTGCGCGTTCTACGTGGCCAGCTTTTAGCTGACAAAACGCCGCGTTTTCATAACTGTCTGACACACGATGATAATACGGTTGTACGACTGCTTGCAAAAATGCGTCATTCGCCGCGGCAAATCGCTGTTGTTCGCACAAGAAAACACCGTAATTGTTATACACATCACCTTTTTCAGACGCTTGCGCTAACGCTTGTTGATATAAGCGATCCGCTTTGTCGTTTTCACCGACACGTTGTTGATAATACGCCATCGACAGCGAGGTGCGATAGTAGTTAGGCGCATATTGGCGCGCTTGCTGCAAGTTTTGCTGCGCTTGTTGATAGCGATCACTGTTTAGATAGCCTAATCCCAGTGCAATGCGCGCCTCTGCGGCTTGAATCTTATCAAATTTCGTCTCGCTGTGCGGCGAACCTGACGATGAACATCCAGCCAACGCCATCAGCACGCCCAATACCCAAACCGTTTTTGTCATGCCATCCCCTTATCACCCTCTCAGTTAGACGGGTCGAACAGGGATCACCTCCTGTGCGCCCAGTCGCTTCTCGGCACGCTTGGTTCGGTCGACAATGTCACCGGCAAGTTGACCACATGCTGCATCAATGTCGTCGCCCCGTGTTTTACGTACCGTCACCGTAAAGTCGTATTCCATTAAGGTTTTCATAAACCTATCAATACGAGAATTGCTCGGCTTGTTGAATGGCGATCCAGGATACGGGTTAAATGGGATCAGGTTAATCTTCGCTGGGGTGTCTTTTAATAGCTCTGCGAGTTGGCGCGCATGCTCCATGTAGTCATTGACATGATCGAGCAAAATATATTCTACCGTCACACGGCCGCGGTTGGCATTTGAGGTTTCAATATAACGGTGTACCGCATCTAAAAAGGCCTCAATATCCCAACGATCGTTAATCGGCATAATTTGGCTACGCAGCTCATCGTTCGGCGCATGCAGTGAGATGGCCAAGGCGACATCGATTTTGCCAATCATTTGCTCCAAGCCAGAGACCACGCCCGATGTCGACACGGTGACTCGGCGCTTAGATAAGCCATAAGCATTGTCGTCGAGCATCAAATTCAGAGAAGGGAGAAGGTTTTTCATGTTGAGCAGCGGCTCTCCCATGCCCATCATCACCACGTTGGTGATCGGACGACGACCCGTCTCTTTCTCAATGCCAATCTCTTTTGACGCACGCCATACCTGTCCGATGATCTCAGACACACGCAAGTTGCGGTTAAAACCTTGCGCCCCGGTTGAGCAGAACTTGCAATCAAGCGCACAGCCTACCTGAGAGGAGACACACAGAGTCGCGCGGTCATCTTCGGGGATATACACGGTTTCCACGTCTTGACCGCCCACACGCATTGCCCATTTGATGGTGCCATCTTGAGAGTAATGCGCTTCACTGACTGCTGGGGCTTTAATTTCTGCCACCCGCTTGAGCTTCTCACGCAACTTCTTGTTGATGTTGTTCATTTCATCGAAGTCGTCGCAACCAAAGTGATACATCCACTTCATGACTTGGTCAGCACGGAAGGCTTTTTCGCCGAGCTCATCAGCGAAGTAGGCACGCAATCCTTGCCTGTCAAAATCAAGCAGATTAACTTTCTCTGTCGTCATTGGGGGTTGCCTCGTAAGAACTAGCTAGGTGGTAAGACTGAATCATCGCCTCACGCGTGCCGATACCTGACCTTGATCATAGCCAATATATCACCTCGGGACGCGCTTAAGGCGCGAAATTGTACAGGCTTTAGATCACAGTTTCCACTCTCTAACCGCGGGGTTATTCAATGTGGTCGTCTGATATCGATAGGCAGAAAAAAAGAGGCTAATGCCTCTTTTGGAAGATTAAATAGCAGGTGCTTGATTTAGCAGCGAGGATGAATTTCATCCGCGGTGAAAAAGTACGCAATTTCGCGCTCTGCCGAGGCTGGGCTATCAGAACCATGCACCGAGTTGTATTGCATGCTTTCCGCATAGTCAGCACGCAAGGTGCCGCAAGCTGCTTCTTCTGGGTTGGTTTTTCCCATCAATTCACGGTAGCGGCTGATCGCGTGCTCGCCTTCGAGTACTTGCACCATGATAGGGCCTGATGTCATGAACCCAACCAGGGACTCAAAGAAAGGCTTCCCTTGATGTTCGGCATAAAATCCTTCTGCCTGCTCTTTGCTAAGATGGAGCATTTTCGCCGCCACGATACGCAAACCTGCACTTTCGATACGCTGATAAAGCGTGCCAATCAAATTACGCTCTACGGCATCAGGTTTAACGATAGAAAAAGTGCGTTCAATGGTCATTCGCTTGTCCTTTCACTGTCTGAATCTCGCCCGCTAGGGGCAACAACGCGCCTACCCTAGCAAATTTCGTCCTCTGTCCCTATGACCAATCGGGTGAAGCGTTAACTCACACAAAATTTTGTTAACCTTTCACCCGACGTGTCGAAGGTTTATTTCGCTTGGTCGAGCAATACACGCGCCAAGGTTTTCACGCCCATGCCAGTCGCACCAACAGCCCACTTGTCGTTGGCCGCTTTACGATAGGTGCCCGAGCAATCAACGTGCATCCATCCTTTTTGGTAGTCTTCTACAAAATAGGAAAGGAATGCTGCTGCGGTGCTCGCACCCGGCATATACGCCCCCATTGACGCATTGGCGATATCGGCAAACGAAGAAGGAAGTAGCTGACGGTGGAACTCCGCCAGTGGCAATGGCCACATGCCCTCGCCTTCTTTTTGCGCCGCATCAAGCGTGCGATGGGCGAGCTCATCATCAAAACTAAACAGGGCGTGGTAATCGTTACCCAGTGCCGCTTTTGCCGATCCGGTGAGCGTGGCGCAATCAATCAGCAGTTCAGGTTTTTGCTCGCTGGCATACATCAAGCCATCAGCGAGTACCAAGCGCCCTTCCGCATCGGTATTGAGCACTTCAACCGTCACACCATTTTTGTAAGTAATGATATCGCCCAGTTTGTAAGCGCTGCTTGAGATCATATTCTCGGCACAGCAAAGTACCAATTTAACGCGCTTATTCAACCCTTTGGCAATTGCCATTGCCAGTGCTCCGGTCGCCGTCGCTGAACCGCCCATGTCTGCTTTCATGGTGGTCATAAAGTCAGAGCCTTTAATGCTGTAGCCGCCAGAATCAAAGGTGATCCCTTTACCCACCAAACACGCATACACAGGCGCGTCCGGATCCCCTGTCGGGTTATAGTCAAGTTGTAACATGGTTGGCTTGCGCGCGGAGCCACGACCGACGGTATAAATGCCATTCCAGCCTTTTTCTAACAGGTCGGTACCGGAAATGATTTTATAAGTGACCTGATCGGGTGCCATGGATTTCACAAATTCCCCTGCACGTGCCACCAGCTGATGCGGGCCGACTTCTTCTGCGGTTTGGTTGATGATATCGCGCACCCAGTCACCTACGGTTTGTCGAAGCTCGAACTCTTGCGTATCGTCCTCGTTCAACACGGTCTGCGTAAAGGCGACCTTATTCTTGGGCCCGCGAAGCCCTTGGTAAAATGCCCACACTAATTCAAGATCCCAATGCTCCCCGGTCAAGGTCAGAGCCGGGACGCCTTGCCCTTCAAGCTTGCGCGCCGCTTGTTGTACCTTGTCTCGCTGATTGGCATCGTTGGAGGCATGGATCACCGCTTTGTCGGTGTCAAAAGAGACCAGCGCATTATCGCCCCACTGTGGCGCCGCCGGTTGATGCGACAGAATAACCTTTAATGTATCTGACATGTTGCACTCCTTGTACTGTCTCGCTGCTTTTGCTGTACAGCGTGTCTCACTGAGCCCTCAGGCAAACGCCTGGACGCCTCAGCAATATGAAAAAAGCGAGCCTATTGGCCCGCTTTGAATGTATGTTTTATTGGCCACGGGTACTGTGCCGAGCCGGTGACGATAACACAAGCATCATCAATCACTCACGAGAGCTAGCCCTCAGTCTCGCTCATCCATCCAGCACATAATGATCGCCTCGAGGATGCGTTCATTGGAACGCTCAGGATCATCATCAAAATCATCCAACTCGGTGATCCACTGATGTAAATCGGTAAAGCGAACCGTTGTCGGATCGACATCTGGGTAGGCGTCACAAAGCTCAATAGCAATATCGAGTGAGTCTGTCCATTTTAAGCTCATCTTGCTTCTCCGTCCGTTGCAGCGTTAGATTAATGATTTTCGGCTGCGTGATTCAAGGTATAGCGCGGGATCTCTACCACCAGATCTTCGTCGGTAATTTTGGCTTGGCAACCCAAGCGTGACTCCGGCTCAAGCCCCCATGCTTTATCGAGCATGTCATCTTCAAGCTCATCGCTTTCATCCAACGAGTCAAACCCCTCACGGATCACCACATGGCAGGTGGTACACGCGCAAGACTTTTCACACGCGTGCTCAATGCCAATGCCATTTTTCAACGCCACATCGAGGACAGTTTCCCCTTCTTTCCCTTCCAGTTCCGCACCTTCTGGGCATAGCTCGTGGTGCGGCAGAACAATAATCTTAGGCATGATTACACCTCATCAATGGATTGGCCGGCCAACGCATTGCGAATCGATTGATCCATGCGGCGTGCCGCAAAAGTCTGGCTGGCTTTGTCTAATGCTTTGATCCCAGCTTCAATGGCGGCGCTATCATCACCATTGCGCAAGGCAATCAAAGCTTCTATTTCTTTCACCAACGCTTGCTGCTCGTCAGCATTGAGCAGGTTATCCCCGTCTTGCTGCATAGCAACCAACAAGCCTTCGATCACACGATCGGCTTCCACACGCTGCTCCGCCAAATAGCGGGCATCTTTATCTTCTTCCGCGTGGGTGAATGACGATTTGATCATGGTGGCAATCTCATCATCACTCAAACCATAAGAAGGCTTCACTTGGATAGACGCTTCCACTTCGGTGGACTTTTCCATCGCCGTGACGGACAACAAACCATCAGCGTCCACTTGATAGGTGACGCGAACATGGGCCGCCCCCGCCGTCATTGGTGGGATGCCTTTGAGACTAAATTGTGCCAGTGAACGACAATCGTCCACCATTTCACGCTCGCCTTGTACCACATGCACTTTCATGCCGGTTTGGCCATCTTTAAACGTGGTGAATTCTTGGGCTTTTGCCACAGGAATGGTGGTGTTGCGAGGGATAATTTTCTCCACCAAACCGCCCATGGTTTCAATACCAAGAGAAAGCGGGATCACATCCAACAACAACATGTCAGAGTCTGGCTTGTTACCCACCAAAATATCGGCTTGCGTCGCGGCGCCAACGGCCACCACTTTATCGGGATCGATGCTGGTCAAAGGTTCACGACCGAAAAACGAGCCAACCTGTTCACGTACAGCGGGCACTCGAGTCGAGCCGCCTACCATCACCACTTCCAACACCTCATCAGCACTGACACCAGCATCTTTTAATGCACGGCGACATGACATCAGGGTTTTCTTGATAAGTGGGGCAACCAATTGATCGAACGTTTCACGGCTCAGCTCGCCTTGCCAGCCCAGCACATCGATGGACGCGCTGTCAGCAGAAGAAAGGGCAATTTTCGCCTGCGTCGCCGCGTGCAGCACGGTGCGGCGCTGATCGCCACTGAGGGTGTCAAACCCGGCTTGCTCACAAATCCATTGCTCGAGCAGATGATCAAAATCATCACCGCCCAACGCGGAATCACCACCGGTCGCCATCACCTCAAACACGCCCTGAGACAGACGTAGAATCGAGATATCAAAGGTGCCGCCGCCCAAATCATAGACCGCAATCACCCCTTCTTGGCCTGAATCAAGACCATACGCAATCGCCGCAGCGGTAGGCTCGTTAAGCAAACGCAGCACGTTGAGGCCTGCCAGCTTCGCCGCATCTTTAGTCCCCGCACGTTGTGCGTCATCAAAATAGGCGGGTACGGTGATCACCACACCTTCAAGCGCGTCGCCCAAACTTTTTTCCGCACGTTCGCGCACAGTGCGTAAGATATCGGACGAGCCTTGCACCGGATTAATCGCGCCACGACGGGTTTCCACTTGTGGCAAGCCATTTTCGGTTTGTGAAAACTGATAAGGAAGTTGCGGATAACGCGCTTGCACATCGTCTAATGAACGTCCCATCATGCGTTTGACAGACACCAATGTATTGGCGCTATCCGTTTGCACATACGGGAGGGCATCATAGCCTACGGAAATGGCATCATCACCATAATGGACCACAGAAGGGATCAGTGGCCGATCTTGCTCGTCGTTCAAGGTGGTTGCGGTACCGCTTCGTACCGTGGCCACCAAGGTGTTGGTGGTACCCAAATCGATGCCGACCGCGTGTTTGTGCTCATGCGGCGCGGCACTTTGACCGGGCTCTGAAATTTGTAACAGTGCCATGTCTAATCCTTAAACTTTACTGCGTTGACAGGCGAAAGGGCGATCAACTCATCAGCTGATCTTCGACACGCTCCACTTCATGGCGAAGCTTTTCTGCGAACTTGAGTTTGCGCACAATCACGGCGGCCTCTAGCCACTGTGACGCAGCCAATGCCTGTTTAACCTCGAGAATCAATGTGTCGTAGAGCGACTGGGCTTTTTCACCAAAATCAAACAGCGCCGCTTCATCTTGATTATCGGTAATCGACTCGAGTTCTTCACGCAACGTCATTTGCTGCATCAGAAACTCAGGATCCTGCATGGTTTGCTGTTCGTCTTTTAAGTCAATGCCTTGCAACGTCAGCATATACTCAGCGCGTCGAACCGGATCTTTTAACGTCTGAAACGCGTCATTTACTTGCGATGCTTTCTGTACCGCCTGCAGACGTGTTTTCTCGTCTTGGCTGGCAACATTATCGGGATGGTACTGGCGCTGCAATTCCCGAAACGTTGAAGAAAGCGAGCTACCGTCCAGCTCAAACTGATACGGTAGCTCGAAAAGTTCAAAATGATTCATGTGCTCTCACGGATTACACGTTGAAGCTTTCGCCACAACCACATTCACTACTCACGTTAGGGTTGTTGAATTGAAAACCTTCATTCAAGCCTTCTTTGACAAAATCCAGCTCTGTCCCTTCGAGATAGAGCAGGCTCTTACCATCGACGATTACCTTGACATCATCGTACTCAAAAACCTGATCGCCTTCTTGCAGCTCATCCGCAAATTCGAGTACATAGGCCATGCCTGAACATCCTGACGTTCTCACACCTAGGCGCAAGCCAATGCCTTTGCCGCGGTTATTGAGAAACGCTCTGACGCGATCTGCTGCCGCCTGAGTCATGGTAATAGCCATATATCAACAACCCCTTCGTTTTACTGCTGGTGTTTTTTCTTGTAATCACTGACCGCTGCTTTAATGGCATCTTCCGCCAAGATTGAGCAGTGCACCTTAACCGGTGGCAGCTCTAGTTCTTCAGCGATCTCAGAGTTTTTGATCGCCGCAGCGTCGTCAATCGAGCGGCCTTTCACCCACTCGGTAACCAGCGAGCTCGAGGCAATTGCCGAGCCGCAGCCGTAGGTTTTAAACTTGGCGTCTTCAATGATGCCTTCGTCATTCACCTTGATTTGTAGCTTCATGACGTCGCCACACGCAGGGGCACCGACCATGCCATTACCAATCGATGGGTCGCCTTTCTCAAACGAGCCAACGTTACGTGGGTTTTCGTAGTGGTCAATTACTTTATCGCTGTAAGCCATAATCGTTTCCTCAATATGATTGCTCACTGTTGCCAGCTGGCGCGTTATTCGAGTTAGTGGTGCGCCCATTCAACGGTACTTAAATCGATACCGTCTTTGTACATGTCCCAAAGTGGTGACATTTCACGCAGCTTGTTGACTGCTTCACGCACTTTCTCAATCGCATAATCCACTTCTTCTTCGGTCGTAAAGCGACCAAATGAGAAGCGCAGCGAGCTATGTGCTAGCTCATCGTCGCGTCCAAGCGCACGAAGCACATAGGAAGGTTCTAGGCTTGCTGAGGTACACGCAGACCCTGACGATACCGCCAGATCTTTCAGTGCCATCAGCAAAGACTCGCCTTCGACAAATGCAAAGCTCACATTTAGGTTATGTGGAACACGCTGCTCCAAATCACCATTGACGTAAACTTCTTCTAAATCTTTCACGCCTTCATAAAAGCGGTTGCGTAGCGCCAGTGCATGCTCAAAGTCTTTTTCGCGCTCTTCTTTGGCGATACGGAATGCTTCGCCCATACCCACGATTTGGTGGGTTGGCAATGTGCCTGAACGCATGCCACGCTCGTGACCACCACCATGCATTTGCGCTTCAATGCGCACGCGTGGCTTACGGCGAACGTACAAAGCACCAATGCCTTTCGGGCCATACGCTTTGTGTGCGCTGAACGAGATCAAATCGATTTTCATCTCTTTGACGTCCAATGGCACTTTACCCACTGACTGTGCCGCATCGACGTGGAACATAATCTTGCGTTCGCGGCAAAGTTCGCCAATCGCAGAGATATCTTGAATCACGCCAATTTCGTTGTTCACGTGCATGATTGACACTAAAATCGTATCGTCACGCATGGCTGCGTCGAGCTTCTTCAGATCAACTAAGCCATTTTCTTCCGGCTCAAGATAGGTCACCTCAAAGCCTTCACGCTCCAATTGACGGCAAGGGTCAAGCACGGCTTTATGCTCGGTCTTGCAGGTAATAATGTGCTTGCCTTTCTTGGAGTAGAAATTAGCAATACCTTTGATGGCCAAGTTGTCTGACTCAGTCGCCCCAGAGGTAAACACGATCTCACGCGGGTCAGCATTGCAGTAGTTGGCAATGTTCTCACGCGCTGTATCAACCGCTTCTTCTGCTTGCCAGCCAAAGCGGTGTGAGCGAGAGGCCGGGTTACCAAAAAACCCGTCCATGGTCAGGTACTGACTCATTTTTTCAGCAACGCGCGGATCGACCGGACACGTGGCTGAATAATCAAAATAAATGGGCAATTTCATGTTTTTCTCCAATTACACCGACATTGGTCATCAGGAGCGAACGTTCACGCCTATGGTGGCGCTATCTTGTTTGACCTTCGAGCTAAATGTATTTCTGGGCGCCAATGAGGCATCCAGTTTAGCGTCCTGACGATCTGCTACTTGCTTCACTTCATTATCATGCATCAGCTCACCGAGCGTGATGTCGTTTAAAAAGCCGCTAATTCGGGCACTCAAGTCGTGCCACAGAGTATGTGTTAAACAACGGGTGCCGCCTTGGCAATCCGCTTTACCTTGGCACTTGGTCGCATCGACAGATTCGTCAACGGCGGCAATGACCGCACCCACGGCAATGTCATTTGCCGCAATACCGAGGCGATATCCGCCGCCGGGACCACGGACACTCGTCACTAACCCCGACTTGCGGAGCCGTGAAAAAAGTTGCTCAAGATAAGACAAGGAAATGCCTTGACGCTCAGAGATGTCCGCCAGTGGTACAGGACCCTGCTCGGCATGAAGCGCCACATCGAGCATGGCGGTAACCGCATAACGGCCTTTCGAAGTCAATCTCATAACACGCTACCTGTGGTGAATAGATGCTCAGATAGTTACATACCTGAGTAATTTGGTCAAGTATTTACCTGAGTATTTTTGTCAGGTTTTCACCCTAAGTTACGCATGCTCGGTTGAAAGGATCACTGAGCGCGATGATTATCGGTATTTTGCTCGCTCGATGCCGCTTGTTGGGTCACTTTTTCGATAGATGACAGCACACCCCGTAAAATATTTAACTCTTGGCTCTCTAGTCGCGCGCGGTTAAAGAGCCGACGTAACTTGGTCATTACCATCCCGGGATGCTGAGTACGAATAAATCCGGTCTTGGTCAGTACGGTTTCCAGGTGCTGATAAAACCGTGCAAGCTCTTCATTTAACGGGTAGGTTTGTTCAAGCGTGGGGCCTTGATAGGCTTGGCTGTCTAACCAAGCGACGCGCATTTCATAGCACAGGGTTTGTACCGCCATCGCGAGGTTTAGCGAGCTGTAATCGGGGTTGGACGGAATCGACACATGATAATGGCAGGTCTGCAGCTCTTCATTGGTCAAGCCTGTCCGCTCGCGACCAAAGACAATCGCCACCGGGTGAGTACTGGCTTCTTCCACGGCCTTTTTACCGCATTCGCGCGCATCCAGCATCGGCCACTCAAGTGTCCGGCTTCTGGCACTGGTTCCCACCACAAGACCACAGTCTGCTACTGCCTCTTCTAAGGTCCCGACCACCCGCGCATTGTTGGCGATATCACTGGCACCAGCTGCTAACGCAATGGCTTGGCCATCCACGTCACAGTCAGGCGCGACGAGGGTCATATTGCTAAGCCCCATGACTTTCATTGCCCTCGCGGCTGAGCCAATATTTCCGGAATGGGAGGTTCCCACCAATACGACGCGGATTTGATCTAGCATGATGTTGTTTTCGTCTCTTACGCTGTGCCCCCTTGGTGGGGCGAGCAGGTGTCTGTCAGATCTGCGCAGTTTATCACAGTGCAATCGATAATACTTCTCAGCTAAGCGTGTCGCGTCGCTTCACGGACATGGCCGCGGTCAAAAAATACCCACTTTCCTTTTGCTCTGGCTCTGTTATACTCCGCCCCGCTTTCGTTCTTTAACATCCGTTGGGAAAACCGTATGCATCCGATGCTAAACATCGCCGTCCGTGCTGCACGGAAGGCTGGCGATTTTATCGCTAAATCTGCAGAAAACAGAGACAACATCGAAACCGCACAAAAAGGCAGCAATGACTTTGTCACTAACGTCGATAAAGGTGCGGAACAAATCATCATCGACATCATCAAAAAGTCCTACCCGGACCACACCATTGTTGGCGAAGAGTCAGGCGTGGCTGAAGGGAAAGATAGCGACTATCAATGGATCATCGACCCACTGGATGGCACCACCAACTTCGTTAACGACTTTCCGCACTTCAGCGTGTCTATCGCGGTGCGCATTAAAGGCCGCACTGAGATCGGCTGCGTTTACGATCCTATCCGTAATGAGCTGTTCACCGCACAACGTGGTTCTGGCGCGCAACTCAACAACAAGCGTATTCGTACCGGCAGCGCCAAAGAGCTGGACGGCACCATCCTAGCAACGGGCTTCCCTTTCAAAGCTAAGCAACATGCTGAAGGCTTTATGGCAGTTGTGAGCGCGTTGTTTGTCGATTGTGCTGACTTCCGTCGCACTGGTTCGGCCGCACTCGATCTTTGCTATGTAGCCGCGGGCCGTGTCGATGGCTTTTTTGAGCTTGGCCTTAAGCCTTGGGATATCGCGGCAGGCGAATTGATTGCTCGCGAAGCGGGCGCGATTTGTACCGACTTTAACGGTGGTACCGACTACATGCGTAGCGGTAACGTGGTAAGCGGCGCGCCACGTGTGGTAAAAGGCATGCTGGCCAAAGTACGTGAAAACGCGCCTGAGTCGATGAAAAAATAATGATCCCCTCTGGGAATAAAAAGCGACGCTCGATGAGCGTCGCTTTTTTTATGCATTCAAATCACCGACTGCCTCTTTGAGACACGCACCCTGTTGAGCGCTTCACGCCGATAATAGAAACATCGCCCCACCATCATGCGGGCAGGGCGAGCGTATTAAGGCATCGCGTCGAATTCTTGCCCTTCTTTTTCCACTTCTGGCACCAAGAGGTGCTCGCGTGCAATTCCCAACTTCAATGCCAGTGCGGACGCCACATAGATTGAAGAGTAGGTACCCACGGTGATACCAATCAGCAAGGCCATCGCAAAGCCGTGGATCATGGTTCCACCCAAGGTGAACAGGGCAATCACCACAAATAATGTGGTGCCCGAGGTGATGGTGGTTCGGCTTAGCGTCTGAGAGACAGACGCATTAATGATTTCATCTGACTCGCCTTTACGCAGCTTACGGAAGTTTTCACGAATACGGTCGAACACCACGATGGTATCGTTCAACGAGTACCCCACCACCGTCAGCAACGCAGCGACGATGGTCAAGTCCACTTCGACTTGGAATAAGGAGAAAATCCCCAAGGTAATGATCACATCGTGCGCCAGTGCCATCACCGCGCCCGCGGCCAAACGCCACTCGAAACGGAACGACACGTAGATCAGGATACAAACCAGTGCGATGATGATCGCCAACCCACCCGCTTCGGTCAGCTCGTCACCCACGTTCGGGCCGACAAACTCGATGCGGCGCATTTCTACCTGGTCACCCGTACCTGCTTTGATGGCATTGAGCACCTCGTTACCAAGGTTCTCACCTTCCATGTCATCACGCGGACGCAGGCGCACCATCACATCAGTGGCACTACCGAAGTTTTGTACCACGGCATCATCGAAACCGTCAGCCGCCAGTGACTCACGAATCTGCGGTAAGTCAGCGGGCTGTTCAAAGCCCACTTCAATCAAGGTACCGCCGGTAAAGTCGAGCCCCCAGTTTAACCACTTAGTGGATAGGGTCACCACAGACGCGGCAATCATGGCGATGGACAACACGAAGGCCAATTTAGACCAACGCATAAAGTTGATCGACATGTCCGGTTTAAATATTTGAAACATGCTTGGACTCCCTTAAATCGACAGTTTCTTGACGCGCTTACCACCGTACACCAGGTTAACCAGTGCACGCGTACCAATGATGGCGGTAAACATCGAGGTCAAAATACCGATCGACAGTGTCACCGCGAAGCCTTTTATCGCGCCCGTTCCTACAGCAAACAAGATGATTGCGGTGATCAGCGTGGTGATATTGGCATCGGCGATGGTACTAAACGCGTTAGAATAACCACGGTCGATTGCATGTTGAGGATTACGGCCTTCGTGAATTTCTTCACGAATACGTTCAAAAATCAGCACGTTGGCGTCGACCGCCATCCCCACGGTCAAGACGATACCGGCAATACCAGGCAATGTCATGGTCGCCCCTGGGATCAGAGACATAATACCGATGATCAATATGATATTGGCGAGCAAGGCACAGTTGGCAAAAAGACCAAAGCGACGATAGTAAATCAAGGTAAAGATCATCACCGCCACCAAGCCCCAGATACAGGCTTGCACACCCATGTTGATATTTTGCTGACCCATTGATGGACCAATGGTGCGCTCTTCAACAATCGAGATAGGCGCAATCAAGGCCCCCGCACGCAGCAGTAGCGCCAAGTTGTGAGCTTCAGCGGCAGAGTCGATACCGGTAATACGGAAGTTACGTCCCAAAGCGGACTGGATCGTGGCTTGGTTAATCACTTCTTCGTGTTTTTCCAAGATCACTTTGCCGTCTTCATCACGCTCGCCGCTGTCTTTGTATTCAGCGAATACCGTCGCCATCAGCTCACCAATATTGCGCTTGCTGAAGTCGGCCATTTTGTCACCGCCCTCGCTGTCGAGCGAGATATTAACTTGAGGACGGCTGTATTCGTCGCGTGACGAGCTGGCGTCAGTAATGTGTGAGCCGGTCAAAATGACGCGCTTTTTCAGCACGGCGGGACGGCCATCACGAGTACGCATCAGCTCACTGCCTGGCGGTACACGACCCGCCATGGCGGCAGATAGGTCAGCGTCTTGATCCACTTCGCGGAATTCCAAGGTCGCGGTCGCGCCAAGGATTTCTTTTGCTCGCGCTGTATCCTGCACGCCAGGAAGCTCAACCACAATACGGCTTGCACCTTGGCGTTGAACCAAAGGCTCGGCCACACCCAGCTCATTAACACGATTACGCAGAATGGTAATGTTTTGCGCCACCGCGTAATTGCGAATCTCTTTGAGTCGCTCTTCTTTGTATACCGCGGCTAATCGCCCTTCATCTTCATCGACAGAAAAGTTCATGTCGAGGTAGTTGTTCGAGAGCAGCTCTAGCGCTTTATTGGTGTCTTCGGCATTACGCAGATTTACCACGACGCGGGTATTATCTTCTACACGCAAGCCACGATAACGAATACGCGCTTCACGTAAGTCTGTGCGGAAGCTGTCTTCTTGTTGGGTGATCAGCTTTTCTAATGCTGCATCCATGTCCACTTCCATCAGGAAGTGCACGCCGCCACGTAGGTCGAGGCCAAGCTTCATCGGGGTGGCCCCCAGCGTATCCAGCCACGATGGCGTTGCAGGCGCTAAGTTTAAGGCGACCACATAATCATCACTGTCGAAACGCGACATCAAGGCATCACGGGCGCCGATTTGTGCTTCCGTGTCTTTAAAGCGGGCTAAGACGGTACCGTCTTCGAGCGCAATGGATTGGTAGGAAAGGTCGTTCGATTCGAGGGTCTGTTTGATGGAGTCCAACGCAGTCATATCTACCGAGGCGCCACGCGCCCCGGAAATTTGTACTGCTGGATCTTCACCGTATAAATTGGGAAGTGCATACACGATGCCAATAACCAGTGTTATTAGCACCATGATGTACTTCCACAAAGGATAACGGTTTAGCACAGCATGCATCCTTTATGGTTGCGAGAATTAGAGAGACTGGATAGTACCTTTCGGCAGTACTGCCGTCACGAAGTCTTTTTTGATGGTTACTTCGTTATTATCGTTGAGCGCAATCACAATAAAGTCATTGTCTTCAGCGATTTGAGTGATCTTACCCACTAGACCACCGCCAGTTAGCACTTCGTCCCCTTTGCTCATAGATGCCATCAGGTTTTTGTGCTCTTTGACACGCTTAGATTGCGGGCGGTAGATCATAAAGTAAAAAATCACCGCAAAGAGACCAAGCATGATAAAAAGCTGCATTCCGCCACCTTGTGGTCCGGCTTCAGCGGCTGCGTGAGCTTGTGAGATAAACATTCAATCACGTCCTCGTTCTAGTTGTTGAATTCGAAATTAATCGAGCGGCGGCACTTCCTTGCCACGACGCGCGTAGAAATCCGCTACAAAGGCATCTAATCTACCTTCGTCAATCGCGTTACGCAAACCTTCCATTACACGCTGATAATAGCGCAAGTTGTGGATAGTATTGAGTCGCGCGCCTAGGATCTCATTACAGCGGTCTAAATGGTAGAGGTAAGCACGGCTGTAGTGGCGGCAAGTGTAACAGTCACACTCAGGATCCAAAGGCGAGGTATCACTTTTATGTTTCGCATTACGGATCTTGATCACACCGCCAGTAATAAACAAGTGGCCATTACGTGCATTTCGTGTCGGCATCACGCAATCAAACATGTCGACGCCGCGACGAACACCTTCGACCAAATCTTCAGGTTTTCCTACGCCCATCAGATAGCGAGGCTTATCTTCTGGCAGCTGCGGGCAAGTGTGCTCCAAGATACGGTGCATGTCTTCTTTGGGTTCCCCGACCGCGAGTCCGCCGACGGCATACCCATCAAAACCGATCTCGGTAAGGCCTTCTACCGACACATCACGCAAGTCCTCGTAGACACCGCCTTGTACAATCCCAAACAAGGCATTTTTGTTACCTAGTTTGTCGAAATGATTGCGGCTACGTTTTGCCCAGCGCAATGACATTTCCATCGACTTTTTCGCTTCGGCGTGTGTCGCAGGATACGGCGTACACTCATCAAAAATCATCACGATGTCTGAACCCAAGTCATATTGGATTTCCATCGATTTTTCCGCGTCCATAAAGATGCGATCACCGTTCACTGGGTTGCGAAAGTGCACCCCTTCTTCGGTGATTTTGCGGATATCGCCCAAACTGAACACTTGGAAACCGCCTGAGTCGGTCAAAATAGGGCCGTGCCACTGCATAAAGTCATGCAAATCCCCGTGCAGTCGCATAATTTCCTGACCAGGGCGTAGCCACAGGTGGAAAGTGTTCCCTAATAGGATCTCCGCGCCCGTCCCTTTCACTTCTTCAGGCGTCATCCCTTTAACGGTGCCATAGGTGCCTACCGGCATAAAAGCCGGGGTTTCTACCGTGCCGCGTTCAAAAATTAAGCGGCCACGGCGAGCGCGTCCGTCGGTTTTTTTCAGTTCGTATTCCACGAATCCTCCTCAGTGCCAGAGAAACAGTCTGGCGTGTGTCTTATGCTAACAGATTGACCCTGCCGCAAGCATAGCGCACACAGGCATGAGAGCCCGTGTCCTCATTCTGTCGTCAGTTGTGCTGACGGGTAATAAACATGGCATCGCCATAGCTGAAAAAGCGATAGCGCGCTTCAACCGCGGCACGATAAGCCGCCATGGTGTGTTGGTAACCGGCAAAGGCACTGACCAACATAATCAAGGTGGATTCCGGCAGGTGGAAATTGGTCACCAATACATCCACTAGCTGCCATTCATACCCTGGATAGATAAAAATCTGGGTGTCATTAAAAAACGGGGACAGTGGCTCACCTTTTTGCTTGGCCGCCTGTGCCGCACTTTCCAGTGAACGCACCGAGGTGGTTCCCACCGCAATCACCCGCTTACCTTGTGCTCGTGTTTGATTGACCGCATCAACCACCTCTTGCGGCACTTCAGCATACTCAGCATGCATGGTGTGCTCTTCAATGTTGTCGACCCGAACCGGCTGGAATGTGCCCGCACCGACATGCAGGGTAACAAAGGCGATATTAACGCCTTTTTCTTTAAGCGCTGCCATGACGGCATCATCAAAGTGTAGCCCCGCGGTGGGCGCTGCCACCGCTCCTGGCTTCTCGCCATACACCGTCTGATAGCGCTCTTTATCACTGTCCTCATCAGGGCGGTCGATGTATGGCGGCAACGGCATATGGCCGATGTCGTTAAGCGTATCTACCACGCCTTTATCGCTGTTTAGCTGGATTTCGAACAGAGCATCATGGCGTGCCACCATCTGAGCCGCGACTTGTCCCTCATCGCCGAGGAAAAGCTCAGCCCCGGGTTTCGGAGCTTTAGAGGCACGCACATGAGCAAGGAAGCGCTGCTCGTCGAGCACACGCTCCACCAGCACCTCAATTTTTCCGCCTGAGGCTTTGCGCCCATACACGCGCGCCGGGATCACGCGCGTATTGTTGAACACCATCAGATCACCCGGCTCAACCAGCTCGAGGATGTCTTTAAACTGACGATGTACCACCTCGCCGCTGGTGCCATCGAGCGAGAGCAAGCGGCTCGCGCTGCGATCCGGTTGCGGATAGCGCGCAATCAACTCATCAGGGAGTTCAAAGTGAAAATCGGATAATTGCATGACCTTTGCCTAGATAAAAAGCAGGCCGCTAGTATAGGTAGCCCACCGTGAAGATCAAGCAAGCTGTAAGCTTGATTCAGGCATGGTTTACACTGGTACCCTTGGGCTCCACGTTTGCCTCGATGCACGTCGTTATCTTGATGCATATCACGTCTAACCTAGCACAACTGCACTACAGTAAAAGTAACCCTGTGTACTGACGACAAGGAGGTGCCATGTTTGTTGTTGATGATATGATGACCCGGCATCCACATACGCTTAGCCCTGACCACACACTTGACGATGCCCACCGTTTAATGCGCGCCGAGCGCTTCCGCCATCTCCCTATTGTGGATGATGATGAGCGTTTGTTAGGACTGGTCACACAAAGAGATGTGCTATCAGCGCAAGCCTCATCACTGGGCAAGACCACCAATGGCGATCACCAGATCCATACCCCCCTATCACACTTTATCGAGCGGCAACTGGTCACGGTCGATCCTGGCGCATCCTTACGAGCGGCAGCGCTAACCATGTTAGAGCGTAAAATAGGCTGTTTGCCGGTAGTGAAACACCAACGTTTAGTTGGGATCATCACCGACAGTGATTTTGTCGCCATCGCGTCGACACTACTCGAGATCCAAGAAGAAAGTGAACCGGTTGAAGAAGGCGAGTAAATTAAAAAAGGGAGTGCGAAACTCCCTTTTTATGAGGTTGATAACGGGTATCGCCTGACTAGAACTGATCTTCTTCCGTCGAGCCCGTCAATGCCGTCACCGATGACTGGCCACCTTGGATAATATTGGTCATTTGATCAAAATACCCGGTGCCCACCTCTTGTTGGTGTGCGACAAAGGTATAGCCATGCTCAGCGGCAGCGAACTCGGGGCGCTGAACCTTTTCAACATAGTGACGCATGCCCTCACCTTGCGCATAAGCATGCGCCAAGTCGAACATGTTGTACCACATGTTATGAATACCCGCTAAGGTAATGAACTGGTACTTGTAGCCCATGTCTGACAGCTCTTGCTGGAAGCGTGCGATCGTCTCTGCATCCAGGTTTTTCTCCCAATTGAAAGACGGTGAACAGTTATAAGCCAGAAGCTGGTCTGGGTACTGAGCATGAATAGCTTCAGCAAACTGTCGTGCTTCTTCCAAGTCCGGTTTCGCGGTCTCGCACCAAATCAAATCGGCATAAGGCGCATAGGCTAGGCCGCGCGAAATGGCTTGCTCAATCCCAGGGCGCACGCGATAAAAGCCTTCGGCTGTGCGCTCACCAACGATGAAGTCCTTGTCGTATGGGTCGCAATCTGAGGTCAATAGATCCGCGGCGTTGGCATCAGTACGTGCAATCACCAGCGTATCGGTGCCCGCCACATCCGCGGCTAAGCGCGCCGCCACCAATTTTTGTACCGCCTCTTGGGTTGGCACCAATACTTTTCCGCCCATGTGGCCACATTTTTTCACTGACGCGAGCTGGTCTTCAAAGTGCACGCCTGCCGCGCCAGCCTCAATCATGTTGCGCATCAGCTCGTAGGCGTTAAGCACGCCACCAAAGCCTGCTTCGGCATCGGCCACAATCGGCAAGAAGTAATCCGTGCCCTCCTCTGGCGAACTGCCTTTTGACCACTGAATCTGGTCGGCGCGGCGAAAGGCATTGTTAATGCGCTTAACGACAGCGGGAACAGAGTCGACCGGATACAGTGATTGGTCTGGATACATGCTTGAGGCGGTATTGTTATCCGCCGCCACCTGCCAACCGGATAGATAAACCGCCTCAATACCCGCTTTGGCTTGCTGTACCGCTTGACCGCCTGTCAACGCGCCCAAGCAGTTCACGTAGCCTTTTTTCGCACTGCCGTTGACCAAATCCCATAGTTTGGCAGCACCACGCTTGGCGATCGTATTCTCCGGCACAAACGAGCCACGCATGTTGACCACTTCTTCAGCCGTATAGGGGCGTTTAACCTGTTTCCAACGCGGGTTTTCCGCCCAATCCTTTTCCAGTTCAGCGATTTGTTGTTGGCGAGTCAAAGTCATGTTCCATTCCTCTTTGTTAGTAGGGCTTTACCAGCCCCTTACTGTCATTCCATATTTGTTATTGTGCTTCCATGCCCATTACGGCAAATACTCATAACCTGGCAAGGTTAAGAAGTTGACCAGCTCATCACTGGTCGTGAGCTCAGCCATCAAGGTGGCGGCCTGCTGGTATTGGCCTTGCGCAAAGCGCGCTGCCCCCAGCTCTTTTTCCAGCACCGTCATTTCCTCACCAAGGTACTGTGTGAATAGTTCCTTGGTCACCACCTTGCCATTGCTCAGTGGTTTTTGATGTTTAATCCATTGCCAAATCGACGCACGTGAGATTTCAGCTGTAGCCGCATCTTCCATCAGGCCATAGATAGGCACACAGCCGTTACCCGATATCCACGCTTCAATGTACTGCACCGCGACACGGATATTATGTCGCATACCGGCCTCAGTGCGTTCACCCTCGCAAGGCGCTAGCAAGTCAGCCGCCGTGATCTCAGCGTCTTGCTCGCGGGTGACCGCTAGCTGATTTGGCTTATCGCCAAGTGCGCGGTCAAAAATCGCTTTAGCCGTGTCTGCCAGGCCTGGGTGCGCAATCCAGGTGCCATCGTGACCGTTATCAGCTTCTAAGGTTTTATCCTTTTCAATTTTGTCCAGTACCTGCTGATTTTCAGCCGGGTCTTTGCTGGGAATAAAGGCAGCCATACCGCCCATCGCCAACGCACCACGCTTATGGCAGGTTTTGACCAACAGACGCGAGTAAGCGTTAAGGAAAGGCTTATCCATGGTCACCACTTGGCGATCAGGCAACACACGATCCGGGTGATTGCGCAGCGTTTTGATATAGCTAAAGATATAGTCCCAGCGGCCGCAGTTAAGGGCGACGATATGGTCACGGAGGTGATACAGGATCTCATCCATCTCAAACACGGCAGGCAGGGTTTCAATCAGCACAGTTGCCTTAATGGTGCCACGGCTCAGACCAAACTCGTCTTCGGCAAAGGAAAACACCTCGCTCCACCAGGCTGCTTCCTGATAAGCCTGTAACTTAGGTAGGTAGAAATAAGGCCCCGATCCCGTCTCGAGTAAACGACGGTAGTTATGGAAAAAGTACAGGGCGAAGTCGAACAAAGCCCCGGGAATCGGCTTACCTTGCCACATCACGTGTTTTTCGGTCAGGTGCAAGCCACGCACACGGCAGATAAGACGCGCAGGGTTGTCATTCAGCTGGTAGCGCTTGCCAGTTTCTGGGTGCTGATAACTGATGGTGCCATTGACGGCATCGCGCAAATTACGCTGGCCTTCTACCACTTGTGGCCATGCTGGCGAAAAGGAGTCTTCAAAGTCCGCCATGAAAACTTTCACGTTGGCGTTAAGTGCATTGATTACCATCTTCCGCTCTACCGGTCCGGTAATTTCTAGCCGCCGATCTTGTAAATCCTTGGGAATGCCACGGATGGTCCAGTCGCTTTGGCGAATCGATTGCGTCTCCGGTAGAAAGTCGGGCAGCGCTCCCGCATCAATACGTTGTTGACGTGCTTCACGCGCTGCTAAAAGCGTAGGGATACGCGCCGCATACCGCTCAGCGAGACTGGCTAAAAAGCACAATGCATCCTCGGTTAAGATTTCTGCCTGCTCTTCGGTGACTGTCTCGTTAATCACCAACGATTCGCGTAAGGTTGAGCACGCTTCCGTCATATCGCCTCCCTGGCTTATCATTTGTAATCCAATCACAACACTCTTTTCACTACACGCTCTTGGGCTCTCGTGCAGCGCTTGAGTTATTACGTTGGCTCACATTCGCGTAAAAATCAACCAAAGGTCAAAACAAAACGGTAAGACAAAGACAAAAAAGTGCATATAAACAAACAGTTAAAAAATTAGAGCATAAGCTCGAATGTGCTTTTTTATGCCTATCAGCAGAATGATATAACACTGCTACTGGGATCATAATTTTGTCACCACCTTGTAATCAGTTACGTAATTAAATTACATATCGCGCACTTCACCTTCTCGTGAAAAAGTAAAAAAGCAAAATAATTTCAATCTCTTAGGAAAAAAAGCAAAAAGCCGCTCCCCTAGATGCTGCTTTTTTCGTGATAATAATCCAACGGCTTCAGCGTCGTTTTGGCAAGGTTAAAATAGATGATAATGCTGATATAAAGTAGATAAACCAGTTTAAATCACTCATTTTGGTCTCTTTATTCCTTAGCTATTGGGGAAAGTAGCTCTGCGACCAGATCAGCGAGCTGGTTGAACGTATCAATCCGACTCGAAGAAGGACGCCAGACCACCCCGATATCACGGTAGGCCGCTTCCCCCGGCGGCGTTTCTAAATGCACGTCGAGGTTATCAATCAAGCCATGATCAATTGCCATTTGCGGTATAAAGGTCACACCATTGCCGTTGGCCACCATTTGCACCAAGGTGTGTAAGCTGGTCGCCATGAAAGGATTAATCTTCTGCGAGGCCGTCATTTGACAGGCAGACACCGCGTGGTCGGTGAGGCAGTGTTCTCGTTCAAGCAAGAAGACAGACTCATCGGGGAGGGCGTCATAATCAATCGGTAACTCAAGCTGCGCAGCTTGCTTTTGGCTCATCACCATTTTAAATGGATCCCGCCCCACCACGCGGCGAGTCATGGTGCCAATATCCATGGGTAAAGCCAGAATAAGGATATCCATTTCGCCGTGTTTTAGCGCGGTGAGTAAGTTCGCCGTCGTATCCTCGCGCAATAGCAAATCTAGATTGGGATAGTGTTGATTGACCTGCTGAACCACATCACACAACAAGAAAGGCGCAATGGTGGGGATGCAACCCAGCCGGACTTTGCCGTGCATAGGGTCTGATTTAACTTGCGTTAGCTCCATCAAATCCTGGCTGCGTGCTAGAATTTCTCGGCTACGGCGCACCACCTCTTCGCCCATGCCTGTGAGTACCAAGGTTTTATTGTCACGCTCAATGAGCTGAGCACCAATCAGATCCTCGAGGTTTTGGATCCCCGCGCTCAACGTAGACTGGCTGACAAAACACAATTTGGCTGCTTCGCCAAAATGCCGTGTTTCGGAAAGGGTAACCAGATAGTGTAGCTGCTTTAAAGACGGATATTTGTTCATACAGTCATATTTTAAACAATCGTATTTTTCGATTATTACAATCTATTAATTCCACTTTTTTCAATCTAACAAGTTCGCTATAGTTTGTCTCGCTTATATAGGAACCTGATTATCAGGAAAACATTTAAACTAGGAGCTGAGATATGGTACTCGTAGGTCGTCAAGCACCAGATTTTACTGCCGCTGCCGTACTAGGCAATGGCGAAATCGTTGATAACTTCAACCTGAAAGAGTTCACCAAAGGCAAAAAAGCGGTTGTCTTTTTCTACCCACTCGACTTCACTTTCGTGTGCCCATCAGAGCTGATCGCATTCGATAAGCGCCTGAGCGACTTCCAAGCTAAAGGCGTTGAGGTTATCGGTGTGTCTATCGACTCTCAGTTCTCACACAACGCGTGGCGTAAAACGGCTGTCGAAGACGGCGGTATCGGCGCAGTGAAATACCCACTGGTTGCTGACGTTAAGCACGAAATCTGTAAAGCATACGACGTTGAGCACCCAGAAGCTGGCGTTGCCTTCCGTGGTTCTTTCCTCATCGACGAGGAAGGCGTTGTTCGTCACCAAGTTGTTAACGACCTACCACTAGGCCGTAACATCGACGAAATGCTACGCATGGTTGACGCACTGAACTTCCACGAGAAAAACGGTGAAGTTTGCCCTGCACAGTGGGAAGAAGGTAAAGCGGGTATGGCAGAATCTCCTGAAGGTGTTGCTGCATACCTGTCTGAGCACACTGACGACCTGTAATAAGGTCAAGTGCCCCGCACTGGATAATGTGAGACAATAATGAGGCCCGGCAAACCGGGCCCTTTTTGTATCTGCTCGCCTCACCGTATCGGCTGATTCTCTCCCAACAAACCCTTTCCAACTAACACTAGGCGTTTTCCCCTCACCCTGTCACAATAGTTTTAGCTATGCTGACACGGTGCGTTTCGTCAAAGGGGTGGTATGTCTGTCTTGGTTGAAGTTTGTATTGATAGTATCCGTTCATTATCGCTGGCCGAACACGCTGGCGCCGATCGGATTGAACTGTGTAGCGCACTGCGCCTCGGTGGCTTAACCCCGAGTGATGGCTATATGCAACAAGCCGCTCAAAAAGCACGAATCCCTATTTATGCGATTATCCGGCCGCGAGAAGGCGACTTCGTCTATGCCAGTGAAGAAATAGAAGTGATGCTGCAGGATATTGCCAACGCCCGCCAAGCCGGGTGTGCAGGCGTGGTGATCGGCGCACTCACGCCAAACGGTCAGCTCGACCTACCGGCGATAGACGCCATGCTTGCCCAAGCAAAGGGAATGGGCGTGACGTTCCACCGCGCATTCGATCATTGCCAAGACCCTCACGCGGCGCTCGACGCAATCCTTGCCCGCCCAGCGATTGAACGGATTCTTACCTCTGGGCAAGCGGCGAACGCTTTACAAGGCAAAGAGGCACTCAAACAGTGGGTAGACGCCACACGCCATACCTCATTGACCATCATGTCAGGCGCAGGTGTAACCCCTGATAATGCACAAGCGTTGCTCGCCTACACTGGCGTACGTGAAATCCACTTATCTGCACGTACCGAGCAAGTAAGCGTCATGCAATCAAACTCACATGCATCAATGGGCGATGGGGATGATGCCCGTTATCCGATCACCGATCCGGCAAGCGTTCGTCTCGTCAAAGCCATTGCCAATCGTTTTTAAACCTCGGTGTAATGTCGTGACCAAACAACATGGCAATGTGACCCGCTCTAGTCTTTTGAAGTGATATACGCTTTCGCTGCTTGAATCCATTGCATCCGAAAAGTGAGTTTTCTACCGTAACCCCATCGCTGTGGTAAAAGGAGATCGGCTTTGTCGGATAAAAAAACACAAAAAATCAGCAAAAAACACTACGAAAAAAAGCTAGCCGAATTACAAACTGAGTTGGTCAAGCTGCAAGAGTGGGTCAAGCAAGAGCAGTTGAAAGTGGTGGTCATTTTTGAAGGGCGCGATGCCGCCGGTAAAGGCGGCGTGATTAAACGGATCACCGAAAAGCTCAACCCGCGTGTTTGTCGCGTGGTCGCGCTAGACAAGCCCACAGAGCGCGAACGCACGCAGTGGTATTTTCAACGTTACATTGAGCACCTGCCCGCCGGTGGTGAAATTGTCTTGTTTGACCGCAGTTGGTATAACCGCGCCGGTGTCGAGCGAGTCATGAACTTTTGCAGCGATGAAGAATATGAAGAGTTTCTTCGCACCTGTCCCGAGCTAGAGCGTATGTTGATCCGCTCCGGGATCATCTTAATAAAATACTGGTTCTCGGTATCAGACGAGGAGCAAGAAAAGCGCTTCGCGGAGCGGATTAACACCCCAATAAAGCGGTGGAAATTCAGCCCAATGGATCTCGAGTCTCGTAGTCGTTGGGTGCAATACAGTGAAGCCAAAGACCGCATGTTTGCCTACACCGACACCAAAGAAAGCCCTTGGTGGGTGGTGGAAGCCGATAACAAAAAACACGCTCGGCTCAATTGTATCGCCCACTTACTCTCACAAATCCCTTACCAAGAAATTGACTACCCCGCAGTAACCCTGCCAGAAATCAATAAGGAAGGTTACGTGCGTATGCCTTTGCATGACCAGAGCTTTGTCCCAGACGCCGTTAGTGACTGGTTAAATGACAAGTAGCGATTATTTGAGGAGCTTTTCCAGCTCCTCTTTTTGAATGTGGCGAACGTCTTTGCCTTTGACAAAATAGATGATGTATTCACAAATGTTCTGACAGCGATCGCCCACTCGCTCAATGGCTCGGGCCGACCACATCACTTTCAGCACATTGGGAATCGAGCGTGGATCTTCCATCATGTAGGTCATCAGCTGACGCAAAATCCCCTCGTATTCACGGTCTAACGAGTCATCTTTGCGATAGACCTTCATGGCCGCATCAATGTCCATACGCGCAAAGGCGTCTAACACATCGTGCAGCATTTTAGCGGCGCGCTGACCCAAGGCTTCGAGTGATACCAAAAACGGTTGCTGAGAGTAGCTTGAGTTATCCAATGCCATTTTAGCGATACTGTCAGCAACATCACCAATGCGCTCAAGATCCGTGATGGTCTTGATGATTGCCATCACCAGTCGCAAATCGCTCGCGGTGGGCTGACGTTTAGCAATGATACGTGTACATGCCTCGTCGATCGCCACTTCCATGCCGTTCACTTTGTGATCTTCACGAATAACATGGCGGGCAAGCTCCACATCTTGATTATGCATGGCACGTAGTGCATCGGTTAGCTGACGCTCAACCAAGCCGCCCATTGCCAGCACGTGGGTGCGAATGGCTTCAAGCTCTGCGTTAAACTGACCAGAAATATGACGGCTAATATTGTGGTTATCCAAGGCCTGCTCCTTATCCGTAGCGCCCGGTGATGTAATCTTCGGTTTGTTTGTTTTGTGGGGTGGTAAACAAGGTATCGGTATCCGCGTATTCCACCAAGCGCCCCATATTAATAAACGCCGTTTGATCCGAAACCCGCGCCGCTTGCTGCATATTATGGGTGACAATCACCACCGTATACTGATTTTTTAAGTCATTAATCAGTTCTTCAATGGTTAGGGTTGAGATGGGATCCAACGCCGACGATGGCTCATCAAGCAATAGCACCTCAGGCTCAATCGCGATCGCCCGTGCAATCACTAACCGTTGTTGTTGCCCACTGGACAACCCAAACGCATTGTCATTGAGGCGATCTTTCACCTCATCCCACAATGCCGCGCCACGTAGCGAGCGCTCTACCGCATCATCCAGTGTTCTAGGATCATTGATCCCCTGCAAGCGTAATCCAAAGATCACGTTTTCATAGACAGATTTGGGGAACGGGTTTGGGCGTTGAAACACCATCCCTACTTGGCGACGTAATGCTGGCACATCCACATCACGGTGATAGATATTTTGTCCGTGCAGGGTAATTCCGCCTCGAACACGGCAGCCATCCACCAAATCATTCATCCGATTAATGCATCGTAGTAATGTCGATTTACCACACCCAGACGGCCCGATAAATGCGGTGACCTTCCCTTTCGGGATCCGCATACTGATATCAAATAGCGCTTGGGTCGATCCGTAGTAAAGATTGAGATCCCGAATGGCTAACGCGGTTTGCTCGTCAGGCAAATTCCCCAAATCTAAGCTAGGCGTTAAGCCTATGGGTGGCGTTATCGAAAACATCGAGCGGGATCCTTATCGTTATAATTCCAATGCGCGATACTTTTCACGCAAGTAATGACGAATACCAATCGCGGACAAGTTGAGCGCCACGATCACTGACACAAGCAAAAATGACGTGGCGTATACCAAAGGCCGCGCCGTTTCGATGTGCGCGCTTTGAAAGCCGACATCATAAATATGGTAGCCCAGATGCATGAACTTCCGCTCTAAGTGCAAAAACGGGAAGTTTCCATCCACTGGCAAAGAGGGAGCGACCTTAACCACTCCCACCAACATTAAGGGCGCTACTTCTCCGGCTGCACGAGCGACCGCTAAAATCAACCCTGTCATCATCGCAGGACTGGCCATCGGCAGAACCACCCGCCAGAGCATTTCTGATTGGGTGGCGCCAAGGGCAAAGGCACCATGGCGGACACTGGTCGGAATTCGGGCGAGCCCCTCTTCTGTGGACACAATCACCACAGGTAAAGTGAGGATCGCCAATGTCAGTGCCGACCAGAGAATGCCTGGCGTACCAAAGACTGGAGCAGGCTGAGCCGCTTGATAAAACAGATCATCAATGGTGCCACCGATAAAGTAGACAAAAAAGCCTAGCCCGAACACCCCGTAAACAATTGACGGTACCCCGGCGAGGTTAACCACGGCAATGCGGATAATACGCGTGAATGCCGTTTTTGGTGCGTATTCGTGAAGATATACCGCGGCGAGCACCCCTAACGGGGTGACAATCACTGACATCAACAGCACCAAGAAAACGGTGCCAAAAATCGCGGGAAAAACGCCCCCCGCGGCATTACTGTCTCGTGGTGGTTCCGATAAGAAGGCCGCGACCTGGTATCCCCAAAATTCAAGCTTCTCAACCGCACTCATGGCGTTGGGATACCAAACATTAATCACATTTTGCAGTGGCAACGCAACAGCATCACCGTGGCTATCTTCAACAACCAGCGCGCCTGTTTGTTGTTTTTCTCGCAACTGTTTAAGCTTTTTCTCTAGCTGATGATACTGCGATAGCAGCTGTGAACGACGCTTATCGATTCGTTTTTTGTCTGCCGTGTTTAGCTGGCTGTCTAATGAGAGGGACTTTTCCTCCAGCCGCAATTGCTCCAGCCGATAGTTAACACCCGCTAAGTGTACTTGCTCGATGTCATTGATCACCGCGCGACGCGCCGCTAAATCTTCCAAGCGTTGATAAAGTTCAGACAGCACTAATGCATGTCGGTGGCCACCGGCGTCGACGTATGCTTGAGGCTTACCATAAAACATGCCATTTTCACTTCGCTCGATCATCGCCATTTCAACTGGCGTGTGCTGGCTTTTGATCTGAAACGCAAGTAGCTGACGAAAATCAATGCCCGCTTGTTCTCGATTACCGGTTTTAACTACCAAACGTTGGTAGCTAGGCTGGCGATAGGCTGGCAATGCAACACCGGCATCTTCAAGCTGCGTCGCATCAACCTGGTCGGTTCGGTAAATTTGTCCGACCACGGTTTCTACCCCCTGCTCACTCTTCACTTCAAAGCTGGTGACTGGTGTCGGCCAGAAGTAGCCTAAGCCTCGATAACCGAGCAATAACAGCACTCCGAGAATCGCGATCAGACTGACACTGACCATTCCGGCCGTCATCCAAACCCAGGGAGTGCCAGATTTTATCCATGGACGCATGCGCATTCTCGTCTCGGTTAAAGGTTGCTGTACTTGTCACGCAAACGCTGACGGATCAGCTCTGCCAATGTGTTAAAGACAAACGTGAAGACAAAAAGAATAAAAGCGGTTAAAAACAGCACCCGATAATGGGAGCTACCCACTTCAGACTCCGGCATTTCTACCGCGATATTGGCCGATAAGGTACGTAATCCTTCGAGCAAATTCCAATCCATGATCGGCGTATTGCCAGTAGCCATCAGCACGATCATGGTTTCACCCACCGCGCGCCCAAAACCCATCATCACAGCAGAAAAAATACCTGGGCTCGCGGTAAGCAACACCACCCGGGTCAAGGTTTGCCAGTGTGTTGCCCCTAAGGCCAAGGCACCGTTTTTAAGGTGTGGAGGCACCGAAAAAATCGCATCTTCGGCCATCGAGAAAATGGTTGGGACCACCGCAAAGCCCATCGCGATACCCACGACCAACGCATTGCGCTGGTCATAGCCGATGCCAAGCTCATATGTGATAAATTGGCGTGCATCCCCCCCTAACCACAGCTGCTCTACCCATGGCCCCAGGTACGCGGCGAATACGCCCACCAGCAATAAGGCCGGAATGATGACCACAATTTGTGCGTTATCAGGTAAGCGGCGTCGCACATACCTTGGGATCATGCGCCACACCCCGCTTAGCCCAAGCAAAACAAGAGGGATAAGCAAGAGCAGCAAGAAGACGCTAGCAATGTGCGATTCAACCCAAGGTGCCAGCCACAAGCCGGCCAAAAAGCCGATAATGACGGTGGGTAACGCTTCTATTGTTTCCACCGTCGGCTTCACCCAACGCCGTAAGCCAGATGACATAAAGTAAGCCGTGTATATGGCTGCCCCTATCGCCATCGGCACTGCGAAAATTAAAGAAACCAAGGCGACTTTTAAGGTTCCAAAGATCACCGGAACCACGCTCAGTTTCGCTTCAAAGCTGTCATCCGCAGAGGTCGATTGCCACACATATTGGGGAGACGGATACCCTTCATACCACACTTTCTGCCATAGCGAGTGAATACTCACTTCTGGGTGAGGGTTGTCAACAGTCAACCATTGCCATTGACTGTCAACCACAGCAATCAGCCCGTTTGCGCGAGGCGTAAACGCCAAAGCATCAGGCAGCGCGGTAAACTGAGCATCGAAATGGCGCACCTTTTTACTGGTGGCATGCACCAGGCTGAGTCGTCCGGTTTCATCCACCGTCGCCATGCTTTTGCGGTGACGCTCTGGTGCAAGACGCGCCACGCCCTCTCCCGGCGAAAACGCGCGTACTTCGGTTAACGACGGCTCGCCATTTTTCACCACATCGAACCATTGTGTCACTGTGCCGTCTTGGTGCTGAAGGAGCAAAGAGCGCCCCCCGGCTAGCATCGCCATTTTCGTGACCGGACTGGTGACGACATTGTCGAGATTGACCGTTTCGCGCAAGGCTAGATCGTTTCCCTTTAAGCGCCAAATCGCTAAGCGATTTTGTTGATGGACAAACAAGCGCTGTCCGTCTCCTGATAACGCAATATGGTCAACGGCTTGTGAAAGGGGCACCGTGCTTTTTTGCGTACCCCGATAGACGACCAGGCGGTTATCCTGGGTAACGGCAGCCAGCACTGGCGGGATGGTTTGACCATGTAAACTATCCGGCACCGCAACAGTAAGCTGGTTAAGCGGCTGCGCGCTCGCGTCCACTATCAACTCACGACCAAAGGCCGGCATAGTGGACAATTGAGGGACCACTGAAGCGTCAGCTTGATACTGTGTACGAAAGCGTAATTGCCAAACAGCCACGCGCCCTGGTGTCTTTTCTACCGCCAAAAACGGCGTAGATGCTTCGACGCGGCTTATCGCAGGCTTATCCATGCTGGATAACGGCTGCTGTAATACCGTTTGCGCGCGTGGCACGGCGCTGGCTGCGGGCGTCCCAGACCGTGACGGGCGCTTGACTACGGTTAACACCCCTCGATCATCCAAGCCATACGCCAACTGATTGCGCGTATCGGCGCCAATGTATTGAGGCACGCCGGGAGTGGCTACGCTAAAACGCTCACTCAAGCTGACACTCGCTTGGTGAAAAAGCGGTACCACCACTGTGAGTAAGTAGAAGAAAAGAAGCAGCAGGGTCACTAATACCATCACGCCACCAAGACGTACCGTTTGGCGAGTCAGTTTATCTTTAAACCGCCGCGCCGGTCGGGTATCCGTTAATGATGGTGAAGAGTGGGTCATTCGTGCCTCTTTTTATTGAGCAAGCCCTGCATTGTATGTCATTACAATGACAATTTTGTGACAGCGGTATCCTGTCATAGCCCGTAAGGATCAACGCGTTGCGGCGCTTTCCTTTAGTGTATCGCGCGCGGTCATTCACGCCTAGTGACTTGGTTGCCACGCAATAAATATGCAACAAACGGGCTTTAGGCTTGCCCAAGTTGATATTGGGCACACTTTCGTGAGTTTAGCCTCTCGCAGCATAGACAACACCTTGACTGACCTCAATAATTGTCTGAACAATCGCCGTAAGGATCACGCATGAAACACTTTGTTATCACCTTAGTCGGCCCAGATCGCGCAGGCCTGGTTGATCAGATATCACACACAGTGTTCAGCCATCATGGCAACTGGCAAGCCAGTCGGCTCAGTCAGCTAGCAGGGCAATTTGCCGGTATCATTCACATTTCGGTATCAGACACGTACGCTGATGCCTTGGTTCATTCGTTACGCGCGCTCGATGGCTTGCAGCTGCTGATCGCCGATGCGACACCCGCTTCGCCGTCTCCGATCACCCATACCTTGTCGGTGACAGGCAACGACAGGCGTGGCATCGTTCAAACGCTCAGCCAACTGCTCGCCGCTCATGGCGTCACCATCAACAAACTCAACACCCAAACGCAAAGTGCCGCCAATACGGGCGGGCAAATTTTCACCGCAGATTTTTATTTAACTGTCCCACCAACGGCGGACATTAACGTATTGCATGAAGCCCTTGAAACGCTGTCAGACGACTTGATTGTCGATTTTGACAGCAATTTTATTCAGTAGAACAGGATTTTCTTACGCGTTATGACTTTAGACTCTTATCATGTCGACAAAGAACTTAGCTGGCTTTCTTTTAATGAACGTGTCTTGCAAGAAGCTGCAGACAAAAGCGTCCCGATTATTGAGCGAGTCCGGTTTTTAGGCATTTTTTCATCCAACCTTGACGAATTTTATCAAGTACGGTTTGCCGACGTGAAACGGCGCATCATCATTGATGAGGAGCGGGGAGTAGAAAGTCATGCCAAAGAGTTGTTGAGCAAGATTCAAGCGAAAGTCGTCAAGCTGAACCAAGACTTTGATCATCTTTACAATGATATCTTGCTAGAAATGGCCCGCCGCCACATTTTTTTAGTCAACGAACGTCAACTCTCTGACCATCAAGCCCAGTGGCTAAGGCGTTATTTTAGAAGCAATATTTTGCCTTACATCACGCCAATCATGCTTAACAAAGACGTCGATGTTTTAAGCTTTTTGAAAGACGCCTATTCTTACCTCGCCGTTCAGCTGAAAAAAGAAGGGGAAGAGCCCAAGTATGCGCTGATAGAGATCCCCACTGATGAGCTAGAACGCTTTGTTAAAGTCCCTGAGCCAAAAGGAAAACGGCAGCGTAAAACCATCATTTTACTCGATAACATCATTCGTTTGTGTTTAGACCAAATTTTTAGTGGCTTTTTCGACTATGACACGGTCGAAGCGTACGCGATGAAAATGACCCGTGACGCAGAATACGATCTGACCAATGAAGTGGAGCACAGCCTGCTTGAGAATATGTCAGAAAGCTTGGATCAGCGTTTAACCGCCCTGCCCGTTCGGTTTGTTTATCAACGCGATATGCCGCCAGAAATGGTGAGCAAGTTGATTCAGGTATTAAAAATCTCCGACTACGACAGTGTCTTACCGGGTGCGCGTTATCACAACTTTCGCGATTTTATTGGCTTTCCGAATGTGGGGCGTAAATACCTGGAAAACCCGCCTCTGCCCCCATTCGAGTCAGCAGATTTTCAACTACAAAACAACGCATTTGAGGCCGTTCGCCAACGCGATATTCTCCTTTATTATCCCTACCATACCTTCCGGCATATGACCGAGCTGGTGCGCCAGGCCTCCTTTGACCCTAAGGTGCGCAGTATTCGTATCAATGTGTACCGCGTAGCGAAAAACTCCCGCATCATTAACTCAATGATTGATGCCGCCAACAATGGCAAGCGTGTCACCGTGGTCGTTGAACTCCAGGCGCGCTTTGACGAAGAGGCTAACATCGAGTGGTCACGGGTGCTCACGGATGCTGGTGTAAAAGTAGTGTTTGGCACCCCTGGGCTCAAAATTCACTCGAAACTGTGTTTGATTTCTCGTCGTGAAGACGGGGTGCTGCGCGATTATGGTCACATTGGCACAGGCAACTTTCATGAGAAAACAGCGCGTATTTATACCGATTTTGCCTTATTTACCGCGGATCAACAGCTGACATCAGAAATTCGTAAAGTCTTTGATTTTATTGAAAATCCCTACCGTCCTGTTAAGTTCAATCACTTAATTGTCTCGCCACGTAACTCGCGGCGGCGTATGTATAAATTGATTGAACGTGAAATTGAACATGCACAGGCCAAGCGTAAGGCTGGTATTACCCTCAAGGTCAACAACCTGGTCGACAAAGGATTGGTGAACCTGCTTTACAAAGCGAGCAATGAAGGGGTGAAAATCCGCATTATTGTGCGCGGCATGTGCTCGCTGGTGCCAGGGGTTAAAGGAGTCAGTCAAAATATCAAAGCGATCAGTATTGTCGACCGCTTCTTAGAGCACCCCCGCGTGTTTGCCTTTGAAAACGGCGGCGAACGTGATATGTATATTTCGTCTGCCGATTGGATGACCCGCAACATCGATAACCGCATTGAGGTTGGGGCACCCATTCGCGATCCCAGACTGAAAGATCGCATCATGGCGATCTTAGAAATTCAATTTTCCGATCGCGCGAAAGCCCGCGTTATCGATAAAGCCATGTCTAACGCCTACGTAAAACGCGGTAACAAAAAGAAGATCCGCTCGCAAACCGAGATCTATGATTACCTTAAACACGTGGAGCGCCAAGAACTCAAAAACGCGGAAAAGTTGCAACATGACACACCCCCAGTCAAAAAATAAGCCTCGCGAAATCGCAGCGGTTGATCTCGGCTCTAACAGTTTTCATATGGTCGTCGCGCGCGTCGTTGGCGAAGGACTGCAGATAGTGAGTCGTCATAAACAACGTGTGCGACTGGCCGCCGGGCTGGATGAACAACATCGCCTCAGTGATGAGGCGATCCGCCGTGGTGTCGAGTGCTTAGCCATGTTTGCTGAGCGGTTGAACGGCCTCGACATGGAAAATGTCCGTATCGCCGCTACCCACACCTTGCGCCAAGCGCGCAATGTCGACACCTTCATCGAACGGGCGAGACAGGTTTTACCCTACCCGATTGAAATCATTTCTGGGGAGGAAGAAGCGCGTCTTATTTATATGGGCGTCTCCCATACGCAGCAAAACGTTGGCCGAAAATTAGTGATTGATATTGGGGGCGGCAGTACAGAATTAGTGATCGGGGATAACTTTGAGCCCGCACTAGTTAACAGTAAACGGGTTGGCTGTGTCAGTTATAACGAGCGCTTTTTCCCCAAAGGCAACATTACGCCTAAGCAATTTGCCGCCGCACAGCTGGCTACCCAACAAAAGCTAGAAAGCTTAGCGTCTCAATACCGCCAAGCCAGCTGGCAAGTGGCACTCGGTGCGTCAGGCACCATCAAAGCGATTCGTGAAGTGATTATCGGCCTCGGTGATGAAGATGGGATTATCACCCGTAAGCGGTTAGATAACCTGATCGAAAAGCTGCTGAAATTTAAAAACAGCGACAGTATCGACTTGCCCGGCTTGTCGGCTGACCGCCAACCGGTTTTCGCCGCCGGCGTCGCGATTCTTTCTGGGATATTTGATGCGCTTGCCATCGAATCGATGCGCTTCTCTGATGGTGCACTACGTGAAGGGTTGCTCTATGAAATGGAAGACCGCTTTCAGCGTACCGATATCCGTGGTCGCACGACGGATGATATGGCAGCACGCTACAACATCGACCTGAGTCACGCCCGTCGCGTGCAACATACAGCGGCGTATTTTTATGCGCAAGCCGAGCCGGATAAAGGCAGCAAAAAAGCAGAGCTCGCCGGGCTTTTGAATTGGGCTGCGCTGCTGCACGAAGTGGGGTTAAGCATTGGTTATCCTGGCTACCACAAGCATTCTGCGTATATTTTGCGCAATACCAATTTACCTGGGTTTAACCAAGAGCAGCAAACCGTGCTTGCCACCCTCGCGCGCTTCCATCGTAAGGCACTAAAGCTCAACGAGATGCCTAAGTTTACCTTGTTTAAACCTAAGCTCATCGAGACGCTGATTTGCGCACTACGGTTAGCCTGTGTGTTGCATTCACAGCGTAACGACGAGGCCTTGCCAGAGATTGATCTCAGTGTCGACAAGAAAGGGGCATGGCAGCTCACCTTCCCGACAGGGTGGTTGCAAGAAAACCGCTTGCTCGCGGCGGATTTGGAAGCCGAAAAGCAATACTGGCAATCCGTAAACTGGACGCTGACTTTTAGTGACTAAGCGCGCGCCAAGCGTTCGCTTGCGCAACGCCGAGTCCCTCACAAGCCGATTATCTCGCAGCTAGTCTTTTAGCGATGCATCCAGCCCTAGTGCTTGTCTTTGCGCGCGCACCGCTTGAGCCGGCAAGGGAATATAGCCTTGCTGGCTCACCGCCTTCTGCCCTTGCGCCGACAAAATATAACGCATAAATGCCGATTCAAGGGGCGCCAGCGGCTGATTGGGGGCTTTATTGATGTACAAATATAAATAACGGGTAAGGGGGTACTCACCCGTTCGAATCGCTGAAGGGGTGGGCTTTATCGCCGCTTTTCCCTGGTGTGAAATCGCCAACATGCGCGCGCCAGAGGCCTGATGACCAATTCCTGCATACCCGATAGCATTCAGCGAAGAGGCCACCGACTGCACCACTGACGCCGAGCCAGGCTGCTCATTCACATCGGCACGAAAATCCCCACGGCACAACGCGGCTTGCTTAAAATAACCATAGGTACCGGATACCGAGTTGCGGCCGAATAATTGTAAATCTCGGTTGGCCCAACGGCCTGATAAGCCCAATTGCCCCCAGGTTGCCACCGGCTGACTCGCGCCACACCAAAGCGTGCGAGAAAATACCGCATCCAGCTGTTGAAAGCTGATGGCGCGTAAAGGGTTATCTTGGTGGACATAGACGGCCATCGCATCCACCGCAACGGGGACCGCGGTAGGAGGATAGCCAAAACGTGCTTGAAACGCATTTTCTTCACTGACCCGCATCGGACGACTCATGGGGCCAAGTTGGGCTGTCCCTTCCACCAGCGCGGGGGCGGCGGAGGCAGAGCCTGGCGTTTGTAGCTGTATATTCACTCCGGGATGCAACCGTTTGAACCCTTCCGTCCAAGCGGCCATCATATTGGCTAGGGTATCTGATCCCACTGAGCTCAAGTTACCGGATATACCACTGCTACGTTGATAATCAGGCAGGGTGTCAGCATGACTAAGGCTCGCCACACTCAATAGCAGGCAGGCTGTGGCCAAAAACCGCTTTAACATGCTAACCGCTCCGGTAAGGTAAAGGAGAACGTGCTCCCTACCCCGAGTTCACTTTGAATATCTAATTCCGCATCGTGATGACTGAGCGCATGTTTTACAATCGCCAGCCCTAAGCCACTGCCACCCGTTTCACGGGAGCGGGCTTTATCTACCCGATAAAAACGCTCGGTTAACCGATCCAGATGTTGCGGCGCGATACCCTCGCCACTGTCCTGTACTTCCAAGCGTGGGCCTTTGCTTGCGCGATACCAACGCACAGTGATCCCAGCTTTGGGCGGAGTATGCTTTACTGCGTTATAAACTAGGTTGGAAATCGCACTGCGTAATTGGTCGTCATTGCCTTTTACTTTAAGGCTGGTATCGACTTCAAACGTGAGTACATGCTCACTATCACCACTTAAAGCTTGGGCTTCTTTTTGTAGCACATCAAGCATGGCTGGCACATCGACAAGATGATCCAACTCAGGCTTGGCCGCTGCTTCAATTTTAGACAAGGTCAAAAGCTGTTCCACCAGTGACTCCATCCGGGACAATTGCTCGGTCATCACCCCATGTGCTTTGGGCCACATGGGACCGACGACCATCTCTGGATCTTCCGTCATTTCTAAGTAGCCACGTAACACCGTCATCGGCGTGCGTAGCTCATGTGAAACATTGGCGAAAAAGTTGCGGCGCATCCCTTCCAGTTGCTTCAACTGAGTGATATCACGCACCACCATCAAATACTCGCCTTCCGCATAGGGCATGGTCCGGAACTCAAGTGTGCGCGCGCTATTAAGGTGAGAGCGCATCTCAAGCGGCACATCGTAGTTGGCATCAGCTATATAGCTGACGAATTCAGGGGCGCGGATAAGATTACTGATATGCTGACCATTATCATCAGGCATACGCAAGCCAAGCAGCTCTTGGGCTAATTTGTTACACCAGACAATGGCACCGTCACGCTCAAACACCACCACCGCATCCGGTAAAGATTCCGCCCCGTTGCGAAAGCGACGAATCAGATTCGCCAGCTCCTTACGGCGACGACGATTACGCTTTTGTAAGCGATAAATCCCATTAAACAAAGGCTCCCAGGAGCCGGTGCCAGAGGGTGGCATCAGGCTTTTGTCTTTCCAAAGCCAATCGGACAGCTTGACCTGCTGATGCAGGTGCCAAAGCAGCATGGCAACGGTAGCGCCAAGCAATAGCCAAGGTAGGCCACCAAACAGCCAGCCTATAATAAACCAAGGTAAATAAAAAAAAGCCAGCTCCCAGGCTAGCTTCTTCCAAGACAGTCGTTCGACCATTGCGTCTCCATGCAGCCTACACCTGATGTAGGCCGGATTTAACTACGTGTTGAAAAGCGGTATCCAGCGCCGCGTACCGTTTGTACCAATTTAGCGTGCCCACCGGCTTCTAGCACTTTGCGCAAACGACGAATATGCACATCGACCGTTCTATCTTCAACATAGACATTGGTGCCCCACACGTTATTGAGTAGCTGCTCGCGGCTATATACACGCTCTTGATGGGTCATGAAAAAGTGCAACAGCTTAAACTCGGTCGGCCCCATGTCTAGCGGCTCATCATTGGCGGTCACTCGGTGCGAGACAGGGTCAAGTTTCAACCCTTGTACTTCAATAACATCATCCAAGGTTGTCGGCGATACACGGCGCATCACCGCTTTTAATCGCGCCACCAGCTCTTTCGGCGAGAAAGGTTTGGTGATGTAGTCATCTGCGCCTACTTCCAGGCCTCGCACTTTGTCTTCTTCCTCGCCCCGTGCGGTCAGCATCACCACAGGAATCTGTCGGGTCAACTCTTCCCGCTTTAAGTGCTTAATAAGATTGAGCCCCGATCCACCAGGTAACATCCAATCCATCAGGATCATTTCTGGGTAAGGCTCGCATATTTGCGCCAGTGCCGAATCGTAGTCTTCTGCCTCAACCGTTTGATAACCTTTTTGTTCAAGCACAAAACAAAGCATCTCGCGAATGGGGGCTTCGTCTTCAACAACGAGAATCCGTCTAACCATGATAATTACCTAGTGTTATCATTGAACTGGCGCCATTATGTGGATTTATTATGACATTTTTGTGACCCAGCGCGAGCTATTTTCCCCTTGTGTCGACAGGCTGTGACCTAGCCAACACCTTGCTCTGTCACCATGACTCTGCTTGCGCCACCACCTTGGCTATCTACGCGCACTTGCGCACCAATCCGTTCAACCAGCGTATTCACATGCGAAATCACCCCAATTTGTCGGCCATCCGCTTGCAGAGTGTCCAAGCAGGCGAGCGCCATTTCTAAGCTGTCAGGATCTAGGGTGCCGAAGCCCTCATCAATAAACAATGAGCCAAGCTGGCGGGTATCTGCCGCTAAAGAGGCCAGTGCTAGCGCCAGCGAGAGCGAGACTAAAAAGCTCTCTCCGCCAGACAGTGATTCGACACTGCGCACCTCATCACCCATATCATGATCGACCACTTGTAGCGCCAGCAAGCTATCCGGTACCGTTTGCAATGCATAACGTGGTGACAATGACGCCAAGTGCTCATTGGCAATCTCGACCAGCTGGGACAAGGTTAACGACTGCGCAAGATTACGGAATTTAGCGCCACTGGCAGAGCCTATCAGGTCGGCCAATTTCAACCATTGCTCGGTTTGCTGCCTCTGTCCCTCGATTTTTTCGGTCAGCGAGCCGGCTTGCTGTTTGGCTTTTTCCGACTCCGTCAATTGATGGCGGAGGGTGAAGAGCCGCTGCTCGTTTTCTTCAAGTGCTTGTTGCCAACTCGCTTGCTGCGCGCTAAGTGATGCCTCATCCTCCGAGAGTTGCTGCGTCGCTAGCCAAGCACTTGCATCAGCGATGGCCTGCTGACAATGACTAAGCTGTTGCTGACGCTCATCAAGGCGTGTTTTTGCTTCTTGATAACGCGCCTCAACGTCGCTGATAGCCTGTCGCTCATTGGCTCGCCATGCCTCACTGTAAGAAAGTGCGGTAATTAAATCATACTGATGAACACCAAGCTCCGGCTGCCATTGGATCCAACGTCTAACACTTGCGCGGTAGCGCTGGTCCGCCTCACGCTGCTGGGTATCGAGAGTTTGCTGGCGCGCCTGTACGCCCGCGCGCTTTTCACTGGCCTGCGTATACGCCTGCTCAGCGTGGTTACGTTGCGCCCGTTGCCCGTCGATGGCGGCTTTATATTCTCGCTCCAACGCCTCTAAATCTGATTGCGGGATCAGTGCTTGGCGCTCGACACTTTGTTGTTGATGCTCTTGCGCCAACACAACCAATTGCGCTTGCCGTGCTTGAATATCTTCCGACAAGCTCTGACACTGCTGCGAGAGCGTGGCCAGTTCGGTCTCTCTTTGTTGTTTGTGCTCAGCAAGCGCCGCTTTTTCATCTTGCAGCGCCTGGTAGGCCTGAATTTTTTGCTCCATCTGGCGGATATAATGCGCCGCCCCCACCTGTTGCAGGCTCGCCAGCCATTGCCCAGCACCTAACTGCTGATCCAACGATTGGCTGACGCGCGTGAGTTGCGCGTGTTGCTGTTGCCATTGCTCATCAATCGCGTTGAGTCGTGTCTCACACTCAGTCAGTGACTGATCAAGTTGATGACGTCGTGCCACTCGCTGCTCACGTGCATGTTGGAGTTCCGCGATGGCCGTATCCATTTGTTGCACGTGCGCAAGCTGTTGTTGGCGCTCCGTCATCGCTTGATAACAGGTTTGATACTCGGCATAGGTTTGTTGCGCCTGTGCGTCAATCTCGCCGAGGATGTCACTGAGTGGACGTGATAAGTCGATGGCTTCATCCAGCTCAGCGATCGCGGCAGACACCTCGCGTTCGCATTGCTGTCGCTCAGCCTGCCAAACAGCTCCCTGTTCTCTCAGCTCGGCGCACGCGTGCTGGCTTTGCTGGTGCTGTTTCTGCCAATAATAGTATTCGGCATTGTGCTGGTTATACGAGGCTTGTAAGGCGTCTACACGCGCCTGCTGCTGGGCGATCATGCCTTCAATCGCGGGGGCATGGTGTAGATAAGGATGTTCGGTGGCCCCACAGAGCGGACAAGGATCCCCTTCGTGTAAGGTTTGGCGAAGATCATCAAGCTCGACCACCGCCATCGCTTGTTGAAGGCTGTTTTGAGCCTCCTCCACCTGAGCCTGCTCACGGGTTAGTGTGTCTTTCAATTGGGCTAAATGGGCTTGGCTGTCCGCAAGCAATGCTTGGTGTTTTTCCAGCTCCGCTTGATTATGCTGACAGCGCTCTTGCCAATACTGCCAGTTTTTCCCCTCATTGAGCACCGCTTCTTGCTGCTGCTTTTGCGTGTGCAACTTGCTATACCGTGCCTGATCTGCGTCTTGATTTGCCTGCAGCGCCTCAGGCTCCAGCGCTTGTCGCTTGGCTTTCAGCTGCGCACTACTGTCATCCACTTGGGCAATGTCTTTGTCCAACTTGTCACGTTGCGGCTGCCAATGTTGCTGCTGATGATGACGGGCTTGATACTCTTCTTGCAGCGCCGAGAGAGTGTCTTGGCAATCGAGGTACTGGCGCAGGTTATCGAACACCGGCTGATAGTGCTCCGCCACATGCGAGAAGTCACCATATTGCGCGATTTCTTGTTCTAACGCCTTCTCGCGACGTTGCTGTTGCTCGGCTTGTTCGCGCGCATGGACGAGTGACTGGTGAGCATGACGATACTTTTGCTGCTGCTCATTCAACGCCACGTTTTGATCGTGCATTTGCCGCTCAATGCCGGACAATTGCGTATCGATTTGCTGCGCCTCACGCACTTTAGGCTCAATATCCGCCCAATATTGCTCGGCCTCAGCCAATGCTCGGTTGGCGGCGCGCCAGCGTTCGGCTTCTTGTTCATATGCTTGCGCAATCTCGCGCTCTTCGCGAGCGAGTTGATGGCTTTCGAGTGTGAGCGCTTGGCGTTGCCACTGGCTGGTTTGCACCGCTTGCCAGTCGTCGCGCGCCACTTGCACTCGCTCTATCTCATCCAACGCCTCTCGCCGCGCGGCAATGCCTTCTCGCGCTTCACTCGCTTCATCGAGCGCCTGCTGAGCCGTCTCGACACCCTGCTGCGCTTGGGCAAGGTGCGTGTGTTGTTGGCGGTAGTCGTTGAGTTTTCTCAGCTGAGTTTGTAAATCGTGAATGTGCTGCTGGCATTGCGCCTGCTCTTGGTGCAGTTGCTGTTCTTCATCATCCGTGAGTAACTGAATATCGCCCAACTGTTGGGTCAGTTGATCCAGTGCTTGCTTTTCATCGCGGGCCCGCTCGTGTGCCATTTGCGACAGTCGGCTATATATCTCAGTGCCTGTCATCCGTTCAAGCAAGGCCGCTCTATCATCAGCAGACGCTTTTAAGAAAGCGGCAAAATCCCCTTGCGGCAACATCACCGCACGGCGGAACTGTTCATAGCTCAGCCCCACTAAGCGCTCTATTTCACTGAGTACTTCCTGTTTTTTACCGGCAATACGTTGGCCTGTGGCGAGGTTCTCCAACCAATGCTCGCTCGCCTGTATGCGGCCATCCGCCTTGCCCCGCGCCCGGCGTACCGACCAGTGTGCGCGCCAACGACTGCCGTCATAGGCGACAAAATCAACCTCTGCGTACCCCTCGCCTTTACCACGCGATAAGATACTACGCACATCATTGGCTTTAACCCGAGTGGTCGGGTCGCCCAAGCCAATATCCGCATCATGTTTTTTATTGGACTGAAAGCGCGGGATCTTGTCGTAAAGCGCCAAGCAAATCGCATCCAAAAGCGTCGACTTTCCCGCGCCCGTCTTGCCTGTGATCGCAAATAAGCCACTGTCACCCAGTGGTCCTTGTGAAAAGTCCAATACAAACGGATGTTGAATGCTGGCCAAATTCTCGCCACGTAATGCCAGGATTTTCATCGTTTATTGATCCTCGTCCTGTTCCAGTTGCTCCAATAACTGAGAAAACGTTGCTGATAACGCCGTATCCGGTTCACCTTGATACTTTTGCTGCCAGCCATGACGCAGTACCTGATAAGGCTCAACCTCAGATAACCGTTGTTGCCGAAAGCCACTTGTTTGTGGTTGTTCTCGATAATGAGGGGTAATTTTGGCAAGCCGTACGGGTTTACTCTCTAGCGCGGCTAAGATCTTTTCTCTTAACATCGGCTGGGGTTTATCCAATAAAACAGGGACATCAAGCAAAGGCTGCTGCGACAGCGGTAAAGGCTCAAGCGTGAGCCCCGCCAAGGCGTCGAGTACCGTCTCCAGCGGTGCGGGCTGTTCCGGCACTCGCCATAAATCAACCGCACGCGGCACATAATGTGGCACCACACTTTGTAGCTGGTTGTCTTCAAGCGTCACGGCTAGTACTTGATGCCGATAGTGGCGCTCTGATAACGATAGCGGAATCGGTGAGCCGCAGTAACGGATCCGAGATTGTTTCGCCACTTGCTGGGCTAAGTGCAAATGCCCGAGTGCGACATAAGCAATATCCTCACTGAAAATATCTGCCGGCAACGCATGCTGATTCCCCCCCAGAATGCGTCGCTCTGACATCTCTGATAACTCGCCACTGGCCATATACACATGGCCCATTGCTATCAATGCCTGATCAGCGCGCGCATTCTCACGTCCCGCTTGCTCCGTTTGCTGATAAATAGCTCGCACTCCCTCAATAAGCCGATCGTCCTTTTCATCGAGCCCTTCTGTACGTAAATCACCACTTCGCAAAAAAGGCACTGCCAATACCCAAGCCGCGACCTCGCCTGACTTATCGGTAATTGGCACTCGCATACGTTCAGTATCTAAATCGCCATCTCCATCTCTCGCAATGGCACCAATTAAGTGTAAATCAAAGGCTTTAAGTAGCTCGTGTGGGGCGTCGAGTTTGCTAGGTGAGTCATGATTCCCGCCAGTGATCACTACATTTAAGTCTGGCAGTGCTTTGGCAATGTCAGCTAAAAATCGATACAGCATCCGCCAAGCACTGGCGGGTGGGTTAGCACTGTCAAACACATCTCCCGCCACCAATAAGGCATCGGCTTGCTCATCAATAAGACATTGCTTAAGCCAATCGAGAAAAGCTTGATGTTCATATTGGCGATCATAACCATGCAGCTGATGACCAAGGTGCCAATCGGAGGTATGAATGATTTTTAACACAACTGAGGTAATCCATTCGTTGAGGAAGTTGGGCAAGTTTGTCTCGCTGAAGTCGCGAGCAGGGTTAAATTCTACGCTAATTGCAGCGACATTCGAGAGTGAATGCAATACCATGTTGCCTTTCTCACAACAGGATGGATAAAGCCTCGCCATGATTTGGTTTAAGAATTTACTCGTCTATCGTCTTACCCGTGATATTCCTCTCGATCCAACCCAATTGGAAAGCCAGCTCAAGGAGTTCGACTTTACCCCTTGTGGCAGCCAGGACATGCAAAAATTTGGTTGGGACAATGCGCTGGGTAAGCACGGCGATATGCTTACGCATGTCAGCGGTAACAATATCCTGATCCGCGCTCGCAAAGAAGAAAAGTTGCTTCCCGCGTCGGTGATCAAAGACGCTTTGGAAGAGAAAGTCGACGCCATGGAGCAAGCTCAAGGGCAACGCCTGAAAAAGCGCGAGAAAGACAGCCTAAAAGACGATGTGGTCATGGAGCTCTTGCCACGTGCCTTCACGCGCCAAAGCCAGATGTGTGCCTTGATCATGGCCGATAAAGGCCTAGTATTAGTTGATGCAGCCAGCATCAAAAAAGGCGAAGAGTTGCTCGCGCTATTACGAAAATCCATCGGCAGCTTACCCGTCGTGCCGGTTGAAACCGAGACCCCAGCAGAGCACGCGATGACCGAATGGGTGAAGCAAGGCCAAGCGCCGCAAGGCTTTCACCTCGGTGATGAGGCAGAACTGAAAGCGCTACTCGAAGAAGGTGGGGTGATAAAATGCAAACAGCAAGATCTCACCAGTGACGAAATTCAGGCGCACTTGGAGGCAGACAAACAAGTCACCAAGTTATCCATGGACTGGCAAGAGCAAATCGACTTCGTATTAGGCGATGATTTGAGCCTGAAGCGCCTGAAATTTTCTGAAGAGATCCGCGATCAAAACGCTGACATCGACCGAGAAGATGTTGCCGCCCGCCTTGATGCTGACTTATCGCTGATGTGCGGCGAGCTCGACACGTTATTAGAAGGCTTATTCACGGCTTTAGGCGGTTTAAAAACCGACTAACTAATCCCTACAAAGATTAGGTAAATTCGGCTGGTAGTGTGGGCAATGTCACAGTAAAATGGCGCCCACACTCACCTTCAACGTGAAGGTGCCTGACTTATACTCAGACTCAAGCTTGGAATTATGTTTACGCCAGAATTACTCTCTCCCGCCGGTAGCCTAAAGAATATGCGCTATGCGTTCGCCTACGGGGCCGACGCCGTGTATGCCGGTCAGCCACGCTACAGCCTGCGTGTGCGCAACAATGAATTCAACCACGAGAACCTGAAAATCGGCATCGATGAAGCCCACGCACAGGGTAAGAAATTCTACGTGGTTTGTAATATTCAGCCGCACAACGCCAAGCTCAAAACCTTTATTCGCGATCTCAAGCCGATTATCGATATGGGCCCTGATGCGCTGATCATGTCGGATCCTGGCTTGATTATGATGGTGCGTGAGCACTTCCCTGATATGGCAATCCACCTTTCCGTGCAAGCCAACGCGATTAACTGGGCGACCGTCAAATTTTGGCAGCAGCAAGGGGTTGAGCGTGTGATCTTATCGCGTGAACTATCACTGGAAGAGATCGAAGACATCCGCCAACACTGCCCCGATATGGAGCTTGAAGTGTTTGTTCACGGCGCGCTATGCATGGCGTATTCTGGTCGTTGTTTGCTGTCAGGCTATATTAATAAGCGCGATCCAAACCAAGGTACCTGCACCAATGCCTGCCGTTGGGACTACAAAGTTCATAAAGGCAAAGAAGACGACGCAGGCCAAGTCGTACAAGTTCAAGAAGTGACCCCAACCCTGGGTAAAGGCGAGCCGGTTGATGATGTGGTATTGCTCGAAGAAGGCGGACGCCCAGGTGAGTTGATGGCCGCGTACGAAGATGAGCACGGCACCTACATCATGAACTCAAAAGACTTGCGCGCCATTCAGCACGTTGAGCGCTTGACCCAAATGGGCGTGCACTCGCTAAAAATCGAAGGTCGCACTAAGTCTTTCTATTACTGCGCACGCACAGCACAGGTGTATCGCCAAGCAATTGATGATGCCGTGGCCGGTAAACCGTTCGATGAGAGCCTGATGAATACCCTCGAGAACCTTGCACATCGGGGCTATACTGAAGGCTTTTTGCGTCGTCATACCCACGATAGCTACCAAAACTATGACTACGGCTATTCAATTTCTGAACAGCAGCAATTTGTCGGCGAATTCACTGGCAAGCGCCGTGGCGATCTGGCTGAAGTGGAAGTGAAAAACAAATTTATGCTCGGTGACAGCCTTGAGCTGATGACGCCACGCGGCAATGTGCATTTCACCTTAGAGGCGATGGAAAACCGAAAATCAGAAGCGATCGACGATGCCAAAGGCAGCGGCCATTTCGTGTTTATTCCCGTGCCCGCTGATATGGATCTAGAGTACGCGCTACTGATGCGTAACCTACAATCAGGCCAGGATACGCGTAACCCATCGGGTAAGTAATATGGCACTACTCATCACCGATAAATGCATAAACTGCGATATGTGTGAACCCGAGTGTCCCAACGGGGCCATCTCTATGGGTTCCGAGATCTTTAAGATCGAGCCTGATTTATGCACCGAGTGTAAAGGCCATTACGACAAACCAACGTGTCAGTCGGTCTGCCCGATCTCCAAGTGCATTATCACCGACCCTGATAATGTCGAGACTGAGGATCAGCTCCTAGAAAAATTTGTGGTCATCCAAGGGATGGCCTAAACCACTAAAAGTGCCACAAGGCGCTTTTTTTATGTCTTTTATTCTCCAGCAATAACCCTAAACACTATAGGGGCGCTTTAAACGCGAAAAACCCCAGCTTTTCAGCTAGGGTTTCTAATCTAAATAGTGGCGGAGTGGACGGGAGTCAACGCGCACTGCAAGGCGGGGCTGGCCATCCAGCCGCGACCAAGACGTCAGGCTTAGGGGAGCTTAAACGAAAAAAACCCCAGCCTTTCAGCTAGGGTTTCCAATCTAAATAGTGGCGGAGTGGACGGGAGTCAACGCGCACTGCAAGGCGGGGCTGGCCATCCAGCCGCGACCAAGACGTCAGGCTTAGGGGAGCTTAAACGAAAAAAACCCCAGCCTTTCAGCTAGGGCTTCTAAGTAGTGGCGGAGTGGACGGGACTCGAACCCGCGACCCCCGGCGTGACAGGCCGGTATTCTAACCAACTGAACTACCACTCCGCACCAATTCTGTCTCATCAAAGTCTTACATATCATTGCTTTGATAATTAAATTGCGAACTATGCGCAGGGAGTTTTGAAGCGAGACGCGCAGTGTATGCCAATACATGAGCATCGCAGCTATCAAAAATCACAAGCAGTAGGCGCAATTTATAATCAAAGCTTGGCAATGTCCTACTCTCACATGGGGAGACCCCACACTACCATCGGCGCTGCTTCGTTTCACTACTGAGTTCGGCATGGAGTCAGGTGGGTCCAAAGCGCTATGGTCGCCAAGCAAAATTTGGGGTGTCTTTACTTTTCAGTCAAAACACCTAATCTAGAAAGCTGTTCGTTCTCGCCACAATCAACTGGCTTTATTTTGAGTCCAACCCAAAACCGCTTGGGTGTTGTATGGTTAAGCCTCACGGGCCATTAGTACAGGTTAGCTCAACGCCTCACAGCGCTTACACACCCTGCCTATCAACGTCGTAGTCTACGACAACCCTTTAGAGAGCTCGAAGCTCTAGGGATGACTCATCTCGGGGCCAGCTTCGCGCTTAGATGCTTTCAGCGCTTATCTGTGCCGAACTTAGCTACCGGGCAATGCGTCTGGCGACACAACCCGAACACCAGCGGTTCGTCCACTCCGGTCCTCTCGTACTAGGAGCAGCTCCCCTCAATCATCCAACGCCCACGGCAGATAGGGACCGAACTGTCTCACGACGTTCTAAACCCAGCTCGCGTACCACTTTAAATGGCGAACAGCCATACCCTTGGGACCGACTTCAGCCCCAGGATGTGATGAGCCGACATCGAGGTGCCAAACACCGCCGTCGATATGAACTCTTGGGCGGTATCAGCCTGTTATCCCCGGAGTACCTTTTATCCGTTGAGCGATGGCCCTTCCATTCAGAACCACCGGATCACTATGACCTACTTTCGTACCTGCTCGAGCCGTCACTCTCGCAGTTAAGCGGGCTTATGCCATTGCACTAACCTCACGATGTCCGACCGTGATTAGCCCACCTTCGTGCTCCTCCGTTACTCTTTGGGAGGAGACCGCCCCAGTCAAACTACCCACCAGGCACTGTCCTCACCCCAGATAATGGGGCTAAGTTAGAACATCAAACATACAAGGGTGGTATTTCAAGGATGGCTCCACAGCAACTGGCGTCGCCGCTTCAAAGCCTCCCACCTATCCTACACATGTAGGCTCAATGTTCAGTGCCAAGCTGTAGTAAAGGTTCACGGGGTCTTTCCGTCTAGCCGCGGGTACACAGCATCTTCACTGCGATTTCAATTTCACTGAGTCTCGGGTGGAGACAGCGTGGCCATCATTACGCCATTCGTGCAGGTCGGAACTTACCCGACAAGGAATTTCGCTACCTTAGGACCGTTATAGTTACGGCCGCCGTTTACCGGGGCTTCAATCAATGGCTTCTCTTGCGATAACCACATCAATTAACCTTCCGGCACCGGGCAGGCGTCACACCGTATACGTCATCTTTCGATTTTGCACAGTGCTGTGTTTTTAATAAACAGTTGCAGCCACCTGGTATCTGCGACTGCCCATAGCTCCATCCGCTAGGGACTTCACCGCGGGCAGCGTACCTTCTCCCGAAGTTACGGTACCATTTTGCCTAGTTCCTTCACCCGAGTTCTCTCAAGCGCCTTGGTATTCTCTACCCGACCACCTGTGTCGGTTTGGAGTACGGTTGCTACTTACCTGAAGCTTAGAGGCTTTTCCCGGAAGCATGGCATCAATGACTTCACCACCTTGGTGGCTCGACATCGTGTCTCGGCCTTGATTTCCCGGATTTGCCTAAGAAATCAGCCTACGCACTTGAACCTGGACAACCATCGCCAGGCCCACCTAGCCTTCTCCGTCCCCCCATCGCAGTAAGCAGCAGTACGGGAATATTAACCCGTTTCCCATCGACTACGCCTTTCGGCCTCGCCTTAGGGGCCGACTTACCCTGCCCCGATTAACGTTGGACAGGAACCCTTGGTCTTCCGGCGAGGAGGTTTTTCACCCCCTTTATCGTTACTCATGTCAGCATTCGCACTTGTGATACCTCCAGCATGCCTCTCAGCACACCTTCAACAGCTTACACAACGCTCCCCTACCCAATATCCATAAGGACATTGCCGCAGCTTCGGTGTATCGCTTAGCCCCGTTACATCTTCCGCGCAGGCCGACTCGACCAGTGAGCTATTACGCTTTCTTTAAATGATGGCTGCTTCTAAGCCAACATCCTGGCTGTCTGAGCCTTCCCACATCGTTTCCCACTTAGCGATAACTTGGGGACCTTAGCTGGCGGTCTGGGTTGTTTCCCTCTCCACGACGGACGTTAGCACCCGCCGTGTGTCTCCCGGATAGCACTTACTGGTATTCGGAGTTTGCAAAGGGTTGGTAAGTCGGGATGACCCCCTAGCCTTAACAGTGCTCTACCCCCAGTAGTATTCGTCCGAGGCGCTACCTAAATAGCTTTCGGGGAGAACCAGCTATCTCCGAGTTTGATTGGCCTTTCACCCCTAGCCACAGGTCATCTCCTAACTTTTCAACGTTAGTGAGTTCGGTCCTCCAGTTGATGTTACTCAACCTTCAACCTGCCCATGGCTAGATCACTCGGTTTCGGGTCTAATGCAAGCAACTGTCGCCCAGTTAAGACTCGGTTTCCCTACGGCTCCCCTATGCGGTTAACCTAGCTACTTACATTAAGTCGCTGACCCATTATACAAAAGGTACGCGGTCACCCCATAAAAGAGGCTCCCACTGCTTGTACGTAGACGGTTTCAGGTTCTATTTCACTCCCCTCACAGGGGTTCTTTTCGCCTTTCCCTCACGGTACTGGTTCACTATCGGTCAGTCAGGAGTATTTAGCCTTGGAGGATGGTCCCCCCCTATTCAGACAAGATATCACGTGTCCCGTCTTACTCGTTTTCACGCCTAAGGCGCCGTCGGTTACGGGGCTATCACCCTTTATTGCCAGGTTTTCCAACCTGTTCACCTAACGCCTAAGCCGCTTAAGGGCTGCTCCGGGGTCGCTCGCCGCTACTGCCGGAATCTCAATTGATTTCTTTTCCTTCGGGTACTTAGATGTTTCAGTTCCCCGAGTTCGCCTCTTAGCGCTATGGATTCACGCTAAGATACCTGCTTATGCAGGTGGGTTTCCCCATTCGGACATCGATGGCTCAAATGCTTCTTACCAGCTCACCATCGCTTTTCGCAGGTTAGTACGTCCTTCATCGCCTCTGACTGCCAAGGCATCCACCGTCTACGCTTAGTCACTTAACCATACAACCCCAAGAGGTTTTATTTACGTCGAGACTGTCTTAAAAAGAAATCTGCGTCGCAAAACCACTCAGTGTTGAATCATCAACCAATTAAGGTTTTGTTTTTGCCGGACTCAAAATAGAGACTTTGCTTATCAAATAAGACAAAGCCCAAGCACACTTGATTGTGTGAGTGACATTTCTGTCACTGATTGAGAACTTTACTGTCATTCTTTAAGAATGACTTGTCAGCTTTCCAGATTGTTAAAGAGCATGTGAATCCATCAATACGATAAACCACTTTTTAAAGACACTTATCATCATAAATGCGCTTAAAAAGTGGTGGAGCTAAGCAGGATCGAACTGCTGACCTCCTGCGTGCAAGGCAGGCGCTCTCCCAGCTGAGCTATAGCCCCATCATGAACCCCTTAGATGCTGGTACCAATTTCTTTTGAGGCAAGGCAGTGTATTTCGACGTTTAGTTCGCTAAACGAGGAATGCACTAACGCAGTATCAGAAGAAATTGGTGGGTCTGAGTGGACTTGAACCACCGACCTCACCCTTATCAGGGGTGCGCTCTAACCAGCTGAGCTACAGACCCATCTAAGGTACGAGCCTTTTACTAAGGCATTCGTATCTCTTTGACTTTCAACCTATACAATCTGTGTGAACACTCGCAACAATAGCGTCAGTAAGGAGGTGATCCAGCCCCAGGTTCCCCTAGGGCTACCTTGTTACGACTTCACCCCAGTCATGAACCACACCGTGGTAAACGCCCTCCCGAAGGTTAAGCTATCTACTTCTGGTGCAGCCCACTCCCATGGTGTGACGGGCGGTGTGTACAAGGCCCGGGAACGTATTCACCGTGGCATTCTGATCCACGATTACTAGCGATTCCGACTTCATGGAGTCGAGTTGCAGACTCCAATCCGGACTACGACAGACTTTAAGGGATTCGCTCCACTTCGCAGCTTCGCTGCCCTCTGTATCTGCCATTGTAGCACGTGTGTAGCCCTACTCGTAAGGGCCATGATGACTTGACGTCGTCCCCACCTTCCTCCGGTTTATCACCGGCAGTCTCCCTGGAGTTCCCACCATTACGTGCTGGCAAACAAGGATAAGGGTTGCGCTCGTTGCGGGACTTAACCCAACATTTCACAACACGAGCTGACGACAGCCATGCAGCACCTGTCTCAGAGTTCCCGAAGGCACCAATCCATCTCTGGAAAGTTCTCTGGATGTCAAGAGTAGGTAAGGTTCTTCGCGTTGCATCGAATTAAACCACATGCTCCACCGCTTGTGCGGGCCCCCGTCAATTCATTTGAGTTTTAACCTTGCGGCCGTACTCCCCAGGCGGTCTACTTAATGCGTTAGCGCCGAAAGCCAAAGTCTAAACCTCAACCTCCAAGTAGACAGCGTTTACGGCGTGGACTACCAGGGTATCTAATCCTGTTTGCTACCCACGCTTTCGCATCTGAGCGTCAGTCTTTGTCCAGGGGGCCGCCTTCGCCACTGGTATTCCTTCAGATCTCTACGCATTTCACCGCTACACCTGAAATTCTACCCCCCTCTACAAGACTCTAGCCTGCCAGTTTCAAATGCGGTTCCGAGGTTGAGCCCCGGGCTTTCACATCTGACTTAACAAACCGCCTGCATGCGCTTTACGCCCAGTAATTCCGATTAACGCTCGCACCCTCCGTATTACCGCGGCTGCTGGCACGGAGTTAGCCGGTGCTTCTTCTGCAGCTAACGTCAAGCCATGCACTTATTAAGTACACCACCTTCCTCACTGCTGAAAGTGCTTTACAACCCGAAGGCCTTCTTCACACACGCGGCATGGCTGCATCAGGGTCTCCCCCATTGTGCAATATTCCCCACTGCTGCCTCCCGTAGGAGTCTGGGCCGTGTCTCAGTCCCAGTGTGGCTGATCATCCTCTCAAACCAGCTAAGGATCGTCGCCTTGGTAAGCCATTACCTTACCAACTAGCTAATCCTAACTGGGCCCATCCCAACGCGATAGCTTACATGTAGAGGCCACCTTTGGTCCCAGCTCGTAATGAACTAAGACATTATGCGGTATTAGCCGTCGTTTCCAACGGTTATCCCCCGCGTCAGGGCAGGTTCCCAGCCGTTACTCACCCGTCCGCCGCTCGACGTCCAGCAAATCCACCGAAGCTTCAATGCTGCCGTTTCCGCTCGACTTGCATGTGTTAGGCCTGCCGCCAGCGTTCAATCTGAGCCATGATCAAACTCTTCAATTTAAGTTTGGTGTTTCCGTAGAAACTGCTCAATGAATACTGATTACTGTTTATCTCCGAAGAGACAAACGAATTGACTGTGCCGAACAACTGTAAAAGTTGTCGTTTGGTCACTCAGTTCATCGAATAAATCTTTTTGTCTATTCTTAACGAGTGCCCACACAGATTGCATAGGTCAAATTGTTAAAGAGCGCCGCTCAAAGTTGAGCGGGAGTGGCATTTTACGCCACTTTAGCAATGAGTCAAGCGTTTTGTTTGCTTGGCTGTTTTGCCGTTGTTAGCGCGGTTTGCCGTGCCAACGAGAAGCGCATTATAGAGAGGTGATTTTTTGACGCAAGGGGTTTTTAAGAAAAACTTTCTAGGCGAACAAAAAGCATACAAAAAAGGTGAATTGACGGGGTTTCAGCTTAACCATGACGATGGATAGAGGCGGTAAAATAAAAGATTAGTGACTGAGACACCCCCCGACTATCTTTCCAACTTACGATGACTTCCAACTGTTTAGCATAAGGGCCTGTCTCCCCCATCAAGGTTTTTGTGGTTTCCGCTTTTAGTTGGTAAGGCGTCTCTTTGGTTTCAATCAAGCAACCAGCAATATTTGAAAGCTGAACCTTTTCTCCATTCTTTGCTGAGCAAGGTGTATCGGTGTTGATGCGCTGCCAAAGGGCGAGTTGATCATTGGCAATATGCATGGCCCCTTCGGCGAGCTTGGCATTATATTGCCGAGCTTCAATCTCTGCGGTGAGACTATACAGGCCTAACCCCGTGACAGAGACCAGCACGAGCGCGATCATTATCTCTAAGAATGAAAACCCAGATTGAGACTTCATCGCCTTACCCTCCACTGGGTGGTGTTAGGTTGTAATAGCTATTGGGTAAGGGCCTTAGCTGCCCGAGCCCCTGAAAACTAGCACGCTTATTACCATCATCATAATTAGCAACCAACGAGCCATTAATGACGGTATTGCCATCAGGCACATCGCTGATAAATGCACCCTCAGTTCTAAAACTGCCATCAAACCAGAAGGGGACACGGCTTGCCTGCTGCGGTTTTTTCACATTGGCAGTGATATTCTGGCAAAGCTCGCGAATCGTCGCATCACGGTGCGTGCATGACAACTGCCCACTCTGAGAGCTATCCATACCCCATTGCCTCGCATACTCATTCGCTTTCATCGTGGGATTAAATTGATAGATGACACCATTGAATGGGTTCATCGCACCACGAAGCGCCATAATGCCATCTTGCACAACCAATAGGATGGGCGGGCTGCTCGGCAAACTATTTTCCCCTCCACGGCTTAAATCACAAGGCCCATCAACCCAGACTTTAACGTTAGGTTGTCCGCTCCCTTGCTCCATCGCATTGTAGATCGTTTCATAGCATTTCGATGTATCGCCATGCGTGTTAACGACAGTTCCGCCTTTTTCCTCAAACTGCTTTTTGGCAAGCCGCCACTGTGAACGCGGGACACCAAAAAAGTCCTGGAAAAGGTCCATGTCCTTCACATTGGTTTGTACATCTTTTTTCAGCAGCGTCTCTGCCTCATCGCGGCTATCCGCAACTTCGCCATACTCGACTTTAGTTTTATACTCATCTGCACATCCTTTACCCTCTCCTAAGTAGACGGTAAATGTATTTTCGCTTTTGTGACTCCCCTGATTACTTTTATCTGGTTGATCTGGCTTTTTGGGGCTTATCGTTACATCACCGCCGGCAATAATGGACTGACATTCATAGCTATCATCGTCACGTTTTTTGCCCTTCGCCGGCCGCCACTCATACCCACCGTAAAATAACGCCGACCCTGATGTGACAAACGCCGCCGCGCGACCGCCTCCTGCACCTTGCAAGGTGACTCCAACCTCCTGCTGATGTGAATGACTACTTAGCCGCCACAACGAGGGATTGTTTGCCCAAGGCGCTAGCTCTAATCGACTTCCAGCCACACCTTGGCACTCTGATAGTTGAGCCATCCCTTTGACCGTCTCACCGGATGAGAGGTCGAGGCCCTCTTGATATATTTTCGCCACCGCACAATCTAACCCCGCCCAAGCTCGTGAGAGATACTCTTGCGTTTTAATTCGTGCCTGCGCTTGCTGGATATCATTGATCGCACGTCGACTCACGCCAAGCACCATCAACAGTGCTATCATAGCAACACTGGCCACCACAACGAGCGTTGCAATACCGGTCTGTGTCTTTCTCATCACTGCCTCATTGTGTTACGTAAAACTAGGGTGCGAGATAAGCTTTCTTGCGTGTGTGGGGCTTCTTTTAACGCGGCAGATAAGGTAATGATTAGGGCTGTGACTACGCGATCATTAGACGTGCTCACTTCTTCGCGCTCAAAAGTCAGATTATCAATCACAATATTGCGCGAAGAAATATCTCGCCAATAACCGAATTTGCACCTCCAGTTGTCTGTATCGTCGTGGTTCTCGTAGATTTCTACAGCCTGATTATCAGCATCGAACCGAAAGCCCTTCACATCCTCTCTTCCTGCATCCAACTGAGGAGTGACCCCCGTCTGTTGGTAGGCAAAACGAATACATTGCCCCTGAGTGATATTGTCGGCGTCGTCGATGCCGTCAGTGCCATCGGTATCGTCGGTACCGCCAATGTTCTCAATCAGCACTAGATGCTTATCTACTTGAAACGCCGTGGTCTCCCCACACTGATAACACAATCCAGCTCGACGAATATCAGACTCCATCATGGTCAGTAAGCGACTTAGCTCAAGGGATAAGCTAGTCTTCGCATCAAGGCGGGTTTGGGTCACACTCGCGGACGTCATCATCGACAATGCCGCCAACATGACCATTAGGCTAACCGATAAACCGATAAGCAGTTCGAGCAAGCCATACCCCAACTGATTAACTGCTCGCATCGTTTTCGCCCTCAGTGTGACACATCGTGTTGTCCTTATTTTTTTTACAATGGCTGAAACCTAGGTACTGACGAACTTGCACTACATAGTCTGGCTGTTGGCGCTTCTTAGCCATTAATCCAAGTGTGAGGTTGAGGTTCGGCCGCTGGGTTCGAAAGTCAATCGTAAATAAATCGCCGTCTGGCTGTAATTGCCACTCTTCTTTAACTTGTTTTTTTAGTGTGACCTGTTTATCTAGCCTCACCATCAAGGCTTGCGTTTGATGGCAGGCGTGAGTCGATGGCTGTTGGGCTGATGCTCGGACTGTGGAAGATACTTTTGCTTTGGCAACAATGCAGTCAATCCCACCCTCACTCACTAAGCTAACAACATACGATCGACTTTCTTCGACAGCTCGGCTTTGTGCCAACTGAAACAAACTAGAGAGTGCCGCACTCTCATTGGCAATTAACGTCGCTTGGTGCGCTTTTTGAAAGTTGGGAAACGCAATACTGCATGTAACCGCCAGGACAGCAAGCGCAATCAGTGACTCTATTAAAGTAAAGCCATGATAACGTCGTTTTTGATGAGAGATAAAACGCATACTGCCTCCCAGGATCTTCGCCTGCTGATTGCGCTCAGATTACCACTCTCATAACCTCTGTATGCGTTTGGTGATTGAGTCTTCGAGAGGCCCGTAGAAATGCGTTTATCTTTTTGTCGCTATTTACAACATGGGGTGACATTGATCGAAATGATGCTCGTCTTGGCTATCATCGCCACACTTGCAGGGGTAGTCATACCCAGCTATACGGAGTACCAACAACGACAGACACGGCACGCAGCGACGCGACACTTAATTCAGTTACAAGCCTGGGTAGAGCAGCAGTTCATTACGACAAAACACTATCCTTCGGTATCAGATGCAACCGACTTAGAAGCAAAAGCACTCTGTGCCGATTGCCAGTTATCGCCTGATTATCGATTCGAAATTCAAAGTGGGGAGGCTACCTATAAGATCCTTGCTCACCCTCGAGCTAATCACTCACAAACCGATGATCCCTGCGCAACCTTAGTGCTCTATGCTAATGGACTAATAACCTCTACCTCATCCAACGCATCCTGCCCCTTACCCCAAGATCGTGCAAAAAGTGGGGTTCTTCAGACATTAAAACGGCCAGCATAGAGCTGGCCGCTGATTCTTTCAGTACGCTCTGACTCGCCGTCGAGCGTAGCGGGAGAAACTCAGTCGTTTATCCGGTTAAATCGTCAAAGAATTTCTTAACACCGTCAAAGAAACCTTCTGATTTTGGCTTGTGCTTTTTCGCCTCAGCGCCACTAAACGACTCTTCCAGCTCCTGAAGCAGCTCTTTCTGCCGGCTACTCAAATTAACTGGAGTCTCAACCACCATTTTGCAGATGAGATCGCCAACACCGCCGCCACGAACAGACTGCACACCTTTACCGCGCATGCGGAACATGCGACCCGTTTGTGTTTCTGCTGGGACTTTTAAGCTAACACGACCATCTAAGGTAGGGACTTCAACCTCACCCCCGAGTGCTGCCATGGTGAAGCTCACTGGTACTTCGCAGTAGAGGTTGTTGCCATCACGGGTAAAAATATGATGTTCGCGGATGTGCACTTGAACATACAAGTCACCCGCCGGGGCACCGTTTTCACCCGCTTCACCTTCTCCGGATAAGCGAATGCGATCACCCGTATCAACCCCCGCAGGGATTTTTACATTCAAGTGCTTGGTTTCTTTTACGCGACCTTGGCCGTGGCAACTGTTACAAGGATCTTTGATAATGGTCCCGCTGCCATGACACGTTGGACATGCTTGTTGAACCGCAAAGAAACCTTGGCGCATTTGCACTTGCCCAATCCCGTTACAGGTTCCACAGGTTTGTTTTTTCGAACCTGGTTTCGCCCCACTGCCATCGCAGGTTTTACACCCGACATAAGTAGGGACTTCGATCTCTTTGCTGACGCCACGGACCGCTTCTTCAAGCGTAAGCTCCATGTTGTAGCGTAAATCGGCTCCACGTTGCGCGCGTTGCTGACCACCACGACGACCTCCGCCGAATATATCGCCGAATACGTCACCAAAAATATCGCTAAAGTCAGCACCTCCACCGAAGCCACCGCCGCCGAAGCCGCCGCCTCCCATGCCGCCTTGTTCAAAGGCTGCGTGACCATATTGATCATAGGCTGCGCGTTTTTGCGGGTCGGTCAGCACTTCATAGGCCAACTTAATTTCTTTAAACTGATCGGCTGCATCTTCGCCTTTGTTGCGGTCTGGGTGATATTTCATTGCCAGCCGCTTATAGGCTTTTTTAATATCGCGCTCGCTTGCATCGCGGCTTAAGCCGAGCACTTCATACAAATCTCTTTTAGACATGGTCTGACTGCACCTGTTTACGTCAACAAAACAAAGACGTTCAATTCACTGTTTGATAAAACGACGGGCGAAGGAGATTGCTCCCCTACGCCCGTGCTTATTAACGACAGTGCTTTCGCTTATTTCTTGTCGTCGTCTTTAACTTCTTCGAACTCAGCATCGACAACATCGTCGTCTTGTTTTGCTGAATCAGCACCGGCGTCTTGCTGCGCCTGCTCATCTTGAGCTTGCTGCTGCGCGATTTCCATCAGTTTTGATGAAGCGGCAACCAGTGCTTGAACCTTCGCATCGATGTCTTCTTTGTCTTCACCGTTGCGTGCGGTTTCTAGCTCAGAAATGGCGGTTTCGATCTTCTCTTTGTCTTCGGCAGGCAGTTTGTCACCTGCTTCGTCCATTTGCTTACGCGTGCCGTGAACCAGTTGGTCAGCTTGGTTGCGCGCAGTCACTAGCTCTTCGAACTTTTTGTCCGCTTCTTTGTTAGCTTCTGCTTCTTGCACCATCTTCTCAACGTCTTCGTCACTTAGGCCGCCAGACGCTTGGATAGTGATCTTCTGCTCTTGGCCGGTTTGCTTATCAGCCGCAGACACATTCAAGATACCGTCAGCGTTCAAATCGAAGGTCACTTCGATTTGTGGCACACCGCGTGGCGCAGGCTGGATGCCCTCGAGGTTGAACTGACCCAGTGATTTGTTATGCATGGCTTGCTTACGCTCACCCTGAATCACGTGGATTGTTACCGCGCTTTGGTTGTCTTCTGCAGTTGAGAACACCTGGTTCGCCTTAGTTGGGATCGTGGTGTTTTTCTCAATCAGCTTGGTCATCACACCGCCCATGGTTTCGATACCCAGTGAAAGCGGCGTCACGTCAAGCAGCAGTACGTCTTTTACATCACCAGACAGTACGCCACCTTGTGCCGCGGCACCCATCGCAACGGCTTCGTCAGGGTTCACGTCTTTACGTGCATCCTTACCAAAGTACTCTGCCACTTTGGCCTGTACCATTGGCATACGGGTTTGACCGCCAACCAAGATAACGTCAGTGATTTCGTCAACCGATAGCTCGGCATCAGCAAGTGCTACTTTCATTGGTTCTAGTGAGCGCTGAACCAGATCTTCAACCAGAGATTCAAGCTTTGCACGAGTCACTTTGATGTTCATGTGCTTAGGACCGGTTGCGTCCGCCGTCACATACGGCAAGTTCACGTCTGTTTGCTGCGCAGAAGACAGTTCAATCTTCGCTTTCTCAGCCGCTTCTTTGACACGCTGCATCGCTAGCGGGTCTTGACGCAGGTCGATGCCTTGCTCTTTTTTGAACTCGTCAACCAAGTAGGTGATCAAGCGGTTATCGAAGTCTTCACCACCAAGGTGCGTGTCACCGTTTGTGGCCAATACTTCGAACGTTTGCTCGCCATCTACCTCATCGATTTCGATGATAGAGATATCGAAGGTACCACCACCTAGGTCATACACAGCGATTGTGCGATCGCCGCCTTTTTTGTCTAGACCATAAGCCAGTGCCGCAGCTGTTGGTTCGTTGATGATACGTTTAACTTCTAGACCTGCGATACGACCAGCATCTTTGGTTGCTTGACGCTGGGAGTCGTTAAAGTAAGCAGGGACTGTGATAACCGCGCCAGTCACTTCCTCGCCGAGGAAATCTTCAGCGGTTTTCTTCATTTTCTTCAGGACTTCAGCAGACACCTGTGGCGCAGCCATTTTTTGGCCTTTCGCCTCAACCCAAGCGTCACCGTTATCTGCCTTAACAATTTTGTAAGGCATGATGCTGATATCACGCTGCACTTCTTCATCTTCGAAGCGGCGGCCGATCAGACGCTTGATAGCAAACAGGGTGTTTTCTGGGTTTGTCACTGCCTGGCGCTTCGCAGGCTGACCGACAAGTGTTTCACCATCTTGTGTGTAAGCGATAACCGATGGTGTTGTACGATCACCCTCTGCGTTCTCAATGACGCGCGTTTTTTCACCGTCAAGTACGGCGACACATGAGTTGGTTGTACCCAAGTCAATACCAATGATTTTACCCATCTGGTGCTCTCCGAAATTCGTTCTATGGCTTTAATGCGTTACCCCTTATGTGGGGGTAACTGTGAGAGGTTCAACCCCCTCACCGCAATTTTATTTAGTGCTGCCGTTTAAATAAGGGCAGCCGAGTGCTTTTCAAGGGGAGGAAGCAAAAAAGCACCGAATTTAGTTTAGTAAGCTCTCTCCCGGGCCTAATTAGGCTTTTTCGTCAACGTTACCTTGCGGCGCTTTGGATACCATCACCATGGCTGGGCGCACAACACGGCCGTTTAGTTCATAGCCTTTTTGCATCACCATCATCACGGTGTTTGGCTCGTGCTCGGCGCTTTCTTGAATGGTCATCGCCTGATGCAATTCTGGGTCAAACGGCTGACCTTGAGGATCGATCGCTTTCAACCCAAACTTATCAATAGTGTCCATCATGGTTTTCAGCGTCAGCTCTACCCCTTCCACCATTGGTTTGATTGATTCGTCTTCCTTGTCGGCCATTTCAACCGCGCGTTCAAGGTTATCAATCACAGGTAAAAGCTCACCGGCAAATTTCTCTAGGGCGAATTTGCGCGCTTTATCCACTTCTTGCTCGGTACGACGACGCATGTTATCGACGTCCGCACGGGCACGCAGCACACCGTCTTGCTGCTCTTGCACCTTGGCTTCGCTTGCCTCGAGTGCCGCCTCAAGTTCGGTAATACGTGCAATCATGGCTGCGGTTTCCTCATCCTCAATGTCTGCACCACCACTTGCCTGTTGCTCAGCGGCCTGCTCTGTACCTTTGGCTTCAGCAGCTTGCGCATCTTTCATCGCTTCCTGCTCTTGCTTCACTTTCTGTTCTTCGCTCATGATCACTCCGACACAAATGGCATTGCCCAGCACGCCACTGGGACTATTCAACTTGATTGACGAAAGTATTATGGGGATGAATCTTTATGATTCAACCGCTCGCATAACGCAAATCACGACAATCGCTTTTTTACCGCGTTATACTGGGCACAAATAACGATGAGATCCTGATTATGTCGACAGCATTCCAGCGCATTGCCCTGATTGGCAAACCTCGTAACCCGGAAGCGGTTAACACACACATAGGCCTCTATCACTGGCTAACTGAACGCGGTTATGAGGTGTGCATTGACACACGCTTGAGCACCAATCTTGGTTTGCCCGATGCCCATTACTTGGATCTCGTGACGATAGGCCAACACGCCGACTTAGCCATTGTGATCGGTGGGGACGGCAATATGCTCGGCGCCGCACGTGTACTGTCTCGCTGCGATATCAAGGTGATCGGAGTGAACCGCGGTAACCTCGGCTTTCTCACCGATTTGGATCCCGAAGCCTTTGAACATGCGCTGGAAGCGGTATTAAGCGGTGAGTACTTGGAAGAAGACCGTTTTTTACTTGAAACCGAAATTCATCGTCACGATCAGGTAAAAAGCCACAACGCCTCATTGAATGAAGCGGTACTTCACCCCGGGCAAGTCGCGCACATGATTGAATTTGAAGTGTACATTAACGAGCAGTTTGCCTTCTCACAGCGATCGGATGGGATCATTATTTCAACGCCCACAGGCTCAACCGCATACAGCTTATCCGGCGGTGGTCCTATTTTATCTCCCAGCCTCGACGCGATTTCGCTCGTGCCTATGTTCCCGCATACATTGTCGAGCCGTCCATTGGTTGTTGATGGCAACCGCCGTATTAAATTACTGGTTTCGCCTGACAACCGCGGGACACTGGAAGTGAGCTGTGATGGCCAAGTTTCCTTGCCGGTAAACCCTGGGGACGAAGTGCACATTTACAAAAGTCCCGCCACGCTCAAACTCATTCATCCTCAAGATTATAATTATTACAACACGTTACGAAAAAAACTGGGTTGGTCTTCTAAGTTGTTTTAAGCCAGCTGTTTCTTATCTTTTACATGTATCCGATAAAAAGCAGGGCTTCCTGCTTTTTTAATGCGCAATTTTTGTGCTGTTCATCGCATTCACAACAATTCTTGCCAAACAGTATTCACTGGATCAAAAAACAGTATATACTGTATCTATACACAGTTGTTGATAGATACAGGTGTCTCTCTATGTTAGCCGATATAACCATTCAAAACTTTGCCATCGTTAAATCCTTGGAGTTGGAGTTTAGTAAAGGCATGACGGCGATCACCGGTGAAACCGGGGCGGGTAAATCTATTTCTATCGATGCGCTAGGGTTGTGCCTTGGTGATCGTGCCGATGCCAACATGGTGCGCCCGGGGGAGAAACGCGCAGAAATTTCTGCCAGCTTCACCCTTGAGCAAAACAGCGCCGCACGTCGCTGGCTGCAAGATAACGAACTGGAAGACGGTGATGATTGCATTTTAAGACGAGTGATCACCAAAGAAGGCCGCTCACGCGCCTATATCAACGGTAACCCCGTACCTGCCTCACAGCAAAAAGCGCTGGGGCAGCTATTGATAAATATCCATGGTCAACACGCGCACCAACAACTGTTACGCCCTGAACACCAAATTACGTTATTAGACCAATACGCTGGCCACCAAAGCTTGCTGGACAAAATGGCGACACGCTATCAGCGTTGGCGCCGTACTAAAAATGAGCTAAAAGCACTGATCAAGAAAAAAGACGACATCGACGCTCAGCAACAACTTTTGGAATATCAAGTCGGTGAGCTCAATGAACTCGCATTGGGTGAAGAGGAATACCAACAAATCGAAGAAGAACACAAACGCTTGTCAAACAGTGGCGATATCGCCATGACCAGTCAGGCGGTGGTGGATTTACTCAGTGATGGCGAAGAGACCAACACATTGAGCTTACTGACGGCGGCCCAGCAGCGCTTAAGTGAGCTGGCTGCACTAGATAGTCACTTCTCACCGCTCGCTGAAATGCTCGAAGAGGCGCGGATCCAAACCCAAGAGACGAGCCAAGAAGTGAGTAGCTATCTTGACCAACTCGATATGGATCCTCAACGCCTCCAGTATCTAGATCAGCGCATGAGCACTATCATGAGTTTGGCGCGTAAACATCAGGTTCAACCCGATGCATTATATGAGACGCATCAACAATTGATTCAAGAGTTGGAGAAACTGGGACATAACGATGAGGCGATTGAGCAGTTGCAAGCAGATGTGGACAGGCAGTTTGCAGATTGCCTCGACACCGCTGAGAAATTAAGCAAGAGCCGTCGTCGCTATGCCAAAGAGTTGAACAAACTGATCACGCAAAGCATGCACCAGCTGAGCATGGAACATGGTAGCTTCGAGATCCAAGTCGAAAATAAAGCGAAGACCCACCTCAGCCCACTAGGCGGAGATGCGGTGGCATTTCTTGTGTCGACGAACCCAGGTCAGCCTTTACAACCACTGGCGAAGGTTGCATCCGGCGGCGAGCTGTCTCGGATCTCGCTGGCCATTCAAGTCATCACCGCCCAAAAAGTAGAAACCCCTAGCCTGATCTTTGATGAAGTCGATGTGGGGATCAGTGGGCCAACCGCTGCGATTGTGGGCAAACTTTTACGTCAACTTGGCGATTCCACCCAAGTGATGTGTGTGACCCATCTGCCACAAGTCGCAGGCTGTGGTCATCAGCAGATGTTTGTAGCTAAAGATACTGACAAAGGCAGCACTACGACCCGTATGTATCCGCTCGACTACAAGGCAAGAATTAGTGAGCTTGCGCGATTGCTGGGTGGCAGTGAGATCACTGATCGCACCCTCGCAAACGCGGAAGATCTTCTAGTAGCCGCTTGATTCTGCCAAGTCAAAACAGCGCTGAATGTGGCATTCAGACCGAGAAAAGTGCACTAGCTTTGCTTTTCTCGGTTATTTCCTTACACACGTCGAACTTTTTCACGCTATCATCGTCGAAACGCTAGTCGTCAGCAGGTTTTTTACATATATTCCCTGCTTCATTATACTCGGGACGCATCCGTCGCAGACTACACATGGTCACCGACAGACATGATTTGCCATCAAACAAGACAGTGAAGATATTAACTATGGGTTGGACTAAAGCCGCCGTTGCCTCTCTGATGGCGATTGCCATGATGGGCTGCTCTTATGCCGAAAAGCTGGTTTATCGCGTGGATATAAACCAAGGTAATTACATTGAAGAAAAGGCCGTCGACGCCTTGAAATTTGGCATGACCAAAGAGCAGGTTAAGTTCCTTCTCGGCCCCCCAATGTTGGTGGAATCAGGTTATCCTAACACTTGGTATTTTGTGCAATGGCAACAACCTGGCCATGAGGCGCCAACACAAAAAGATCTGGTGCTTTCATTCGATGACAATAATCAACTCGTGAACATGGACGGTGATTTCGAGCCAGGTGAGCAATTTTTCGAAGCTGTTCAGTAACGACGACGCATCCGGCTCTCTGATGCCGTCATCTATTCTCCATGAAGTAAAGGCGCCGCTCGGCGCCTTTCTTTTTGGCTAGTCATGAGCGTTTGCGCTGGGTATCTACACGCCCACCAGTAACAGGATCCGCTTTTCCCTCTTGCTTCGCGCGCTCGGCGCGGCGACGGCGGATCTCTTTCGGGTCGGCCTGCAGCGGGCGGTAAATCTCAATACGATCCCCGTCGCGCACTTGCGCGTCGAGTTTCACCGGTCGGCTAAATACCCCAACCTTGTTGGCCTCAAGATCAATCTCCGGATAGGCGCTTAAGACACCTGATTGACGAATAATGTCTTCCACCGTCGAGTCTGGCTTCACCACGCAGTTGAAGATGCGCTGCTCATTAGGCAACGGGTAAACCACTTCAACATGCAGCAATGTCTCTTCACTCATAAATCTCTTTCGCTCGCTCTGTAAACGCCTTCACCATACTACTGGTTAACTCGCTGAAGATACGGCCAAAGGCCGCTTCGACCAAGCGGTTCGTGAACTCAAACTCGAGGTCGAGTTCTATCTTGCATGCGTCACTTGATAACGGCGTAAATTTCCAGCCACCACTTAAGCGTTTAAATGGCCCGTCCACCAGTGTCATATCAATACGGCTGCTATCCACCAAATAATTTTTGGTGGTAAATGTTTTCTTAATCCCTGCTTTCGCCACATCTAAAGACGCGACCATGGTGGTGTCTGTATGTTCAATAAGGCGGGTGCTCACACACCCGGGCAAGAAAGCAGGATAGGACTCAACATCGTTCACCAAGGCAAACATTTGCTCAGCACTGTACGGCACTAAAGCCGAGCGGATGATTTGCGGCATAGGGACTCCTTGCAAGTTAACCGCGAAATAATACCATCGAGACTGATTGAGACCAATGCTCACAACCCACATCGCGGATAAAGTCAGACTCTTTCTCCCACTGAGTGCGATAATCCTTTCATTCTTCGATATATCCCCTTTATAATGCGGCCACTATGGCTAAGAAAAACGCAAAGAACAAAGCAAGTAGTAACACCATTGCGCTGAATAAAAAGGCACGCTTTGAGTACTTCATTGAAGATGACTTTGAGGCGGGGCTAGAGCTGCAAGGCTGGGAGGTGAAAGCACTCCGAGCAGGTAAGGCCAATATCAGTGAAAGCTATGTGTTGCTAAAAGACGGGGAAGCCTTTTTGTTCGGGGCAACCATTACCCCGCTTAATGTCGCCTCCACGCACGTGGTGGCCGATCCGCAGCGCACCCGTAAGCTATTGCTTAAACGGCGTGAGCTTGATACCTTGCTCGGCAAGGTAAATCGAGACGGTTTCACGGTGGTGGCACTGTCTTTATACTGGAAAAAATCTTTTGCTAAACTCAAAATAGGCTTAGCGAAAGGTAAAAAATTACACGATAAGCGCGATACAGCGAAAGACAGAGACTGGCAGCGACAAAAGTCCAGGATCATGAAAAACGCAGCGCGTTAATCGTTGACGCGGTAGATCAATGTGTTAGACTCTGCCGCTCACACTCTGGGGCTGATTCAGGATTCGACAGGATTGAGAAGGCCCGTGGAGCATGCCGAGGGGCGGTTGGCCTCGTAAAAAGCCGCAAACAAATAGTCGCAAACGACGAAAACTACGCACTAGCAGCTTAATAACCTGTTGAGTGCCTATCCTCCCTAGCCTCCGCCTGTAGGACGGGGATTCAGGATAGTCAAAACCAAACAGGATCGCGTGGATGCTTTGACCCAAGAGCTGAAGCGTTAAAACTAATTTGGGTATGTCTTTGTGTGGCGTGTTTGTCCGCAGCACACTGACGAGATAAAAGACAAACTAAGCATGTAGCGCCATTGGTTAGACTGATTCTGGACGCGGGTTCAACTCCCGCCAGCTCCACCACTTTCCTTTAAGTTGTTGTTTTTATTAAAAGTTCTTTTGTTTCAAGCAGTTAAAAAGCATATGTGTGATACGCAGCTGAGCTACACGGGCGACGATTTGCACATATACAAACGTAAAAACAGCAGCGTTTACTATTTCCAAAAGCGAGTTCCTAGCCACCTAGTCGAGCACTATGGCAAGCGCCTTATTCGCTTCTCTTTGAAGACCTCGAACAAGACACAAGCCAAACAACTAGCCACCATCGAGGCTGGTCGTCTGATGAAAGAGTTCGCGGAGCTCAGTGGCTATTCTGTACCAGAGAAGAGAGTTGAGCTGGTCGACCTTCAAAACATTGCCATTGAAGCCGCCAATACGTGGGTAAAAGACAAGCAGGACAACATGCTAACTGGCTCTGTCGATGTTGAGGGTATACGGAACGGGTTAGAAGCAAGCTTAGACGCCATTCAAGAACATGCAGCAGGAATGCTACACGACAGCCTAAAACTAGCTGATGCACCTCGCGTACAACGTGTTTTTGAGGGAGCCATCCCTGACCGAACCACCAGCCAGTACAACGCGCTCACAGAGCCACAGAAAGCGCGTGTATTCATCGAGTTCGCCCAGCACCTACAAGCCCAGACACAGACTCTCCTAGACTCGATTAGCGGCTTCTCGAGCGACATTAAGACCATCACCAAACCAATTCCTAAGATAGAAAAAGCTCCAACACTTGAATACGTCGCTAGTGAGTTCCTAGAGAACAAGCAAACAGAAATGGCAGCAACTGGTAAGCCAATGAGTGATAAGCTCAAGCAGCGCTATCAAGTATCTACTGAGTTCCTTCTTGGTCTTATGGGGGCAGACTATCCTGTCAAAGAGGTCTCGACAGCAGACATAAGAAAGCTGAGGGATGTACTGATAGACACGCCAAGTAATTCAGCGAAGTTAAAGGAGACCAAGAATCTCACGACTCCTGAGCTTATTGCTGTGGTGAGTAGTGGGCAATTGAAGCACCTTCCCCCTCTTTCTATCACGAGCATCAATCAGCGCTTAGAAGCGATTTCTGCAATGTTTAAGTTCGCTATGCAAGAACGATATATCACATTCAACCCTGCAGAGAGCGTGAGGCTCAAGAAAAGAGTCGCAGACAAGGACGCACGGAGACCATACTCACCAGAGATGCTCGACAGGTTACTTCAGTTGACCAAAGGCACAGAGCACTACTGGATTGTACGAATAGCACTTTGTTGTGGTCTGCGTATGAATGAAATCGTCCAGTTGAGACCTTCAGACATCAGGCAACACGAGGGCATTTGGTATATCTCTGTAAACGAAGAGGACGGCAAGGCGTTAAAGACTAGCTCTTCGGCCAGATCTGTGCCTCTGCCTGACGCACTGTTAAACCTTGGTTTCATCGAGTTCGTACAGTCACTGAATACAGAGACGCTATTCGATATTCCTCTTCCAAAACAGGGCGGGTATCGCTCAGACATATACAGTAAGCGCTATGCCTATTTCTGTCGTAAGCATGAACTAAAAGCAGACCGTGTAACTTTCCATAGCTTGAGACACAACTTCAAAGACCTAGCGTTGAATGCTGGAGTGCCTGAAGTTGCTTATAAGCAGCTTGGTGGATGGTCAGAAAGCTCTGTCAGTGGTAATTACGGCTCAGGCCTGACGATAGCTAGTCTCAGGAAGCATATAGAGACGATTCATTTCCCACTCAATGATTGAGAAACGGTAAAAGTCGACAGACCTCCCCTTCCCCCATGGCAGGTGACATTCCCTTTGGAACTATACCGCCTCCTGTGAGGGCTTATGAGTGCTCTGTGACAGCTGTTATGTGATAATTAGGTGGCTAGTTTCTGTTGTCGAAACAATAATAGAGAGGCTTTGGGGCAGCTTCAGTGTTAACTATGCTAGAAGACCAATCATAGGCATTGAAGCAGTGGGAGTGGGTCACTTGCTCCTGAGTGGAGTTATATAGACCCGTATGGTGCAGTAGTTATTTCTAATGATAAGGGTTATTGCGGCAGTGTGTCGTGAGAGCGTTACCCTCTGTGCAGCGTGAGTGGTCTTGTAGCGTTCACACAGACGACTGTAATATGAAGAGACCGCTCGTTTAATCAGTTTAATTCTTGTCATCCCTCATTCATGTTATCTGTTGCCCGTGAGTTTGGAGAGGAGCAACTTCAATCCTGCCTATGGCTATGTAGTTCACTCATTCAAATCAGACCAACGATCCAACGAGGCCAGCTAAAGCTCTCTTGGCTTCGCTCGCGTATTTTCTTAAGGCAACAGCCCATAGGCCATACTAGACCATACAGCTCAGACACACTCTATTCGACTGCTGCTCACAATGATAATTCCTTCTATCAAGTGAAATAACAGTCAACGCAGAGTCGCTCTACTTAGCTACTTATCCATGTAAGCAAAGGTGCGATAGTGTTGTGCTGGTGGTCTATTTAGTATCTGCTACGACTAAAGCAGCAGTGGTGGTGCCACATGGGACTCTTAATGTATATCTAAGAGTTTTTCTTTGGGCTCTTCAATTAGACGTTGTAAATGGCTTGATTAGACAGAAGCCTCTGATGGGAAAGAGCCAGAGAAGAGTGGCAGCGAGGCTGACTCTTAGTGTATATCTAAAAGTTTTCCTTGGGCTCTTCAATTAGACGTTGTAAATGCCCTAGTGAGAGCGTGAAGGCTCTATGACAAAATACTATCGCTGAGACTATCAATGACTGACATCTCTTAATGTATATCTAAGAGTTTTTCCTGGGGGCTTCAATTAGACGTTGTAAATGTCCTAGTCACGCTTACAAAGCTACTCCAATTATACCGATAACTTCCAATGCAAGGCCTAACCAAAAGGACACCTTCTTAATTGTACCCTCCTCAAAAACCCCTGCATCTCTAGAAGTTCGTGAGGAAAGATTCATGCAAGCTCAATCTCCAAGCTCAAGGCTTCTGCATTCTAAATCTTTCTAACATAAAAACCTTAAAATAAGAAAACACCGAAAACTCAATTAATAGATTCGACCTCTAACCACTCCTTCATCTTTTCTGATGTTCCCTTATCAATCACAACATCTTTCCCTTCAAGACTAAAATTACTTGCAATATCAACCTGCTCATTAACAAAGCTACGGACCGATAAAAACTCAGTACCTAAACGCAAAAGATAGCTCTCATTTACACGGAATGCTCCTTTGAATATATCATTTTCATCATGCATAATCTGAAGAGAGAGCTCTCCATCTTCGTCCTTTAAGAAACGGGGAAAAAGTCCAGCATCTCTTATCATACTTTCTACCACTCTCATTTCTATAAAGACCACAACTTCCACTTCTCCCATTGAGAAAAGAAGCGAGTTATAAGGAGTAAAAGAAAGTAAAAAAGGATAAGATGGTAGGTGGCGCTCATCACAGACCAAATGAATTACTATAGAGCTATTACTGTGCTCTTCCATGACTTCCTTAAACTTTTCTTCCTGCCCCGAAGCAAAAGCGATATATGTTAAACCAGGCTCTGGGGACAATGTTTTAATGCCCTTCTCACGAAAAGCACCTTCAATGCATCGGTTGATCGATTCTCTATGACTTACCTCTTTATGACACACCTCTATCCGCTTGGTTAATTCAAAACCGTGGTAGTTTTTTGCAAACCCAGAACAGAGAAAGCTGACAACTTCCTCAAGATGTTGGAACTGTCGATCCGTTCGAGAGTTACGATTAGTCGAACTCTTTATTTCTATAGGGATGGGTTCATCTCCTCCCAGAACACAAATATCCCCAACCCTCAAAGTATTAGTTAAATCACTCAAAACCACAGGAACCCCTAGCTCTACTCCCTTTGCCATCGAAATGTATTCTTTTTCAAATCCAGCTTTTCCTGATAAAAAACCTGGTTCTTGCTTAGGGTGGCCTTCATGACCAAGATAAAGATGCTTTAATGAGCTTTTAGTTTGATAAATAAAAGCAATACCATCTCCCACACACCTCCAAACAAACAAAATTCTCTTATAAATAGACAACCTCTCCTTACCTTTTCTTATCATTTCCTTTAGCTCCCTCACCTTCCACTTCTCTTCTGGTGGGCGCTTTCTTCTTCTATACCTCTCTAGCCGACGAACACCCTCGCTCAAAAGTTTTATACTCCTTTCCGTCTTCTTCAACTCGCTTATTACTTTATTCTGCAAGGGCAGAAGCAGATATACTTTCTCCCTTTGTTCTCTCAGCAAGTGTAAAGATTCTACCGCCTCCAAAAAACCTTTAACATCAAAAAACATACCCTCTCCTTACAGCTGTTATTTTATAATGCTTAGCATATGATTATAGAATTCAACAAATACTTTTTTGTAGTCTTTTAACCGACGACACAGAGCACCCCAAAGCCTCGGCTGTGGCATTAATAGAGTACCCCTTTGAGCGAAGCTCATGCACCTGCTCTTTGCTTATAGTGTGAGGGCGACCCATATGCTTACCTTCTGCCTTTGCACGCTCTCTGCCTGCGTTTGAGCGCTCTAACATCTTCCTTCTTTCCATCTCTGCCACCTTGGACAGAATGGTCACCAGAAGCTCTCCTGCGTCTGTGCTGAGGTCTACCCCTAACCTTGTCACAATGACGTTCACACCGCCTCTCAGAAGCTCTCTCACGGTGTTTTGCACATCAATGCTGTCTCTCCCCAATCTATCAAGATCGACCGTCACAAGTGTGTCTCCTTCGCGCACATAGTCGAGTAGCTTCTTAAACTCTGGCCTCTTCTCAGCGCTAACTGTCCCGCTCACTCCACAATCAGCGAACTCCTTATCTATACGGTATGTCTTATTGAGCTCTCTTCGTTGATTCTCGATTGTTTGGTCGTCAGTTGAAACACGGTAATACGCGATAACAGCCATTTCTTACTCTTCATCTTGGTCTATAAGATGGGCTCATAATTTCATATAGGTCTAAAACTGTCAAACAGGACTTATAGACCACCCCGCCGTAGCTGTTTGAGGTAGGTTCAAAAGGCAACATTAAGAGACCTACTAAGGAGAATAATAAACAACCAAAGGTTCTCATTGGGGGGCGTTAGCACTCATAAAAGTATTTTCCACACCACCAATCCAGATAGTTAAATTTCTTATAGGGTGCGCGGGGGGAAATTTAAAACACTATGTATTATTAAATGCGAGAGAAAATTTTTTACGTAAAAACAAAGCAGAAAAGACGAAGAAAGACCCGTGGCTAGTTAACTTAACGCCATCAGATACCACTAGGTAGCTAATTACGGCTACCTAGGGCTAACAAAGAGCTTTACTCGTACAGGTCTACCGATGCCTTTAACTCCCCTGCCAGTTGGAAAAGGTCATCAACACTGTCGATGGGAGTTTTAGTCTCTTTCTTGTTTGAGTCAAAGATTCCTACATACTTCTGTCGGCCATTAAAGTGCAACCTACACAATGGCTTACGATTATTATCATCAAGTAGAATCCCAAAGTAGCTTTGTGTGTCTCGATGAGCGACTCGCGATACATCGACTCTTTCTCTCAGAATAGCTTTGACAACATTATAACCGTCGAGCTCTTCCTCTGTGGTGACTATCTTAGGGTTGCTACCATCAGCTTCGGCAGAGCTTTCATCCTGCTCTGGTTGTTCGTTGGCTCCTCTCGCCTCACGCTCTTCACTGCCTATGGCATACTTCAAACGAGCGTTTATGCTGTCGTTGAGGAATTGCTTCAAAGCTTTTTTCGTTATTTCAGTAAACTGTGCTTTGACCTTGGCTGTTTGCATCCCATCGTAGACCCTAGCAGTCAAAAGCTTTACAAAGTCTTCCTCTGGATCTTGGAACTGCTCTGCTAACACCTTTTTTATTTGATTGAGATACTTCAATTCACCAGCCGCATCGACCACGGAATCGACATCGAAAGAAGTCTTCGTCAGTTTTTTCAGCTCTGGGACTACATGCTCGTCGACCTCGGACATATCTAGAATCAAGAACGGTTTGTCATCCATTTTATTTGGCGCATCGAGGTCAGTGAAAAACTGATACTCACAACCGTTAGTCAATACAGCTATACGAGCATTGGTCACTGAAAAATATCGGTATAGTTGGCTAGAGTGTTTTGGTGAGAGCGCTTCATTCACTTTCTTACACTCGATTAAGATCTGAACATCCCCGTCTTTCATCAGAGCATAATCAACCTTCTCTCCCTTCTTCGTGCCTGTATCAGCAGTGAACTCAGGGATAACCTCGCTGGGGTCGAAGATATCGTATCCAAGCACATTGTGAAGAAATGGCATCACCAAAGCAGTCTTTGTCGCCTCTTCTGTTTCTATCGAGTCAGATAGCTGTCCCACCTTTTTGGACAAAGCTTGCAGTCGCTCTATAAAGTCCATTTCACTCTCCTTATATCTGCTTAAGTGTGCTTGCAGATGCAACAGCTTTAATACATTTGCTTTTTTATTAGACCATCAACATAGCAAGCATGCTGTGATTGAAAGCCCATCTGTACTCATTACAAGACAACCAATCAGCTTAACTATTTACTCACCTACATAGCTGAGCTACAATTTAGGGAAATTCGGTATCACACGCTCGAAAGATACAAGAAATAAAACCTTTAAATCAAAAGGTTATGTGCAGCGTGCTGGGCTGGGAAATAGCCTCCCGCCAGCTCCACCAATTTTATATTCAAAGACGTCCACGGACGTCTTTTTTATTGCCTTAAATAATGCAAAATCAATAACTTAGATTTCATTAAGGTCCATAGAGGTCCACCAACCGCTTTGATTTTTAGGTACACCGAGGTGTACACTGATAAAAATGGAGGCTGAGAGGTGTACCCATTATGTTATGGCTAAAATCATAGCTAAGCTTACGGATAAGAAGATAAAAGCAGCAACGCCAGAAGATAAAGAGTGCCTACTGGTTATAGGTTAAGGCTGCAGACGTGAATGTCACACCTCACTGATCAATCCGCGGATTAACACATAAGCTTTTGCCACTTATCTATTACCGTGGCACCAATCAAATCGCCTTGCACATTGACCGCGGTACGGAAAGTGTCGAGCGGGCGCTCAATGATCAGCAAAATGGCAATGGCTTCCAGGGGGATCCCCGCAGCCAGCAACACCAACTGCATACCCGACATCGAGCCTGACGGCATGCCCGGCGCGCCTACCGACGAAACCATCGCCATAATGAAGATCATCACAATGCCAGTCGTCGACAGATCAATCCCGAACAGTTGTGCCAAGAACACCGCCGCAACCCCTTCAAATAATGCGGTGCCATCCATATTCATCACCGCGCCCAACGGCAAGACCATGCTCGCGGTCGACGGAGTGACCTTGAGTTCTTCTTTGGCAGCCTGCATCGAGACGGGCAGTGTCGCAGCACTGGAAGAAGTGGCAAAGGCCATCGCCAGTGGCGCGGAAATGGCACGAAATAGGCTCACAAAGCCAATACCACCAGCGACGCGTGCAATAAGTGGCAACACGATCACCGCATGGACCATCGTGAGTCCAAACACCAAGGCGGCGAAGCTAAATAGCTGGCCAAATAGATCGTTATCGCCTTGATGGGAGAACTGGAAAACAATCGCAAACACCGCAAACGGCGCCAGCTTGATAATCCCTGCCACCATGGTGTTAATGCCTTTATTCAGCCCACGAATGGTCTCGAATAATGGGTGCGACTCTGGCAGTGCGACAATCAGCGAAATGCCGAACAAAATGGTGAACACCACAATCGCCAAAAGGTTACCCTGAGTCACCGCGGCAAATGGATTCACCAACGCCATATTGATAAGTTTGGTGGCAATGGCTCCGGCTCCCGCAGCCTCTTGGTTGATAAAGCTAATGCTCTCATCCACTGGCGGTGCATTGGTGAGCGGTTGCCACTCGGGCATCATCAGCGCTGCGCCAAGACCAATAGTGATCGCGATGGTGGTGGTAAAACCGTAAAACAAAAGTGTTGCACCACCAAGGCGCTTAAGGCGAACCACATTGCCAATATTACTGATCCCTTCCAGTAGCGAGAGCAGTACCATCACACCGACCACGGCTTTGAGTAGACCGATATAACTGACCTTGGCGAGCATAAGCAGTGGATACCAAGTGGTCTGCTCTGCGTTTTCAATGGGGCCGAATACCGTGCCCACCAGCCAAGCTAGTGCGGCAGCCACTGCAATTTGCAATGGCAAAGAATGTCTAATGGTTTTCCACATTGTCTTTTCCCTAATCACAGCGTCACAGCTGCATAATGATGATTTGTCTATTTTTTTGGCGCTAAGAAGCGATAAAGCATACCAAGCTGTTAGACGGGGCTCATGTAAAAGTTATGAACAATCTGGAATAACTAGTAACAAAATAGTTGGTGGGGAAATTGGGCCACAGTTTTCTCTACAAGAATGGGGGGAGAGAATGACAAAAAAAGCCCGCCTAAAAAGGCGGGCTCTTATTAATAAGCGCTCATTTTACTTATTGTGGACGCTGATTTTGTGGATTCAGCTCAAGATTGACAGGCGTATCCAACTCTTGATTTAACGCCTTTTCTAGCTCAGCAACATTGGTACCGGGTGTCGCTTCCAGCAACGCCACGCCATCGAGATAGCTGACTAGGTCGAGACCATATTTTTGAGCTAGCTGGCTGGCGTTCGCCTCACTGGCTTTGACCAAAATCGAGCCTGTGACCGTTAATGGCGCGCTTTGTGCCGAGACGGCGACTTTATCGCCAACCATCACGCCCATTTGCTCGCCACTCATATTACGCGCATTACTGTCGGTTTCGACGACGACATAGTCTTTGCCATTTAGCTGCACCGTGCCTGCGCTGACACCAAGGCTGATACCCATGACTGCCAGGGCTATCATTAATTTTTTCATACTTCGTCTCCTATTAACCGCGGTGACCAATGACACGCAGTGACCATTGCGTCAATTTACCATCGACGCTGTTATTCGCCATCGACTTCACCTCACCCCCTAAGCTGTATTGACGCGTCTTGCCGTCCGTATCTGTGACGTAGAGTGTCCATTGACCTTGCGATGCTTCACCATTGAACTTATGGCTAAGCATCAGGTGGTCAGTAAAGCCTTCTGGGTAGGTGCTATCTAGGGTGTTCGATAGCATGCTATTGCGTGGAGACATCAGCACGCTACGGGTACCGGAAGGGGACTCGAGTTCAATCAGCAGATCTGACATACGGCTATGCTCGATCGAAGTCCGCACTTGTACCGCCTCGATGGTGAGGTTATCAGCTACTTGCACACTGTCTGCTGTCGCAACCGACCCGGCATCCGCAATCGTTAACCCAGTTTCACCCTCTTGGTTGTGATAAGACCACGTCCAATCCGTGAATACTTGTGCAGGGAGAGACTGATAGGTCTTCGCGGCTTCGAGTGCTGCATTAACATCAATCAAACCAAAGCCATAGGTTGGGCTATACCAGCGCCCCGCGGCATTTTGCTTCCAACCTTCTAGGCCAGTCACCGTGCGCTCATCACCAAATGCCGTTTGATAGGTTAAAAGCACATCGGCATCGTCTGCATCCACGCGTGTCGCCGTCGTCGCTAATAGGTGGCGAATATCGCGCTGAGACAGATTTGGATAAGCTGACATCATCAACGCAAATGCCCCTGAAGTATTTGGCGCGGCCGAAGACGTCCCGTTCATCACGCTGTTGAAATCACAGGTGTTGTCTATCTCTGTCCCACCGTGTAGATCGTGTGAATCATAAGGAATACGATCGTCGCGGTTGTAACCCATCGTACAGCCTGTCAAATCTGTGGTGATATGTGCCGGTTTATTGGTGCCATACTCGCCACCTGGCGCGGTCAAGAAGACGCTGCTACCCACGGAGGAATAAGATGAGCGCTCACCATCCGCATTCAACGCACTCACCGTCACATTCCAGTAATTGGCATTACTGGATGATTGGTTACTGTTTTGCCACGGTAGACCATGGTTCTCATCTACAGGACCGAAGCGCTGACGGTTAAACGAGGTACGCTTATAGCCATTACCCGCTGATTTGATAAAGACTGCGCCAAGCCCGCCAAAGGCACCCGTGCTCATTTTTTTGTATTGGGCGTTCTGGCGACCAGCATAGCTCATCGGGTCATCGCTATAGGGATAACTGCGGATGCCTGAGCCACCATAGCTTTGGTTGAATATGCGGACATCATCCGAGTAGCCTTCGCGGCCATGGCTGATCTCCCACGCATTTTGGCTTTGGTATTCGAGATAGTTATAGCCTTGCAAGTTGGCAAGCGGTGCTACCCCCATCCCACCAATACCATTATCACGAACCGCCGCGATGATCCCCGCGACCGAGGTACCATGGGCGGTATTACGACTGCTCCAGCCCTCCGGTGTCGGGTCATCATCACGTTCCACAAAGTCATAGGACTTTCCAGCACGGACGTTAGCGGCCAGATCGGGATGGGCAATTTCTAACCCATCGTCGACGACGGCAACGTTAACGTTTTGTCCCAGCACATCTTGGCGATGGGCTAACCATACGTTGAGATCATTGCCTGGTTGGCCACCCTCTCGGGCAAAGGCATTTTGACCACGGTTGAGCAAATGCCACTGTTCGGCCGTAAAGGGATCATCACCGGGCAAGCAACGCTCATCGCTGGTACGACTGCCATCCATGCCGCTCGCTCCAACCAGTGATACACACGCTTGTGGCTCTGGATCGGTGGGAGGGTCGACAGGATCTGGCACTTGGGCCATCGCCCACACCCCGGAGCTGTGAAAAAGTGCGCCGATAATCAGCGCAAGAGAGCTGTGTTTGTGCATTTATCATTCCTTTTTACACTAACTAGACGTGTCTCAATTCTGAGAGACCCATCATTAGTAAAAAGAAAAAACCTAATGATAAACACGAAATTAAAAGAGATGTGATTTTGTGCCTAGTTTTTAAACAAAAAATATCTAAATAGCTGACCACACCCCGCAAAATTAACATTATATTCACATTAGAAAACAGATATTGCGACGAAATAGGCAATATAGAAAACGTAATAAGGTATATTTTTTGTTTTAAGTTGGTTGTCACAGCATTATCTTAGAAATGATGTACCCAATTTTCCTCTTTTCATACGAGATAATCGGCGACTCGCCCTGACCTCCAGTCTTTTTTCACTCACGATCCCAGTATTAGTTAGCCCACCGACGAGCACGGAGAGGTTACGTCGAACGAACTAAATCATCTATGCTAACTAAAGGTAATTAAACCAATGCAGCGGAAAGATGTTGCGATGAATGGTAAGGCGGATCCGTTGAGTAAGACATCACTTGACCAGTTTAAACAGTACTTTTTTGATGCGCTTGATGTGGTGCCACTGCCCTTATTGATATCTGAGGGGATTGTGAGCGATGAGATCAGCAATAATAATCGTGCCCATATTTTCTTCAATCAAGCCTTCCAACAAGAGCTTGGCTATACCCTCGATAACATGCCAGACATTTACCAATGGTTTGAAAAAGCCTATCCCGATCCCGACTATCGGCAAGAAATCATTAGCCAATGGCACCAGGTCGTGCACGAGGCACAAGCACACGGTGAAAAGACGGTTGAACTTCCCGCATTAGTCACTTATGCCGACGGTCAACAGCGTTGGTATGCGGTCACAGCGCAGGTCGATGTCGCGCCAAACCCAGATTGGCATATCGTTGTTTTTCGAGATATCCATCAACTCAAGACCTCTCTCGAGGAGACCACGCACGCCTCACTGACCGATAGCCTGACCCAGCTGGCAAACCGGCGCGGGCTAACGGACTGGTTTGCTCAATCGGCCCATCGCACCGCACTCGGCACTATCGTGTTAGATATCGATCGATTTAAGCAGGTCAACGACAGCTTGGGACATATCGCGGGAGACCGATTGTTGACCCAGATAGCGAGCCAACTTAAGCAGTTTTCACCCCCGAACGCCTGCTGTGCCCGTTGGGGAGGCGAAGAGTTTGTCATCATCATACCGGACTGTACGTACCAACACGCCTTCCAACTGGCCAAGACCCTTTGTCACCATGTTTATCAGGAAGGTTTTTTGTGGCATGCCACTCGCCATCAGGTTAGTTTAAGTGCAGGCATCGGCTTTACAGAAGCAGGCCATCACTCACTCGATGATCTCGTGGCGCGTGCTGACCAAGCGATGTATATCGCCAAACAACGTGGCCGCAATCAGGTATGCGGTGATCCTCCATAAGTTGCCAATAACTTAGCCACTGTTGCATTGGCGATCGCGGTATCTTGCACGCCTGTTCCCGTTAAATCACACACGGTGATCGCCTCATCACTTCGCGCTGTGGGACGCCCCGACGCCACCGTTTTGCCTAACTCTTCCACACATCGTGACAATGCCAGCCCTTTTAGCTCACCCAACACCTCGGACTGAGCACGTCTATCCACCAGCACCCAGTCGGCATTGTGCAAAATATGAGGATCAAGCTCGCGCTTCTCTGCACTATCCGAGCCCATCGCTGTGACATGGGCGCCCTTGGGAATGTCTTGCCAATGCAAAATCGGCTGCTTAGCCGGTGTCGTGGTGACAATAATATCGGCCTGTTGACAAGCCTGTGCCACATCTTGGTGAGGGATCACTCGCACTCCCAGTTCGGCCTCAACCTCTACTTTGTAATGCCTTGCTTGTGCATTGTCTCGTGCCCAAACATGCACCGTGTCTATTTCTCTAACCAGTTTGAGTGCAGACACTTGTAACCTTGCTTGCGTGCCCGCCCCCAACACAGTGACAATGTTGGCATCATCACGCGCGCAATACTTGGCACTTAACGCGCCGGCTAGAGCCGTACGTAAATCAGTCAGGTATCCTTCATCAAACAGCACGGCCTCCACCAAACCGGTTGATGCAGAGAAAACCACCATCAAACCATTAAGGCTCGGCAACCCTATCGACGGATTATCAAAAAAGCCAGGACTGACTTTAATCGCAAATCGCTCAGCGCCTTTGATGTGAGCGGTTTTCACATCGACTTCGCCGTTGTGCTCGTGAATGGCCATGCTTAACACAGGAGGCATGGTTACCTCGCCACGCCCCAAGGCACTGAACGCATTTTCAATCACACTGAGACTGTGCGGGTTAAACGTCGCAACAGATTCGATTTGCTGACGATGATATAGCTGCATACGGGCTCCTTTGACACTCACCAAATTCAACCACAAGCTAAGAGCGAGCCTGCTCACTTAATGCCATGACCGCTGTCAGGGTATCGGTTGATACATTATTTCCACTGACCACAATCACCACTTTCTTGTCCTGCCACTCTAACTGGTGCTGACATGCCGCGGCCAATCCCACCACGGCGGCACCTTCTACCCACCTATTTTCGCACTGCCACATGTCGATCATCGCACGGGCTATAAACGCTTCATCCACTTGATAATGTTGCGTCATCACTTTAGGCACCAAAGAAAAGGTGTATTGATTATTAAGGCCAATGCCTCCACCCAGGCTATCTGCCAACGATTCAGATTCAGGCACAGCCACTGGCTTACCGGCTATGATGCTTTCATACATCGCAGCCCCATCGCGAATTGAGACGCCAATTAGGTCGATATGTGGGGCGATGGTACGCGCCGCTAAGCCAAGTCCTCCCACCAAGCCGCCTCCCGATAAGCCGGCTGCAATCACATCAACATCTGGCGCATCTTCAAGGATCTCAAGCCCAATGGTCCCTTGTCCGGCAATAATATCGGGATGATCAAAGGGAGGGATATAACACAACCCATCACGCGAAACGGCCTCAAGCGCGGCTTGTTCAGCTTCATCCTGCGAACGCCCCACGACCCACACTTGCGCGCCCATTGCTTTAACAGCGTCCACTTTGTTGTCAGGTACTAACGAAGAGAGACATACGGTCGCCGGGATCCCAAGCTGCTTGGCCGCGTAAGCAAGCGCACGGCCATGGTTGCCTGTCGAGCAGGTGATCACACCACGCTCACGCAGCGCCTTGGGCAACCGACTCAATGCGTAGGTGGCACCGCGTAATTTAAACGCGCCCGTCGGCTGGCTCGTTTCGAGCTTCAACCAAATTTGTGCTTGGTAACGCTTAGAAAGCGTCGGTGAATAAACAAGCGGTGTGCGCGCCGCCACTGGCTTTATCGCTTGGCGGGCCAGGTATACATCATGCAAGCTCGTTGACACGCTCCCTCCCCCTTCACGTTACGTGGTCAGTCAGCACGGAGAAATACAGCACTGTTAGTAAACAGATTAGTTGCCTGACACCCAGGATCCAACCTTCTATTTTCACCATTTGCGCTAAACGTTGGCAGGGTTTATCGCGTAAACTCTCTATAAATGAGGAGTGGTTATGAATTGGATTGAAGCGCACGAAGCCGGGTTTAGGCTCAGCCTGTTTGCCTTGGTACTGTTGGTAATGCTCGTCGCCGAATGGCGGTGGCCGAAGCGCAAGCTCACTCGCACGCGGCGAGAGCGTTGGTCAGGGAATATCTTATTGACTGTATTTAATACCCTCACGTTGCGAGTACTGGCACCGATTTCTGCAGTGGGTGCGGCCAGTTTTGCCGCCGCCTCGGGTTTTGGTTTTTTTAATCAGCTTTCGCTTCCTGAATGGGTCGCGGTTCTGGCCACATTAGTTGTGATGGATATGGCGATTTGGTACCAACACAAACTCTTCCACCAGGTACCATGGCTGTGGCGGCTGCATCTAGTGCATCATGCCGATATGGACATTGATGTCACCACAGGCGCGCGTTTTCACACGGTGGAAATTTGGCTGTCGATGGCCATTAAGTGCGTGTTAGTCGCGCTACTTGGCGCACCTGTTGTCGCCGTGATCGTGTTTGAAACGCTACTCAGCGGGATGGCAATGTTTAATCACAGCAATGTTCGTCTCCCCAAGCACCTAGACGCTTGGCTGCGCCGCTTTATCGTCACACCAGATATGCACCGGGTGCATCACTCCACCCGTTTTCATGAATGCAACGCCAATTACGGGTTCAACCTTTCATGCTGGGATCGCTGGTTTAATACCTATGTACCACAGCCACGCAAAGGGCACCAAAAAATGCGAATTGGCTTAAGCGAAGTCGGCCAACCGACTGATGCCATTCATGTTTTTGGAATGCTGCGTTTACCCCTCCGTTGGCGTATACTGCAACGCGCCTACCAACACAAAAAGGAGAGCTAGGCGCATGAAACAGGTGATCGTCACGTCCAAAAACCCCGCTAAAATCGCTGCGGTTGAGGCCGCGTTTTATGACGCTTTTCCCGACACACTTTTCACCTTTACGGGCGTTTCCGTCGCCAGTGGCGTGGCAGAGCAACCAATGACAGAGCAAGAGACCTATGCCGGCGCGTGTAACCGCGTTCGCCACGCCAAAGCGGAATACGAAGGAGACTTTTACGTCGGGGTAGAAGCAGGCTTAGATGGTCAACATACCTTTGCATGGATGATGATAGATGATGGGACAACGCAAGGCGAGGCACGCTCAGCCTCACTGCCTCTCCCTCCAGAGGCGTTGGACGCTCTGCACCAAGGCGAAGAGCTTGGCGATGTGATGGACAGAATGTTTGCCACTGAAAATGTAAAACAAAAAGGGGGCGCCATTGGCATGCTCACCGGGCATCGATTAACGCGCTCAAGTGTATACCATCAAGCACTAATCATGGCGCTGATTCCGTTTATGCACCCGCACTTATACCGTTAACGCCAATAAAAACGGCACCTGATGGCGCCGTTGTTTGTCTATTTAAGGCTTTATTGATTAGGTCGATGAGGTGGACTGTTCAGCTTCACGTTTCAATAAATCAGCCAGCCAATTTTTGGTCTCGTCATCCATCCGCTTTAACTCATTCGAGCCGCGTGTGACGGTCGCGATCCCCACGCCCAATAATTGACTCAACTGGCGCTGACTCATTTTCCCTTCTAACAACTCATGCAAAATATTAATCCGAGCCACCAAGGTGTCTCGCTCGTCGGGGGTCAGTAAGGCCGTCAACAAGGCATCATCATTATCATCTTGTCCAGCACGGCGCACTAGCGCGATAACATCTTGCCAACCAGAAAATGCAGGCGATTGCGACATGGATTCCTCTCGCTCTTTACGTGATGGTCGCGATTGTAACATTAATAACGCTGTGCCAACTCGTGTGCTCTTAAAAACTGCACGGGCTCACCTAAAAGTTGGCGATAATAGATATCGAACATCAACACGTTCTGCACATAATGGCGCGTTTCATAAAACGGGATCGACTCGATGAAAGCAATGGCATCCATGTGCCCTTTCGAACGTGCCAGCCAGCGGCTTACTCGATGTGGTCCAGCATTGTATGCCGCAAAAGCGAGAACGCGGTTGCTATCGAAGCGATCGAGCATCATTTTCAAATAACCACTGCCCAAGCGGATATTCACGCCCGGATCGCTAAGACTGGCCGGCCCTTGATAATCAAACCCTAACCGACGCGAGGTTTCACGTGCCGTACGCGGCATCAATTGCATCAAGCCTCTCGCGCCTACGTGAGAGACCGCACGGGTAAAGAAAGCACTTTCTTGGCGTGACAGCGCCATCAATGTGGTTTTATCTACCCCACGTTCGCGACTGAAAAACTCAAACCACCACTGATGAGCCAGCGGAAAACGCAACGATAAGTGGTCCCACATTTTTCCGGCAATGGTGGCTTGTACTGCGAGATGATACCAGTGCTGTTTATTGGCATAAGCGGCCAGGAGCGCAATTTGCTCATCACTGGCGCGCTGTAACACATAATACCACTCGCGCTTCGCCGCGTAGATTTTATCAAGCGCAATCAGCTCATCGACTCGCGCCAGCACATCATTGACAGGCATCAGACCCGCCTCTTTCAACACCGCAGTACGCGAAGGGATATGGATCGGCTTTTCTAGGTGCAGAGCGGCAGCCACACTGTAAAAATTGCGCTCACCCAACAGGGTTTCAAATGCCTGATTCGCCGCGTGACTGTCGCCAAGCTCTAACTGAATCCGCGCTTGCCAATATCGCCATTTTAGTGATTGTTTCGCCTCATCACTGAGCAGTGAAAGCCATTGATTCAATACGTGCCAATCACCTTCCACCAACGCCAAGCGAAACCGTCGCTCGAGCAGACCATCATCGTCGCTTTGTCTCAGCATACGATCACGCCACCCCGCAAGCGCCGGCTCATCGTCATTCATCAGTTGGCCAATAAGATAATCAGCAATGGCTTGTCGTTCACCTTTGTCGTAATGCTGCCCTTCTACGGTGCGACGAAAATGGCGAATGGCTTGCGCTTCGTCTTTACGCGCCAGTCGCTCAAACGCAAGACGAGTCAGCTTTTGGTTAAAGGGTGTCACTTTGCTTCGCTTGGAAAAGTCAGCAACTTGTTCAGGCTTGTCATAAAGATCAATAACTTGCTTTCCCACCGCTTGGTGAGTGTTGGGGAGTTGATCTTGTAGGTAATGCATTAAGCTGCGATTGCGCCCTTCAAAGGTCAGCAACATCCGCCGCAAGATTAAATCACCAGTGAGTTGCTTTTGCTCGGAGAGGTAATCAAATAAGGGATCGCATGCACTGTCGACTGATTGGCCAGACAAGTAGAGTGATTTCGCGCCACTGCGCGCTAATGCACGATTGCCAGCCTGGCTGTGAGCGTAATAATACTGGCATTGATAACGCTCCCCTCTTGGTACATCGGGCTGGAAAGCGACCAAGGTTGCCCAATCTTTTCGATTCGCCAGTAGTGTCAGGTAGTCAGCACGCAGGCTATTGGCAAACGGCATGGTGGTGTAACGCTGAATAAAGTTGGTGACCGAGGTGGGCGACTTTTCTGAAAGGTTGCGAGTAAAATCACGGTAATCTAAATAGGGATAAAGGGGATAATCACGCAACTTGGCTTTGAGGCGGCGAAATTGGCGTAATTCACCACGCTCAATCGCATCAATAGCAGCCTCATATTGACGCTGCGCAGGCGTCATTTGCCCACTGTCTGGGCTCGCCGACGCCAGAGCAAGAGAAGGAGAAAAAGCGGCCCCTAGAACCCATAAAATAAGTCCGGGTCGCAGTGAACGGGAGAAGGCACGGACACCACGACGCACCGCGTGAGATGCATTGCGTAAAGGCCCGGACAAAGCGATGAATCGTTCCATGTCAAAGGTCGCTCCTAATCAATTAACACCGTGACGAATGTGTCACATTCAGCATGTGTGACAACGAATAGACAACAATCGCATCAGCAAATTCCCTCGCGCTTTGGCAAATGGTTTGCTGCCCATGGGCTATATTACCCACCGAATATGACAATCACTGTTAAACTTGGCAAAGTTAACGTTAGAATAGTGTCTTTTACACCACAACGAGTAGCGTGAGCAGAAATGGCTGAGTACGTATATACCATGTCGCGGGTGAGCAAGATCGTGCCACCTAAGCGCCAAATTCTTAAAGATATTTCTTTGTGTTTCTTCCCAGGCGCCAAAATTGGGGTGCTAGGCCTCAACGGGGCCGGTAAATCGAGTCTATTGCGCATCATGGCCGGTATCGATACCGAAATTGAGGGTGAAGCCCGTGTGCAACCAGGCATTAAAATTGGCTACCTTCCGCAAGAGCCAGGGCTAGACGAAGACAAAACCGTGCGTGAAACCGTTGAAGAGGCGGTCTCGGATGTGAAAGATGCATTGACGCGTCTCGACGCTGTCTACGCAGCCTATGCCGATCCTGACGCCGACTTCGATGCCTTGGCGCAAGAGCAAGGTGAACTGGAAGCCCTGATCCAAGCCAAAGATGGTCATAATCTTGATAACGCGCTAGAGCGTGCCGCCGACGCCCTGCGTCTGCCGGAGTGGGATGCGCAAATCAAAAACCTGTCTGGGGGTGAGCGCCGCCGTGTGGCGATTTGCCGTTTGCTACTCGAGAAGCCTGATATGCTGCTACTCGACGAGCCAACCAACCACTTGGACGCCGAATCAGTGGCATGGCTAGAGCGCTTCTTGGTCGACTATACCGGCACGGTTGTGGCGATTACGCACGATCGCTACTTCCTTGATAACGCCGCTGGTTGGATCCTTGAACTAGACCGTGGTGAAGGCATCCCTTGGGAAGGCAACTATTCATCGTGGCTTGAGCAAAAAGACGTGCGCTTGAAGCAAGAAGCCTCCCAGGAAAAAGCGCGCCAGAAAACCATTGAGAAAGAGCTTGAGTGGGTACGTCAAAACCCGAAAGGCCGTCAAGCCAAATCAAAAGCGCGTATGGCACGCTTTGAAGAGCTTAACACCTCCGATTACCAACGCCGTAACGAGACCAATGAGCTGTTTATTCCACCCGGCCCACGCCTGGGTGATAAAGTCATTGAAGTTAACAACCTCACTAAGTCATTTGGTGATCGCGTATTGATTGACGATCTGTCTTTTAGCGTCCCGAAAGGCGCTATCGTCGGTATCGTTGGTCCCAATGGTGCCGGTAAATCCACACTGTTCAAAATGCTCAGTGGTACCGAAACACCGGACGCAGGCACCGTAGAGGTCGGTGACACCGTACAATTGGCCTCGGTGGATCAGTTCCGTGATAGCATGGACGACAACAAAACCGTTTACGATGAGATCTCGGAAGGTGCCGATATTATTCGCATCAATAACTTTGAGTTACCTGCGCGTGCTTATGTCTCTCGCTTTAACTTCAAAGGGAGCGATCAACAGAAACGTATCGGCGATTTGTCCGGCGGTGAACGCAACCGCGTCCACCTGGCTAAGCTATTGAAAGCAGGCGGCAACGTCCTGCTGCTTGATGAGCCAACCAACGATCTGGACGTTGAAACTCTACGCGCCTTGGAAGAAGCCCTGCTCGAGTTCCCAGGCTGCGCCATGGTGATTTCACACGACCGCTGGTTCCTTGACCGTATCGCCACCCACATCCTTGACTATCGTGATGAAGGCCAAGTGAATTTCTTTGAAGGTAACTTTGCTGAATACACCGATTGGTTGAAGAAAACGCTGGGCGCACAAGCGGCTGAGCCGCACCGCATCAAATACAAGCGCGTTGCCAAGTAACGCCGCACTAATGAGGGCAGCCAACGCTGCCCTTTTTATGGTCTCCCAGCAGGTAAAGCGGCTCGCAACAAACCGCACTCCATCCGCTTTCTTACGCAAGAACACCAAAAAATGTTTCAGAATCGATACGTCCGCGCAGATTATTAGGTCGCCCGCCATGCATCGCCTACACTTAGTTCAAAGGATTGAGGAGATGCGATCATGCCAGAGCGTAGAAAGTTTTCCCGCGTGATGTATCGTGCCCCCGCGATACTCAAGCAAGATGAACAGGCGTGGCACGCGCAGGTTCTCGACTTGTCTCTCAAGGGTGTGTTGCTCAGCCGTCCTGAGAACTGGCAAGCAGACCCGCAACACACAGCATTCTCGTTGGTCTTTTACCTGCATGACTCTGACGTAGAATTAGACATGGACTGCATTCTGGTCAATAACTGCGAGAATTATCTCCATCTTTATATTGATCACATTGACATTGATAGTGCCAGTCATTTAAAAAGGCTCGTTGAACTCAACGTTGGCAACGATGAACTCCTTCATCGTGAGCTAGCGCAGTTGACCGACCCAATGGCAGAGTCAGAATCGTAACGCCACATCGTCATGGGCGGTATCAAACGCAGGCCAGCAGTAACCAGTCATGACAGATCATATTCATATCGCCATCTCACACCCAAATGGTGTGAAGCATTATACGCTTTGCCCTACCCGTAAAAAGGTAGTGCAAACCTTGGCGTTAGTCGTGCTGGCCGTTCTCACCGTGACCTTTGCCAGCCTCTATTTACTCTCCGAGCGTTCCACTGAAGCCGAAGCCGCGGTTAACCGGTTACGTGAAGAGCGTGCTGCATTGAATAACGAAGTGGCCATGCTGCAACAAAAGCGTGATGAGCTGTCACAAACCATCGAGAACAAAGATGTCGAGCTGACTGCACTGACGCAGCGCGTGGTGACAGTGGAAGATATGCTGGGGCTGCAATCGGTGGCCAAAGACGCCTCACTGACCCATCGGCTTGATGTGGCGGCAATTAACTCCGCTGTGCGCTACACCATGCTTCAGCTCATTCCTAATGGTAAACCGATTCAAAGTTATCGCCGTTCATCTGGGTATGGTTCACGCACGCACCCAGTAACGGGCAAAGAAAAATTCCACATGGGGTTAGACTTAACCGCAGACATCGGCACTCCGGTGTATGCCCCGGCCGATGGCGTGGTGGAGTATGTCAGACCCAGCCGCCGCAAAGGCTATGGTAATTTTGTAAAAATAGACCATGCCTTTGGCTTTATGACCCTCTACGCCCATCTTGATAAGTTTAATGTGCGAAGTGGGCAGTTTGTAAAGAAAGGCGACTTGATAGCCTGGTCGGGTAACACGGGTTTATCCACTGGCCCTCATTTGCACTACGAAGTCCGCTTTTTAGGACGAGCGCTGAATCCGCGCCGGTTTATTAAGTGGAGTGCTGAGCAGTTTGATACCTTGCTCGAAAACGAGAAGCGCGTCAGTTGGGGACATTTAGTCGCGGTAGTGGAAAACTTGGTCGAAACTCAGGTACAAGTCGCCAATATGCCCGACGCTGAGCCGCCACTGAGCACCGCCCAGCAGCGCGAAGCCGATGTGCAAACCACACCGACAAAAGCCTCAATGTAGTAGAAATAATAGAGTCGTAGAGGTAGTAGAGCGATGATAAAACCGAGCGCCTTTGTTCGATCAACGGGCCGTATCATCGCCCACCACTTCGCTATTGGTACTTGCGTACGACTACAAGTCTTCTAGCACATCCAGGGCGTCGGAGAGTTTGCTAACGCCATAAACCGTCATCCCTTCAATACGCTGTTTCGGCAAGTTGGCTTTGGGCACGACTGCTTTTTTAAAGCCATGTTTTGCCGCTTCCATCAAGCGCTCTTGCCCACTTGGCACTGGGCGAATTTCTCCCGCCAAGCCGACTTCGCCAAAGACCACCAGCTCTCTCGGCAGCGGGCGATCCCTAAAGCTCGATATCAGCGCTAACAACAGGGCAAGATCGGCACTGGTTTCGGTGACTTTAACCCCGCCAACCACATTAACAAACACATCTTGGTCAGACATTTGCAGCCCACCGTGTTTGTGTAGAACGGCCAGAAGTAAGGCAAGACGGTTTTGCTCTAGTCCCACCGCCACCCGGCGTGGATTGGCCAATTGTGAATAATCGACCAAGGCTTGTAACTCTACCAGCAAAGGGCGAGTTCCCTCCCACACCACCATCACCGAGCTACCGGAGGTTTGCTCCTCACCACGTGAAAGGAAAATAGCGGAGGGGTTACTGACCTCTTTTAAACCCTGCCCAGTCATCGCAAACACACCAAGCTCGTTGACCGCACCAAAGCGGTTTTTATGACTGCGTAGCGTGCGAAAACGGCTATCGCTGGAGCCATCAAGCAAAATAGAACAATCAATACAGTGCTCCAGCACCTTGGGGCCGGCCAGCGTGCCATCTTTAGTCACATGCCCCACCATGAAAATCGCCACATTGTGTTGTTTGGCATAGCGCGTCAATGCCGCGGCAGACTCCCGTACCTGTGACACGCTGCCGGGCGCAGATTGCACATCCGCGACATGCATCACCTGTATCGAGTCAATCACCATGATTTTCGGTTGTTCTTTTTTGGCCACCTGACAGATGGTTTCCACACCCGTTTCTGACAACAGCTTCAAGCGGTCTTTGGCAAGCCCGAGTCTATCGGCGCGCATCGCCACTTGCTGTAATGACTCTTCCCCTGTGATGTACAAGGTCGGCAAATGGTGTGCGAGCCCCACCATGGTTTGCAACAGCAAGGTACTTTTCCCTGCGCCCGGGTTACCACCAATCAAAATAGCGGCCCCTGGGACGATCCCCCCGCCGAGCACACGATCCAGCTCTTTAAAACCACTGCTCAGGCGTGGCACTTCTTGTAGGTCGATATCCTGCAGGGTTTGGACTTGCCCCTCGGCGCTGCCTGCATACCCGGCATACTTTTCATTGCGCGCGACCTGAGGCGACGCCGCTAGCCTCACCTCTGTAATGGTGTTCCACGCGCCACAGGCTGAGCACTGCCCTTGCCAACGGGGAAAATCCGCGCCACAGTCGTTACATACGTAGGCTCGTTTTGTTTTTGCCATTCGCTCTCCAAGACGTATGATGTCAGCTAATTCACAAAATGATTGCTATCTTATTAATTATTCCGACACTTTTTCGAATCGGTGCCGTTATTATATTAAGGACAATACTTTACCAGACTTTGCCATGAAGCAGGATGATTACCAGGGACTGATTGAGCAGCTGCTTCCGATGTCCCAAACCCCCAAATTTGAGGTGCTGCTCGATAAGCTCACCGCTAACGAGCCAAGCTCTGCCAAACTGCTGATCAAAATGGAGATCAGACGTTTAATGACGCCATGCAATCGTGCCATCGATCTGCGTGGCAAAGTCGATGGTGAATGTCATCAATACGAGCTAAACGGCCAAACACATTGGCTAGATGATGTGGCGATTAACCACTATTACGAGCGCTTGCCTTTATACAATGGACAAATGACCCAAGGCTTGTGGGAAGATTTGCACAACACCCCTAATAACTTTCGCGTCAAACACGAACAAGAGAAACACACTCAGCAACAAGGAAAAGGCCCAGTCAGTGATACGGCCCAAGCGGCATTGTTACCCGAGAAACTCACCTTTGGCCGTTATTTAGCGCGTAGTGAAAGCCGCATCCATTTTGCTACCCAAGTATTAATAACACTGAATACTGGGTATGAGGTACATGGGGTCACCAGCGACTTGTCTAATTCAGGGTGCCGAGTGCGTGTCCCTGCAGCATTCGATTATCCGCCTAGCGCTGAAGTATTAGTGCAGTTCACCGCGCTGGGGCAAAAGTATCAAGATCCCGATCTTGAGCAAGGGTTGAGTTATCGTATTATTGGCGTCGATCAAAACAAAGAGTCCACCAGTAGCGTGTGGTTGCGGCTGCGGCTTGACACCAGCAGTGACGCGATTAAGCAAGCGCTCGATACAGAAATGGCCTCACCCGACTTTCGTGGCAAACAAGATGGTGAGGACAAGCTACTCACCCTCAAGCTGCAAAGCTATGAACAGTCCTTTTTGCACCATACCAGTGTGCTACCGCTTTACTTTGCGCAAGACAAATTAGAGTACGTATTACAAACGCGGCAAAATCGGGAGCTATGGGATTACTGGCACGACAGCCGCAATCAACCCGTCATTAATCATATTTTTGATGCAAAGCGTTTGGCGTTACTGCAAGTGGAAGGAGCGTCAACCAGCCAGCTATTGTTATATTGCTTTTATGTAGAGAAAGACAAGCAGCGTTTCTTCTATTCTGCCTCGCCCAGCGAAATGAGCGAAGATGAGCGCCACCTGTTCTGGCAACTGGGTGCCAAGAGTCCTTCATGGCGGGTGTTGAAGGTGACCATGTCAGCCATTAATGCGGGTGACATTGAGCGTTTGCAAGATGTATCTCCGGACTGGCTTAACACATTAAAAACCCTCACACACGTCGCGTTGGTGCAAGATGTGACTCATACCGAAAGCAAGGATAGTTATTTATCCCACCCCAAACCGTCGTTATCCAGTCAAGCCTTGCGACGCTTTTTACACCAACGTAATCCAGTGTGCGCGGCACAGTTAATCTCATCTGATAGGCAGCCCCAACGTCGTGAACCACGTTATGCCTATCGCTCTGAGGTCTCATTGGTGCATCCAGAACAGGGGGCGCTGAAGGGAAGACTGGTCGATTTTTCCTCGGGGGGCTTGAACCTGAAACTGGCGCAGCCTTTTCAAGGGGCGAAAGATGACTTGGTGTCTGTATCACTCGATGCGTTTGTCAATATTGACCCGCGCGCACCGTTAGTCGACATGCCGTATCAGGTGATTCGAGTGAGCCCCAAACGCGATAATATTCAACTCAAGCTCACCACTGAAGCGCCCAACACCCGTCGTCGCCAGTATCTTCGCCGCTTGATTGAGCACAACCTCGACAAATTGACCGTGCTGGATGAACGTTTGCCCGACCCTCCCTTGATTTGGGCCATGCACCAATTGCTGCTCACGCGCCTAACCGTGCAGCCTTATTTTGTTCGACGTGATAACGGTGTACTCTCGGTGCCTGCAGTGGGTATCAACCTGCCTCCCAGCCGTTTGCACCGCTTTCTCGAGCGCGCAGGCGGCGGTCGCCAACTGTCTTTTTACCCGGTGTTCGGGGATAAGATTCTCACCCGTACCCATGAAGTCACACGCCCTTCGCAGCCTCTGAAAGAGCTGGTACGCGAGTACTTCGTCTGGATAGACATGAAAGATGACAAGGTGCGTGCGGTGCATACCTTTGCCGATAGTGAGTTTGAATCTGACGACGCGAGACGTAAGTTCATCCAGTTGGCGCAAAAAGGCGGGGCGTTTGCCGTGCTACGCAACCGGATGACACCGCTGGCCCATGCTGAACAAGATATTGATGCCACCCAGTTATCCAGCTTGCTCAAACGCGATACCCACAAAGCACGCCAACTGGAAGACGAATTTGTTGCCTTGTGTGCCTACGGTGAGTTGGTCGATGTGACCGATGAAGTGCTAATGCGCCTGGGACGATAACCACAGGCGACGCACTCGTCAGCACGATATCGACCGCGGCAATAGCAAAGAGAGAGCGGCATCCAGTAGGTGCCGCACCGAGAGGGTGCCACACCAAGTGGGTGCCACACCAAGTGGGTGCCACAAGGTTGCGCTTATTAGCGTGGCTGCCAGCTAATCCGATCGCGCATACTGGCAGAGAGCACACACAACACACCGCCCAACCACGCATGTTTGACCGCCGCTTGCGCTTTCGCATTGACTTTGGGCTTCGCATGATAGGCAATACCAAGGCCAGCGGCCTCCATCATCGCCAGATCATTGGCGCCATCGCCAACGGCTAAGGTGTTCTCCGGCGCAATATCGTACTTTTGCGCCAACATGGTCAACACATCCGCTTTTCGTTGTGCATCCACCACTGCCCCGTCTACTTCGCCGGTCAATTGACCATTTCTGACCCCAAGCTGGTTCGACGCCGCATAGTCCAAGCCTAATTGCTGCTGTAGGTGATCAGAAAAATGGGTGAAACCTCCAGAGGCAATCGCCACATACCAGCCGTGGGCTTTTAAGCTGGCCACGAGATCCGCCATTTCTGGCATCAACGGCAACTGCGCTTTCACTGTCTCAAGTATCGCCGCGTCAGAGCCTTTCAAGGCCGCCACGCGTTGACGTAAGCTCGCCTCAAAATCAAGTTCGCCCAACATGGCACGCTCGGTAACCGCAGACACCGCCTCTCCAACCCCAGCGAGTGCCGCAATCTCATCAATACACTCTATCTCTATTGCGGTGGAGTCCATGTCAAACACCGCCAAACCAGGTCTGCTTAAATCCGGCAGGGCCTGTAAATCGGCACAGTCAAGCGCGAGTGCATCAATCACGGTACGATGCTCATCCGTCAGTTCACCACGGATCAATAACACCTCATACGGCCCAACACGCCAGCCGTCGACGACCTCAACGTCATCACCGGTAAAAAAACGGATATCGTCGAGCTGACGGGGGTCGATGACCTCACCAAACACAATCCATCCCCCTTGCCGGCGGCGCGAGAAAGCAGACGTCGTCATCGTTGGGAAACGGCGGTAAAGTTGCGGTGAACGGTGAATTGCCAAGGGGTTGGCCTTATCCATGGTCAATATTTTCCTTTCGATTTCCAAGCAAGCTTGGTCAATGAATCAATCACAATGAGGCTGTGATACCATAAAAACCGTAGTAAGCTCCAGTGCTAATTGATCCTGTTTATCTGGCTTGAGGAAGGTATGTTTTCAATTTCGCGCAAAACACTACGGCGGGTGACCTGGTGGGGAATGTTGCTCACCACGATCGGTGCTATTGCCGCCTTAATGCTTTACAGCACCACACTCAGCCAGCGCCAGTATCAAGCGCTATATCAGCAAACCGATCAATTAGCCCAGCTGATGACCCGCCAGGTGGGGGTGCAAGCCTATGATGCCTTGGTTGATAAGAACTATCAGCCTCTGCAAACCATGGCCAATGAACTGGCAACCGAGCCGCTGATCCGTGATGCCAGCTTCTATCAGCTCAACGGCAGTCCTGTGGTGCGCTCAACGAATGCTTTACCACTGGAAACCGCCGTCGGATTAACCACCCCACTGGGGCTAGAAAGCCAAGGACGACAGCAGCTGATGACGCCGATAAGCCGTGGTGGCGATATTGTCGGGTTTCTCCGTCTCACCGTTGAGCATCACTCGGTTATCAATGAAGCCAAAAAACAGCTGCAATCGAATATGACCGAATTCCGGCTCCTCATTGGCCTCGCTCTCTTGCTGGGGGCATTATTGATGACCATGCTCACTCGTCGTTCTGCGCGTTTATCTTGGTAAAACGGCAAAATACGGCGACCAGAGCGAGAAACCGAGATAAAAAAAGAGATGGCCGTTCGCCATCTCTTTTTATCTGGGGGGTCAACGCGTTATAGGAACGACTTGCCGTAATCCATTGGCGACACATCAAAGTATTCCGCCAAGGACTGGCCAATATCCGCGAACGTTTCGCGACGACCGAGTGAACCCGCAGGCACTTTTTTGCCGTAGACCAGTGCAGGGATATGCTCACGGGTGTGATCAGTGCCAGGCCAGGTTGGATCGCAACCATGGTCAGCCGTTAGCAATAACACATCGTCTTCTTCAAGCATGTCCATGATTTCCGGTAGGCGACGGTCAAAGTATTCCAACGCCGCCGCATAGCCAGCTACGTTGCGGCGATGGCCGTACGCCGAGTCAAAGTCGACAAAGTTGGTGAACACCAAGCTGTTGTTACCTGCTTCTTTGATGGCGTCTTTGGTTGCATCAAACAGCGCTTCTAAGCCTGTGGCTTTGATTTTCTTGGTGATACCGCAGTGCGCGTAAATGTCCGCAATCTTACCAATCGAGATCACATCACCACCTTTTTCGTCCACCAGCTTTTGGAGCACGGTAGGAGAAGGTGGCTCGACAGACAAGTCACGGCGGTTACCGGTGCGCTCAAACTGGCCTTTCGCTGGCCCGATGAAAGGACGGGCGATCACGCGACCAATGTTATAGTCTTCCAGCTCTTCGCGCACGATCTGGCACAACTCATACAGGTTATCGAGCCCGTAGGTTTCCTCATGGCACGCAATTTGGAACACCGAGTCCGCCGAGGTGTAGAAAATCGGCTTCCCAGTTTTCATATGCTCTTCGCCCAGATCGTCCAGCACTTGAGTGCCCGACGCATGGCAGTTACCAAGATAGCCAGGTACACCCGCTCGCTCAACAATGCGATCAAGCAGATCTTGCGGGAAGCTGTTGGTTAAGTCTGAGAAGTAACCCCAGTCAAACAACACAGGCACACCAGCAATTTCCCAGTGGCCAGATGGGGTGTCTTTACCAGAAGATAGCTCTTTGGCGTGCGCGTAGGCACCGATAATCTCTGCATGTGAGTCTAAGCCTTCTGGGAAGTAACCTGACGACTCTTCACACGCTTTACCCAAGCCCAACTTGGTCATGTTAGGCAAAGACAAGGGGCCTTGACGATCCGCATTATCCGCTTCGCCCTTCGCACACGCTTGAGCAATGTGGCCCAAGGTGTTTGCACCTTGGTCACCGAATTTGACGGCGTCTTCAGTGGCGCCAATACCAAATGAGTCTAAAACTAATACAATTGCGCGTTTCATGATCGCCTCCATTAGACGTCTTGTAAGCTGATGCGACGATAAACGTCTGGTGTTGCACTCGGCGCCTCATCAGCGACTTTCACTGCGGCTCGCACCGCATTCGCCGCTTGTTGCCATTGCTCTTCAGTCTGAGCGTGGAGCATGGCGAGCGGGGTGTGCTCATCCACTTGTTGCCCCAGACGAATCATTTCGTTCAACCCAACGGCATAATCAATTTTATCGCTGGCAACCCGACGGCCACCACCTATTTCTATAATAGCCATGCCCAATGCCCGTGTATCCATGGCATTGGCAATGCCTGATTGCTCGGCATAGACAGGTTTAATCACGGATGCAGTCGCCAGATATTGATCCGGCGACTCAACAAAGTCAGCCGGCCCGCCTAGCCCTGCAATCATTTTGGCAAAACACTCGGCAGCGCGACCGCTGTCCAGTGCCTGATCCAATTTTTGTTTTGCTTGATTCACATCGGTTGCCAGCCCACTGACCACCAACATGTCGGCGCATAGCGCCATGGTCACATTGTACAAACGTGGATTACGGTAGCGCCCGGTGAGAAAATCAACGGCTTCTTTCACTTCTAAAGCGTTGCCTGCCGACGATGCTAACACTTGGTTCATGTCCGTCAGCAAGGCACTGGTTTTAGTACCAGCGCCGTTGGCCACTCCCACAATCGATTTGGCCAACGCCTCTGAATCTTCATACGTTGGCATGAACGCGCCCGATCCCACCTTGACGTCCATGACCAAGGCATCCAGGCCTGCGGCCAGTTTTTTCGACAAAATCGACGCGGTGATCAAAGAAATATTATCTACCGTGGCCGTGACGTCACGGGTGGCATACACGCGTTTATCCGCAGGCGCTAACGAGCCGGTTTGCCCTATGATGGCGACACCGGCGTCACGGGTCACCTCCCCAAACACTTGGTTGCTTGGCATGATGTTATAGCCAGGAATCGATTCTAGCTTATCCAGCGTGCCCCCAGTGTGGCCCAAGCCGCGACCTGAGATCATCGGCACATAGCCACCACACGCCGCCACCATGGGACCCAACATCAACGAGGTCACATCACCGACCCCACCGGTTGAATGTTTATCAACCACAGGACCATCAAACTGCATGTGAGACCAATCTAAGGTCATGCCAGAGTCGCGCATCGCACAGGTCAATGCCACACGCTCATCCATGGTCATATCATTGAAGTAAATCGCCATCGCAAACGCAGCAATTTGACTTTCCGACACCGAATCGTTCGCCACACCCTGGATGAACGAATAAATTTCTTCTTTGCTTAACGCGAGGTTGTCGCGCTTCTTACGGATAATCTCTTGAGGTAAGATCATACATCCTCCTTACCGGCCAATGGGCAAGGTTCACCTTGCCCATGGTGTCGAGTGACAATCAGCGGTTAATAACCGCCTTCTGCTGCTTTTTCACCTTCACCTAAGGTGTGCAACAGATTTGCCAACAGGCTCGATGCACCAAAGCGGTAATGACGGCTGTCAGCCCATTGCTCGCCGAGAATGCGATCTGCCATCGCGAGGTATTGTTGCGCGTCTTCCGCCGTGCGCACGCCACCCGCAGGTTTAAAGCCAACCGTATCAGCCACGCCTTTATCGTTGATCACGTTGAGCATGATCTCCGCCGCTTCTGGGGTGGCATTCACCGCCACTTTCCCCGTGGAGGTTTTGATAAAGTCAGCGCCTGCATCAATGGCAATCTCAGACGCGCGCTTGATCAGTGCCTCGCTTTTCAGCTCACCGGTTTCAATGATCACTTTAAGTAATACGTCGCTGCCACATGCGGCTTTACACTGTTTGACCAGCTCAGCACCCACTTGTTCGTCACCCGCGATCAGCGCGCGATACGGGAACACCACATCGACTTCATCGGCGCCATATGCCACCGCGGCTTTGGTTTCTGCCACCGCAATATCAATATCATCATTGCCGTGTGGGAAATTGGTCACGGTAGCGATGCGCACCTCAGGGGTGCCTTGTTCGCGCAGTGTTTTCTTGGCGACAGGGATAAAGCGCGGATAGATACAAACTGCTGCTGTGTTGCCAACGGCGGTTTTCGCGTTCTGACACAGGCTGATCACCTTTTCATCGGTATCATCATCGTTCAGTGTGGTCAGATCCATCAGTTTTAGTGCGCGTAGGGCCGCGGTTTGTAATTCGTTCATTAGTTATCTCCAGTCCTCATTCTTTTGCCAAACAGGTATCGGGTTGGCCACTGTATTAACAACCGGTTTAGTTTTCCGGTCATTGCTCAGCGGACTTGGCTCCATGAAGTTTGAGGCTGGACATCGCGCCGCCTTCAACCAACCATCCTTGTTGCCGCGTGCAAATACCTGGGTATTTGCGGTTTCGCCGTTGGACGTTTCTGATTGGGCTAGCCACACCTTGTTGCTAACCATGAGAGGAAAATAAGGATTGTGGCGCCAGCAAACTTTGACGGCGTTCACTTATTTTACCAACGCCGTTTCAGCAAAACTAGATTTTACCGTTTATGTTGAAAAATACACTGTTGCGCGGTGGAACCAATCTTTCTAACTGAAAAAACGCGCCACAATCCACTGATAGCCGACGCCGCCCAAATACACCCCGACAATGCCCATCACCCCGGATAAGACAGGCGGTGCGGGGATGGGGAGTTTGATCGCACTAAACAATACGCCCACTAAAAAACCGGCCACGAGGGCGAGAAGAATTTCCTGCATGGTTTTACCTTATGTTGTCACAAGCCTCTATTGATGAGTATACACCCCTCAGCAAGGACGGGTGGTTGAAGCATACTCATAACGTAAGCCCAATAAAAAACGCCACACAGGCAGTCTGTGTGGCGTTTTGCTTAACACGGTGTGCTATCGCGATAAGACGATTAGCCCGCCAGCGTCAAGGTGACAAATAGACCCGCAATGGTCGCTGCCATCAAGTTAGACAAGGTACCGGCGATCACCGCTTTTACACCGAAGCGTGCAATTTCTGGGCGACGGTTTGGCGCGAGGCCACCCAAGCCACCCAGCAAGATAGCCACAGACGACAAGTTAGCGAAACCACACAGAGCAAACGAGATAATCGCTTTGGTTTTCTCTGTCATTTCCATACCTGTTGCTGCAACAACTTGCGCACCATCACCAAGGTATTGCGTGAAGTTCAAGTAAGCCACGAATTCGTTAACCACGATCTTCTGACCGATGAAAGAGCCTGCGACCACCGCTTCTTCCCATGGCACACCGATAAGGAATGCAAACGGTGCAAACAGGTAACCCAAGATCAGCTCCAGCGTGATGTCTGGGTAACCGAACCAGCCACCGATACCGCCTAGCATGCCGTTAATCAGGGCAATCAAACCAATGAACGCAAGTAGCATCGCACCAACGTTAAGCGCCAGTTGCATACCTGATGAAGCGCCGCCTGCGGCTGCATCAATCACGTTCGCTGGCTTCTCTGCGCCTTCAGCGGTCGCGTCAGCCATCTGCTCAACCGGCTCGTCGGTTTCAGGTTTGATGATTTTCGCAAACAGTAGACCACCTGGTGCGGCCATGAATGATGCCGCAATCAAGTACTCAAGCGGAACCCCCATAGAGGCATAACCGGCCAGTACGCCACCCGCAACCGAGGCCAAACCACCACACATGACCGCGAACAGCTCTGACTGCGTCATACGAGGTACGAATGGACGGATCACCAAGGGCGCTTCAGTTTGTCCAACAAAGATGTTAGCCGTTGCTGACATAGACTCGGCACGTGAGGTACCCAGTGCTTTTTGCAGACCACCACCGAGCACGTTGATCACAACCTGCATAATACCCAGGTAGTAAAGCACGCTGATCAGTGAGGAGAAGAAGACAATGACAGGAAGAACTTTCAGTGCGAAGACGAAACCGCCACCGCCGAACAGTTCAAACATTTTGTCAGAAACCAGCCCACCAAAGATGAAGCTGATCCCTTCGTCACCGTATGCGATGACGTTAGCAACGTATTGTGATGCGCCGTACAGAATGTCGCGTCCGACATCGACATAGAGTACGAAAGCACCGAAAAAGAGTTGGATAGCAAATGCGCCACCCACGGTACGGAGGTTAATGGCTTTGCGGTTATCGGAAAGAAGAACTGCTATCCCTAGCAGCACAACCATCCCAATCACGCTCATCAGCAGGCTCATAATATTGGCATCCTCAAAGTAAAAAGTTGGCGTCTCGACAAAGTGGAATTTGGCTTCCGGGGAGGGATTATACGCATCGCAGTCACATTAAAGTAATATTCCAATCACAGTTCGCTGTAAAACTATTTTGTAATGCATCAATAAGTATGACTTTGATCTAGTTTTGTGAGCTTATGCAACCGCAAACGTTTGTCTTTTGCCCGTTCCCGCTCAATCAAAGCCAAACAATCTTTCAGCGTTGTCTGATGTTTCGGTCATGAGATGATCTTTATCACAGCCTTTTAACTCAGCAACCACATCAGCAACCCTTGATACCTGAGAGGGGGTGTTCGGTTTTCCTTGAAATCCGGCCAAAGGCATGTCGGGGGCATCGGTTTCAAGGACGAGGTGCTCCAAAGGTAGCTGAGCAATGGCGCGGCGGGTCTTTTGCGCGCGAGAATAGGTCACCGTGCCGCCTACCCCGAGCATCAAGCCCGCATCAATAAACTGTTTACCCTGCTGTTCACTGCCACTGAACGCATGTAACACCCCGCGTATCCCTGGATAGGCTTTAACCGCGCGTAATAATGGGTTATGCGCTTTGCGGCTGTGCAGAATGATGGGGAGATCATAGTGGCGTGCGAGCCAGAGCTGCCCCTCCAATAGCGCGTGCTGGCGCTGCTGAGCGGTATTTTGGTTCGCGACAACAAAGTCGAGCCCGGCTTCCCCGACGGCGACACAACGCGTAGGGCGCGCGCTCAATGCCCGTTCCAGTTTATCCAGGCTGGTGTCCGTGTGAGCATCGAGAAAACATGGGTGTAGTCCCAATCCTGCATATACACCATGCAGACGTTCAGTCAGCGACAGCACCGCCGACCAGTTATCCTCGCTAACACTAGGGACCACCATCCGCGTCACGCCTTTTTCGCGTGCCGCCTGCCAGTACGACTCTGGTGCCTCACGAAACGGAGAAAAATCAAAATGGCAATGCGTATCAATCATGCTGAGACGTTGGTGGGGTCGGTGTTTTTTCTGAACGCTTGATAGGCACACAGCTTCGGCGGTTATCCTCGCCAAGCCCCATTCGCAGGCACCAGGCATCGTAATGTGCCACCCAACGTTTAATCCTCGCTATCATCATTATTGGCATCCTTGCTTTGTCAACTTTATGCCATTAAAAAGCCGTCTAGTTACAGACGGCAGTATAGCATGGCGTGAAAGAGGAGAGCGTCATCGCTATCCGGTGCACGTTTGTAATAACCGGGCGACCCCACCCTCTCCCCCGCTTAGTGTTCGCGGGTCGCTCTGAGATCAATATCCGGGAAGCGCTCTTGCGTGAGGTTTAGATTAACCATGGTCGGCGCAATGTACGTCAAGTTGTCACCGCCATCCAAAGCCAAGTTCGCTTGGTTTTTACGCTGAAATTCGTCCAGCTTCTTCTCGTCATCACACTCTACCCAACGCGCGGTGGCGACATTAATCGGCTCATACAAGGCATCCACGTTGTATTCGGCTTTCAAGCGTGCCACTACCATATCAAACTGGAGCACACCGACCGCACCGACAATTAAGTCGTTTGATTGCAACGGACGGAACACCTGTACCGCACCTTCCTCAGACAGCTGAATCAAACCTTTAAGCAGCTGCTTTTGGCGCAATGGATCTTTGAGACGGATCCGACGGAAAAGCTCTGGGGCAAAATTCGGGATCCCCGCAAATTTCAGATCTTCTCCTTGAGTAAAGGTATCGCCAATTTGAATGGTGCCATGGTTGTGCAAGCCAATAATATCACCCGCAAACGCATCTTCAGCCCGTGACCGATCTCCTGCCATAAAGGTCACCGCATCGGAAATATTGATTTGTTTACCGAGGCGCACATGACGCAGTTTCATCCCTTGCTGGTATTTCCCAGAGACAATACGCATAAAGGCAATCCGGTCACGGTGGCGTGGATCCATATTGGCTTGAATTTTAAATACAAAGCCGGAGAACTTCTCTTCGTCAGCCTTGACTTCACGATCATGGGTTGGGCGCGCCATGGGCTTGGGTGCCCACTCGGTCAGACCATCCAACATATGGTCCACACCAAAGTTACCCAGTGCGGTACCGAAGAAAACAGGCGTGAGTTCACCGCTTAAAAACAGTTCATGGTCAAACGCATGAGACGCGCCCATCACCAGTTCCAACTCGTCACGCAAATCTTGCGCAATGTCTGCACCAATCGCCTCATCCAACTCAGGATTATTCAAGCCTTTAATGATACGCGCATCCTGGATGGTATGGCCTTGGCCTGATTGATACAGAATGCTTTCGTCACGATGAATATGGTACACACCTTGGAAGCCTTTCCCGCAACCAATCGGCCACGATACCGGCGCACACGCAATATTGAGCTCACTTTCTACTTCATCAAGCAGCTCCATTGGGTCGCGAATATCACGGTCAAGTTTGTTCATAAAGGTAATGATCGGAGTATCACGTAAACGGGTGACTTCCATCAGCTTACGGGTACGATCCTCGACACCTTTCGCCGCATCAATCACCATTAAGCACGAATCGACCGCGGTCAGTGTCCGGTACGTATCTTCCGAGAAATCCTCGTGCCCTGGTGTGTCGAGCAGGTTCACTAAGCAGTCGTTGTAAGGAAATTGCATCACCGAGGTGGTGACAGAGATACCACGCTCTTTTTCCATGTCCATCCAATCAGACTTGGCATGTTGGTTAGAGCCACGCCCTTTCACGGTTCCCGCCGTTTGAATGGCACGTCCGAATAACAGCACCTTCTCGGTGATGGTGGTTTTACCCGCATCTGGGTGCGAGATAATCGCAAACGTGCGGCGTTTATCAACTTCCTGTTGCAGCAGTGTATTTGACATAGAGGTTATCTTCTTGTTGGCTTCAGGCGGCAATCAGGCGCCAGCTGAGAGGGTCATTCACAAAGGTGGCGTATTTTCGCTGATCTTGTAGTCAGCTTCAATTCACAAATCTGACTTCGCCGTGTTATCTGCATCCGTTAGGGTCAATATTGCTTGCCAAACCCATCACAAATGTTGCCATTTGACCGCCTCGTGGTGTCGTTATCGGCCAAGCACGTGTATAATTAGCGCCACTTTCAGCTGTCACACAGTCAACAACGTCGACCATAAGGTCGCGACTATTGACAGCATACTGCCCAAGCAGGCCAAACACCCGCGCAGCCTGCTGTCATTAGTCGCGATGGTGAGCAGCTGAAAGCCGACACTTAGTGAGATAAACCAACGGGTTTATCCCTCAGCAACAAGGAAATAATCTGTGAATCCAATCGTAAAAACATTCCAGTACGGCAATCATACAGTGACATTGGAAACGGGCGTGATGGCACGTCAAGCCAATGGTGCTGTTATGGTTAGCATGGACGATACCTCGGTATTCGTTTCTGTGGTCGGTAAAAAAGAAGCGGCTGAAGGCCAAAGCTTCTTCCCATTGACGGTTAACTACCAAGAGCGTACCTACGCGGCAGGTAAAATCCCAGGTGGTTTTTTCAAGCGCGAAGGTCGCCCTTCTGAGTCAGAAACCCTGACCGCACGTCTGATTGACCGCCCTATCCGTCCGCTATTCCCGGACTCGTTCAAAAACGAAGTCCAAGTGATTGCAACCGTCGTATCTGTTAACCCAGCGGTGAGCCCTGACATTGTTGCCATGCTGGGTACCTCGGCAGCACTCGCTATCTCAGGCATCCCATTCAACGGCCCCATCGGCTCGGCGCGCGTCGGTTACATCAACGATGAACTCGTGCTTAACCCAAGCCCAGCAGAGCTAGACGACAGCAAGCTTGACCTTGTGGTCGCCGGTACTGAAGGTGCGGTACTGATGGTAGAGTCTGAAGCGGATCGCCTAAGCGAAGAGCAAATGCTACAAGCGGTGATGTTTGGTCATGAGCAACAGCAAACCGCGATCAACGCAATCAAAGAATTTGCCGCCGAAGTGGGAACGCCTACTTGGGATTGGCAAGCGCCAGAAGTGAACGCTGCGCTACAAACCCGTGTGGCTGAAATGGCACAAGGCCCATTGGCTCAGGCATACCAAATCACTGAAAAAATGGCTCGTTACGAGCAGATTGGTCAAGTGAAACAGGAAGTAGTGGCTGCACTACTCGGCGAAGACGAGACCTTGGATGAGCGTGAAATCCTAGGCATGCTCGGCGACTTGGAAAAGAAAGTCGTACGCAGCCGCATCATTGCCGGTGAACCACGTATTGATGGCCGTGAGAAAGACATGGTTCGCGCCCTCGACGTGCGTACGGGCGTATTACCACGTACACACGGCAGCGCCTTGTTTACCCGTGGTGAAACGCAAGCGCTAGTCACCGCGACATTGGGTACTCAGCGTGACGCGCAAACCATTGATTCTATCATGGGTGAGCGTCAAGAAGGCTTCATGCTGCACTACAACTTCCCTCCTTATTGTGTGGGTGAAACCGGTTTTGTTGGCTCACCAAAGCGCCGCGAAATCGGCCATGGTCGCCTAGCCAAACGCGGTATTGCTGCTGTGATGCCAAGCCAGGACGACTTCCCGTACACACTGCGTGTGGTCTCTGAGATCACCGAATCCAACGGCTCTTCCTCAATGGCATCTGTCTGCGGCACATCGCTTGCGCTGATGGATGCCGGTGTACCGGTGAAAAAATCCGTAGCCGGTATCGCCATGGGTCTGGTGAAAGAAGGCGACGATTTCGTTGTGCTTTCCGACATCTTAGGTGATGAAGATCATCTCGGTGATATGGACTTTAAAGTGGCCGGTACGGATGACGGTGTCACTGCTTTGCAGATGGACATCAAAATCGAAGGGATCACTAAAGAGATCATGCAAATCGCATTGAACCAAGCTAAAGGCGCACGTTTACACATCCTCGATGTGATGGATCAAGCCATCGGCTCGGCACGCGACGATATCTCTGAGTTCGCGCCTCGTATCCACACCATGAGCATCAACCCAGATAAGATCCGCGATGTCATTGGTAAAGGTGGCGCCGTGATCCGTCAGCTTACCGAAGAAACTGGCACCACCATTGAAATCGACGACAACGGCACAGTGAAAATTGCGGCCACCGACGGTGAAGCTGCCAAAGATGCCATTTCACGCATCGAAGCACTCACTGCAGAAGTCGAAGTGGGCCGTATCTATACCGGTAAGGTTCAGCGTATCGTTGACTTCGGTGCCTTCGTCTCAGTGATTGGCGGCAAAGATGGTCTGGTTCACATTTCTCAAATCGCTGATCAACGCGTTGAGAAGGTGTCTGATTATCTCGAAATCGGCCAAGAGGTAGACGTGAAAGTGCTGGAAGTTGACCGTCAAGGTCGCATCCGCTTGAGCATGAAAGAAGCGTCGGCAGAACAAGCCCCCGCCGCTGATGCTGCACCAGCAGAAGAAGCACCAAGCACTGACGCTTAAAGTCATATCGTCATTCATGGTATAAAGGGGGCTGAGGCCCCCTTTTTTTTACACGGAGATGCGCCTTCATGACCATTTTTACTCAGCCACGGGCGGGATTTTATAAGCCTCTGGCTATTCTGGCGCTGTTATTATTGACCGGCTGTACCAGCCAGTGGACCTTTCCTCCTATGGCCGTCCCCTTACAGCCCACGCTGCAACAGGAAGTGCATCTGGCACGTATAGACCAGCTGCTTGCCCGCGATGATTTGAGTGACGATGCACGCGCACAGCTGCATTATGAGCGTGGACTCATGCATGATAGCTTAGGGATGCGCGACTTGGCGCGATTGGATTTTAATCAATCGCTGTCACTCAAGCCTGATCAACCTGATGTGTTTAATATTCTCGGCGTCTATTTTACCCAAAATGGCCACTATGATGCTGCCTACGAGGCCTTTGACTCGACGTTAGAGCTGGATAATAGCCACAGCTATGCCGCGCGTAACAGAGGCATTGCCCTTTATTACGGGGGGCGCTATCGCCTGGCCCATCAAGACTTACTCCATCACTACCAAGAAGATAGCGACGATCCTTATCGCCTCATTTGGCTTTATTTAGTGGAGCGCGATTGGAAAGGGGAAACCAAAGCGCAACAAGCGCTAGCAACGCGGAAAGCGAATGCGGAGACCGCGGGTTGGGGCTGGCAGCTTGTCGATATGTACCTCGGTGAGCTCAGCGAACGTGAGCTGCTAGAGCAACTTGCCTCGCAAGGTGAAGACAATGAACGGCTCGCAGAACGTTTATGTGAAGCTTACTTTTACCTTGCTAAACGCTATCAATTCCAAGGCGACAAGGATCGCGCCGTGGCATTGTATAAGCTTGCCATGTCAGGCAACGTGTATGAGTTTGTCGAACATCGCTATGCGTTACTTGAGCTCAATCGGCTCGCCTACCGTCGGCCCTAGTATTTCATTCCTGAGCGCCTCAAAAATAAAAATAGAGCAGGCTCACTGCTCTATTTTTGATCCTGAGTAATACCAACCAATAGGTATCCGGTTAGCTTGTCTGCGCACTGGGTGCCAGTGCCTGTGGAGGTTGCTTGTTGGGCTTACTTTTCAGCAATAGCTTTTCAAACTCATGCTTGGGCATGGGCGAGTGAAAATAATAACCTTGAATGGTGTCACAATGCAGGTTAGTGAGCACTGACGCCTGCTGACGGGTTTCGACCCCCTCTGCCACCACGGTCATTTCCATGGCTCGGCCGAGATGAATAATGCTTTCCACCAGCGTCACCTGTTTACTCAAAGCATCCATATCGTGAATAAACGCGCGGTCAATTTTAAGCTCATCAAGCGGAAAACGAGCAAGGTAAGACAAGGATGAGTAGCCCGTGCCAAAGTCATCAATCGAGAGGGCAAAGCCCAGTGACTTAATCGCATTGAGCATATTCAGCGCATGCTCATCGTTTTTCATCACCGCGCTTTCCGTTAACTCAAAAGTAATATCTTCTGGTTTCGCTCCCGTGGCTTTAATCAGCTTTTCCATGTGCTCGGTCAGCTTGGGGCTGCTAAATTGCTCTGGCGATAAGTTAATCGCCACTCGCCCCGGCAGCATGCCTTGTTGACGCCAGCGACGCACGTTTTGAAAGACCTCGCGCATCACATGGCGTCCAAGCGCTTCAATCAGTCCGCAGCGCTCTGCGACCGGAATAAAACGCCCAGGACTGATATAACCCTCAACCGGATGTTTCCAACGCACCAAGGCTTCAGCACCGTTGATACGATAATCACTGGCACTGACCTTAGGTTGATACCAGACTTCCAGGCCGTTGTTTTGTAAGGCCTTTTGTAGCTCGATTTCCAACCAAAGCCGCATCCGTGCTTCTTTACTCATGCTGTCATGATAGGCGACCACTCGGTTTCGGCCTTGCTCTTTGGCCTCATACATTGCGGTATCGGCATTTTGCAGCAGCTGACGCGCGTCTTTACCATCATCGGGATAACGCACCATTCCCACTGAACACGCCAGATACTTGCTAAAATAATGCAGCTCAAAAGGCTGGCTAATCGCACCGACGACTTTGTCGGCCAGTTGATCAGGCGCGTCGTCCGTTGCGGGCTTAGGCAGCAGCACCGCAAATTCGTCACCGCCTAAGTGGCCAACAATGGTATCCGCCGAGAGCAAGGCGCGTAAACGCTGAGCAATATCCTGAAGCACACGATCGCCAACATGGTGTCCGAGAGAGTCATTGATATTTTTAAAATTATCGACATCAAGGTACAGCATCGCCAACGGCGTTTGTGCTTTGATCAACCTATCCAACTCTCGGCTGAAGCCATAGCGGTTATACAGACCGGTCAAGGCATCCGTATAAGCGGATTGTTGCTCACCGATTTTGCTGGCATCCTCTTTTTCGGTGGGTTTTAAGCGCTTAACCGACGAGTCAGTCGTTGTCGGTTGTAGACGCAGCATATGCGCTTTTTTGCCCAAAAGATGGATGGGTGATTGGCTCACCGTCAGCGGCGCGCTGTTTTTTGCACTCACTACCGACACACCTTGCTCAAGCGGCGTACGCGATAGGCTGTCAATGGTGCTAGACGCTTTCTCTGTCGACACGAGATAGTCTGATAAAGGCTCACCCACCAACGCATCGAGACTTCCGACGCCCAATAACCCAGCGGCTGCAGGGTTCGCTGATAATATACAGCCATCTTCAACCACACAGCAGCCATCATCGATAAGTTGACTAAGACGGTGGTATTTTTCCTCCGCCTCTTCGAGCGCACTGGCTAATACTTGGCGTTCGGATGTATCTGCGGCATGAAAAATCACGCAGGGCTTGCCACTTTCATCAGCGACATTCGGCAAGGGGGCAACACTGAAGTGAAAGCTAGTGCTATGGTAGTTATCAGTAAGAAGCACCTCTCCCTCGGCGCATTCACCCCGTCGGGCTTTGTCATAATGTGGTTTGACCGACTGATAAAACGCCTCGCCTAGGGTATCGATATCGGATAACCCCTTTAACGACGGCAAGGCCAAGCCAGACAGCTCGCTATAGCGTTGGTTGGCGTAAAGGTAGCAATCATTGCTGTCGAGAATGGCAAAAAGGAACGGACTATTATCGGTTAAGCAGTAGAACCAATCATTTAACGACGATATTGGCATGAAAAGCTCACATCTGGAAATCACTCTCGACCATCTCATTGGCGAGGCAAACGTCTCATATATTAGACACTTTTAACTTTGTTGTCAGTAGCACTTTATGAGGCACGCGTCATGGGTTCAAGCTTTTCTCACTATATACCGCATATTTTACTGTAAAAATAGATAAAGGACTCAAAATCAGCAAACAGGGGAGACTGTGTCGCCATATTGCACAATTTGCTGACTATTTATGCATTTAGCTGCGTAAGCATCAAACACAAACCGCAGTCACCTCTTGCACGGGATCGGGAATCCGTTATTCTGGCTACACCATTTAATAACCACGACCTCTGTGATGATGATTCGTACAGAAGCGCCCGCCGACCTGGTTCGGTTAGACGGTTGGTGGCGAGAGACGCTCATGCGTCCCGTGCAAGCCGATCAGCTTCAACAGCTGCGCGAAACGGGACAGATATCGCTTTCTCTCCTGGCGACCGATGATATGGGAGAGATATTAGGGCACATTGCCGTCACCGACGCTCAAACCGCCAATAACACCCAAGAAATTACGTTATGGCATAGCCCAGATGCAAACTTGGTGATGCCGCTGTTAGACGAGGCTGAGTCTACCTTGTTTGAACTGGGCTATAGTCTGTTAAAAATTGCCCCCAGTGACGCCGCCGAACAGGCCGAGTTTGCCCCCTTATACCCGGACGATATTTGGTGGTATAAACAGCTCACCGCCGCGACGTCAACGTGAGAGTCAGCCAACTATGTTAACGGATATCCAGCGTTTACAAGCCATGGATCTCGATGTGTGGCAATTGCGACACCCAGAAATCTACGGCCGTGAGCAAGAAGTGATCCAATTGCCTGACCACTGCCAACTCTTGCTGGTTTGTGATCACACTCTCAGTGATCAAGATGCGTGGCTATTTGGCAACATCCTAAAAAGCATGAAATTAAATGCCGAACAGGCTCGCCAACTTCCCCATGCTGCGTTGCCAGCCCTTGGCGAACATCACCTTAGCTGGTGTTGGTATATTGGCTCTGTTGAGGTGATTGTCGATGGCGTGAAAAGCTTGTATTCACAGCCTTTAGCGCAGATGCACGATAACCCTGCGGCTAAGCGCGATCTTTGGCGTCAAATTTGTCAGTATGAGTGATTATCAGATTACCCCACTTGATCACGACGATGTTGTGGCGATCGCCGCCATTGAGCAGCGCGCCCACCTCTTTCCATGGTCAGCCGCACAACTGGCGGTTTCGTCTCATCAGTTTGACCATCACTACGTACTGCGCTTGACCACCGCTCCCTCATGTATCATCGGTTATTTTTATACACGCTGTATCGCGGGTGAAGCCGAGCTGTTGAATATTGCTATCGATCCGGATTATCAGGGACAAGGGTGGGGATGGATACTTTTAAACGGGATGATAACGACACTACGTCATGCTGGGGCGGACAGTATTTGGCTAGAGGTAAGAGAGAGTAACATGCCTGCCAAAGCACTTTATCAAAAGCATGGTTTCCAAGTAGTTCACCGCCGGCAACAGTATTACCGCTGTGCCGACGGCTGTCGTGAAGATGCGTGGATAATGGAAAAACGACTCCCCTAGTCGCGACGCTCGTGACCACCGTGCGCGTGGTCACTATCAAGCCGAATGGGAGGGAGAATATATCCCTGGTACCCGTGGCAGCCCAACTGATGAAAATACTGATGCTGCTCTGATTGCTCAATGCCCGTAGCAATCACCTTAATCTCTCGAGACGCGGCAATATTCACCAACATGCGAATGAACACATCGTCAACATCGCTCGAGGGCTGGCCAAAGCCAATATCGAGCTTCACGTAGTCTGGGTCTATATTTTTAATATAATCGACATTATCCATATCACGCCCAAAGTGATCGACGCCGACCTCAAAGTCTTGCTCTCGAATAATCTCAAACAACGCTCGGCATGCCTGAGGCTCTTGGTGCACTGCCATTTCGCTCACTTCAAACGTCAACTTATTGGCCAAGTAGGTTTTTAACAAAAAGTTTTGTAACCAATCATGGAAGGCTTGGCTTTTAACACTTTCTAACGTCAGGTTGACCGCTAACTTATCCGTAATAGGGTTAGCTTTTGCGTATTCATCAATCCTAGTCAGCACATACTTATCAAACTCTTCACCCAATGCGTACATTGAAATACGGTTCAACAATTGACCCGCAGCCAGCCAACTCTCATCCACCCAAAGGTGGGCATACACTTCTTGGTGCCAATTATGTTGATTATCGCGATGGCGAACCGGCTGGGCATAAAGCGCGAGCGGATTTTTATTCAGCGCATCCAGTAATATCTGCCGCCATTGCTCTCGAGTACGACTGTCAGCTTGCTCGTCAGAAGGCCAGAAATAGACGTCACCTTGGCGCTTAGCCTGTTGTAAGGCATTATCCGCTTTGGCCATGAGGCTGGCCGTATCATCTGTACATGTTTTCGCTAAACCAAGATGAAACCCTTGGTTGACGGGCAAGGCAATATGCTCCAGCTCTTGGTTTATCGCGCGCAACAGTTGCCTCAAGTAGCGACGCACTAAGTGCTCTTCATCAATTGTCAGCAGTATCGCGATCTCGTTATGACTTAGACGCGCCACTAATTGATGGCTTTGCGCCAGCTCCCCTTGTGTTAACGCTTCTCCTAGCAAGCGCCAACACTGATCACGATATTGGTAACCATAACGTGCGCGCAGTCGCGATAACCAAGAGACTTCGATGAGCACGAGCGTACAACCCACGCCGTCTTTTATGTAACTTTGCAACTGATGCTGGAAGTAGCCTCGGTTAGGTAATCTTGAGACAGGATCAACCATCAATTTATCGCGCAAGCGTGCCAACTCGTCTTGTTGTGATTGCTGCACTTTGGCAACTTGCTGACCGGCAAGGTTAAACGCACTTTGTAAAGCCACCAAATCATTGACACGCGTCTTGGCTCGCGCAGGGTGGAAATCACCATGACCTAATGCTTTCAACCGTTTTCGTAGCTCACCCAGTGGAGCCGTCACGCGAAGGAACATGACCGAGGCCCCCAAGCTTATCAGTACACTCACTGCCATTAACCCCAATACGAGCTGTAAAAGTCGACTCCATAGGGCTTCAATGTGACGCTGCGGCGCGATGGCGATGGTCAATTGTGCTAACTGAGTCCAGCCATTGGTTACCGAGACAGATCGGGTACGGGTTGTGAGCCCCGTCAGTTGTATAAACCACCCCGGTGCATCCAGAACCGGAGAGTCGGACTCCCACACTTGACGATCTCCCGAGAGCATCGGCTTGACAACAATACTCTCCACCTGAGGCATGGTGATAAAGTGAGAAACCAGTTTATTGAGCCTTTGCGTGTCGCCCTGTTCAAGTACCACAGGTAACGCCTCTGCGAGTGACTGGCTTAATAAGCGTGAGTGTTGCTGCTGCTCTCGGTCTATCTGTTGTACGCCAAAATGAAAAACCACTGCCGTGGTCACCAAAAGGATGACCACGGCAGCGGTTATGACAAACGAGAGCACACGTTGATGGAGCGTCATTCCACGCCTCTGTTCATGTCTAGGTTATCGCGCTGAACTATTGCTCTTCTGACGAGTATATCGTCCATCGTTTCTCCGTTACCCCATGTTCGCCTGACACAAATGCTATCACACGGCGATTCTGTTCATTCGCTCTGTCACTCTCGTCATCAATCAACGGTTGGGTTTCCCCAAACCCTTGGGCATCCACACGATTTTTGTCAATATAAAACTGTGTCACTAGCACATTGGCAATGGCTTCCGCCCGTCGCTGAGACAGCGCCATGTTGTATTCTGCATTGCCCACTTTACTCGCATGACCCTCTATCGTCACCCTGGCTTTGGGGTAACGGCGCATAAAGTCCGCAAGGCGGCGAATATCCGCATACTGCTCTTCACGAACCTGGGCAGACGCAGTGGCAAACTGAACGTTGAGTTCAAACGCCTCTTGTTCGATACGCTCACTTGGGCACCCCTCATTGTTCACCTTGGCTTGTTCAACACTATCACCACATTGATCTCGCGCGGCAATCACACCGTCTTTATCGCTATCCGTTAAATCACGACGTTGCGTCACAGTGTCTTCCATGGGTTGAACAGCTTGTGGGGCACAGCCACCAAGCAATAGCCCAGTGATTAAAACGATGACTAGCTGTTTCATTGTTCACGCTCCTGGCCCGTCAAAGACTCTGTATCCCAACTTGCAGGCATATCGACCCGTAAGGAGGCTAAAAGCTCCCCTGTTGCGTTCAAAATACGATACTGCGCATAACGTTCGTCCGCTTCTTTACTCAGGTACTCGCGGCGTGTTTCAAACAGCTCATTTTGCGAGTCAAGCACATCCAACAAAGTACGGGCATTCAAGCGAAATTCTTCGCGATAGGCATCACGCGTATCGGTCGCCGCCTCGACATGTTGACGCATAAAATCGCGTTGCTGCTCAAGATAGGTGCGGGCATTCCAAGCCAGTTTCGCGCCTTCAATCACATCACGATGCGCCATTTCATTAATTTCACGCGCTTCGATAGTCTGGTAAGCCGTTTGTCGTTCACGTGCTCGGTCAGCGCCACCATTAAATAAGTTGTAACGCATGCGCACCATGGCTTGGACATTATTATTCTCGCCACCGACATCTGGCGGACCGGCACCGTCTTCTCCCCCGACATTGTCGTTCCAGTTGGCGTCTACTTCTAAGTTGAACTCAGGTAAGTAAGCCGCACGCGAGCCATCACGGGCCGCATTCGCCGCCGCAATATCCGCTTGTGCAGAGCGCAACCTTGGATGTTTTTCTAGGGCTCGCGCCATCAATGTATCCAATGATGATGGTAGCATCGCCTCATCAGGCCTTGGTAGGTGAAGATTCTCCGGCGTCGCCCCCACCATTTTGGTAAACGTACTACGCGCGTCCGCTAAATTATTACGTGCAGACATTAAATTAGCGTTCGCACGCGCTAAGCGCCCTGTGACCTGTGATAAGTCACTGGCTTTGGCAAACCCACCTTCGTTACTTTCTTTGATGGCATCATAAATCTCTTGGTGGTTCTCCAAGTTTTTCTCCGCCAGTGTGACCACCTCATCGGCGACAAGCACATCTAGGTATACTTTTGCCACCTCTAACGCCTTGTCTTCAGCGGTCGCGATCAGTGCCCACTGTTCAGCCGTCGCCTCATTCTCGGTGCGAGAGACCTCGTTTTGCGTACGGAAACCATCGAAAAGTACCTGACGCAACGACACGCCCAGCTCACGGCGCGTCAAGTCAACCTCATCGTCAGTGGTCGTGTCACGACGTGTCGCGGGGGTATCGGTGCGCTCCCAGCCCACGCCTGCCGTTGCATCCAGTGTGGGATAATAGCCGGCTTCGGCTTGCTCGATAGCCTGTTCTCTGGCTTTATACCTTGCAAACGCTTGACGGATCTGCGGATGAGATTCCAAAGAGCGCGCCACCGCTTGCTCTAAGGTTTGCGACATGGCTGCCGGCGAGCTTAAGCTCATTGCCAGGATAAGCGTCGCAACACGCTTTTTTTTGACCACATGCGAGAAATTCAGCACGTTATTGCTCCTATTAGTCTATTTCTCAGCGCTCACGTAATGCGTTTTCTTTTGCTCGTAAGATAGGATTAAGTATGTATTCCAGTACTGTCCGCTTGCCGGTTATAATATCCACCGACGTCAACATGCCAGGGATAATCGGCATCGGTGTGCCATCTTCCCTGGTTAAGTGTGATGATTCCGTTCTTATCCGTACTAAATAAAAGCTATTGCCTTCTTCATCCTGCGTCGTATCGGCACTTATATGCTCGACGGTGCCGTCCAGGCCGCCATAACGGGTAAAGTCATAGGCGGTCACCTTCACAACGGCGGGTAACCCCGGATGCAGGAACGCAATATCCTTTGGCAAAATTTTTACTTCGACGAGCAGCTGATCTTCTGTCGGCACAATTTCAATCACATCTTCGCCCGGGTCAACAACCCCACCGAGGGTATTGATATGTATTGTTTTCACCGTGCCATTAACCGGAGAGGTGATAACCGCTTTATTCACCTTGTCTTGAGCACCCACTTTCGCTTCTGTTAATCGAGATAGCCGCGCTTCCGTTTCACTCAGTTTAGCGCGTGTTTCGCTGATAAATTGCAAAGCAGCTTCGCGGCGTTTCAATATCGCTTCATCCAATGAGGCTTTTATCTTTGGCCGTGAAAGCTTTAAGTTGGTTAGCTCACCGTCCATATCATTGATCTGTCTCTCTAGTTTGAGAAGTTCCACTTCTGAGACAATCTTCTTTTCCACCAAAGGACGTGTGATATTGATCTCACGCTGCATAATTGACATCGAGTTGGTCAAGGTTTTTATCTTAGAGGCGACCTCTTCCAGCGCTTGCCTTTTTTGTACGATTTGACGCGCTTGGATCTCTAATTGGTTGCTGAGACTCTCTAGTCGACTGCGGTATTCCGATTTTTGTCGCGCGACCAAATTCGGTTTTCTGCTGGTTAATTCGTTAGGAAATGTCATCGAGCGCATGGTGACATCGATCTGTTGTTGCCACGGCTTACTGGCCGGCTGTAGCGTGACACTGTCAAGCTCATGGTACATCCGCGTCACCGACGCGCGCAGGCTATCGACCTCTTGCTCTTGCTGAGCCAGATCGGAGCGAAACCGCGTATCATCAATACGCGCCAAGGGCATGCCTTTTTCAACCAGCTGACCCTCATCGACATACATCGCCTGTAAAATACCGCCATCCAGGCTCTGGATAAGTTGAACATGGGAGGGAGGAATAACTTTGCCATTACCACGGGTGACACGATCAAGCTCAGCAAAGGCGGCCCAGACAATAAAACTGACGATAAGGAGCAAGGCCACCCAAACCACCGCTCGGTATTTAAGTGGCGTGTCTGTCATCATGGCGCCATAAACATCATCGACCATGTCGAGATCAGTGGGTTGACTCGTTTTTTTAACCGGCTTGCCCATTACACACTTCCCTTGTTGAGCTTGCTCAACACCTTATCGCGCGGGCCATCCATCACAATACGACCTTTATCCATCACAATCACACGCTGCGCCATGTTAAGGAGGGCCATATTGTGTGTCACCATCACCAGTGTTCGTGACTTGGCTGCGACCTCCATCGCTTTAATAAACTGGTTTTCGGCGTGTGCATCTAGGCTAGCCGTCGGCTCATCCATCACCAGCATGGGGGGTTCGTTAAGTAATGCTCGCGCCAAGGAAACCGCTTGCCGTTGGCCACGAGACAGTCTTTCACCGCGCTCCCCGACTTGTTTATCTAAGCCTTCATGATCTTGCGCAGTAAACAAGCTCACGCCTGACAGCTGAACCGCACGCATCAGTTGGTGCTCAGTCACCTGGCGCGTCCCAAACATGATGTTTTCGCGAATAGTGCCGTGGAACAGCGTCACATCCTGCGCCAAATAGCCCACGTTGCGACGCAGGTCTGAAGGGTGTATCTGGCGACTATCAACGCCATCAAACCGCAGGCTACCTTGGTGGGGCTGAAAAAGCCCCGCCAACAGCTTCAATAAGGTGGTTTTTCCCGAGCCATTCTTCCCCAAGATAGCAATCACTTCGCCCGGTTGAATCCGAAAGTTAAGTGGGTACAGCGCAGGCTTTTCCGTCTCTGGATAATTAAAGGCTAGGTTATCGGCACTGAGTTCACCTTTAAGGCGCTTGCGACTGACAAGGTGCCCTTTATCGGCAAATTCGTCTTCTTGCTCCATCATCGCATTCAGCTGCCGGAGCGAGGTGCTAGTTTGATTCCAACGGTTGAGTAAGCTGGCCATTTGCGCCATCGGTGACACCGCGCGACTAGAGAGCATCACTGCCGCGATGATCCCACCCATGGAAATGTCGCCATCCGCCACCCGGTATACCCCCAGGATCACCACGGCAATCGCCATCATCTGGGTGATGAAGGTGGCAATGTAAGAAACATTGTTGGTGATTTGTTTGACTTTAAAGTTCCAATTCGCCGTATGCGCGGTCATTTGTTGCCAGCTACGCTGTACAATCCCTTCCGCCCCACTGGCTTTAACGCCCTCTAACGCCGAGAGGCTTTCTATCAAGTGGCCATGGCGTTCGGAGGCGTACTTGTTACTCTCTTCAATAGCGGCACGCAGTTTGGGCTGCACGGAAATGGTATAACCCAAAATCAATAAACCAGCCACAACCGGGACGATCGCGAGATCCCCAGCCACCAAATAGATAATAGCGACAAAGAAAACGGCAAAGGGTAGGTCCACTAAGGTGGTGATGGTGGCTGAGGTCAGCATATCGCGTACCGAGTCAAACTCACCCAGTTGCTTTGCGGTTGCACCGACACTGTTTCCTCGGTTAACGAGCGGTGTCCCCATCAGCCGCGCGAACAGACGGGAGGAGACGATAATGTCAACCTTTTTTCCCGCCATATCAATCATATACGAACGAAGCTTGCGCATTAAAAAATCAAAGCAATAAGCAAGCGTCGCGCCACTGGCTAACACCCACAAGGACTCAAACGCCAAATTAGGGACGATTTTGTCGTAGACGTTCATCACGAAAAGCGGCGAGACCAGCGCGAATAAATTTACCAGCACAGAGGCTAATAACGCATCACGATAGATAGGTGCCGCGTCTTTAACCGTTTGCCAGAACCAATGGATCTTATTGTCATGCAGATGTAAGTCGACTGATTGATCGCCGCGGTACTGGCGCTTGATCAAAAAGCAGTAGCCCACATACATCGACTCGAGCGCTTCGAGCTGCATGGTTTGTTCACCACCATTTTCTGGAAGCTGAATTAATGCAGTACCGGCTTCATTATCGATCTCACGTAATACACAGGCTTTTTGATCCGCTAACAGTATCACGCAAGGGAGCAATAGCGGCCCTAAATTATCCAAATTACGGCGTGACAAGCGTGCAGCAAGGCCCGCTCGACCCGCCGCTTGCGGAAACATATCCGGGGTAAGTAGTGCATTGGTCATCGGCAGACCCGCGACCAACGCATCACCCGAACAAGGTGTACCATAGTGTTCGGTAAGCAATACCAAACAATCCAGCAAGGGATCGTCGGTAGGCTGCTCACCCGCGGCTATCTTCCATTGCACGGATTGATTGTTATTTGATTGGTCAGTCACTTACGTCTCTCTTTTGACCGAAAAATAGCAGGCAGCGACATCATAGCCGCTGCCTGATGGCGATTACCAGTCCGCCGTATCCACTTTGATTTCTAGGTCTTGGCTATCTCCTACTGAAAGTTCAGCATTATCATCACCTTGAGTCAATCTTAGCTCCCCTTCTTGGCCACCAATCAAGGTGTTGATCACGACTTCTTGCTGACCACCGTTGGTAACGACGCTCAAGCTTTCAATGTCAATCTGCTGATCCATTTGGCTATCACCATCGGCATCAATACCAATAGTGAGCGTGCCCTCAGCCTCACCACTGTCTGTGGTTTGCCATGATATAGATACCTGCCCATCTTTAATGAGCTGAGTTAAATCATCGACAAACGCGAGGGTATCTTGCGTGTCACCTTGGTTATCAAAATCGACAATGACATCGGTTTCTGATTCATCACCTTCGGTAGAAGATGGCATATCATCCAGCGACCACTGGAATTTATCGCTACCGGTACCACCGATTAAGGTGTCTTCACCTCGCCCACCAATGAGGGTGTCATCACCGCCTTGGCCGTAGAGGATATCATTACCCTCTCCGCCTTCGAGAGTATCGTCGCCGCCGCGGGTATCACCGTCGACATTAAACAACGCATGGTTATCTTTAATGTACTGATACAGCTCTAGATCTGACGGTGCCGCTCCATTTTTCATCTCTAAAAATGTGGTTAACGCGTCGACGCCAGAGCCATCTGGCAGTGATTCTGGTCGTGTCAGACCATTTTCGTCCCACGGAAGGTTGTCGGTATTGATGGCATCGCCAAAGAGAATGTCGTCTCCAGCATTACCGATTACCTCATCATCACCGACTGGGAGCATATTGATCTCTTTCGTGCCTTCATCGAGTGCAGCGTTCAGATCATTGGCTGTGTTAACAATTTCAACATCCCCAGTTGGTGCACTAACACTTCCCCACTGGTCGCTCCAGGTTCCCGAACCAGATACATTGGTGTTATCAAAGAACCTGAGGATATCGGCATTCACTCCATTTCCAATACCGATAGCTCGAACAGTAGAGCTCTCAGCAAGTGACTCATATGCCTCAATAGAATCCCTTAACTCAAAGGACTCAGTCGTATTTCCTGAGTAATTACTGCTATTCGAAAGCGTCGGATTACCGTCTGTTAGGAAGAATGACAAATTTTCACTATTTGTGTTCGAGTGAGTATTTAACCATGAAGAAGCCTGGTCAAAGGCAGCTTCATAGTTAGTTCCTCCGCCAGATTGAAGAGAATCTATCACACTATCGACATACGAATCATTTGCCTGAGTAAAGTCATCAAGGTTAATTCTCAAGCTCGCTGAGGAGTTAAAGTCTACCAATGCCAGATTAATCGTGCCTGGATGATCAGAAATATTCTCCAACATCGACTTCAACGAGGTTTTCAGCACATCGAGTCTCGATTCAGAACTTCCTGATTCCAATGCATACCCCATACTACCTGATGTATCGACAATCAACGCGATATTGTAGTTTGTTGGCTCGGTTGAGTTAATTTCTACCCCACCAATATCACCGAGCACCACATCATCGCCTGAGCCGCCCTCAACCGTGTTATCACTATTAGGATTGCTAGGTGAAATCACTGCGACCCCTGGTTGCGTGGTGGCATACTCAGGCAAGTCAACAGGGTTGCCGCTGTCATCGACTTCAGTCGCACCGACAGTCACGGATAAATCAGGGGCACTTCCCTCTGGTAATTCAAGCGTGACAGAGAAACCTGCATCTGAGCCTGGGTTTGGCTGCAGTGCATCAATCGGCACTTGCCAGTCACCTGAATCAAGCTGCTCACCATCTGGTACGCTGCCTCCTTCAGGCATTCCCGATATAATCACTGATGTGATGTGCTCTGAGCCGTCGTTCAACGTCACATCAACGTCCAGTTGGACAATATCCGCAACTTTGGTCAGCTCTCCGTTATCTACTTGATATTTACCATCGGCAAAGTAGATGGTTTCGATACTGTATAGATCATGCTTGGCATTTTGTGTTTGCCCATTTTGGTAAACTAAGCGAACCGCATCATTAAAACCGTGAAAAGTCTCTACTTGATAATCGTCACGGTTTCCTTGGAGATAGACAGTGTCACCACCACTTCCTCCATAATAAGCAGTTGAGGCAGCACTCGCATTTCGTGATACAAAGACATCATCACCATCATTTCCACGCAACGCATACGAACCATCGCCAGTGCCACCAACAATAAGATCATTCCCATCGCCAGCATTTACATCAACAGAAACTGGGCTACCATCATCAACGCTAACTATTTGATCATATTGGTCAGATGACCCACTACCATGCTGTTCTGAGTGATCGACAAGCTCATTTGCTAAGTGGTTATCACCTGAATACGACAACGAAGCAGACACCGACAAACCGTTAGAGATCGGCAGCACCGAAATTGGAATCTCTTCCGTAACACTCGCCGTATCGCCATTACCATTCTCCGTGCTGGTTGCCGTCACTTCCAGGTTGATCTCGCCTTCATGCGGTTCAGGCACAGAGATAGAAAGATTAGACAAATCCCAATCTTTGATAGAGACAGAGCCATTTTCGACAATCACTTCCTGATTACCGTCGGACAATGTCGATCCTTCAGGAATATTGCCTAACGTGAGGCTCAGCGTCTCGGAGTTATCTTGATCTACCAAGCTCGCATTGATTGGTGGTAACTTAATCGGTTGGCCAGCGTGCCCTTCACCCGGTTCGTTAATAATGTAATAGCCGCCGGTACCATCGCCTTCGTAATCTTTGACACTTAAGCCACCGTCTTCTAGGGCATCGACATTGGGCACAAGATCAAAGTTGCCGGTATTTAAGCCAACGGCAGCGCCATCGTCTACGGCGACTTCAATGTCGAATCCGCCCGGGCCATTTTGGTTGTGGGTATAAACATCTAACGAATAATAGCCACTTTCTGATGGCGTAAATTCGCCGTTGAAATAGCTCGGTCCGCTTTCGCCTCCTGGGGATGTACCTTGACTACCCCAGCGACCCTCGGCAATCACTTCGCCACCAATGACGATGGCAGCACTATCATCCGCATAGCCGCCAAAGCTATAGCTTTTGCCTGCCTCTAGATAGATTAATCCTGAAGTCACCATGGCCTGGCTCGCATCGAGACCCGAACTGGAGTCAACGGAAGCACCGTTGGTCGTTGACTCAGAGTCTGGCTCTCCAGCGCCATTCACGGCATTGATCAGCGTCTCAGCATCCACACCTTGACCGGGACCATTTGGACTACCCACATCAACCGAATTCCAAATTGATGCGTTAAGAGATGTGGATACAAAGTCCAGATCAAGCTCGCCTACTGATAACTCAGGCGCATCAGCCACAGGCGTCACACTGATATTGAGTGTCGCTTGCGTGGTATCACCATATTCATCTTGAACGGTGTAGGTGATAGCCGGTACGTCACCACTCCAATGCTCTACCGGCGTAAAGGTATAATCACCATCCCCGCCAATGGTAATTTCACCGACATCAGCGATCGTGGCTGACTGACCAGCGGCGTGGGTTTCGCCGTTAATGGTGAAGGAAGGGACGGTGAGCGAATCACCATCGCTATCTGTTGCATTACCTTCGTTTAGCACATTACCAGTAAATTCGACATCTTCATTTGTCGATAGAGATACATACTCTGAATCAGGCACTGAGTTTATTCTCGCGCTGTCGCTGCCTTCTGCCGAGGTGTTGCCGAACTGGTCTTCCAGCACCGCTGTCACCTCGAGGGTTTCACCTTCCGATGGCGCATCGAACGAGGTCGCTACGCTGCCGTTGTCGATGTCGCTCTGCTCCAACACGATCTCGTTGGTGGTGGTGCCATCGCTGACGCGGATGGTGTCACCGTCCACCGCTCCGGCTGGCAAGCCGACTTCAACGTCGACCTGGCCATCGAGCTCGTCACTGCTGATCACGCCATCATCGTTGGCGTCTTCGGTGATGGTGACCGTCGGCGCGCTGTTGTCGTCACCCGCCTGGGTGTCGAGCACGGCGCTGTCGCTGCCTTCTGCCGAGGTGTTGCCGAACTGGTCTTCCAGCACCGCTGTCACCTCGAGGGTTTCACCTTCCGATGGCGCATCGAACGAGGTCGCTACGCTGCCGTTGTCGATGTCGCTCTGCTCCAACACGATCTCGTTGGTGGTGGTGCCATCGCTGACGCGGATGGTGTCACCGTCCACCGCTCCGGCTGGCAAGCCGACTTCAACGTCGACCTGGCCATCGAGCTCGTCACTGCTGATCACGCCATCATCGTTGGCGTCTTCGGTGATGGTGACCGTCGGCGCGCTGTTGTCGTCACCCGCCTGGGTGTCGAGCACGGCGCTGTCGCTGCCTTCTGCCGAGGTGTTGCCGAACTGGTCTTCCAGCACCGCTGTCACCTCGAGGGTTTCACCTTCCGATGGCGCATCGAACGAGGTCGCTACGCTGCCGTTGTCGATGTCGCTCTGCTCCAACACGATCTCGTTGGTGGTGGTGCCATCGCTGACGCGGATGGTGTCACCGTCCACCGCTCCGGCTGGCAAGCCGACTTCAACGTCGACCTGGCCATCGAGCTCGTCACTGCTGATCACGCCATCATCGTTGGCGTCTTCGGTGATGGTGACCGTCGGCGCGCTGTTGTCGTCACCCGCCTGGGTGTCGAGCACGGCGCTGTCGCTGCCTTCTGCCGAGGTGTTGCCGAACTGGTCTTCCAGCACCGCTGTCACCTCGAGGGTTTCACCTTCCGATGGCGCATCGAACGAGGTCGCTACGCTGCCGTTGTCGATGTCGCTCTGCTCCAACACGATCTCGTTGGTGGTGGTGCCATCGCTGACGCGGATGGTGTCACCGTCCACCGCTCCGGCTGGCAAGCCGACTTCAACGTCGACCTGGCCATCGAGCTCGTCACTGCTGATCACGCCATCATCGTTGGCGTCTTCGGTGATGGTGACCGTCGGCGCGCTGTTGTCGTCACCCGCCTGGGTGTCGAGCACGGCGCTGTCGCTGCCTTCTGCCGAGGTGTTGCCGAACTGGTCTTCCAGCACCGCTGTCACCTCGAGGGTTTCACCTTCCGATGGCGCATCGAACGAGGTCGCTACGCTGCCGTTGTCGATGTCGCTCTGCTCCAACACGATCTCGTTGGTGGTGGTGCCATCGCTGACGCGGATGGTGTCACCGTCCACCGCTCCGGCTGGCAAGCCGACTTCAACGTCGACCTGGCCATCGAGCTCGTCACTGCTGATCACGCCATCATCGTTGGCGTCTTCGGTGATGGTGACCGTCGGCGCGCTGTTGTCGTCACCCGCCTGGGTGTCGAGCACGGCGCTGTCGCTGCCTTCTGCCGAGGTGTTGCCGAACTGGTCTTCCAGCACCGCTGTCACCTCGAGGGTTTCACCTTCCGATGGCGCATCGAACGAGGTCGCTACGCTGCCGTTGTCGATGTCGCTCTGCTCCAACACGATCTCGTTGGTGGTGGTGCCATCGCTGACGCGGATGGTGTCACCGTCCACCGCTCCGGCTGGCAAGCCGACTTCAACGTCGACCTGGCCATCGAGCTCGTCACTGCTGATCACGCCATCATCGTTGGCGTCTTCGGTGATGGTGACCGTCGGCGCGCTGTTGTCGTCACCCGCCTGGGTGTCGAGCACGGCGCTGTCGCTGCCTTCTGCCGAGGTGTTGCCGAACTGGTCTTCCAGCACCGCTGTCACCTCGAGGGTTTCACCTTCCGATGGCGCATCGAACGAGGTCGCTACGCTGCCGTTGTCGATGTCGCTCTGCTCCAACACGATCTCGTTGGTGGTGGTGCCATCGCTGACGCGGATGGTGTCACCGTCCACCGCTCCGGCTGGCAAGCCGACTTCAACGTCGACCTGGCCATCGAGCTCGTCACTGCTGATCACGCCATCATCGTTGGCGTCTTCGGTGATGGTGACCGTCGGCGCGCTGTTGTCGTCACCCGCCTGGGTGTCGAGCACGGCGCTGTCGCTGCCTTCTGCCGAGGTGTTGCCGAACTGGTCTTCCAGCACCGCTGTCACCTCGAGGGTTTCACCTTCCGATGGCGCATCGAACGAGGTCGCTACGCTGCCGTTGTCGATGTCGCTCTGCTCCAACACGATCTCGTTGGTGGTGGTGCCATCGCTGACGCGGATGGTGTCACCGTCCACCGCTCCGGCTGGCAAGCCGACTTCAACGTCGACCTGGCCATCGAGCTCGTCACTGCTGATCACGCCATCATCGTTGGCGTCTTCGGTGATGGTGACCGTCGGCGCGCTGTTGTCGTCACCCGCCTGGGTGTCGAGCACGGCGCTGTCGCTGCCTTCTGCCGAGGTGTTGCCGAACTGGTCTTCCAGCACCGCTGTCACCTCGAGGGTTTCACCTTCCGATGGCGCATCGAACGAGGTCGCTACGCTGCCGTTGTCGATGTCGCTCTGCTCCAACACGATCTCGTTGGTGGTGGTGCCATCGCTGACGCGGATGGTGTCACCGTCCACCGCTCCGGCTGGCAAGCCGACTTCAACGTCGACCTGGCCATCGAGCTCGTCACTGCTGATCACGCCATCATCGTTGGCGTCTTCGGTGATGGTGACCGTCGGCGCGCTGTTGTCGTCACCCGCCTGGGTGTCGAGCACGGCGCTGTCGCTGCCTTCTGCCGAGGTGTTGCCGAACTGGTCTTCCAGCACCGCTGTCACCTCGAGGGTTTCACCTTCCGATGGCGCATCGAACGAGGTCGCTACGCTGCCGTTGTCGATGTCGCTCTGCTCCAACACGATCTCGTTGGTGGTGGTGCCATCGCTGACGCGGATGGTGTCACCGTCCACCGCTCCGGCTGGCAAGCCGACTTCAACGTCGACCTGGCCATCGAGCTCGTCACTGCTGATCACGCCATCATCGTTGGCGTCTTCGGTGATGGTGACCGTCGGCGCGCTGTTGTCGTCACCCGCCTGGGTGTCGAGCACGGCGCTGTCGCTGCCTTCTGCCGAGGTGTTGCCGAACTGGTCTTCCAGCACCGCTGTCACCTCGAGGGTTTCACCTTCCGATGGCGCATCGAACGAGGTCGCTACGCTGCCGTTGTCGATGTCGCTCTGCTCCAACACGATCTCGTTGGTGGTGGTGCCATCGCTGACGCGGATGGTGTCACCGTCCACCGCTCCGGCTGGCAAGCCGACTTCAACGTCGACCTGGCCATCGAGCTCGTCACTGCTGATCACGCCATCATCGTTGGCGTCTTCGGTGATGGTGACCGTCGGCGCGCTGTTGTCGTCACCCGCCTGGGTGTCGAGCACGGCGCTGTCGCTGCCTTCTGCCGAGGTGTTGCCGAACTGGTCTTCCAGCACCGCTGTCACCTCGAGGGTTTCACCTTCCGATGGCGCATCGAACGAGGTCGCTACGCTGCCGTTGTCGATGTCGCTCTGCTCCAACACGATCTCGTTGGTGGTGGTGCCATCGCTGACGCGGATGGTGTCACCGTCCACCGCTCCGGCTGGCAAGCCGACTTCAACGTCGACCTGGCCATCGAGCTCGTCACTGCTGATCACGCCATCATCGTTGGCGTCTTCGGTGATGGTGACCGTCGGCGCGCTGTTGTCGTCACCCGCCTGGGTGTCGAGCACGGCGCTGTCGCTGCCTTCTGCCGAGGTGTTGCCGAACTGGTCTTCCAGCACCGCTGTCACCTCGAGGGTTTCACCTTCCGATGGCGCATCGAACGAGGTCGCTACGCTGCCGTTGTCGATGTCGCTCTGCTCCAACACGATCTCGTTGGTGGTGGTGCCATCGCTGACGCGGATGGTGTCACCGTCCACCGCTCCGGCTGGCAAGCCGACTTCAACGTCGACCTGGCCATCGAGCTCGTCACTGCTGATCACGCCATCATCGTTGGCGTCTTCGGTGATGGTGACCGTCGGCGCGCTGTTGTCGTCACCCGCCTGGGTGTCGAGCACGGCGCTGTCGCTGCCTTCTGCCGAGGTGTTGCCGAACTGGTCTTCCAGCACCGCTGTCACCTCGAGGGTTTCACCTTCCGATGGCGCATCGAACGAGGTCGCTACGCTGCCGTTGTCGATGTCGCTCTGCTCCAACACGATCTCGTTGGTGGTGGTGCCATCGCTGACGCGGATGGTGTCACCGTCCACCGCTCCGGCTGGCAAGCCGACTTCAACGTCGACCTGGCCATCGAGCTCGTCACTGCTGATCACGCCATCATCGTTGGCGTCTTCGGTGATGGTGACCGTCGGCGCGCTGTTGTCGTCACCCGCCTGGGTGTCGAGCACGGCGCTGTCGCTGCCTTCTGCCGAGGTGTTGCCGAACTGGTCTTCCAGCACCGCTGTCACCTCGAGGGTTTCACCTTCCGATGGCGCATCGAACGAGGTCGCTACGCTGCCGTTGTCGATGTCGCTCTGCTCCAACACGATCTCGTTGGTGGTGGTGCCATCGCTGACGCGGATGGTGTCACCGTCCACCGCTCCGGCTGGCAAGCCGACTTCAACGTCGACCTGGCCATCGAGCTCGTCACTGCTGATCACGCCATCATCGTTGGCGTCTTCGGTGATGGTGACCGTCGGCGCGCTGTTGTCGTCACCCGCCTGGGTGTCGAGCACGGCGCTGTCGCTGCCTTCTGCCGAGGTGTTGCCGAACTGGTCTTCCAGCACCGCTGTCACCTCGAGGGTTTCACCTTCCGATGGCGCATCGAACGAGGTCGCTACGCTGCCGTTGTCGATGTCGCTCTGCTCCAACACGATCTCGTTGGTGGTGGTGCCATCGCTGACGCGGATGGTGTCACCGTCCACCGCTCCGGCTGGCAAGCCGACTTCAACGTCGACCTGGCCATCGAGCTCGTCACTGCTGATCACGCCATCATCGTTGGCGTCTTCGGTGATGGTGACCGTCGGCGCGCTGTTGTCGTCACCCGCCTGGGTGTCGAGCACGGCGCTGTCGCTGCCTTCTGCCGAGGTGTTGCCGAACTGGTCTTCCAGCACCGCTGTCACCTCGAGGGTTTCACCTTCCGATGGCGCATCGAACGAGGTCGCTACGCTGCCGTTGTCGATGTCGCTCTGCTCCAACACGATCTCGTTGGTGGTGGTGCCATCGCTGACGCGGATGGTGTCACCGTCCACCGCTCCGGCTGGCAAGCCGACTTCAACGTCGACCTGGCCATCGAGCTCGTCACTGCTGATCACGCCATCATCGTTGGCGTCTTCGGTGATGGTGACCGTCGGCGCGCTGTTGTCGTCACCCGCCTGGGTGTCGAGCACGGCGCTGTCGCTGCCTTCTGCCGAGGTGTTGCCGAACTGGTCTTCCAGCACCGCTGTCACCTCGAGGGTTTCACCTTCCGATGGCGCATCGAACGAGGTCGCTACGCTGCCGTTGTCGATGTCGCTCTGCTCCAACACGATCTCGTTGGTGGTGGTGCCATCGCTGACGCGGATGGTGTCACCGTCCACCGCTCCGGCTGGCAAGCCGACTTCAACGTCGACCTGGCCATCGAGCTCGTCACTGCTGATCACGCCATCATCGTTGGCGTCTTCGGTGATGGTGACCGTCGGCGCGCTGTTGTCGTCACCCGCCTGGGTGTCGAGCACGGCGCTGTCGCTGCCTTCTGCCGAGGTGTTGCCGAACTGGTCTTCCAGCACCGCTGTCACCTCGAGGGTTTCACCTTCCGATGGCGCATCGAACGAGGTCGCTACGCTGCCGTTGTCGATGTCGCTCTGCTCCAACACGATCTCGTTGGTGGTGGTGCCATCGCTGACGCGGATGGTGTCACCGTCCACCGCTCCGGCTGGCAAGCCGACTTCAACGTCGACCTGGCCATCGAGCTCGTCACTGCTGATCACGCCATCATCGTTGGCGTCTTCGGTGATGGTGACCGTCGGCGCGCTGTTGTCGTCACCCGCCTGGGTGTCGAGCACGGCGCTGTCGCTGCCTTCTGCCGAGGTGTTGCCGAACTGGTCTTCCAGCACCGCTGTCACCTCGAGGGTTTCACCTTCCGATGGCGCATCGAACGAGGTCGCTACGCTGCCGTTGTCGATGTCGCTCTGCTCCAACACGATCTCGTTGGTGGTGGTGCCATCGCTGACGCGGATGGTGTCACCGTCCACCGCTCCGGCTGGCAAGCCGACTTCAACGTCGACCTGGCCATCGAGCTCGTCACTGCTGATCACGCCATCATCGTTGGCGTCTTCGGTGATGGTGACCGTCGGCGCGCTGTTGTCGTCACCCGCCTGGGTGTCGAGCACGGCGCTGTCGCTGCCTTCTGCCGAGGTGTTGCCGAACTGGTCTTCCAGCACCGCTGTCACCTCGAGGGTTTCACCTTCCGATGGCGCATCGAACGAGGTCGCTACGCTGCCGTTGTCGATGTCGCTCTGCTCCAACACGATCTCGTTGGTGGTGGTGCCATCGCTGACGCGGATGGTGTCACCGTCCACCGCTCCGGCTGGCAAGCCGACTTCAACGTCGACCTGGCCATCGAGCTCGTCACTGCTGATCACGCCATCATCGTTGGCGTCTTCGGTGATGGTGACCGTCGGCGCGCTGTTGTCGTCACCCGCCTGGGTGTCGAGCACGGCGCTGTCGCTGCCTTCTGCCGAGGTGTTGCCGAACTGGTCTTCCAGCACCGCTGTCACCTCGAGGGTTTCACCTTCCGATGGCGCATCGAACGAGGTCGCTACGCTGCCGTTGTCGATGTCGCTCTGCTCCAACACGATCTCGTTGGTGGTGGTGCCATCGCTGACGCGGATGGTGTCACCGTCCACCGCTCCGGCTGGCAAGCCGACTTCAACGTCGACCTGGCCATCGAGCTCGTCACTGCTGATCACGCCATCATCGTTGGCGTCTTCGGTGATGGTGACCGTCGGCGCGCTGTTGTCGTCACCCGCCTGGGTGTCGAGCACGGCGCTGTCGCTGCCTTCTGCCGAGGTGTTGCCGAACTGGTCTTCCAGCACCGCTGTCACCTCGAGGGTTTCACCTTCCGATGGCGCATCGAACGAGGTCGCTACGCTGCCGTTGTCGATGTCGCTCTGCTCCAACACGATCTCGTTGGTGGTGGTGCCATCGCTGACGCGGATGGTGTCACCGTCCACCGCTCCGGCTGGCAAGCCGACTTCAACGTCGACCTGGCCATCGAGCTCGTCACTGCTGATCACGCCATCATCGTTGGCGTCTTCGGTGATGGTGACCGTCGGCGCGCTGTTGTCGTCACCCGCCTGGGTGTCGAGCACGGCGCTGTCGCTGCCTTCTGCCGAGGTGTTGCCGAACTGGTCTTCCAGCACCGCTGTCACCTCGAGGGTTTCACCTTCCGATGGCGCATCGAACGAGGTCGCTACGCTGCCGTTGTCGATGTCGCTCTGCTCCAACACGATCTCGTTGGTGGTGGTGCCATCGCTGACGCGGATGGTGTCACCGTCCACCGCTCCGGCTGGCAAGCCGACTTCAACGTCGACCTGGCCATCGAGCTCGTCACTGCTGATCACGCCATCATCGTTGGCGTCTTCGGTGATGGTGACCGTCGGCGCGCTGTTGTCGTCACCCGCCTGGGTGTCGAGCACGGCGCTGTCGCTGCCTTCTGCCGAGGTGTTGCCGAACTGGTCTTCCAGCACCGCTGTCACCTCGAGGGTTTCACCTTCCGATGGCGCATCGAACGAGGTCGCTACGCTGCCGTTGTCGATGTCGCTCTGCTCCAACACGATCTCGTTGGTGGTGGTGCCATCGCTGACGCGGATGGTGTCACCGTCCACCGCTCCGGCTGGCAAGCCGACTTCAACGTCGACCTGGCCATCGAGCTCGTCACTGCTGATCACGCCATCATCGTTGGCGTCTTCGGTGATGGTGACCGTCGGCGCGCTGTTGTCGTCACCCGCCTGGGTGTCGAGCACGGCGCTGTCGCTGCCTTCTGCCGAGGTGTTGCCGAACTGGTCTTCCAGCACCGCTGTCACCTCGAGGGTTTCACCTTCCGATGGCGCATCGAACGAGGTCGCTACGCTGCCGTTGTCGATGTCGCTCTGCTCCAACACGATCTCGTTGGTGGTGGTGCCATCGCTGACGCGGATGGTGTCACCGTCCACCGCTCCGGCTGGCAAGCCGACTTCAACGTCGACCTGGCCATCGAGCTCGTCACTGCTGATCACGCCATCATCGTTGGCGTCTTCGGTGATGGTGACCGTCGGCGCGCTGTTGTCGTCACCCGCCTGGGTGTCGAGCACGGCGCTGTCGCTGCCTTCTGCCGAGGTGTTGCCGAACTGGTCTTCCAGCACCGCTGTCACCTCGAGGGTTTCACCTTCCGATGGCGCATCGAACGAGGTCGCTACGCTGCCGTTGTCGATGTCGCTCTGCTCCAACACGATCTCGTTGGTGGTGGTGCCATCGCTGACGCGGATGGTGTCACCGTCCACCGCTCCGGCTGGCAAGCCGACTTCAACGTCGACCTGGCCATCGAGCTCGTCACTGCTGATCACGCCATCATCGTTGGCGTCTTCGGTGATGGTGACCGTCGGCGCGCTGTTGTCGTCACCCGCCTGGGTGTCGAGCACGGCGCTGTCGCTGCCTTCTGCCGAGGTGTTGCCGAACTGGTCTTCCAGCACCGCTGTCACCTCGAGGGTTTCACCTTCCGATGGCGCATCGAACGAGGTCGCTACGCTGCCGTTGTCGATGTCGCTCTGCTCCAACACGATCTCGTTGGTGGTGGTGCCATCGCTGACGCGGATGGTGTCACCGTCCACCGCTCCGGCTGGCAAGCCGACTTCAACGTCGACCTGGCCATCGAGCTCGTCACTGCTGATCACGCCATCATCGTTGGCGTCTTCGGTGATGGTGACCGTCGGCGCGCTGTTGTCGTCACCCGCCTGGGTGTCGAGCACGGCGCTGTCGCTGCCTTCTGCCGAGGTGTTGCCGAACTGGTCTTCCAGCACCGCTGTCACCTCGAGGGTTTCACCTTCCGATGGCGCATCGAACGAGGTCGCTACGCTGCCGTTGTCGATGTCGCTCTGCTCCAACACGATCTCGTTGGTGGTGGTGCCATCGCTGACGCGGATGGTGTCACCGTCCACCGCTCCGGCTGGCAAGCCGACTTCAACGTCGACCTGGCCATCGAGCTCGTCACTGCTGATCACGCCATCATCGTTGGCGTCTTCGGTGATGGTGACCGTCGGCGCGCTGTTGTCGTCACCCGCCTGGGTGTCGAGCACGGCGCTGTCGCTGCCTTCTGCCGAGGTGTTGCCGAACTGGTCTTCCAGCACCGCTGTCACCTCGAGGGTTTCACCTTCCGATGGCGCATCGAACGAGGTCGCTACGCTGCCGTTGTCGATGTCGCTCTGCTCCAACACGATCTCGTTGGTGGTGGTGCCATCGCTGACGCGGATGGTGTCACCGTCCACCGCTCCGGCTGGCAAGCCGACTTCAACGTCGACCTGGCCATCGAGCTCGTCACTGCTGATCACGCCATCATCGTTGGCGTCTTCGGTGATGGTGACCGTCGGCGCGCTGTTGTCGTCACCCGCCTGGGTGTCGAGCACGGCGCTGTCGCTGCCTTCTGCCGAGGTGTTGCCGAACTGGTCTTCCAGCACCGCTGTCACCTCGAGGGTTTCACCTTCCGATGGCGCATCGAACGAGGTCGCTACGCTGCCGTTGTCGATGTCGCTCTGCTCCAACACGATCTCGTTGGTGGTGGTGCCATCGCTGACGCGGATGGTGTCACCGTCCACCGCTCCGGCTGGCAAGCCGACTTCAACGTCGACCTGGCCATCGAGCTCGTCACTGCTGATCACGCCATCATCGTTGGCGTCTTCGGTGATGGTGACCGTCGGCGCGCTGTTGTCGTCACCCGCCTGGGTGTCGAGCACGGCGCTGTCGCTGCCTTCTGCCGAGGTGTTGCCGAACTGGTCTTCCAGCACCGCTGTCACCTCGAGGGTTTCACCTTCCGATGGCGCATCGAACGAGGTCGCTACGCTGCCGTTGTCGATGTCGCTCTGCTCCAACACGATCTCGTTGGTGGTGGTGCCATCGCTGACGCGGATGGTGTCACCGTCCACCGCTCCGGCTGGCAAGCCGACTTCAACGTCGACCTGGCCATCGAGCTCGTCACTGCTGATCACGCCATCATCGTTGGCGTCTTCGGTGATGGTGACCGTCGGCGCGCTGTTGTCGTCACCCGCCTGGGTGTCGAGCACGGCGCTGTCGCTGCCTTCTGCCGAGGTGTTGCCGAACTGGTCTTCCAGCACCGCTGTCACCTCGAGGGTTTCACCTTCCGATGGCGCATCGAACGAGGTCGCTACGCTGCCGTTGTCGATGTCGCTCTGCTCCAACACGATCTCGTTGGTGGTGGTGCCATCGCTGACGCGGATGGTGTCACCGTCCACCGCTCCGGCTGGCAAGCCGACTTCAACGTCGACCTGGCCATCGAGCTCGTCACTGCTGATCACGCCATCATCGTTGGCGTCTTCGGTGATGGTGACCGTCGGCGCGCTGTTGTCGTCACCCGCCTGGGTGTCGAGCACGGCGCTGTCGCTGCCTTCTGCCGAGGTGTTGCCGAACTGGTCTTCCAGCACCGCTGTCACCTCGAGGGTTTCACCTTCCGATGGCGCATCGAACGAGGTCGCTACGCTGCCGTTGTCGATGTCGCTCTGCTCCAACACGATCTCGTTGGTGGTGGTGCCATCGCTGACGCGGATGGTGTCACCGTCCACCGCTCCGGCTGGCAAGCCGACTTCAACGTCGACCTGGCCATCGAGCTCGTCACTGCTGATCACGCCATCATCGTTGGCGTCTTCGGTGATGGTGACCGTCGGCGCGCTGTTGTCGTCACCCGCCTGGGTGTCGAGCACGGCGCTGTCGCTGCCTTCTGCCGAGGTGTTGCCGAACTGGTCTTCCAGCACCGCTGTCACCTCGAGGGTTTCACCTTCCGATGGCGCATCGAACGAGGTCGCTACGCTGCCGTTGTCGATGTCGCTCTGCTCCAACACGATCTCGTTGGTGGTGGTGCCATCGCTGACGCGGATGGTGTCACCGTCCACCGCTCCGGCTGGCAAGCCGACTTCAACGTCGACCTGGCCATCGAGCTCGTCACTGCTGATCACGCCATCATCGTTGGCGTCTTCGGTGATGGTGACCGTCGGCGCGCTGTTGTCGTCACCCGCCTGGGTGTCGAGCACGGCGCTGTCGCTGCCTTCTGCCGAGGTGTTGCCGAACTGGTCTTCCAGCACCGCTGTCACCTCGAGGGTTTCACCTTCCGATGGCGCATCGAACGAGGTCGCTACGCTGCCGTTGTCGATGTCGCTCTGCTCCAACACGATCTCGTTGGTGGTGGTGCCATCGCTGACGCGGATGGTGTCACCGTCCACCGCTCCGGCTGGCAAGCCGACTTCAACGTCGACCTGGCCATCGAGCTCGTCACTGCTGATCACGCCATCATCGTTGGCGTCTTCGGTGATGGTGACCGTCGGCGCGCTGTTGTCGTCACCCGCCTGGGTGTCGAGCACGGCGCTGTCGCTGCCTTCTGCCGAGGTGTTGCCGAACTGGTCTTCCAGCACCGCTGTCACCTCGAGGGTTTCACCTTCCGATGGCGCATCGAACGAGGTCGCTACGCTGCCGTTGTCGATGTCGCTCTGCTCCAACACGATCTCGTTGGTGGTGGTGCCATCGCTGACGCGGATGGTGTCACCGTCCACCGCTCCGGCTGGCAAGCCGACTTCAACGTCGACCTGGCCATCGAGCTCGTCACTGCTGATCACGCCATCATCGTTGGCGTCTTCGGTGATGGTGACCGTCGGCGCGCTGTTGTCGTCACCCGCCTGGGTGTCGAGCACGGCGCTGTCGCTGCCTTCTGCCGAGGTGTTGCCGAACTGGTCTTCCAGCACCGCTGTCACCTCGAGGGTTTCACCTTCCGATGGCGCATCGAACGAGGTCGCTACGCTGCCGTTGTCGATGTCGCTCTGCTCCAACACGATCTCGTTGGTGGTGGTGCCATCGCTGACGCGGATGGTGTCACCGTCCACCGCTCCGGCTGGCAAGCCGACTTCAACGTCGACCTGGCCATCGAGCTCGTCACTGCTGATCACGCCATCATCGTTGGCGTCTTCGGTGATGGTGACCGTCGGCGCGCTGTTGTCGTCACCCGCCTGGGTGTCGAGCACGGCGCTGTCGCTGCCTTCTGCCGAGGTGTTGCCGAACTGGTCTTCCAGCACCGCTGTCACCTCGAGGGTTTCACCTTCCGATGGCGCATCGAACGAGGTCGCTACGCTGCCGTTGTCGATGTCGCTCTGCTCCAACACGATCTCGTTGGTGGTGGTGCCATCGCTGACGCGGATGGTGTCACCGTCCACCGCTCCGGCTGGCAAGCCGACTTCAACGTCGACCTGGCCATCGAGCTCGTCACTGCTGATCACGCCATCATCGTTGGCGTCTTCGGTGATGGTGACCGTCGGCGCGCTGTTGTCGTCACCCGCCTGGGTGTCGAGCACGGCGCTGTCGCTGCCTTCTGCCGAGGTGTTGCCGAACTGGTCTTCCAGCACCGCTGTCACCTCGAGGGTTTCACCTTCCGATGGCGCATCGAACGAGGTCGCTACGCTGCCGTTGTCGATGTCGCTCTGCTCCAACACGATCTCGTTGGTGGTGGTGCCATCGCTGACGCGGATGGTGTCACCGTCCACCGCTCCGGCTGGCAAGCCGACTTCAACGTCGACCTGGCCATCGAGCTCGTCACTGCTGATCACGCCATCATCGTTGGCGTCTTCGGTGATGGTGACCGTCGGCGCGCTGTTGTCGTCACCCGCCTGGGTGTCGAGCACGGCGCTGTCGCTGCCTTCTGCCGAGGTGTTGCCGAACTGGTCTTCCAGCACCGCTGTCACCTCGAGGGTTTCACCTTCCGATGGCGCATCGAACGAGGTCGCTACGCTGCCGTTGTCGATGTCGCTCTGCTCCAACACGATCTCGTTGGTGGTGGTGCCATCGCTGACGCGGATGGTGTCACCGTCCACCGCTCCGGCTGGCAAGCCGACTTCAACGTCGACCTGGCCATCGAGCTCGTCACTGCTGATCACGCCATCATCGTTGGCGTCTTCGGTGATGGTGACCGTCGGCGCGCTGTTGTCGTCACCCGCCTGGGTGTCGAGCACGGCGCTGTCGCTGCCTTCTGCCGAGGTGTTGCCGAACTGGTCTTCCAGCACCGCTGTCACCTCGAGGGTTTCACCTTCCGATGGCGCATCGAACGAGGTCGCTACGCTGCCGTTGTCGATGTCGCTCTGCTCCAACACGATCTCGTTGGTGGTGGTGCCATCGCTGACGCGGATGGTGTCACCGTCCACCGCTCCGGCTGGCAAGCCGACTTCAACGTCGACCTGGCCATCGAGCTCGTCACTGCTGATCACGCCATCATCGTTGGCGTCTTCGGTGATGGTGACCGTCGGCGCGCTGTTGTCGTCACCCGCCTGGGTGTCGAGCACGGCGCTGTCGCTGCCTTCTGCCGAGGTGTTGCCGAACTGGTCTTCCAGCACCGCTGTCACCTCGAGGGTTTCACCTTCCGATGGCGCATCGAACGAGGTCGCTACGCTGCCGTTGTCGATGTCGCTCTGCTCCAACACGATCTCGTTGGTGGTGGTGCCATCGCTGACGCGGATGGTGTCACCGTCCACCGCTCCGGCTGGCAAGCCGACTTCAACGTCGACCTGGCCATCGAGCTCGTCACTGCTGATCACGCCATCATCGTTGGCGTCTTCGGTGATGGTGACCGTCGGCGCGCTGTTGTCGTCACCCGCCTGGGTGTCAACCGCATGTTCTGATGAGCCGATACTCTCTACCGTATTGCCCGCGTCATCCGTGGAGCTCACCACCACCTCAAAATCGGTGTCAGCTGCTAGGTCTGCACCGTCTACATCCACAGTCCAGTTGCCATCGCCATCCACGGTGGTGGTGTAGTCTTCACCGTTGATGGCCATCGCAACGGTATCGCCTTCGGCGATGTCGCCGCCGCTCGCGCTGCCGGAGACCGTGATGGTCTCTCCCGCTTCTTGCGCATTGATCACGTTATCATCGGTGATGTTGTTCACGCTGACCGTGCCGGCCTCGGCGCTAGTATCAATGTCTGCTTGATCACTGCCCGGCTCGGAGGTGTTGCCGGAGGTGTCGGTAATGGTGGCTTCTACGGTTAATGTTTCTCCGTCTGCAGGAGTGTCTGGCAGTGTGATGGTGACGGTGCCGTCTATGATATTTTGCTCGGTAATCGTCGAGGTTTGACCATTTATGGTTAATACATCACCCGGATTAGCACCGGTATCGGACAGATCGATCAATACCTGGATCCCATCACCAAGCTCTTGTCCACTAATAATGCCATCGTTGTTAGCATCATTAACAATGGTCACGCCAGGGATTCCGGGAGCGGTGGTGTCAATCGCAAGACCCGCTCCTCCTTCTGCATCGCTACCAATCGCCCCGTCGTTGGTTGCAAGCGAATCAGTATCAAATCCTGAGCTTGCAATGGTCTCGCTTCCATCACGCTCAACATTGACATAACTCCATGAGCCACTGCCGGCTGCAGCGTCACCACCAGCGGCGGTCGCTTGGTCATCTTCAATGGTGATCTCGCCTTCACCATCAAGGATTTGTTGCTGAATCTCGGCTATTTCATCTTGAACATCTTGCGGCAATCCATCGAGCACGGCGCCGGGCTGCTCTCCCTGAGCCTCAACGGCGAGTAACGTTCCGTCGCTGAGTACAATAACAGCCTCACTGTTATCTGGCAGAACCAGCTCGGTTCCAGACGGAAAGGACGTACCTTCGGTCACTGTCATTGGCGTGCCATTGACAAGCAGTACACCATTTCCTTGGATACTTTCGACGTTTACATTGCGAGAGAGCGAGATTGATTTCATAGCCGGGACTCTTTATCCATAAAAAATGTGAGGTGCATTCAAAGTCTATCACTTGCATTATCTAAGGAATTAGACTTCTTCGAAAGCAATTTTACGCCGAAATGTGCGCTTTGTACGGCTCAAAATTGAGACAATACGTGAGTATAGGTGGGTGTTTGAAACGGCGCGAAACTATGCTCTCAAACCATGCCCTTAAAGTATGCGCTTAATTAACGAGATTAAGTGTTTTATCTCTTAGTCATATCGCTACATGACGGTTGAACTGGCTTTTTCGATGAAGTTCTGGATGTAATCATCTCTTTGTCCCTCGCGTACACCCAAATGGATCGACTTATGAATACCTTGTTGGCCTATACGAAGGATATGAAGGTTTAGTCGTTGTTGGTACTCTTTTGCCAGCCATTTGGGGAGTGCCGCGATCCCGCGCTCAGCGGCAACCATTTGTAGCATGATATCTGTGGTTTCAATCGTTTTGTGTTTGCGCGGTGCACAGTGCGCCGGCGCCAAAAACTGGGTAAAGACATCTAAACGTGATTGATCAACAGGGTAGGTAATCAGCACTTCCTGTGTTACTTGCTGAGGATCAACATGGTCAAACGCCGCGAGTGCACTTCGTCCGCTCACCACTAGCACCTGTTCGTAATCAAACACGGATACGTATTCTATGCCTGGTTTAAGTAAGGGATCGGGCGTGACGAGCACATCAATCTCATGGCCAAACAATGCGCCTAAACCACCGAATTGGAACTTTTGTTTGACGTCAACATCCACATCCGGCCATTGATGCAAGAAAGGCTCCACCACCTTAAGCAGCCACTGATAACAAGGGTGGCACTCCATGCCAATGCGCAATGTACCGCGCTGGCCTTGTGCAAATTGTTTAAGTTGCTGTTCAGCGTGTTCGAACTGAGGAAGCATACGCTCAGACAACGTAAGCAAGTACTCACCCGCTCGCGTGAAATGAAGCTGCCGTCCGGATTTTTGCCACAAGCTAATCCCGAGCTGGCTTTCTAGCTTTTTCATCGCATGGCTAATCGCGGACTGGGTGAGATAAAGCGTCTCTGCCGCCGCGGTCAGTGATCCTTGCTCTTTTATTGCGCGCAAAATATGAAGATGATGACGTTCTAACATGTCTTTTCCATGACCAGATTTCATTAATTGATGAAATAATGCCATTTTAGTTCATAACGAGAAAGCCCTATGCTGAACTCAACTTAAAGGAGGACGTATAGATGGCTAAAACTCATAATCTCGGTTTTCCCCGCATAGGGGCACAGCGCGAACTAAAATTTGCACTCGAACGTTACTGGCGTGGTGAATCATCACTGCAAGATTTGACCAATACGGCGGCGGATCTACGCCGTACTCATTGGCACCAACAAGGTAAGCTCGATACAGTGCCAGCGGGTGATTTTTCCTTTTACGACCATGTACTTGATACCAGCTTTTTAGTCGGCAATGTCCCTGACCGTGTGGCTGATCATCAAGATAACACCCTCGATAACTACTTCCGCGTCGCTCGCGGCCGCTCGGCAAACGATACCGGTTGCCAGTGTGTCCACGCTGGTGAAATGACTAAATGGTTTGACACCAATTATCACTACATCGTGCCAGAATTTACCGCGCAAACCACCTTTAGCTTGCACGCTGAAAACCTATTGAACCAACTAGAAGAAGCCAAACAAGCTGGTGTTCAGGCCAAACCTGTCTTGGTCGGCCCTGTCACGTATCTGTGGCTAGGTAAAGAAAAGGATGCCTCTAACAAGTTGGATCTGCTCGATAAGCTCTTGCCCGTGTATCAAACGCTACTGAGCAAACTGGCAGAAAAAGGTGTTGACTGGGTACAAATTGATGAGCCTGTTTTGGTGACTGAGCTTACCCCTGAGTGGCAAACGGCATTACAAACTGCATATAAGGCGCTAAGCCAAGCCCAGGTGAAGTTATTGCTGGCAAGCTACTTCGGCGAGCAAGCTGAAAATCGTCAATTGGCGCAATCCTTGCCCGTTGACGGTTGGCACCTGGATGCTATTCGTGGCCGAGGGGATGTTGCGTCATACCAAGAAGCACTTGGCGATCACCAAGTCCTGTCTCTTGGTGTGATTAACGGCCGTAACGTTTGGAAAACTAACCTTGATGCCACGTTAGAATGGCTCGAACCGATTCATCAATCTCTGGGCAATCGCCTCTGGCTCGCGCCCTCTTGTTCATTGCTCCATGTGCCCGTTGATTTGACCAGCGAACACAAGCTCGATCCTGAAGTAAAAAACTGGCTCGCCTTTGCCCATCAAAAACTAGAGGAGCTGGATATACTCGCTCGCGCGCTTAATCACGGCCGTCAAACTGTTCAGCCCGCGCTGGACAATAACCGTGAGGCAATCGAAAGTCGTCAACAGTCACCGCGTGTACACAACCCTAAGGTGCAAGCCGCATTGGCAGCAATTACACCACAGTTAGGGACACGGCAGCGTCCGTTTGCCGAGCGTATTCGCTTGCAACACGAGCAGCTCAACCTGCCGCGCTTCCCGACCACCACTATAGGGTCATTCCCACAAACGCGTGCCATTCGCCAAACACGCTTGCAATACAAGAAGGGCGATATTGATGCCGCCACTTATCAAGACATTATGCGCAAAGAGATCGCCCATGCGGTGGAAAAGCAAGAAGCGTTAGGGCTTGATGTCTTGGTTCATGGTGAAGCTGAACGTAACGATATGGTGGAATACTTTGGCGAACAATTGGATGGTTATGTGTTTAGCCAGTTCGGTTGGGTGCAATCGTATGGCTCTCGCTGTGTGAAGCCGCCGATTTTATTTGGTGATATTGAACGCCCGAAGGCAATGACCGTGGAGTGGACCCAGTACGCACAATCTCTCACCGATAAGCCGCTCAAAGGCATGCTTACCGGACCGGTGACAATTCTCAACTGGTCGTTTGTCCGCGATGATCAGCCGCGAGCGCAAACCTGCAACCAACTGGCACTGGCGATCCGCCAAGAGGTGCAAGATCTCGAGAAAGCCGGCACCAAAATTATTCAAATTGATGAAGCAGCTCTGCGTGAAGGCCTACCTCTTCGTCGCAGTGAGTGGCAACACTATCTCGACTGGGCCATCAATGCGTTTAAAATTGCGGCTAATGGCGTGAGTGACGAGACGCAAATCCACACCCATATGTGCTACTCCGAGTTTAACGATATTATTGCATCGATTGCGGATATGGACGCTGACGTGATCACCATTGAAACATCCCGCTCGGATATGGAACTGCTGGATGCCTTTGATCACTTTGACTATCCCAATGACATCGGCCCAGGCGTGTACGACATTCACTCCCCCAATACGCCAAGCCAGGCACAAATTATTGGCTTAATGGAGAAAGCCGCCGCCCGTATTCCTGAAGAAAGATTGTGGGTGAACCCAGATTGCGGCCTAAAAACGCGCCAATGGGATGAGGTGATCCCGGCATTAGAAAACATGGTTGCAGCGGCAAAAGCGCTTCGCGAATAATAGTCAGATAATATCTAATAAAAGAGATGAGCCTTAAGTGCTATACAATAGCTATTGATAGGGGCTCACTCTTTTAGGATCTTTTACAAATAAACCAACAACATACCAGACGAGCAACGTCAATATAAAGCTCACGATACCATCGACTGCATAATGCCACGCTAATAAAAAAGAGCCGATATAAATGATGAAAGCATACAACCAAAAGATAATACCAATCCATTTTTGGACATGTGTTAATCCTAAAGCCATCAATACCGCCATTGAAACATGCATGCTTGGCATGGCTGAAATGCCAGCTCCCGCCTTAACACCTTGCTCTACGTGAAGATTGTATAGCCAGTCTTGCATAGATAGCGCCCACAGAGGAAAGGGATAATCCGAGGCGATAAGGTAAGCGTCGATACTTCGTAATCTCTCCATCAAATCCTGATAAGGTTCAACGGCTAAACCTGGATGAACGCGAGAGAAAAAGGCAGGTCCAGCAGAGGAGAAAAGGGTTGCGCACACGACACCTAAAGCCACCCAACATGCAAGCCAAGAATATAAGTACGTACTTCTCACTCGACTCGGTAATTGAAAGCAAAAAAACGCAAAAACGCCGAGGACAGCGAACAGCCATACATTATAAAAGAGGTTAAGTAGCATCATAAAGGCTGGATATTGGTACAGCCAATCAAAAAAACGCCAAGCATCTTTTCCGAAAAAAAGAAGTCTATCCATTTCAGCAAATGCACTATCCCACGCAAACTCTCCAACTGTATATACTGATACCTTTGCTGTTGAAAACGCACTCATAAAAAAGGCTATAGCATAAAGTAAGAAGACACCTGACAAAATATAATAACGCCTAGTAAAAATAGACTTGATCAGATAGCCAAACTGCCTTATTGGTCGCTTTTCTCTAACAACAATTAGATATATAAAATAACTCACCAAGAAAAGTGCCCCTACTACCTTAAAGAGTATTTTTAGATAAGGGAAATAAGAGCCATCAGCAAAGGAAAAACTGCCATTAACAAAAATATTGTATAGCACTAAGGACAGCGTGAGTACACTTCCGTATAAGAGAATCCCTACATTGGGTAAAGCTGCTTGCTTAAAAAGCCGCCACTCCCTCTTTATTAATAAAATGACTTTCGACATAAAGGTTGCTAAAACACATCAACCTCGACACGGCGATTAATAGCGCGCCCCTTCTCGGTGTGATTGGTCGCAGCAGGTTGTATTTCACCTTTCCCGTCCAGCGTCATTGTGTTGACATCAGCAGACGGAATAAAGGGGACAACCGCGTTCGCCCGTCGCTGTGACAGTTGCTGGTTATAGTGTGCGCGGCCGACATTATCAGTATGACCGGTAATCGAGATCTGTGATGGGTGCTTTGCTAACGCCTGCGCTAAGCGTTGCAAAATCACTTGGCCTTGGGAAGAAATACGCGACGTATCAAAATCAAAATGCACACGCGCCACCGGCGAATTGGGCGCTTTTTGCCAATAGGCATGACTTCTAATAAAACTGGCACACTGTGGCGACACATCAAGTGCATCAATTTGCTCGATCAGCCATTGATCCTTGGTAGTGGTTTGGGGCGCAACCGTGAGTAGTTTATTATTCTGATAAGTGCGCGCGATGACGCCCTCACTACTCGTCACCTGATAATGTGCCGATCCTTCTTGCATGATGCAATAGGTATCAAATAAGGCGTCACTCGCCCATACGATATTGGGAAGGCTTAGCACGAGTGCAATATTGATCCATTTAATCATTGGATGCTCCTTGTTATGGGGCAAGATGACCGATTTCTTCAGAGATTAGCTCTAATATTTTGTTCTTGATAGCCGCTCTATCTTGTGCTTGGTAGATATTCTCTCCACCAACACAATTTTTAAGCTCTGGGTGTTCGAAAACATCATAGTCAAAGCCCACCACTACCATACGCGCTTTAATACTGACTCCGTCTTTGCTCTCGTTTAGCTCGTCATAAATAGTCGAACATAGGCCTTCGTCGATGAGACGCTGAGTGACTGTTCGGTAAGAATCCTCTCCATCTGACAACACTAAAAGCAACCGTCTAGGGTTCGTTCCTTCTTTTAGTATTTGAGCGCCCCGGATAATCCCAGCATAAGATGACGTTCCACTGCCGCCACTAGCAGGAACAGAGAACTGAGAAACATTAGATTTAAAACCCTCTACATTACTGGTTAAAGGTAGATCGTAAAAATAGGATACATTTGTTACTTCCCATTCATCTAACGCCTCATGAGCAGAGCTGTTCATGAAAAAAACGTCATCCACCGTACCCGAGTAGTCGATATCATTCGGCCTTGAACCCGGGAGGCTCTCATTAGGGCCGTAGTTACTATAGCTAGAGAATTTGAGGTGCCTGACAAACTTTCTTCTAGAGTTAAACCAGTGAGATGAATAAAAGTCATACCCAACGAAGGCTATTCTATTTTCTACTTCGGAAAAAAAACTATTATATTTTTTAATCTCGTCGGCCACTTCAGCGATTATATCTTTTAAGTCTTGATATTTTTGTTGGCTGCCACCAGTCCAATTGTTATACATAGAGGCAGAGAAGTCCGATACTAGCACCACATCAACAGCTTCGGATTGATATTTTCTTGCCACAGACTGACCCGCCACACCATAATCATCATCAAAACCTATGATGGCTTCATTACCAGGAAACCAGGAGGGCTGTTCCAAGTTTGCTCTCAATTGATATTCAAAAAAAGGTTGTTGATTGGGATCTGTTTCATCACAGGATGGGTTGATATCACAAGATATTTTCGTTATTTGAAGCTCGTTGTCTATTATCCTAGCTTGAGGGAAGTAGTAAGCGATATACGCTTTAGCGGTCTCTCTTTGTACATTAATATCGTCAGCATTTTGACCAGCAATAGCAAGCGTTGCCACTTCAACCGCCTCCTCTAGGCGCGCCTTGTCCTGCACCGCACGCGCACCATCTGTACCTAGGGTAAAAATGCCAAACAGTATCGGAATAAACAGGGCGAATAAAATGGCGGCATGCCCTTGCTGCTGACGATAGTAACCAGGGGCTGAGTGAGCAAAACCTTGTTGTGAGCGCATAAACTATCTCCCCATTACCACGGCGCGCGACGATACGCGCGAGAACGCTTCACCAATAAGATTGCCGTACCAATTATCGGTGTCGTAGCACAAGGTCACTTGGTATAAGGTGGCTGGCCGCCCAAAGGTCGTGGTAAAGCTGAGATCTTTACTCGGGGGCGTTGCCTGGCACAGGGTTCCAGAAGGTGCAGACCACTGGCTAATAATCTTGGTTTGATCTTCTTCGTCCGTCTCTCCAACCCCTTGACGAACATGAAGCGCAAATCCGAGCTTGCTACTGTCAAAATTAGTCATGCTGCGCGTGAGGGAGTTTCTGACGATGATGTAAGCTTCTTCGGCTTGCTCCTCGCCCACTTCAAAATCGTCCTCACCAAACAGCTCAGTACGCTCTTTAATGATATTCGCCGCAGAGAAAGCCATACGATCGAGCTTACCTTTAACACTCAGTTTAATGATGATATCGGCACTGAACACCAGCAGCAGTGCGAAGAAGACCCCGACGATAGCAAACTCGACGGTAAAGTTACCTTGCTGATGAACTTTAAAGCGCGAAGGTTTCACGTTGGTATTCCTGTATCACTATCATTTCACGGGAAAAAAGAGTGTTTTTATCCAAAAATAAGTTAAAGGTAGGTTGATAGTCATAACTGACGTTATAAATGGCAATCGGCGCTTTCTCAGGCTCGCCACACACGGTTTCTCTATCGTCTTCATCTTCAGACTCACAGCCCTCCGTGATCGTGGCAAGGGTGTTGTATTCATTCACATAATGAACACTGATCCGATAATTATCGACATCGATCAACGCATGCCAAAGACTACTGTCATCATTAAGGGATTGTTTAAATACGGGTAGAAAATCTTCGGTTTTTTGTTTTTTCGCATGCTGCGCAGCTCTTGAGATAGCCAAATCGCCCAACGCCGATACATATGACATAAAACTCATTTCCACCCAGGCAGCACACATTAGCCAAAATGCAAAAAAGCCGCCAACAAATTCTATCGTTGCGACACCAGAATGCCGGCAGGGAGCGTTTCGCTTTGGTAACATCATTGATTGGCCTCTACCTCGTGTCTAGAACCACCCATCGGTGCGCCGTTGATCACGCCTGTCACTGCTTAATTCATCCCCTAGTCACCCCCTACCTGTTCCGATAAAGGGAACTTTGCTGCCGTCGCTCACTGCCCACTAAGTGAGGACTGCGTCAGCTCTTCGTCATTCGGTATCGTTACCGAATCATAATTCGCATTCCCCCCGAGAATCGCAGAAAAATCCGCAACGGGGAGTGCTTGCAATTGTTGGTAAAGCGATACGCGCTCACTCTTGCCCATATTGTCTGTTAACATTTCAAATGCCGAATATTGATCAGTTTTAGCATAGACCAACGACAGCGTTACGCGTGCTCTATCTGACAACTGTCTCAGATCTGGTACAGGCTGCAGTCGGCGTAAAGCCTCTGTATAGCGTTCCTCAAACACATCAAGGAGCGCTAAATTATTTTTGATAGTACGATCATCCGCCATATTGCTGCGCGCATGGTTAAACCACTCTCGTGCAACCGTAAAGTTTCCCTCTCGAGCAGAGAGTATGCCAAGAAGGTTCGCTGATTCGCTATTCGACGGCGCAAGTTGCTGAACCTTGTTTAAGTGCTTTCTTGCCTCAGCCCACTGCTCTAGCCCAAGTGAAATCTTTCCAGCGAGTAGTAACACATTACTAGCGGTTGGGTCTTTTGCGTCAAACGGTTGAAGAAGCGGTGTAAGGTAGAAGCGGGCTGAATCATAATCTTTAATCTCTAGATATCGCTTTACCAGCTTTATCCTCACTTCCTCCGATTCTTTTTCTTTCAGCTGGTTTTTGTAAAAATCAATGATTTCAATATCATTACCACTACTTTCCAGAACTTGCTCATTAGTTAGCGTTTTTTCCTGAGGTGGGGCACTCCCCACACATCCTGTTATGATAAGAGCAAGGCTGGGCACGAGTAGTCGTAGAAACGGAAATGATCTCAATACGAAAAGATTAAGCATTCGCTAACATCCTCATAATTCCTGGCGCCGCAATGAGAATAACTATCGGTACCATAATAAATACAATCAAGGGAATCGACATTTTTGCTGCCAACTGACCAATTTTTTCTTCTATTCGAAGCAATTGCACTTCGCGAATATCCGATGAAAGTGTCGTTAGCACACCATAAATAGACGTTCCATATTGCAAACTCTGGTTGAGGGTCATCACGAAACTGCGCATTTCATTGGAGGGAACACGCATGTAGAGTTCTTCTAGCGCTTGTTCTAGACCCACGATTCTTGAGCGTTCATTCACCCTTGTGAGTAAAAAACTCAGATCACGATCAAAAGCTGCCATTTCCCGCGATAGATAAGTAATAGACGCTTCAATCGTCATCCCGGTTTGTACACAGACCGCCATCAGGTCTAACATGTACGGAAGTTTGTTTGAAATGGATTTTACCAATGCCTTTTTTCGAATACCCAAGTAGGCATCAGGACCAATAATCGTCACAACAAGCCATAATATTTCTACAATGAATAGCCATTTACTTGGCCACTGTTGCCATTGACCAATTAGGTATATTGCTGATGCACCGACTATTAATAGCATATATTTAGCGGGCATAAACAACTTGCTCAAGCGTGTGTCGTAGATCCCTGCCGCTAGGAATTTTTGCTCCATATCTTGTTTATCACTAGAGACGAGTTGACTAAGGGCGGTTCCAACGCGCTCCCAAAAATCAAACTTTCTCTCGTCAGCCGAGTTGACGCTAAATTCTCGGAAGCGCTTTTGTTTCATTGAGTGACGTAAGCCACGAAGCGCTATCACACAACCGATTAGTATTAACGCCAAAAAAAGCCATTGCTGCTGTGACATAATGACTACCCTGTATTAGCGGACGCTTTTCATTAATCCCCACACAATGGCAATGCCAATTGCTTCACTGATCAACACATAGTAAAGAATGACTTTTCCATCCGGGTCGAACATGACAAACTCAAAATTTTCTGGGCTCAGGTACTGCAAAATGAAAAGAAAGAAGAATGGAATAGCCGCCACTATTTTTGCGGATGTTCTCGCCTCAGAAGTGAGTGCCATTTTTTTCTTCTCTATAGAGCGAGCATTAAACATCATGCGGTTCAACCGCATCATGATCTCTTTCAGCTGCCCTCCCCTTTGCATATTGGCGCGTAAAGTAATAACGAAGAAATAAAAGGATGGGTAAGGGTAACGCCGGCATGACTTACGAAAAACGTCATCCGGTGATTCACCTAACTGTAAGCGCTTCCCCATTATACGAAACTCGCGGCCGATATCACCTTCCAGTGTATTTCCTACATATAAGATGGCATGCATAATGCTCTCCCCCGCTGATACAGCACTCGTCATCATATTGAGCGCGTCAGGGAATTCAGTTTCGAACATTTTGCGCTCTCGACCTTGCAACCAGCGATAGAAAACCAACATACCCACTAGTACAATGACAGGTGTGATAAGCCACTGAGACTCTCGCAAAAACTGGCGGTTAAAATAAATAGAGGCGAAAATAAGGCCACAAAGCAACGCCACCAGTTTTAAAATCGGTCGGGTGCCTAATTGCTTCTTAAAGTTACTCCAGCGAAGTAATAACTCCTCCCACAGGCTTCTATCGGCCAGTGATCTCAAGTCGACAGCCTGTTGGTTTGCAACTACCGATTCAACAAACTCTGTTTGATTAAACTCCTCAAGATAGTCATAGCGCTTGCGTTTTTTAAGCCAAGGAATAATGAGCAGCCCGATACCGATCACAAGCATAACCAAGTAAATCATCTTTCCTCCCCAGCTTTGAATGCAGATGAGAGCTTGTCTTCCAGACCAAAGAAGCGGGCTTTTTCCATCAACACTGACCGTTGCATCAAACCAGCAGTCACGTAGTTACCGCGTACTTTCCCATCAGAAGATTGCTGATACATAGGCTGAAAACGGAAGATTTCTTCCATAACGACGTTACTTCCCTCTAGCCCAACCACTTCGGTTATGCTCATCACTTTACGACTGCCATCATGCAACCGGCTGATTTGTATGACTAAGTCAACAGCACTGACTATGGTGCGCCGAATCGCCTCCAACGGGAGATTGCTATTGGCCATCATCACCATCGACTCAACCCTAGCTAATGCATCACGCGGTGTATTGGCGTGAAGCGTCGACATGGAGCCATCGTGGCCAGTATTCATAGCTTGGAGCATCTCAAAGGCTTCAGCACCACGACACTCACCGACAATGATTCTATCTGGGCGCATCCGAAGTGAGTTGATAACAAGGTCTCGCTGATCCACTAGCCCAGTATTCTCAATGCCCGCTGTACGAGTTTCTAAGCGAACAACATGTGGTTGTTGTAAGCGTAGTTCAGCCGCATCCTCTATCGTGATAATGCGCTCGTTTTCACCGATAAATTGTGACAACGCGTTGAGCATCGTCGTTTTACCCGAGCCCGTACCACCTGATATCAATATATTGAGGCGGCAATGTGCGGCAATCATTAACAATTGCGCCATTTCAGGGCTCATAGCCCCAAATTCGCAAAGCTTCTGGAGATCGATGCTTTGTTTTTTAAATTTACGGATAGAAATCGCCGTTCCATCAATCGATATCGGTGGAATAACGATATTCACACGACTACCGTCTTCTAAGCGCGCATCACAAGTGGGTGAGGATTCATCCACTCGACGCCCGACGCGAGAGGCAATACGCTTTGCGATTTCTCTTAGTTGGTTCTCATCGATAAAAGTAACAGGTGCACGCTCAACAAGGCCATTACGCTCAATATAAACGGAATCAGGGCCATTGATCATAATGTCCGTGATCGTTTCATCGTCCAACAGGTTTTGTAGCGGGCCTAGACCAATCAACTCATCCGTTAAGTATTTAACAAACTCTTTTTTTACCGTACTGCTCAGTGGCCATTGCTCACGGTTGATCAATAGCTCAATAGCGCTTTCTAATTGTTTCTCAAGTTCCTCTCGCGAAACATCGGCGACAACATTTGGATCCAAAGCGTCAAAAACCTGTTTGCGAATCTTGACATAAACTTCTTTGGTACCAATCACTCAGCTTGCCTCTTTCTGCTAAAAAGGTTGGTTAACTTTGCTAAGGTTGAAGGTGCTTCCACTGACTCACCCACAACTAGCGAAGCGAGTTTGTGTATCGGCCCTGAGGCATTGATCTTTGATCGTGCTATACGCTCTCCCTCGAGTAATAATTCGCCTATTTTCCCATTAAAAGGGATATTCACATCGACAGGGCATTGCAAAAACTTTTCAATGTCATCTTCGGTAACAGTTGCAAACTTTCCAGGGAAATTATTGTTGACAACAAGGATCAAACGAGGTCGCGCGTTTTCATCCATCGAATCAATACTTAACTTTAACCGACCAGCGTCTCGCAAGGCCGCAACCGTTGGCGTAAGAACCAGAATAATACAATCACTGCTAAGCCAGCGCTGCTGATTCCGATGAGTAAAGCCTGATGATCCGGATACATCCTCGATAATAAAGTTACATTCAGACGATAGAATGTCAGCGGCGCTATTGTGATAATCATTCAACTCATCAGCACTATACTGCGAGGAGGACAATGCGAGGACAGACAGCATCTCACTGTGTTTCGTCAGTAGACTCTGAGCAGAAGATAAGTCCAGACTTGATGAAAATGCGCCTTTTTGCACCTCTCGCTTTTCAAATTTTTTAATGCCGAGCATGATATCCAAATCACCACTGGTATAGTTATGATCCACAACGATACAGGATGCCTTTTTTTCTGAAACCAGTTGATGCGCCAATTCAGAAGCAACTAGGGTTGTACCCACTCCTCCTTTTGTACCAACTACAGAGATCCGCTTGGCACGCCTATTTTGTCCTACACCACGATTTCTCTGCCGATTATCACTCACACTACGAACGAAATCGATTAGCTCTTGCTTAGTGATGGGCCAGAACAAGTAATAAAAACCCATCTGTTTGAGGTTACGAATCGTTGAAATTGCATCTTCACTGCCAATGACTATCACAGAAGCATGACTCGGTAATAAGTGGCTAATTCGGCGCGCATCACCCGTCACATCTTGGCTGCTATTAAGCTCAACCAAGACAATCTCAACACTTTGCTGGCGCACATGATCCGTAATGACCATATCCGAGTTTTTACATATTTCAGGCGCAGAGACGCCTTCAAATCTAAAGGCTTCTTCAACGAGAGAGCGGCAAGGCTCCGTTTGATAGAAGAGAACGGAGGTTATCTTATCTTTGTCATCTTGCTGCGACTGATTGCTCTTTAGTATATCAACGAGATCAAACATCAATAATTGCCTTGTTCATGACTAATATCCGGGATACTTAGCCCTTTCTCAGGGTGGACTTTCGACAGCCATTGATTGTGAGTTAATACACAACCGCTTTTCTTCGGGTGAGTATCGGCAATTGTGACTGGCTCACAGGTCTCTGTCTGAACGTGATAAGAATACAACGCCACTTGCCAATCACCCTCGCGCAGTGGCATTGCCTTTTCATGGATATTTTTTTTATCAACCCCTTGGGCTAGGAGGTAATTGCGCGCTTTGACCGTTTTTTTAGCACCTGCTTTCGAGCTATAGCTTAAGTGTATGGGTTGCGTTAATATCAGTGACTGATGGTGGGAAACAAAACGGATAAACTCATCAAAACTGGCATCGCCAGTGCTAGACTGTGCGGTTAAAGACAATTTATACGTCACTGGGGTGACGGAAACTCCCACACCTTCCGTTTGATACGCAGGCGTACAAGCCGTGATCCCAGCCACTAACACAGTAAAAAGGGCCCATATTCTTGGACTTTTCATTGGATAAAGCCTCCTTTACGTAGCCATTGTCGCAATGGCGCCTGCTCAGGCACAGCATCCAGCGCGAAGAATCGCTCTAGCGTTGAAGTACGCTGTATACGAGGGATAACAACTTGGTCAGATTGAATTGGCTTCACCAAGTTCACCTTAGCAATAATGACAAGTTCGGTTTTATTGCGCTGCGTTTCTGTGTGACGAAATAGCGCACCTAGGATAGGTATATCACCGACAAAAGGTATCTTGGATAATGACTCGCGCTCTTCGCTATTGAGCAACCCCCCTAGGACAAAGCTCTCACCATCTCCCAGTTCAACCGTGGTCCGTGCTCTTCGAGTTTTTAAGGCAGGCAAATCGTACGCATCGTTACTAAATTGCTGATCGAGCGAGCTCACTTCTGGCATCAATGCGAGTTTGATCTTGTCATCGCGCCGCACATCCGCCGCAAGCTCTAACTTAACTCCATATTCGCGGTATTGAACGTTCACGCCGCCATCAATACGTGTGACGACAGGCAGTTCACCGCCGACAAGAAAGCTAGCCGTTTCACCAGAAAGCACTGATAAGTTGGGCTCTGCGAGCACTTGCCCAACATTGTCATCACCGACTGCACTGATCACTGTGATAATGTCGCTGGCACTAAAGCGCTTTAACGGATTGACAAAGATCCCACTTCCTCGGCCACCAGAGCTAAAGTCGACCCCAAACTTTTCCATGAACGAGTTTGATACTTCTGCCACTGTAAGCTGAACATTCACTTGCTTGGTTGTCGCGACTTCTAAGTTGTTGACAATACCTTCGTATCGGTAGCGGCGCATAAACCCAAGGTTGTACGTTTCGTCACCTGTGTCCCACTCTATCTCGTCTTGGGTAGAAGGCTTGGATAACAACTCCCCGACGAGTCGCTCTATATCTTGTTTCTGCTCCTCACTCGCAACAAGGCCACTTAGCACCACTTGCTCTGCTAAGTTATAAATAGACACATCTAGTTCGGGATAACGAAGCTGTATTTGTTGTTGAAGATGAACCATGCTCTGATTCACTATCAACTGTCGCGACACTATGGTCTTTCCCTCTTCATCAAAAACCAACAAAGTCGTGGATCCCACCGTTTTGCCGAATGCGACCACCTTCTGTTTATCAATGACCTGATAATCAGCGATAGCAGGGTCAGCAATGAATACCGAGCCAATCACTTTATTAACATGAAACGCCTGTGCCTGTCCCTTAGGCAAGTTCATCACAGTTGTCGACGCCTGGGCTGCAAGTACGGCCAAGCTTATTACCATTAACCCCATCCATCGGAGGTATAAGCATGTTTTTTTCATCAGGGCCCCTTACTTTATTACCGCTGAGTCGGCACGAAACTCTTTTATAGCGCGATAGTCTTCTAGCACATCACCCGCATTGGCAGACATATCTTGCTCTGGCGTTTTCCCAAAAGATTTGTGCACTTCAAGCTGAGCAATCCGTTTTGCAATGGTCATGGTCGCCACTTGCTTGCGAGTTAACTCTAGAATGAGCGTCGTTTCTGTTGATGCTGGCTCGGTTCGTGTCGCCTCTTGCTGCTGTTGGTCGACTTTCAGTACTTTCACCCCAATTAGTACAGGCGATAAAGAAACGCCACGAAAGCTACGAACCGTGGTTTCATTGGCTAAGTTCTGGTCAGTAGACGCTAACGCCATAATATCCACCAATGTGCCTGCACGCACAGCCCCCCCCACCACAGCAGTCGGAGAAACCTTTATCGGGAAAGGAATGCGATCTGCGCGAGTCACATAGTCAAGATAGTCTGGACTCTCTGGTGATACAATTTTATCGGGGTATAAGATATCGCCTGCGACAAGCGCTTCTCTTGCGATCAAGGGGCTGTCACCTGATTCAGGCAGTGCCATATCACTATCGATTCCCATTTGGTTAGCCTTATTCTCAGGCCAGGTTTCAATGATTAATTTGCTACGTGTTATCGAGTCACCACGATTGACAGGCGCTTTTAGCGAAATGACTTTATAAGTCACTTCAGGGGAAGGTGCACTCGCCTTTTCCTGAGAGGAGGTCTCAGGCTCGTCGCTTTGGAGTAATCCGTACAAACCAATCGAAATAGCGGCTAGTGCAAGAATAGAGAGTAATTTTGAGTTCATAGTCCCTCTGACCACCTAAGACAAGTAAAAAGCGAAGCGCTAAGGTATTCGTATTCACTCTCCGCAATGGTAGATAGATAACGCTATGAGTGGGGAGGCAGCTAAATCCGCTTATATTGTTATACGGATAGTGTTTTTATGTGGGTGGCCACCCATTATTATACTCGGTATCTTCAAGCGTCTGGGTTACGTCGCACTGATTAGCGTTAGCCAAATCGCCAACCATCCCGATGGAGCAATGGCTAGCGCATAGGGGACCCCCATTGCTCGCCATTCCGGCTTCCCTAACCCACTCGCCAGCAAAAGCCCTAATGCGACAATGCCACCCAAGGTAGCGGTTAAAAGCAACATCCACGGCCACCAATAGTCGCTCACCGCGAGGCTTATCGCCGCGAGTAACTTCACGTCTCCCGCGCCACACACGCCGAGCCAAAATAAAATAAAGCCAGCCAACAAAACCAGGCCGGCCTGAAAAAGTGCTCTGTCTATTGGCAACTTGTACCAATAAACAATGAAAACGTTTATAAGCACAATGACTGCAACGGAGCCATGCCCTATTTTTCTATACTTCAAGTCTCCTAGAATTATCCAAGATAGACAGCATGTCGAAAGTAGTAACAAGACTGCGGTAATCACTCTTACCCAACATCTATATCAATTACTCGTTCGCCGCCGCCGCCGTGATGTTTGACGTTATTGCGCTAATCGCTCCTTCGAGAGCCGATTGAAGGCCACCATCGCCTTGGAATACGGCTAAGACGATAGCAGAAATTGCCACACCTATGATCGCATATTCAATCGCTGTTACACCACGGTCATCCTTCGCAAACGATTCCAGCGCAAGACGAGTATTCACGAATAGTTTAGTTAACATAAGCATATTCCTTCTCCAAAGGTTGGGCCACTGGAACCCGTACCACAATTTATAAATAAAGTGTAGCACCTAAACGCAAAGCAACAACTAACCAGTTGACAAAAAGCCGACGTATAAGGTAGGCGAGCAAATACTACTTACCACTACAACAATCAAGCCGCTACACCTTATCCACTGTCAGGGTACTGCCCTCTGACTCGTCCTTGTGCGCGTCTCATTTTTAATGACGAAAAATCACGAGTTCATTTAGCAAGCGCAAGCGTCACAGCTACCAGTATGGGTTGAGACTGAAAAAGGCAGGGGTTTCAATCGCTCAGTAAGAAGGACACAAGCAATGAATGGAAGACTAGAATCGGAGGGATGTACAAATAGAGTAAGAATTAGCAGAAAAAGAAAAGGGAGCCTGAGCTCCCTTTTCTCCAGAATCTTAGCGACGGATGCCTAGACGCTTGATAACGTCCAAGTAACGGTCAACGTTGTTCTTTTTCAGGTAGTCCAGCAGCTTACGACGACGTGAAACCATGCGTAGCAGGCCACGACGGCTGTGGTGGTCACCTTTGTGCTCAGCGAAGTGCGATTGCAGATCGTTGATTGATGCGGTCAAAAGGGCGATTTGAACTTCTGGTGAACCCGTATCGTTCTCAGTTTTACCAAAATCAGCAACGATTTGTGCTTTTGCTTCTGCAGTCAGAGACATAATGCTCTCCTAATAAGAGTGTGTGATTATCATGCACCAGCCAATCTCTGATTCAGCCGGTGCCCGAAGGCGCGTATTCTACTGACTTTCGTCTAAGGTAGCAATCTATCCACGCCGCTTTTCCTGTAAAAACACGCGCCGAAGCGTCGGTTTTTTAGCGCGCTTCAGGCTGGCGACTGGCCACCAAACGGCGTGGGGCGACCAAACCATCGGCGTCGATTTCTCCCACACCGATGAAGTGGCGCTCATCACCCGCGGTGAGGCGAACAAAACCACTCGTGGGTGCATTAGGCACTTGAACCGCTTGCCCTTGCAATGCATAGCTAGCCATCACCGGCAGCAAGTTAATTTCGCGCAAATCTTGCACCGCGGTATCGAGGGGCAGCAACAAAGGATCGAGCAGCTGCTTGGGCTGGATCTCTTGCTCTCTGGCTTGATTGAGCAAGCTTTCCAGTTGCTCAAGCGTCACCATCTGGCGCGTTGGGTAGGCTGATACGCCAGTACGACGTAAGGCCGTCACATGCGCGCCACAGCCCAACATTTCACCCAGATCATCGACGATAGTGCGAATATAAGTGCCCTTAGAGCAATGCACTTCCATTTCAATCTCATCACCTTCAAAGCGCAGCAATTCAATCTGATACACCTTGATGGTACGCGCTTCACGTGGCACCTCGATGCCTTGACGCGCATATTCATACAAAGGCTTACCTTGGTATTTCAGCGCCGAGAACATAGAAGGAATTTGCTGGGTTTCACCACGAAACTTAGCAATACAACGCTCGAGTAAGCCTAGGTTAACTTTCACGTCTCGGGTTTCTACCACGTCGCCATCGGCGTCAGAGGTGTTCGTGCGCTCACCCAGCTTTGCAACCACGCGATAACGCTTATCAGAGTCGAGCAAAAACTGGGAGAATTTGGTGGCTTCGCCCAGGCAAATAGGCAGCATACCGGTTGCGAGCGGATCAAGCGCACCTGTATGGCCTGCTTTTTCGGCAAAAAAGATACGTTTTACTTTTTGTAAGGCATCATTAGAGGTCATGCCCGTGGGCTTATCGAGCAGGATAATCCCATCAACGGGGCGACCTCGACGACGTTGACGACGCGCCATCTGTTACTCCTCACCTTTGTCATCTTCACCACGGCGCTCATCATCGCTGCGCACCGCTTTGCTTACCAAGTTGGAAATACGAATTCCCTCAGTGAGTGACTCATCAAAAACAAAAGTCAGCTCAGGGGTCACACGCAAACGAATCGCCTTTCCGACTAAAGAGCGGATATAACCACTCGCTTCATTGAGGGCTTTGAGGCTTTCTGTCGGCGCTTGCTCGTCAACGGTTAAAAACGTGACGAAAACCTTCGCGTACGCCAGATCACGTGAAATCTGAACGTCAGAGACAGTGACCATGCCAATGCGCGGATCTTTGATTTCGCGCTGCAGTATCAGTGCAATTTCTTTTTGCAGCTGATGGGCGACGCGGTCTGTGCGGCTAAAATCTTTACCCATTTTCTTTTCTCTCAATAAAATGGGGGTAAGCGCATGCGCCTCCCCCCACGGTGTATCCAAACAACCTGGTTGATTTATACGCTTAATCAGTCGATTGAGCGCTGAATTTCAACCGTTTCATAGACTTCGATTTGGTCTCCCACGCGAACGTCATTGTAGTTCTTCACGCCGATACCACATTCGTAGCCTTTCTTCACTTCGTTGACATCATCTTTGAAACGACGCAGTGATTCTAGCTCACCCTCGTAGATAACCACGTTTTCACGTAGTACACGGATTGGGTTGTTACGCTTAATCACACCTTCAGAAACCTGACAACCAGCAATGGCGCCCAGTTTCGGTGATTTGAACACGTCACGGACTTCTGCCAGACCGATGATTTCTTGTTTGAACTCAGGCGCGAGCATACCGCTCATCGCTTGTTTCACTTCATCAATCATGGTGTAGATGACAGAGTAGTAGCGCAGATCCAAGCTTTCATTTTCAATGGTCTTACGTGCTGCGGCATCGGCACGCACGTTAAAGCCACAAATGATCGCATTGGAGGCGGCAGCCAAGACGGCGTCAGTTTCAGTGATACCACCGACACCTGAGCCGACAATCTTCACTTTCACTTCATCCGTTGACAGCTTGACCAGTGAATCGGCAATCGCTTCGACAGAACCTTGTACGTCCGCCTTGAGCACGATATTCAGCTCAGCCACTTCACCTTCAGCCATGTTCGAGAACATGTTCTCCAGTTTGGCTTTTTGCTGACGCGCCAGTTTCACGTCACGGAACTTGCCTTGACGATACAGCGCCACTTCACGGGCTTTCTTCTCGTCACGCACAACCGTGGCTTCGTCACCGGCTGCTGGCACACCAGACAGACCGAGGATTTCAACCGGAATCGACGGCCCCGCATGCTCTACGTCTTGGCCATTCTCATCACGCATCGCACGGACACGGCCATATTCCAAGCCACACAGAACGATATCACCTTTGTTCAAGGTACCTTCTTGAACCAGTACTGTCGCGACAGGACCACGGCCTTTATCAAGACGTGATTCAACTACCACACCGCGCGCCATGCCTTGCTCAACCGCTTTCAGTTCAAGCACTTCTGATTGCAGCAAGATAGACTCAAGCAAGCCATCAATGTTCTGGCCTTGTTTCGCCGACACATGCACGAAGATGTTTTCACCACCCCATTCTTCTGGGATAACGTCATACTGTGCGAGTTCGTTTTTCACGCTGTCAGGGTTAGCGCCTTCTTTATCCATCTTGTTGACGGCCACAATCAAAGGCACACCGGCCGCTTTCGCGTGTTGAATCGCTTCTTTGGTTTGTGGCATCACGCCATCATCAGCGGCAACCACCAAGACAACGATATCCGTTGCACCCGCACCACGTGCACGCATCGCGGTAAACGCGGCGTGTCCAGGGGTATCTAAGAAGGTGATCATGCCATTGTCGGTTTGTACGTGATACGCACCGATGTGCTGGGTAATACCGCCCGCTTCGCCCGTCGCAACGTGCGCTTTACGGATGTAGTCAAGCAGCGAGGTTTTACCGTGGTCAACGTGACCCATGATAGTTACCACCGGCGCACGTGGTGCGACGGGTGCATCGCTATCACGATCCGAGAGTACAGCCTCTTCCAGCTCGTTCTCTTTACGTAGGATAACCTTGTGGCCCATTTCTTCCGCCACTAGTTGCGCGGTTTCTTGGTCGATCACTTGGTTAATCGTCGCCATCGCACCCATTTTCATCATGGTTTTGATGACTTCGGCGCCTTTGACAGCCATCTTGTTGGCCAGCTCCGCTACGGTGATGGTTTCGCCGATTTCAACTTCACGGTTTACTTTCTGCGCTGGCTTTTTAAAGCCATGCTGCATCGATGATGGCTTAGCCATGCGGCCTTTGCCTTTCCCACCTTTGCCACGACGGCCACGAGTGGTTTTATCTTCGGCTGCATTGGCCTTTTTCTTTTTCTTACGACGTGGCGCCGCGCTTTCTTCGCGACGATCCGCCTCGTCTTCTGCCTCACGGGCGTACTCGGAAGTGACTGTATGGTGATCAGCCGCCTCCATGGTATTAAGTGCTTTGTCTTGATCTGACCAGCGTTCTTGGTTTGCTTCTGCCATTTTGCGTGCCTCTTCTAACTGCCGCTGACTTTCTTCTTCAGCTTTACGCTTGGCTTCCTCTTCCTGGCGACGCTTAAGTTCATCAGCTTCTTTCTTCGCTTGCGCATCAGCAGTTTGAGCTGCAGCAGTATCCGCTGCGTTTTCTGTAGACTGCTCAGTTTTCGGTTGCGCTTGCGGCTTGGCTTCACGCTTAGCTTTTTCTTCGGCTTCGCGTTTGGCTTTCTCTTCTGCTTCACGTTTGGCTTTTTCTTCCGCCTCACGCTTGGCTTTCTCTTCTGCTTCGCGTTTCGCTTGCTCTTCCGCTTCTAGACGCGCTTTTTCTTCGGCTTCGCGTTTCGCTTGCTCTTCCGCTTCTTGCGCTGTCTTTTGCTCTTCAAGCTCGCTACGCTTCACATAGGTACGCTTCTTACGCACCTCAACTTGGACATCTTTGTTCTTTCCGCCAGCCCCTGACACGCTCAGTGTGCTACGTTTCTTGCGCTGAAGCGTCAGACGCGTCGGAGCATTGCCGTTATCACCGTGCTCACGCTTTAAATGCGCGAGCAAAGCTTGTTTCTCATCCTGGCTTACCTGATCGTCAGCCGACTTTTGCATACCAGCTTCTTTAAACTGCTTCAGCAGACGATCGACTGGCGTATCAATTTCCTTCGCCAGCGTATGTACTGTAACCTCTGACATTCTGCTCCTCCTTTGCCGTCTTTACGCTTCGTCGCTGAACCAGCAGATATTACGTGCGGCCATAATTAGCTCGCCCGCACTGGTTTCGTCTAATCCGTCAATATCTAACAGATCGTCAGTGCCTTGATCAGCCAGATCTTCCAGCGTCTTCACGCCCTTCGCGGCCAGCTTGAAAGCCATTTCACGAGAAAGACCATCGAGAGCCAGTAAATCTTCGGCAGGTTCAACGTCTCCCAGCGACTCTTCTTGTGCCAGCGCGATGGTGGTCAACGCTTCTTTGGCACGTGCGCGCAAAATCTCGACGGTGTCTTCGTCTAGACCATCGATTTCGAGCATTTCGCTGGTTGGCACATAGGCCACTTCTTCAAGGGTGGTAAACCCTTCTTCTACCAAGGTTTCGGCAAAGTCTTCGTCAATATCGAGGTATTTCACAAACAACTCGACGGAGGCTTGCGCTTCTTCTTGGTGCTTTTTCTGTAGATCTTCAACTGTCATCACGTTCAGTTCCCAACCGGTTAGTTGAGACGCCAAACGAACGTTTTGACCATTACGACCAATGGCTTGCGCCAAGTTATCCGCCGCGACAGCGATATCCATGGAGTGCGTGTCTTCATCGACGATGATAGAGGCTACGTCGGCCGGCGCCATGGCATTGATCACAAATTGTGCAGGGTTGTCGTCCCAAAGCACGATGTCAATGCGCTCGCCACCTAGCTCGGTCGATACGGCTTGCACACGTGCACCACGCATACCGACACAGGCGCCAACAGGGTCAATACGCTTGTCGTTAGTTTTAACCGCAATTTTCGCCCGTGACGCTGGATCACGCGCCGCGCCCATCAGCTCAATCATTTCTTCGCCAATTTCTGGCACTTCAATGCGGAATAGCTCGCTGAGCATTTCCGGCTTTGAGCGGGTCATAAACAGCTGGAAACCGCGCGCCTCTGGACGGACGGCATACAGCAAGCCACGTACACGGTCGCCTGGACGGAAGTTTTCACGAGGCAGCTGATCGTCGCGCTGGATAGCCGCTTCCGCGTTGTTACCCAAATCAACGATGATCACATCGCGGTTCACCTTCTTAACCACACCGGTTACCAGCTCACCTTCGTTGTCCATGAACTGCTCAACCACTTGTGCACGCTCAGCTTCACGGACTTTTTGTACGATCACTTGTTTGGCGGTTTGGGTGGTAATACGGTCAAAGGCAACAGATTCAATCTGATCTTCAACGTAACCGCCCAACTCTAGGGTCTCGTCTTCGTATTGTGCCGCTTCTAACGTAATTTCACGCGTCGGCTGGGTGACTTCATCAACCACGAGCCAACGGCGGAATGTATCGAATTCACCGGACTTGCGATCAATGGCGATACGTACATCAATGTCGGCTTCGTACTTCTTTTTAGTTGCCGTTGCCAGTGCGGTTTCTAGTGCCTCAAAAATACGCTCACGGGGAACGGCTTTTTCGTTTGAGACCGCTTCGACAACAGCCAAGATTTCTTTATTCATCTACTAATGCCTCATTTACTCTTAAAATGAAGGAACCAGGTTTGCTTTGGCGATATTACTCAAGGCAAACGCCTCATCTTGGCCGTCAACGCGAACCGTGATGGTATCGCCATCGACAGAAAGAATTTCTCCTTTCCACTTACGGCGGTTTTGCATAGCCATTTTCAGCACGATGTTCACTTCATGCCCGATGAATTGCTGATAATGATCAGCGGTGAACAGTGGACGGTCAACCCCAGGTGATGACACCTCAAGGTTATAAGCCACTGTGATTGGGTCTTCTACATCCAACACGGCACTGACCTGACGGCTCACGTCGGCACAATCGTCGACGGTAATGCCATTTTCATGGTCAATAAAAATACGCAATGTTGAATGCTGGCCAGCTCGAACAAATTCAAGCCCAACCAACTCATAGTCCAACGCCTCAACCGGCGCGGCCAAAAGTTCAGTCAGTTGTTTCTCTAATCCTGTCATTCCAAACCCCAGAAATAAAAAAAGGGCTTAAAAGCCCAGTTACTATCCGAATGGTCTTCTTCAGATAACAAAAAACCCCGAAGATCGGGGTTTAATGTAACTGGACCCTGATGCCATGCTATCAACATAAGTCGCTAGCATAGCCGTTATCGCTGGTGTCGGAATCATCTCAGCAATAACGAGAGAGTAACTCTCTGCACAAAGGCTTATTGGTCCGCTTTGTGCTGCCCCCGAGGGCAAAAAGGCTAGCACATGGCTAGCCCGGTCAGCGTGGCTTTGACAAGAAACGCTGACGCGTTATTCAGTTTAGCCGTTATTTAAACAACAAACTTAAATTCGGTTGCGGGAAGCGGATTTTATCGCGCCGTGCAACGGCGCCGACCGGAGGTCGTGTTGATTGCGTTCAACCTGATATTTCACTTCACCAACCTAAAATTGGTTGCGGGAGACGGATTTGAACCGCCGACCTTCGGGTTATGAGCCCGACGAGCTACCAAACTGCTCCATCCCGCGTCCGATTGCGATTATTATATCGCTTTTTGCAACAAAGGTGCAAGCTAATGCCCTTTGTGAACTTGGTGCCGAGAGCGGGACTTGAACCCGCACGCCTATAAGGCACTACCCCCTCAAGATAGCGTGTCTACCAATTCCACCACCTCGGCTCAATTTTTACTGAGGGATCTCACTGTTATCAACAGGGATTTCGTCCTCTTTTGGCGTCGCTTGCTGTTGTGTAGCAGGCTCGCTTAAATCTTCAAAACCGCCTTTTGCTTCAGGTTTGTGTGCAGTGAGGTTACCCAGCACCAAACTTAGCGCAAAGAATGCAATTGCAAAACCGGTTGTCATTCGGGTTAAAAAGTTTCCAGAGCCGCCAGAGCCAAATACTGTATTTGATGCTCCAGCCCCGAACGAGGCTCCCATATCTGCGCCTTTACCTTGCTGAACCAGAACCAGGCCAATTACACCGATTGCGGCCAACAGATAAATCACAAGTAGAATTTCGTACATGGTTCCACCTATGCTCCAGGTTGTTGAGCCGGCAGTGTTACTTCTCAGCCAGCGCAGCCCCCTTCGTTGGGAGCGGGTGAATACTAGCGAAAGCGCGGTGACGAAACAAGAGGAAATTGCAAAAAACCTTGATTTCGACGCCGTTTGCGCAATCTATGACCACCCGCTCGACGGTTATCAACAATTCGCCTTCACAGCCTCTGCGATTTCAAGCGCATAAGCGTGAACCTTGTCGGTATCCGGTCCCTCAACCATCACTCGAATCAAAGGTTCTGTCCCGGATTTACGTAACAGTACACGCCCTTGCTCGCCCAGCTTTTGCTCGACATTGGCTTTCGCTGCCAGCACCGGCTCGCTTTGTAACGGGTCAACCGTGCCACTAAAACGGACGTTCTCTAATACCTGAGGCAACAAGGTCATCCCGTCACTCAACGCTTTTAGATCCATGCCCGTGGCTGCAACACTGGCCAGGACCTGCAATGCCGCAACAATGCCGTCTCCGGTGGTGACTTTATCCAAGACAATCACATGGCCTGAATTTTCCGCACCAATTCGCCAGCCCTTTTCTTGGAGTAGCTCCATCACATAACGGTCGCCCACTTTGGCGCGTGCAAACGGAATACCGAGAGACTGAAGTGCAAGCTCCATCCCCATGTTGGTCATCAAGGTACCAACCACTCCGCCTTTTAATTCACCACGACGAAGGCTCTCGCGGGCGATAATATATGCAATTTGGTCGCCGTCGACTTTATTGCCAAGGTGATCCACCATGATGACGCGGTCTCCATCCCCGTCAAAAGCAATGCCTAAATCGGCTTTTTGCTCGAGGACGTGTTTTTGTAACGCACGGACGTCCGTGGCTCCCACCTCATCGTTAATATTGGTGCCGTTAGGGGCACAGCCAATGGTGGTCACCTCCGCACCCAGCTCACGAAATACCGAAGGCGCAATGTGATAGGTGGCACCATGGGCGCAATCGAGCACAATTTTTAACCCACTCAGGCTCAACGCGCTGGGGAAGGTGCCTTTACAGAATTCGATGTAACGCCCGGCCGCGTCGTTAATGCGGCTGGCTTTACCTAACTCCGCCGACTCGACACAAGTCAATGTTTTTTCCAGCTCAGCTTCAATCGCTAACTCAACCTCATCAGCCAGTTTCGTGCCCTCGGAGGAGAAAAACTTAATCCCGTTATCGTAATGCGGGTTATGCGAGGCCGAAATCACAATCCCGGCTTCCGCGCGGAACGTTTGGGTTAAGTAAGCAATCGCAGGTGTCGGCATAGGGCCGGTAAAGGCCGCTTCCAACCCCGCCGCAGACAGCCCTGACTCGAGCGCTGACTCTAACATATAACCAGAAATACGCGTGTCTTTACCAATCAGTACCTTACGCGTGCCTTGTTGCGACAACACGCGACCTGCGGCCCAGCCAAGCTTTAGCATAAATTCCGGCGTAATGGGAAATTCGCCCACCTTGCCGCGCACACCATCGGTGCCAAAATACTTACGCTCTGTCATTATTTTTCTTCTCCTAATTCATTTTTTACGCACGCTGTCATGGCGACCACCTTGAGCGCATCAGCGGTTTCTTTCACATCATGGACGCGAATGATCTGTGCGCCTTTCGCCGCGGCTAAGGTGGCACAGGCAAGGCTACCGCCCAGAATATCCTGCGGCGTTTTATCTAACATCTTATAAATCATTGACTTACGAGACATGCCTGCTAATACAGGTAATCCAAAGTCATGAAAAGCATCGAGGTCAGCAAGAAGCTGATAGTTATGCGCCAACGTCTTACCAAAACCAAAGCCAGGATCCAGAATGATATTCTGTCGATGGATCCCCGCCTCAGTGCAGGCGTCGATACGTGCCGCTAAAAACGTTTTCACCTCACCAACGACATCTTGGTAGTCAGGGGCCGCTTGCATTGTTCGTGGCTGTCCTTGCATGTGCATGATGCACACAGGCACTTGCAGATCCGCTGCCGCTTCCAACGCCCCAGGCGCTTGTAATGCGCGCACATCATTAATGAGATTGGCACCCGCATTGACTGCAGCACGCATGACGGCTGCTTTACTGGTATCAATTGAAATCCAACAATCAGATTGCTCACGAATCGCTTCAATGACGGGAACAACCCGATTGATCTCGTCTTGCTCGTCGACATCGGCCGCACCTGGGCGCGTCGACTCGCCACCAATATCGAGAATGGTGGCGCCGTCTGCGAGCATCTGCATCGCACGTTCGACCGCTTTATCACAGTGCTGAAATTGGCCGCCATCGGAAAAGGAATCTGGCGTGACGTTTAAGACCCCCATGATGACGGGGCGGGTCAGAGAGAGTGTGAGGTTATTGTGTGTTATTTGCATGCGGTTTTCCGAGCACGATCAAAAAAACCCCGACGTATCGGGGTTTGTATTCATGGGTATTTACGCTTCAGACTGGTTTTCTGAATCAAGCGGTTTTTGCTTTTTGTCGTCAGACGCGCTCGCTTTCGAGGCATCCGGCTTGCTTGGAGTATCATCAGAGGATGAACCACCATCGCCACCTTCCCAGCCAGCAGGCTCTCGTACATCACGGCGAGCCATCAAGTCATCGATCTGCGCCGCATCAATGGTTTCGTACTTCATCAACGCATCTTTCATCGCGTGCATGATATCCAGGTTTTCTTCCAAGATTTGCTTGGCGCGATCGTAGTTGCGATCGATGATGCCACGGATCTCCGCGTCAATAAGTCGAGCCGTTTCATCGGAGATGTGCTTGGTCTGTGCCATAGAGCGGCCTAGGAAGACTTCACCTTCTTCTTCGGCATAAAGCAGTGGACCCAGCTTCTCTGAGAAGCCCCATTGCGTTACCATTTTGCGGGCAATATCGGTCGCGCGCTCGATGTCGTTCGATGCCCCTGTCGAGACTTTTTCTTTGCCGTAGATCAGCTCTTCTGCCAAACGGCCGCCGTACAGGCTCGAAATCATCGAGTCGAGATGCTGGCGCGACATGCTGATCCTGTCTTGCTCAGGCAAGTACATGGTCACACCCAATGCACGCCCACGCGGGATAATGGAGACCTTGTAAACCGGGTCATGTTCTGGCACCAAGCGACCAACAATGGCGTGACCCGCTTCGTGATACGCCGTTGACTCTTTGGTTTCTTCCGACATCACCATTGAACGGCGCTCTGCACCCATCATGATTTTGTCTTTCGCCAGTTCAAATTCGACCATCGATACGACACGTTTGTTACCACGCGCAGAGAACAATGCCGCTTCGTTAACCAGGTTAGCCAAGTCAGCACCTGAGAAGCCTGGCGTACCACGCGCAATCAGTGAGGCATCGACATCATTACCGAGTGGCACTTTGCGCATGTGTACTTTAAGAATATGCTCACGACCGCGCACATCTGGCAAGCTCACTACCACTTGGCGGTCAAAACGGCCAGGACGCAACAGCGCTGGGTCGAGGACATCTGGACGGTTGGTCGCCGCAATGACGATCACGCCTTCATTGCCCTCAAAACCATCCATTTCGACCAACATCTGGTTCAAGGTCTGCTCACGCTCGTCGTGACCACCACCAAGCCCAGCGCCACGTTGACGACCGACGGCGTCGATTTCATCGATAAAGATGATACACGGCGAGGCTTTTTTTGCCTGTTCGAACATGTCACGGACACGTGATGCGCCCACACCCACGAACATTTCCACAAAGTCAGAGCCAGAAATGGTAAAGAACGGCACTTTCGCTTCACCGGCAATCGCTTTGGCGAGCAAGGTTTTACCGGTACCTGGAGGGCCGACCATCAATACGCCGGTTGGGATTTTACCGCCTAGTTTTTGGAAACGGCTTGGATCGCGCAGGTAATCCACCAGCTCTTTCACGTCTTCTTTCGCTTCATCGCAGCCTGCGACGTCAGTGAAGGTGGTCTTAACCTGCTCTTCACTCATCATTTTGGCTTTCGATTTACCAAACGACATGGCACCTTTGCCGCCACCGCCTTGCATCTGGCGCATGAAGAAAATCCACACCCCGATAAGCAGTAGCATTGGGAACCAAGAAATGAAGATCGATGCCAACATGCTTGGCTCTTCAGGTGGCGTCCCTTTCACGCGAACGTTTTTATTAAGCAAATCATCCAACAACTTTGGATCATTCATCACAGGCATAAAGGTGACATAGCGTGAGCCGTCACGTCGGGTGACACTCAGCTCACGATCGTCAAATTTTACTTCCTGTATTTGATCGTTGCCGATTTCGCGTACGAAAGAGGTATAGTCGACTTGACGACCGGCGCTGTCTCCTGGTCCAAAGCTTTGGAACACAGACATTAAGACAACGGCGATAACCAGCCACAGAATCAAGTTTTTTGCCATGTCACTCAAGGTGTTAGCCTCGCATAACTGAGATAGATAAATGTAAGGGTACTACAGTTTATAACCTGTAGCCACAATGTAGACTTCTCGCGACCTTGCACGGGATGAGTCGGGTTTTCGAATTTTGACCGCTGTAAACATTTTACGCACCTCGGCCAAATACTGATCAAAGCCTTCGCCCTGAAAAACTTTTACCACGAAGCTGCCTTTCGGTCCCAGCACTTCACGGCACATTTCTAATGCCAATTCGACCAAATACATCGCTTTGGGTTGATCGGCCGCCTGATTACCGCTCATGTTTGGCGCCATGTCAGACATCACCACATCAACTTGGTTGGGTTGAATGCGCTCGAGCAAGGTATCGAGTACCGCTTGTTCGCGAAAGTCCCCTTGCAGAAAGCTAACACCTGGCATGGAATCCATCGGTAAGATATCGCAAGCAATCACTTGCCCGTCGTCACCGACTTGTGTCGCGGCATATTGTGACCAACCTCCGGGGGCAGCGCCCAGATCCACTACCGTCATTCCCGGTTTCAAGATGCGATCTTTGTGCTGAATCTCTTCTAGCTTAAAAATTGCTCGAGACCGATACCCTTTCTTCTGCGCTTCATGAACGTATTTATCGTCGAAGTGTTCTTTCAACCAGCGTCCTGAGCTGGCAGAGTGTTTTTTATTCGCCATGTTGTTCCTACTACGCCCACCCATCGCACCACATTCATATAAAATTCAGACAATTGTGTGCGTTAGCTTATTCTCAAAGACAGACTTACTCTCACCCAGCAGACCAAGTGCTTGCCATCCGCCCACTTTCTAGTGTTTCAGTTTGTGGTGAGATGGCGTTAGAATGGCATGTTTTCAACCCCTAGCAAATAGAAATCGAGCCAACATGAAACTCAGCACCAAACAAAAACAGTATCTCAAAGGACTGGCTCACCCCCTTAAGCCTGTCGTCTTAATGGGCGCCAATGGTTTAACTGAAGCCGTGGTCGCTGAAATTGAGCTTGCACTTGACCACCACGAGCTGATTAAAGTGAAAGTCGCTTCAGAAGACCGTGAGACCAAAAACCTGATTGTCGACGCTATTCTTCGGGAAACCGGCGCCGAAAAAGTGCAGGTGATCGGTAAAACCTTGGTGATTTATCGCCAAAGCGAAGATCGCAAAATTGAATTACCACGCAAATAGTCACGTGCGTGATCAGTCTGTGCTATCGCATAACAAAAAGGCCGCATTGCGGCCTTTTTACTGTGTCAGCATCGGAGAAGGGTTACATTCAGTAACACTTTTCTATACGTAATCGACGCTATCGAGTTCGAACTCTTTGACGCCACCCGGGGTAGTGATGCTCACTTCTTCCCCTTCTTCTTTTCCAATCAGGCCACGGGCGATGGGAGAATTCACCGAAATTAAATTCGCTTTGATGTCGGCTTCATCATCACCCACGATCCGATAGGTCACTTCTTCGTCCGTGTTCACGTCAATCAAGGTGACCGTCGCGCCAAAAATCACTTTGCCATTATTCGGCATTTTAGTGACATCAATCACCTGTGCCACCGACAGCTTGTACTCGATGTCACGGATTTGCGCCTCACAAATACCCTGCTCTTCACGAGCCGCATGATATTCTGCATTTTCTTTTAAGTCACCGAGTTCACGCGCCTCTGCAATGGCGTTGGAGATCTCAGGGCGACGCTTGATCAACTTGTCCAGCTCTTCTCGTAGCAGCTGCTCACCGCGCACGGTCATTGGCACTTTATCCATAAATGACATTACCTCTTTCAATCCACAGCAAAGGGATTTTGGCAAAACAAAGCCACGCCCAAATAAAATATCTGGGCGCGGCGGAATTCAACGCTTTTTTTAGATTGTAAACAAGAATTCGCGCAAAATCATCTCTTATCCGGCGATAGCGTGAGCCATCCATCTGCGATCCACTTTGCGGCTATCCACTTTGTCATCAGCTCAACGAGAGGGTTGTCCGCCCCGAACCGCTTGTCTTCAAGGCTAGACAGGGTAGGATGGCATGCATGCGCAAATAAAAAGGCTTTTATCATGCTTTCCGCTCTTTTTCGCCATCTCGCTCTGATGACGATTTTCCTGGTGCCGTTTGCGTCGGCCTCGGCGGCGTCGTTAACGCTGGCACAACTGACACCGTTGCTGCCTAAAGGCAGCCAAGTCGCGCTATGGGTGAGTGATGCGGAGCAAAATCACCCCCAGATCAGTGAGCAAGCCGATGCGCTGCTACCCCCAGCCAGTACACAAAAGCTTCTCACCGGACTCGCCGCCCGGCTTTATTTACCCAGCACCTTCCGTTTTTCCACCCGATTGGTGCAAAGCGGTGATGACATCGCCCTTATTTTTAATGGTGATCCGTTACTGACTCGAAAAGATATTCGTCAACTGCTGAGTCAATTACCGCGTCGCGGTCTCGATACCATTAACAACCTCTATCTGGATGGACACGCGTTTGCTGGTCGCACCCGTGCGCCTGGCTGGCCATGGGATATTTTAGCGGTCTGCTACAGTGCGCCTTCCACGGCAATCACCCTCAATCACAACTGTGTGCAAGGGGCGATTTATAGCCAGCCTGATAGCAGGTTGACACGCGTACATGTCCCTGACCATCAGCCCGTTTCAATAGAGAACCAAGCGCGAGCGGTAAGCGAGGACGAACAAGCTACCCGCCATTGCGGGCTCGATCTCACCGCGACAGCAAAAAACACCTATTATTTTTCCGGTTGCCTCCCGCATCGGGCGCGTCCTCTGCCACTCAACTTTGCCGTACAAACGCCATCGACTTACGTCAAAGCCATTGTGGCCGATGAGCTCGCACGCCTGAATGTGCGCGTGAAAGGCGATATTCGCGTAGCGCGGGCACCCAGTCAGTCACGCGAGCTGGCTCGTCACCAGTCAGCCCCCCTTACCTCCCTGCTCACCACGATGCTGCGCGACTCTGACAACCTCATCGCCGACAATCTTCTCAAAGCCTTGGGACGCCGCTATTTTCAGCAGCCTGGCTCGTATCGCAATGGCGTTGCAGCGGTGAAGGCGATATTACAGGAGGCTGGGATTGACCTATCACAGGCCGTGCTGGTCGATGGTTCCGGGTTGTCTCGTAATAACCGTCTCAGCGCCCGCCAACTGGCGCAGGTGATGCATTATATCACCACGCATCCGACACTGGGCATGACTCAAATGCTCCCCACTGCCGGCGTGGATGGTACCCTCAAGTATCGCCAGAGCATTCGTCATGCGCCCATAAAAGGACGTTTAAAGGCCAAAAGTGGCTCGCTGTATGGCAGCTTTAATTTGGCTGGGATGCTAGAAGATGATTCAGGAAAACAGCACATCGTAGTGCAACTTGTCAGTCATTATCATCCCGAGGAAGACGCGCAGCCGGAGAATGTTCCCTCGCCGATTACTCAGTTTGAGCGTGAGTTTTATATGGCGCTGATCCGCGGTCAGTTACGGCCGACACTGGCCCAATCTCACTGAATAAAAAAAGCCCGCCAAGATGGCGGGCTGATACGCGTTGACAGTCGTACCGTTATGATTTGGTCTGCACCCGTGCATGCAAAGATTGCACAGGGTTGACCTTGCTCATGTCCGCCGCTGTTAACGCCATGCAAGTGGCGAAGGCGGCGTTCAGCGTAGTGGTGTAATTCACCTTGGCTGCGAGCGCGCCGCGACGCAAGACTTTTGAATCTTCAATCGCTTGGCGTCCTTCCGTGGTGTTGACAATGTAGCTGTACTCACCATTTTTGATACGATCAAGAATGTGTGGTCGCCCTTCATGCACCTTATTGACCAAACGCGGATTGATACCCGCCTCACCAAGGATCACCGCGGTGCCATGGGTCGCGTCGAGCTCAAAGCCAAGCTTGAGTAACTTCGCTGCTAAATCCACCACGCGCTGTTTGTCATTATTGCGCACCGATAACAAGGCCCGTCCGCCCTCGCTGTACGCTTTACCGCAGGCGAGGTCTGCTTTTGCAAAGGCTTCGGCAAAGGTATCCCCCACGCCCATCACCTCACCGGTCGAACGCATTTCAGGGCCCAGCAATGGATCAACCCCTGGGAATTTGTTGAACGGTAGCACCACCTCTTTCACCGAGTAATAAGGCGGGATCACCTCTTTGACAAACCCTTGCTCAGCCAGGGAGCGGCCTGCCATGACGCGCGCAGCGATTTTCGCCAGAGGAACACCCGTCGCTTTAGAGACAAATGGCACCGTTCGAGCAGCGCGCGGGTTCACCTCGATGAGATAGATTTCATCATCCTTCACCGCAAATTGCGTATTGACCAATCCATTTACGCCTAACTCCAACGCCAGCTTGCGCACCTGTTCACGCATGCGATCTTGGATGTCGTCACTTAACGTATACGCGGGCAGCGAGCAGGCAGAGTCACCAGAGTGCACGCCAGCTTGCTCGATGTGCTCCATGATGCCGCCAATCACTGCCGTTTCACCATCGCACACCGCATCAATGTCCACTTCCGTCGCATCATCCAAGAAATGATCTAGCAGCACGGGAGATTCGTGCGAGACACTCACCGCCTCATTAAAGTAGCGGCGCAGGTCGGTCTCATCATAGACAATTTCCATCGCCCGTCCGCCCAATACGTAAGACGGACGCACCACCAGCGGGTAGCCAATCTCTTTGGCTTTCTCCACCGCTTGTTCCAGTGCAGTGACTGTCGCGTTGGCAGGTTGTTTGAGGCCAAGGCGCTGTACAGCATCTTGGAAACGCTCACGGTCTTCGGCACGGTCAATCGCATCTGGGCTGGTACCGATAATCGGCACACCCGCCGCTTCTAAGTCACGGGCCAGTTTAAGAGGCGTTTGCCCACCGTACTGAACAATGACCCCTTCAGGCTTTTCAACGTTCACTATCGCCAGCACATCTTCTAGAGTGATGGGTTCAAAGTACAAACGGTCAGAGGTGTCATAGTCGGTAGAAACGGTTTCTGGGTTACAGTTAACCATGATGGTTTCAAAACCGTCTTCACGCAGGGCCAATGACGCGTGAACACAGCAGTAATCGAACTCGATCCCTTGCCCAATGCGGTTAGGGCCACCGCCAATAACCATGATTTTCTTCTTATCTGTCGGTTGTGACTCACACTCTTCATCGTAGGTGGAATACATATAGGCCGTATCCGACGAGAACTCAGCAGCACAGGTGTCGACACGCTTATAGACAGGGTGAATCTGAAATTTGTCCCGCAGCTTGCGCACTTCAATTTCTGATACGCCCAACAAGGCGGCCAAACGCGCATCGGAAAAGCCTTTACGCTTTAACTGACGCAATGCGGCTTTATTAAGCCCCGCAAAGCCCTGCTCACGCACTTGCTGCTCATGCTTGACGATGTCTTCGATTTGCACCAAGAACCAACGGTCGATATTGGTCAGGTTAAACACCCCATCAACCGACATCCCTGCGCGGAAAGCATCGGCAATATACCAAATCCGCTCTGCGCCTGGCTCTTTGAGTTCATGACGGATTTCGGTCAATGCCGTATCGTCATCCAGGTTCACCATCTCGTCAAAGCCCGCCGCACCGACTTCTAGGCCGCGCAGTGCTTTTTGCAATGATTCTTGCTGGTTACGTCCAATCGCCATCACCTCACCCACTGACTTCATCTGGGTGGTTAAGCGATCGTTGGCACCGGCAAATTTTTCAAAGTTAAAGCGTGGGATTTTAGTCACCACATAATCAATGGTCGGCTCGAACGACGCGGGCGTGGCGCCACCGGTGATATCGTTCATCAGCTCATCAAGGGTAAAACCCACGGCCAGTTTGGCCGCCACTTTGGCAATCGGGAAGCCGGTTGCTTTTGACGCGAGCGCCGAAGAGCGTGATACCCGCGGGTTCATCTCGATGATCACCATACGGCCATTTTTGGGGTTAATACCAAATTGTACGTTCGAGCCGCCGGTCTCAACGCCTATTTCGCGCAGCACTGCCAAGGATGCGTTGCGCATTAATTGGTATTCTTTATCCGTCAGGGTTTGTGCCGGTGCCACCGTGATAGAGTCGCCCGTGTGGACCCCCATGGCGTCGAAGTTTTCAATCGAGCAGACAATGATGCAGTTGTCGTTTTTATCCCGTACCACTTCCATTTCGTACTCTTTCCAGCCAATGAGGGACTCATCGATAAGCAGCTCATTGGTGGGAGATAAATCGAGACCGCGCTCGCAAATATCTTTAAACTCTTCTTGGTTGTAGGCGATGCCCCCGCCAGTGCCGCCCATGGTAAAGGAGGGGCGGATAATACAAGGAAAGCCCACTTCGTCGAGCACCTTGTGCGCCTCATCCATGCTGTGGGCGATACCCGCGCGTGGACACTCCAAACCAATGCTTTGCATCGCCTCATCGAAGCGATGGCGGTCTTCGGCTTTATCAATCGCATCAGCAGTGGCGCCAATCATTTCCACGCCAAATTCGGCCAACACGCCATGGCGTTCAAGATCCAGGGCGCAGTTCAAACCTGTCTGACCACCCATGGTTGGCAGTACGGCGTCAGGGCGTTCTTTTTCGATGATGTGTTTCACCACCTGCCACTGGATAGGTTCAATGTAAGTGGCATCGGCCATCTCTGGGTCGGTCATGATAGTGGCTGGGTTGGAGTTCACCAGAATGACGCGATATCCCTCTTCGCGCAGGGCTTTACACGCTTGCGCTCCGGAGTAGTCAAATTCGCAGGCTTGGCCAATGATGATAGGGCCTGCGCCCAGGATAAGAATGCTTTTTATGTCTGTGCGTTTTGGCATGCTCAACGACTCCAATTAGGCGCGATGTTGTTTGATAAGATCGATAAAATGATCAAAAAGTGGCGCGGCATCATGCGGCCCCGGACTTGCCTCGGGGTGCCCTTGGAAGCTAAATGCGGGCTTATCAGTGCGATGAATACCTTGCAAACTTCCATCAAATAGAGACACATGGGTGGCTCTTAATGTGTCTGGCAGACTGTCTTTATCGGCGGCAAAGCCATGGTTCTGGCTGGTGATCATCACCACGCCACGGTCTAGGTCTTTCACCGGATGGTTAGCGCCGTGGTGGCCAAATTTCATTTTCACTGTCTTCGCGCCGCTCGCCAGCGCCAATATCTGATGGCCCAAGCAAATACCAAAGACAGGCACGCCTGCTTCTAAAAACGCTTGTGTAGCCTCAATCGCGTAATCACATGGCGCGGGATCACCGGGGCCATTGGATAAGAAGACACCATCGGGGTTCATCGCCAACACCTCATCAGCCGGTGTCGTCGCCGGCACCACAGTCAAGCGACAGCCTCGGTCAACCAACATGCGCAAGATATTGCGTTTGGCTCCGAAGTCATAGGCGACCACGTGATAGGGCAGCTCACCTTCTACGGCAGCCTCGGGCAAGCCTTGATGAAGCTGCCAAGAGCCTTGCGTCCAGCGGTAACTTTCTTTGGTGGTCACTTCTTTGGCGAGATCCATTCCCTTTAAGCCAGGAAAGTCCTGCGCTTTCGCCAGCGCCAATGCCTCATCTACACTATCGCCGGCCACAATACAGCCGTTCTGCGCGCCCTTTTCTCGCAATAATCGCGTGAGTTTGCGCGTATCAATATCGGCAATGCCGAGAATGTTGTGATGTTTGAGGTAATCAGAAAGGGACTGTTGATTGCGGAAGTTGCTGGCTAACAGGGGGAGATCACGAATGACGAGGCCTTGGGCGTGGACTTGGCTAGATTCTTCGTCTTCGGTGTTGGTGCCGGTGTTGCCAATGTGGGGATAGGTAAGTGTCACGATCTGACGGGAATAAGAGGGGTCGGTGAGTATTTCTTGATACCCCGTCATCGAGGTATTGAAAACCACTTCTCCCACCGCGGTGCCATCAGCGCCGATCGGGGTACCGTGGAACACTGTCCCATCTTCTAGGACTAAGAGCGCAGACTTGCTCAAGACAACCTCCAGTTATATAGAAATGCACTTTTTACGACTAACGTTGCATTCACGTATTCCATCTAAGATCAAAACCCGCGTCAAGCTGAATTTTGACAAATTGCGCGCATTCTAGGGACGAGGCGGCTAGCTGTCAATCAAAGCACAGTATTTTTCTTTATTTTATTAGTCACTCACTAACAAAGCGCCATCAAAGCACCATAAAAACAAACCTAAACCGCGATTTACGGACAAAAAACACCCAAATCGAGCACTGAGATTCTTTTATTGCTCGTGTTTTCTCTCTTTAAAATGAAATCAAACTCGCAAACGTTTACCTTGCATGACTAAATGCTGATGAAAGCGACTTTGTCACTTAAAGTTCACGGAAGGCGCATAAAGAATAAGAAATAAGGAAATGAAAAGAAAACAGGGCAAAGCAAACAAGAGGGGATAAAAAAACATCGCGCCGAAGCGCGATGAATAATTATTTAAGATTGAGGACATCTTGCATTGTGTATAAACCGCGTTGATGCTGATTGAGCCATACCGCGGCACGTACCGCCCCTTTAGCAAAGGTATTACGATTAGAGGCCTTGTGTGTGATTTCGACACGCTCACCAATATCGGCAAACATCGCTGTGTGTTCGCCGACAATGTCCCCAGCTCGAATGGTCGCGAAGCCAATTTCGTCTTTACTCCGCTCGCCAGTGATCCCCTCACGGGCATAAACCGCCACGTCACTAAGCTGGTTACCCATCGCCCCCGCGATCGCTTCACCCATACCTAATGCAGTACCTGATGGTGCGTCCACTTTATGGCGATGGTGCGCTTCAACAATTTCAATGTCGCACTCGTCGCCCATCACTTTCGCCGCCTGCTCAAGCAACTTGAAGACAAGGTTCACACCCACACTGTAGTTGGGCGCCATCACCATCGCTGTCGAGGATGCCGCCTCTTCAATGGTTTGTTTTTGCGCCTCATCAAAGCCGGTGGTACCGATAACCAGTTGCTTACCGACCTCTTGGCACAGCGTTAAATTGGCCAAGGTTGCAGCGGGAGCGGTAAAATCAATCACCACGTCAAAGTCGTCACTGACTTTGCGCAAATCGTCCACCACATTGACGCCCAAGCGGCCGATCCCTGCCAGTTCGCCTGCATCGGTGCCGACTAAGCTAGATTCCGGCCTTTCGCTCGCCGCCCCTAACACGGCACCTGGATACTGTGAAACCGCTTGGATAAGGTTGCGCCCCATGCGCCCAGCCGCACCGGCTATGGCAATACGTACCATGATTTTCCCCTTTGTCACTTTGCCAGTTCACTGGCTCCTTCTCGGTAACCCACCACTCTAGCGCGTTCCTTGGCACTTGTATATTGGCGAAAAAAAGGGAAGCACTTGCTCCCCTCATCGTCTTGCTCATCGCCCTAGGTGACTTCACGAATTTGTAGCTCTTTAGGCACTTCAAAAAACATGTTTTCTTCACGCCCAGCAAGGTTATCAACATGGGTCGCACCCAGCTGCTTGATACGCTCGATAATTTGATCCACTAGCTCTTCTGGTGCCGACGCACCGGCCGTGATCCCCACTGTATGCTTGCCTTCAAACCAAGCCGGATCAATATCTTCTGCCGTGTCAGTTAAATAACCTGGCGTTCCCAGTTTTTCGGATAACTCACGCAGACGGTTTGAGTTAGAGCTATTTTTTGAGCCGACAACCACCATCACGTCACAGCTTTGCGCTAAATCGCGCACCGCATCTTGGCGGTTCTGGGTGGCGTAACAAATGTCGTCTTTGCGTGGTCCTTGGATGTTAGGAAACACCTTACGCAGAGTATCAATCACATCCGCGGTTTCGTCGACCGACAGGGTGGTTTGACTGACATAATGCAGGTTATCCGGATCGCTCACCTCCAAGGTATACACATCCTCTGGGGTTTCGACCAAATACATCCCACCGGTTTCACTGGCGTATTGTCCCATGGTGCCTTCCACTTCAGGGTGGCCGGCATGGCCTATCAGTACCACTTCCATGTTCTTACGGCTGGCACGCGCGACTTCCATATGCACCTTGGTCACTAGCGGGCAGGTCGCATCAAACACGGTTAACTGACGCGACTTGGCCTCATTGCGCACGGCCTGAGACACGCCGTGGGCGGAGAAAATCACAATACTGTCATCAGGCACTTCGCTGATCTGCTCAACAAAAATCGCCCCACGCTGCTTTAAGCCTTCCACCACAAAACGGTTATGCACCACTTCATGACGGACATAAATGGGAGGCTGATAGATTTCTAGCGCGCGCTCAACAATACTGATGGCACGGTCAACCCCTGCGCAAAAACCACGGGGATTGGCAAGTAAGATCTTCATGTGTCCGCCTTTATTGCACACTTATAATTTCAACATCAAAAATGACGGTTTTCCCAGCCAGCGGGTGGTTAAAATCAACCGTGACGGAATCGCCCGTCACTGCCGTCACAATCCCCGGGATCTCCTGTCCTTGCGGCCCACTAAAGGCAATGATCGCCCCTTCTTCTGCGGGCGTTTCTCCACCAAAGTGACGGCGATCCATGTGATGGATGTTATCCGGGTTAGGTTGGCCGAATGCATCCTCTGGTGCCAAGGTGAAGCTGCTCGACTCCCCTTCTTTTAAGCCAAGAAGGCAAGTTTCAAAGTTTTCCGTCAAACTCCCGTCGCCCATTACCAGCTTCGCCGGTTTACCCGCATTGTGGGTGGTATCGGCGACCGAGCCATCTTCAAGCTTGATGGTAAAGTGCATAATGACTTCGCTAGACGCTGTGATTGCTGTCATGATTCATCCTTTTAGAACGTCGCGGTAACGGGGATAGATACGCATCACTCATGTTTGGTCGATGACTGGCCTTGACGAAAACTATCCAAAATAATCAATGCCGCGCCCACGCAAATCGCCGAATCGGCGAGATTAAACGCTGGCCAGTGCGACTGACCGAGATAGAAATCTAGAAAGTCAATCACATAGCCATGCACAAGACGATCAAACAGATTACCCAGGGCCCCGCCAATGATCATTGCATAAGCAATATTGATCATGCGTTTATCGGCCGGGGTATGCCGCATCCAATAAGCCAATAACCCGCTCACCCCCAGTGCAATAACACTGAAAAGCCAACGTTGCCAGCCACCCGCATCACTTAAAAAACTGAACGCCGCGCCATGATTGTGCACGTACGTCAGGTTAAAGAAAGGCAATACTTCAATCCGATTCGCAAACCCGTATTCCATGGTTTGCATCACCAGCCACTTGCTGCCGATATCAAGTGCAAAGACCAGTGGCGCCAGCCAAAGCCAGCGCCATCCTGATTGTGAGAGGGAAAGAGTCTGCATCACACAAATTGGCGAGTTTCGCCTTCTCCTGCAATATTGGTCACGCATCGGCCACAGATCTCTTCATGACCTGCAATGGTGCCGACATCAGCAACGTGGTGCCAACAGCGCTCACACTTGGCCGCGGTTGATGCCGCCACTTCTACGGCCAATCCGTCGAGTTCCGTCTGCGTGGCAGACGCTGGCGCGTCACCGGCAACTACAGTTGCTTTCGAGGTCAGCAATACAAAGCGAAGCTCATCACCCATCAAGCGTAGCTTCTCGGCAAAATCAGCGGGAGCATAGAGGGTGACTTCCGCTTCTAATGAGCCACCAATGACTTTTTCATTCCGCGCTTGCTCAAGGGTTTTGTTCACTGCATCACGCACATCAAGCAGTTTCGCCCAGAAAGCCTGATTCAGCACAGCCTGCTGTTCTAGGTCAAACAAGCCGTCATACCAGACTTCGGTGAACACAAACGGGTTACGCTCACCCGGCATTTCATTCCAGATCTCATCGGCGGTAAATGACATAATCGGTGCCATCCAGCGTACCAGTGCTTCTACGATGTGGAACAGCGCCGTTTGACAACTGCGGTGCGCATGGCTGCCTGCTTTGGCGGTGTACTGACGGTCCTTGATGATATCGAGATAGAACGAGCCCATCTCAATCGAGCAGAACTGCATTAAGCGCTGGGTTACTTGGTGGAAGTTACACGCATCATACGCGGCAGTGATCTCTTGTTGCGCCTCGAGAGCGCGGCTCACTGCCCAGCGATCGACCGCCACCAAATCGTCTGGTGCAACCAAGTCAGCTTTAGGATCAAAACCGTGTAGGTTGGCGAGCAAGAAGCGCGAGGTATTACGGATACGACGATAAGCATCAGCACTGCGCTTGAGAATTTCATCCGACACACTGATCTCACCCGTGTAATCGGTTGATGCCACCCACAAACGAAGAATGTCAGCGCCCAGCTTGTTCATCACATCTTGCGGCATGATGGTGTTACCCAGCGACTTCGACATTTTGCGACCGTTACCATCAACGGTGAAGCCATGCGTCAGTACGCGGCGGTAAGGCGCGTGGCCTTTAATTGCCACTGACGTCATCAGCGATGACTGGAACCAACCGCGGTGTTGATCCGAGCCTTCCAAGTACATATCGGCTTCTTGACCGTTAAACTCATCACGCTGATTGACCACGGCATAGTGCGTCGCACCAGAGTCAAACCACACATCTAGGGTATCCAAAACTTTCTCATACTGGTCAGCGTCATCGCCTAGCAGTTCGTTTAGATCGAGATCCCACCACGCTTGAATACCGGCTTTTTCTACACGCTGAGCCACCTTCTCAATCAGGTTGAGCGTATCCGGGTGTAGCTCGGAGGTTTCTTTATGCACGAACAGGGCAATGGGTACGCCCCAAGTACGCTGGCGCGAAATACACCAGTCTGGACGCCCTTCTACCATCGACTCAATGCGGCTTTGTCCCCAGTCAGGGATCCATTCAACGTTCTTGATCTCTTGCAGCGCTTTATCTCGCAGACCCGCTTTGTCCATGGCAATGAACCATTGCGGCGTGGCACGGAAGATAATCGGTGTTTTGTGGCGCCAGCAATGCGGGTAGCTGTGCTCATACGCGTGATGATGCAGCAACGCCCCGTGCGTTTTCAGCGCTTCAATCACATTGTCGTTGGCTTTGAACACGTGTTGACCAGCAAACAGTGGCGTATCCGGCAGATAAACACCATTGCTGCCAACCGGGTTAGCCACTTCGAGATCGTATTTTTGTCCTACCACAAAGTCTTCTTGACCATGACCCGGCGCCGTGTGAACCACACCCGTACCGGACTCGGTGGTAACATGATCACCCAGGATAACCGGCACATCAAAATCGTAAAAAGGATGCTGCACGCGTTGAAGCTCTAGCGCTTCACCTTTACAGAAACCAAGGTTGTGATAGTGCTCAATGCCCGCGCGATCCATCACATCTTTTGCCAGCTCTGCGGCAAGGATCAAGCGCTGTGGCTGGTCACCTTCGACTTGGACTAAGACATATTCCAAGTCCGCCGCGACCGCGACCGCACGGTTCGCCGGCAAGGTCCAAGGGGTGGTGGTCCAGATCACCGCGGATACTGGGCCTTCACCTTGGTGATCGCCAGCTAGAGTAAATAAGTTAACCAATGCTTGCTCATCCACCGCTCGGAAAGTCACGTCAATCGACGGTGATGTCTTATCTTGGTACTCAACTTCGGCTTCCGCGAGCGCTGAGCCACAGTCTGTACACCAGTGCACAGGCTTGAAGCCTTTGTGTAGATGGCCATTACCGGCAATTTTACCCAATGCACGGATAATATTGGCTTCGGTATTAAAATCCATGGTCAGGTAAGGCTTATCCCACTCACCTAACACGCCAAGGCGTTTAAAGTCCGCTTTTTGGCCTTCCACTTGTTTGGCGGCATATTCACGGCACTTTTCACGGAACTCGGCGGTAGAAACTTTCTGACCTGGCTTGCCAACTTTTTTCTCTACCATCAACTCGATAGGCAGACCGTGGCAGTCCCAGCCAGGGACGTACGGTGCGTCATAGTCCGCCAGCGTTTTCGATTTAATAATAATGTCTTTGAGAATTTTATTAACAGAGTGACCAATATGAATGTTGCCGTTCGCGTACGGAGGACCGTCGTGCAAAATAAATGTTTTTTTGCCTTTCTTCGCTTGACGGATTGCACCGTAAAGATCTTCATCGTACCAACGCTTGAGCATATCAGGCTCACGCTTAGCAAGATTACCTCGCATCGGAAACGCGGTTTCCGGCAGGTTTAAGGTATCTTTGTAGTCACTCATTGATTATTGATTCCGTATGGAGGTTACACTCTAGACATTATTGGCATCAGCCAGCCACGCACGCGCGGCTGATGCATCTCGTTGAATTTGCATTTTTAACGCGTCTACTGACGCAAATTTGGTCTCGTCACGCAACTTATGTAACAAGCTCACTTCAAGCTGTTTGCCATATAAGTCGAGCGTGCGATCAAAAAGGTGTACTTCGAGTTGCTGGTGCGTGCCGTTGACCGTCGGGCGATGTCCTACATTTGCCACTCCAGGTAATGATTGCCCGTCGATGGCCACCGTTACCGCATAAACACCAGACACAGGTGAAACGCGACGTTTAAGCAACACATTCGCCGTAGGAAAACCAATCGTTCGCCCCAGCTTGCGCCCGTGGGCAACCCGGCCACAAATACTATAAGGACGCCCCAGCATATCGGCCGCGGCTTTCATTTCACCCGCGGAAAGCGCATCACGAATCGCGGTGCTACTCACGCGACGATCACTGACACAAAAGCTTTCAGTGCTGACAACCGCAAAGTCATGCTCTTGTCCGGCTTGCGCTAAACGGGAAAAATCGCCCGCTCGCTTCAGGCCAAAGCGAAAGTCGTCACCCACAACCAGAAACTTAACACCCAATTGATTGACCAACAAGCGGTCCACAAAGGCATCAGGACTCATGGCGGCGAATGCCGGGGTAAAACTGACGCACAACAACCTGTCGACGCCCAGTTTGGCAAGCTGGGTGTATTTATCCCGCAATCGCGATAATCGCGCAGGCGCTTGCTCACCAAGAAATAACTCGAGCGGTTGCGGCTCGAACAGCATCACAGTCGCAGGCAAGTCAAGGGCTCTGGCCTTCTCAACCACTTGACGCAAAACAGCCTGGTGACCTAGGTGGACACCATCGAAATTCCCGATGGTCAGTACACAGCCTCGGTGTTGCGCCCGGATGTTGTGGATGCCTCGAATTAATTCCATCGCCTGCTGACTATTTGAACTATTAAAACTGGCGGATTATATACTAGTCAGCGCCGGCAATCAGCCCTGGATTGATAATCCGCGCTTTCTATCATCCACGGTGTCGAATATCACTCAACCGCACACCGACCAACAAGGCGGTGACAAGATAAAGCGCACCGCCCCCCACAATAAGGCCGCCTAACGTTACGCTTCGCGATAGCAAGGACATAGACACCCATTGAGACAACGCAGGCATCACCAGGTACAACCCGCCGATCATCACGCTCACCGCCAACACGAGTTTGCTAATAAAGCCGAGGGTCGCCCGCGATAACTGATAAATACCTTGGCGGTGTAATCCTTGATAGAGCAGGCCGGCGTTAATCAACGCAGAAAGTGCGGTCGCCATGGCCAGCCCGACATAACTAAACAAGTAAGCAAAAATGGCGTTAAAAACCATGTTACTCACCATGGCAATGACCCCGTACTTAACAGGCGTTTTAGTATCTTGGCGGGCGTAGTAGCCAGGCGCAAGGACCTTAATCACCATAAAGTTGACCAAACCACACGCATAGGCCATCAAGGATAGACTCGCCGCCTCTACGTCGGGGACGCCAAATTCACCTCGCATAAAGAGCACCATCAACATCGGTTTGGCCAGCACGATCAACCCCGCCATCGCTGGGATCCCAAGGAGCAACACCATACGCACCCCCCAGTCCATGGTGGCGGAAAATTGCTGAGGCGATTGATCCACATGCTTTTTCGATAACGCAGGGAGAATAACGGTGGCGATGGCGATGCCAAACAAACCGAGCGGAAACTCAAGCAAGCGATCAGAGTAATACAGCCAACTGATCGATCCTGTCATCAAGAAACTGGCGATAAAGGTATCGAATAATAGGTTAATTTGGCTCACCGAGACCCCGAAAAGCGCCGGAATCATTAGCTGACGTATTTTCACCACCCCAGGATGACGCCATCCCCATTTAGGTTTGACCAACATGCCTTCTTGAGCGAGAAAAGGCAGTTGAAATAAAAGCTGAACCGCCCCCCCAACAAAGACACCAATCGCCAGGCCAATTTCAGGTTGGGCAAGATGCGGGGAGAGCCCTATCGCCGCCGCGATAATCGCGATATTCAAAAAAACAGGGGTGAAGCTCGATACAGCAAACTTGTTTAGCGTGTTGAGTATTGCCCCGGATAAAGCCACAAAGGTAATAAACCACAAATAAGGGAAGGTAATTTTGAGCATCAAGCTGGCAAGCTCGAATTTAGCCCCATCAGGTCGCCCTTCTAACCAATCAACAAACCATCCGGTACCAAACAGCGCCGCTAACACTGGCGAGCCAACTACCCCGAGCAAGGTGACAAGGGTGACCAAGCCACCCAAGGTGCCCACCACATTCGCCACCAGCTCACGCGATTGTGCGCGCGTGTCATCTTCTTTGTCGAGCGCTTGATATTCCGTTAATACGGGCACAAACGCTTGTGAGAAGGCCCCTTCCGCGAACAAACGGCGCAGAAAATTCGGAATTTTGTTGGCGAAAAAGAACACATCGGCGGCCGCTCCTGCCCCCATCAAATTCGCGATCACCACATCACGAACCAACCCTAAAACACGGGACACCAAAGTCATGGTGCTCACGATGAGCCCAGAGCGTAAAAGTCGCTTACTCACGGTTACCTCTTGAAAACACGTGCCCAATGCGCGTCACTGTCGCGCCTTTATTGTTTCTTTCCGCTGTCGCGCCATCGCTGACATCGATAAGAAATGGAAATATAGGTGACGTCGGGGCTGAAATGCTGATAGAATCAGCCGCCATATTAACTGTGATAACCCCGCAGCGCCAACACATCGTTGGAGCGGCGGATCTTTGCACAAATGAATTGACAATAGAGGTAAAAAGAGGCATAGTCCTCCGCCTTGAAATGTCACCGAACAAAAAGATTTGGGAGTTAGACCCTTGGCGAATATCAAATCTGCTAAGAAGCGTGCGATCCAGTCTGAGAAGCGTCGCCAGCACAACGCAAGCCGTCGCTCTATGATGCGCACCTATATGAAGAAAACTGCTTCAGCTATCGCTGCAGGCGACAAAGAAGCGGCAACCGCTGCTTTTGCACAAGTTCAGCCTATTCTTGATCGTTCAGCCACCAAAGGCCTGATCCACAAGAACAAAGCCGCTCGTTACAAAGCAGCATTTGCAGCACAAATTAAAGCGCTGTAATCTTGCTCTTTGCAAAGAGATAAAAAAAACCGGCCTCGGCCGGTTTTTTTATGGCTTAAGGATTGGGTGAATCCACGGTTTCCTTACAATACAGATCATGTAGTAACTGGATAACCGCCTCGACTTCATCACTTTTTAGCGAGTAATACACGGTTTGCGCTTCTTTACGCGTGGCCACCAGGCCATCTTTGCGAAGCCAAGCAAGGTGTTGAGACAGCGCCGACTGGCTTAGAGGCACGCGATCCACGAGCTGCCCCACCGACAACTCTCCTTGCAATAAATAACACAGAATGAATAGGCGTTTCTCGTTAGCCATGGCCTTGAGCAAGTTTACCGCCTTCGGCCCATTCTGCTGCATACGGGCTAAATCCATTCAACTTCCATCATTGATTAATACTCATTGCCGTGAGTCTAGCACGATCTTTATGTCAGCTTGTAACTAAACAAATAAGCGACTGTAATCTGCCTCACAAATCCGCTTGACCGCTGGGTGCTGGATCATCCGCTCAGCGAATATCACATAGTATTCTTCTTTAACCGCGCTCAGCTCAACAATTTGCACTGCCTGTCCCAACCGGGTCACTTCTTCAGCATACGTGGTGGGCGCAATGAATAGTGCCTGATGACTAATGCCAAAAGCTTTCATCAGTGCAGAGTCATCAAACTCACCCAGTATATTGGGTACTATCCCTTGTTGATCAAACCATTGGGTGAGTTTTCGCCCCATGGCGGTAGCTTTACTCGGCATCAATATCTTTTGCGTAGCCAGACGGATAGGTAACGGCACATCGGGGGGCTCAGCAGGATTAGAGGAATACAAACTCATGCTACTCTCACCAAGCTTGACGCTAAATAACCCGGCCTGTTGCGTCGAGTCGACCGGACAGTCGGACAGGATCATATCCAATTTATGCTGAGAGAGCTGTTCGAGTAGCATCTCGTGCGTCGATTCAAAACAACGTAGGTGGATAGCATTATCGTTCGGGATAGCGTGAAGCAAGATTTGACTTATTAGACGCTTAGATAAAGCATCGGCCACGCCTACATCAAATAAGATGTTTTCTTGTTGGCTATAGTTAACAATATCTAGCATCTCATAACTCAAGCCAAACATACGGTCCGCATATTGAAACACGAGTTGGCCCAGCTCAGTGGGCTCGACATAACGGCCATTGCGTTTAGTCAGCTTGCCATTTAAGCGCTGTTCCAACGCTCGGATTTGCCCTGTCACGGTTTGTGGTGTTAAACAAAGTTTGTCCGCCCCTTGGGTGATCGAACCTTGCTTGCAGACCATCCAGAAATAATAGAGGTGATTGTAGTTTAGGTGAGCCATGCTGATTGATAAAAAAACGCCAGAGGGGCAGCTTACGCTGCCCCTCTGGCGCCTTCAAGCTTCACGCTCGTTTTAGTCTTTTACATCGTCTTTATCAAGCGGCTTTCTCACCCGCTCTCCGGCACGATGCTCCAATGCACGCTCTGAAAAGCTCGACCCATTTTCGCTTTGGTCTTTGTCATTCAATGAGGCCGTCATTGCTTTTCCATCTGCCACGCCCGCTAGGTAGGCTTGGCACACGTCGCTGTTATCTTTTTCTCCGTGGCAGTACATCTCTTGGTTCGCCGCCATGGCAGCGCCAGAGACGGCAACCAGGCTAGTAATCAATGCTAGTGTCGCCTTCTTCATACTCGTCTCCTTGTTCATCAGCAAGCGCGCTGGCTGGGGGCAATGCAAAGTGCAAGACCGCATAACCAATCACCGCGGCCAAGGTTGATCCTATCAAGATCCCCAGACGAGAGAGTGTGACGAACTCGCCATTCACACCGACAAAGGCCAGTGACGAGATAAAAATCGACATGGTAAAGCCAATACCACAAAGCACTGACACCGCGAAGATATGGGTAAAATTCACACGTGCTGGTAATTTAGCAATGCCAAGCTTCACCGCTGCCCAGCTAAAGCTAAAGATCCCCAAAGGCTTACCAATCAGCAGACCCAATGCAATACCTAACGGCAACATTTCAGTTAAGTTGGACAAAGAGACGCCATCCAAAGACACCCCGGCATTGGCAAAGGCGAAGATAGGCAGGATCAAATACGACACATAAGGATGCAGGGCGTGCTCCATTTTTTTCAACGGTGATGGGTCATCATCCGTTTTCCCCTTAAGTGGGATAGCAAAACCAAGCACCACACCGGCAAGGGTCGCGTGAACACCTGACTGTAGAACACTGAACCACAGCAGCAAGCCGACCACCACATAGGCAGTGATACTGGTGACTTTGCGCATATTCATCGCCACCAAGACCAAGGTAGCCGCAAATGCGCCCGCTAAAGCAACCACAGACAAATCACTGCTGTAGAACAGTGCAATGATCACTATTACGCCAAGATCGTCAATAATCGCTAACGCGAGCAAGAAGACCTTTAACGCCAAAGGGACACGATTACCCAGCAATGCTAAGACGCCGAGGGCAAAGGCAATATCGGTCGCAGCCGGGATCGCCCATCCCGATACCGCGAGTGGATCGCCCCAGTTAAAGGCGAGGTAAACCAATGCGGGTGCGAGCATACCCCCAATGGCGGCGACCGCCGGGAAGGTCGCTTTATCTTTCGAGTTTAAGGCACCTTGCACCAACTCACGCTTCACTTCCAAACCAATCAGCAGGAAAAAAATCACCATCAAGCCGTCGTTGATCCAATGACCAACCGATAAACCGGCTATATAGGTATGAAGGGTGCTGTCATATAAAGGCTGTAGATCCGAGTTCGCTACGAACATCGCCAATACCGCCGCAATAATCAGCACAATACCTCCTGCGGATTCCATTTTCAGAAACTGACGAATGACATCAGTCATTTAAGCACTCCATACAAAAAAAGTGGATTTCCGTAGTCTAGTCAGCCAGACCACTTTTAGAAAAATCGTTTGTTCTGATAGTAAACATCGGGAAAACCGATATGAAAACTAACTTACTATTGATTTATTCGCAGTCTAATCTTTTTTTACCTTGTTAACCGCCCTGCTTCTAGCATAGTGCCATCGAGCGCGCGCCTGTTACATTTTTTTACGCGGATTTTTTTACGGCACCGAACGGGCACAAATAATACTTAAAATCAGCAAGCTAACTGACGCGAATTCCACTGATAACCTCGTCCAGATCGGATTTTCAAACCACTGCAGTATTTGTGTCATATTTCTGAAATATTACCTTCTTACTATCGCCGCAGATTTTTGCTTTGACACTAAACTGACATCGAACTGTCACGGAGATATCTTATGACTCCCCATGCTACAGCGGTAGAGGCAACCCAGAGCTCCTCAAATTGGTTCCGTTGGACCAAGCTTGCCGTCATGCTTTACCTCCTACTGGTGGCCGTTGCCATGGTAGGAAGCGGCTTTAAATGGGCCGTCGGCGACGAAGCTAAGACGCTCTTTGCGTTTGCCTCTCATCCCGTAGCTGGCTTAATGATTGGTATTGTTGCTACCGCATTGATCCAATCGTCAAGTACAGTCACCTCAATTATAGTTGGCTTAGTCGCGGGTGGCCTCCCCGTTGAAGCGGCCATTCCGATGGTCATGGGGGCGAACGTAGGCACCTCGGTCACCAACACCATCGTCAGCCTTGGTCATGCCCGCTGTAAGGTGGAGTTCAGTCGCGCATTTAGCTGCGCCACCGTTCATGATTTCTTCAACCTGTTCGCCGTGGCTATCTTCCTGCCATTAGAGATGGCGTTCGGTTTGCTGAACAAGATTTCCGAGTGGTTGGTTTCACCGCTGACGCAAGCCAGTGACATGAGCATTAAAGGGTTGAACTTTGTTAAGCCGCTGACAAAACCCGTGGTTAACGCGGTGCAATCACCGCTTGAAGCCGCCCTGCCTGGTAACATTGGTGGCGCTATCATGATTGTCATGGGGATTGCTGCCATCGTGATTGCGATTACCATCATGGGCAAAGTGATGAAAAAGCTGATGGTCGGTCGTGCCAAAGACATGCTGAAAAACGCGATTGGTCGTGGTCCACTGCACGGTATTTTCTCAGGCTCTGTGGTCACTGTTCTGGTGCAGTCTTCATCGACAACCACCAGCTTAATGGTGCCGCTGGTCGGCTCAGGGGTGCTGAAAGTCCGTGACATCTACCCATTCACCTTAGGCGCCAACATTGGGACTTGTATTACCGCCCTACTCGCCGCCACGGCGGTTACCGGTGAGTTCGCGGTCTTTGCCCTCCAAATCGCGTTAGTGCACTTAAGCTTCAACATCTTGGCGACGGCACTTATCTTCGGTATTCCGTTCTTGCGTGAATTGCCGCTCAAAGGGGCCGACTGGTTAGGCCAATTAGCAGCCAAATCAAAAGCGGCGGTACTGGCTTACATCAGCCTCGTCTTTGTGATTGTGCCAGGAAGCATTGTGCTGTTGTCACAGTGATGGGTTGACCTCCCGCCCAAGCACAAAAAAACCACCGCCCGTGCGGTGGTTTTTTATTGGAGATAAAACGTTAGCCAGATAAAGATGTCGCGATATAACGCGTGAATCCGATAAAAGGTGGCTAAATGGCGATCGGTGCTTTAATCGTTGGGTGCGGCTCGTACCCTTCAATCTCAAAATCATCAATTTGATAATCGAAAATAGACGCCGGTTTACGCTTGATCACCAAGCGAGGCAGCGCACGTGGTTCACGTTTAAGTTGCTCGTAAACAATCTCGTCGGTTAAATGGTTGTGATAAAGATGCACGTCACCAAAGGTATGGACAAAATCACCCACCGCTAAATCGCATTGTTGCGCAATCATGTGAGTGAAAAGCGCATAGCTGGCAATGTTAAACGGCACTCCCAAGAAGTAATCGGCGCTGCGCTGATATAACTGGCAGGAAAGCTTGCCATCGGCCACATAGAACTGGAACAAACAATGACAAGGCGCTAAGGCCATCTTGCCTTGTTCGGCGTTCTCAGTTGGGCTTATCGACTCATCAGGCAAGTCAGCAGGGTTCCAAGCGGTAATGATATGACGACGTGAATGAGGTTTCGTTTTAATTTGCTCGATCAGTTGTTCGATTTGATCCACGGTCGAGCCATCAGGACACGCCCAAGACCGCCACTGCGCACCATACACAGGCCCCAGATCACCGCTTTCGGTTGCCCACTCATCCCAGATACGCACTTTATTATCTTGCAAATACTGCACGTTAGTATCGCCGTTAAGAAACCATAAAAGCTCATGGATAATGGCGCGCGTGTAGAGTTTCTTGGTAGTCAGTAGCGGAAAACCAGCAGCAAGATCAAAGCGCAACTGGCGACCAAACACAGACCGTGTTCCCACGCCAGTGCGATCCCCTCTATCCGTCCCATTATCGAGAATATCCTGCATCAAAGCCTGATACTGCTTCATAGTGTTTCCTATCATTGGCCAAACGAACAAAAGGCACCGCTGAGGTGCCTTGGTGGTTCACTTACTATAACCGATTCGCGCTATTCGGTCACTTGGCGGGTTGGCGACGGTACGCCCATCCGATCATCACGGCGCCCGCAATAATCATGGGTAATGACAACAGTTGCCCCATGCTGAAAATGCCGGCAAACAAGCCTAGGTGCGCATCAGGCTCACGGAAATACTCCACAATAAAGCGGAACGTCCCGTAGCCTGTCAAGAAAAGCCCTGATACTGCGCCCATCGGGCGCGGCTTTTTGATATAGAGGTTGAGAATGATAAACAGGGCGACACCTTCTAGCGCAAACTCATAAAGCTGTGAGGGGTGCCGCGGCCAAGGGCCACCACTTGGGAATACCATCGCCCACGGGACATCGGTCACCCGCCCCCAAAGTTCACCATTGATAAAATTCCCTAGGCGACCTGCGCCCAGTCCAAAGGGTACCAGCGGCGCGATAAAGTCGGCGACGGTAAAAAAGTGACGCTGCGTTTTACGCGCGTACCACACCATGGCGGTGATCACACCCAGCAAGCCCCCGTGGAAGGACATGCCACCTGTCCACACTTTGAATAAAAACAGCGGATCGGCAACAAAGGCATCAAATTGATAAAATAGGACGTAGCCAATGCGTCCCCCGAGCACGACCCCCAAAAAGCCAGCAAAAAGGAGATCGCTGACTTCTTCTTTGCTCCAACCGCTATTCGGTTTGGCCGCACGATGATTCGCCAGCCATAAGGCGAACACAAAGCCCAGTAAATACATTAAGCCGTACCAACGCACGGCTACCGGACCAAGTTCAAATAAGATGGGGTCGATTGACGGAAAGGTAATGTAGCCTTCGGCCATGAATGGGATCCTTTATTTCAACAACATGCTGACGCCGACGATAACAAGAAAGACGGCAAAAATACGTTTTATTTGCGCTGTGGGTAGCCTCACCGCCAGTTGGGCACCGACCCGTGTCATCCACACCGACGTTGACACGACGCCGAGCAACGCAGGCAAATACAAATATCCGACACTGAGCGCGGGCAAGGGTTCCGTTTGACGCCAGCCCAACCACACAAAACTTACCATGCCACCCAGCGCCAACACCGCGCCCCCCGCCGAGGCACTGCCAATGGCTTGGTGCATACTGACGCCGCGCCAATGCAGGTATGGGACGGTAAAAGAGCCGCCCCCAATGCCCGCTAAGCTCGAGAGTGTCCCGATCAGTGTGCCCGCAAAGGACAGTCGCAGCCAATGCGGTAAAGGGCGCGCGCGATAGGGACGCCGATTGAGCGACATTTGTAGTGCCATGGCAAGCACTATCACGCCAAACAGGCGAGGCAACCAGTCGTGAGGTAGCCGATCCGCCAGCCCAGCCCCCAAGATGCCGCCCAGCATCATACCAGGGACGAGCGCTTTAACCGCCTCAAGGTGAACATTTCCCAAACGAAAATGGCGCCAAGCAGAGGCGCTTGACGTCAGTACAATGGTGGCAAGTGAGGTGGCGAGCGCGATAGGCATCACCACAGTGGGCGCAATACCAAACACGGGAAGCAAGAAGGTAAGAGCGGGCACCACGACTAAGCCCCCACCAATGCCCAGCAGGCCAGATAAAGTCCCTACACAGGCCCCCAGCAGCATACACACCACAAACAGCAGCACGGTTAAGCTGGTGATCATCGCATTTGTCCGATTTTGACCAACGCCTCTAAGCCTTGCGCGGCGAGAAAGGCTTCAGTCGCGGTGCGGATCTCGCTTGGGTGATCCAGCGTCAACACCTGATTGGCCTGCATGACCAAGCGCTCATGGGGTAAGCGGCTTAGCAAGTATTTAATTTTGGCCACGTTGCGGGTGTTCATACTCAGTTGGTGGTACCCCAAGCCCACCAATAATGAGGCCCCCACCGGATCGCCGGCTAGCTCACCACACACACTGACAGGTAATTGATGACGCGTTCCCACCGCGGCAATCGACGCTAATGCGTGTAATACCGAGGGATGCAAAGCATCAAAAATATCAGCTACGCGCGCATTGTTGCGATCAACCGCTAATAGATATTGAGTGAGATCATTGGTGCCGACTGAGAGAAAATCCACATCTCGGGCAATGCTATCAAGCTGATATAAAATAGAAGGCACCTCAACCATGATCCCTAATAAAGGAATGTTGAGACTCTGCCCGGCGTGCTGGGCCTCTTGGCTGACCTCTTGATAAGCTCGGCTAATGAGCGCTTTTGCCTCCAGTAGCTCGTTACGTCCCGAGATCATGGGTAACAATAGCTTTAAATTATTGAGGCCGATACTGGCACGTAACATCGCACGTACCTGAATTAAGAAGATATCTGGATGATCGAGGGTAAAGCGGATCCCCCGCCAGCCTAAAAACGGGTTGTCCTCTTCAACACTTAAATAGGGCAATGGTTTATCGCCGCCAATATCCAAGGTGCGCATCACCACAGGTTTATCGGGATAACTGGCAAGAATCGCACGGTATTGTTTGACCTGCTCGTCTTCAGAGGGAAAACGGCGCTGCATTAGAAACGGGACTTCCGTACGAAAGAGCCCAACCCCATCAACCCCTTGATTGATCGCAATTTGGCTATCCGCGCTTAAGCCGGCATTCAAATGCACTTCAACACGTGTGCCATCCTGAGTTTGTCCCGGGGCCGCCAGTGCGCTCTCAAAGGTAGATTGCAGGCTCGCTTCTTCTTGCACCAGGTGCTGGTATTCGTTGATCAATGCCTCAGCGGGCTCGATCATCAACACCCCTTTGTGGCCATCGAGGATCACGGTTTTTTGATGAAGCTTGGCGGGAGAAAAGCTGACGCCCATTACCGCCGGGATCCCCAACGCACGTGCCAAGATAGCCGCGTGTGAGTTCGCCGCCCCTTCTTCGGCGACCACACCCGTCAGTAATGCGCGGGGAATTGACGCTAACATGCCCGCCGTTAACTCTCGCGCCAACAGCACAATGGGCGTCGAAACCGGTGGTGGACTCCCCGCCGGTGCGATTAAAAAGTAAAGCAGCCGCTGTCCTAACTCTTTCACATCGCCGGCACGGGCTTTTAGGTAAGGATCATCCATCGCGGCGAAACGGGCAGAAAAGGCTTCAACCGTTTGTCTTACCGCCCAGGTGGCGGCATCCCCCTGCTGGATCCGCACCGTCATATCTTCACGCAGCATAGGATCGTTAAGCAGATGAACAAACAAATCAAAAATCGCCAGCGCGTCTTTTTGTAGCTCTTTATCAAAGCGTTTACGCAGACGACGAAACTCGGTACTGGCATCGTCAATCGCCGCATCCAGTCTATCGAGTTCACCTTGTGTATCTAGGTGGCAAGCGGGCGCCACCTCTTCAAGCCGCGGTTGGGAGTCATCACACCAAGCTTGTGCGATGCCAATGCCCGGCGACGCAGGCATTCCCTCCAGTAACACCGGTGACGGGGCTCCCTGCCAGCCACCTTGCGCATCGGCATGGGCAAACACCACCGCCAGCTGTGCGGCTAAGGTCACGAGAAAGGACTCTTCGCTCTCATCAAACTGGCGGGGTTGGTGTTGCTGCACCACCAGCACACCCAACACCTTTTTGCGATAAATGATGGGCGTGCCAAGAAAGGATTGAAACGCATCCTCGCCGGTGGAAGGGAAAGGTTTGAACGCAGGATGCTCACGCGCATACGCCAAATTTAAAGGCTCAGCGCGCTCACCTACCACACCGACCAACCCCTCGCCAAATGCCATCGACACTTGTGCACAAGGGTCGAGGCCTTGTGTTGCCATCAGCTCGAACTGTTGGTGTTCGGCATTGGCAAGATAAACGGAGCAGCACTCGGTACGCATCGCCACGCAGGTTTGTTGCACTAAAGTGTGTAACGCCTGCTCAAGATCTGAAGACGCCGCTACACTTTGCACAATATGTCGTAACTGCGTGAGCACCCGATTTCTCCTCTACACTTATCCTCGCTTATGTCGACGTCGAGGTTTGCGTTCTTTAAACGGCATCGCAAGTGGCGCAAACTCTTTCATCGCGCGCCGATACACCTCGCGCTTAAACGCCACCACTTGCCGCACTGGATACCAATAACTCACCCAGCGCCAACCATCAAATTCAGGTGTGCCTCCGCGCGAGACATTGACGCGTGACTCGTCACATTCAAGTTTTAGCAAAAACCACTTCTGCTTTTGCCCAATGCACACGGGCTTAGAATCCCAGCGCACCAAGCGTTTGGGTAACTTATAGCGCAGCCAATGTCGACTGGTCCCTAAGATGCGTACATCTTTCTTGGTCAGACCTACCTCTTCGTACAACTCCCGGTACATCGCTTGTTCAGGGCTTTCCCCTTCATCGATGCCACCTTGTGGAAACTGCCACGAATGCTGACCATATCGACGAGCCCAGAGAACTTGACCGTGGCCGTTACAAATTACTATCCCCACATTGGGACGATAGCCATCGCCATCAATCACTGGACGACCTCAATGGTAAATCTCTACTGAACCTGATTTTTTCACAAAAAGCGGTAAAGGGTAAACAAACATTGTGGATTGAGCGTTGTTTTTGCGCACTCGTCGTCATCTGAGGATAACTTAACCCCTAACAGGAAGTTATAAACATAGCAATGAGAGTTTGCGCACATTTATTCACGCTTTCTGTGGATAGATTTGTGAAGAAGCCAAGAAAAAGTGTACTTATCGAACGATTCAGGATCTTGCAATGGTGTTTAAAATAACCAAATCAACATAAAAAACATTAAAAATCATTTATTTAAAACAAACCTAAAACAAAACGATCCTTTACGGGATCGAATGATCATCAAATAAACACAGATCGCTCAAAGATCCACCAACAAGAAAATTATCCACACCGATAGCGCAAAAAAGCGCCAAGTTCGCCATTTTTCACATTTTTACCGCGATTTATGTACTGTATATTTGATCATGAGAGTGAGCTATCCCATCAATCATCCCTCCTCTGTGGATAACCAGAGGAGAAAGAGTAGGATCATCGAAATGGGATCCACTTGCAGCCGATACGGCAGTTCTTGATAATGCACGCTCATCCGTTAACGAGCAGGATCCCAACACAGTGACACCGCCCCCCGCATCTGAGCAGATATTGATGGAACGCGCGCTTGCCCTTGCTGGTTTGACCCTTGGCGAAGTCAGCGAGACACTGTCGATCCCTTGTCCAGCGTCACTCACACGGGAGAAAGGCTGGATTGGCATGCTACTCGAAACCTGTTTGGGTGCCAACGCGGGCAGCAAACCCGAACAAGACTTCGCACATTTAGGTATTGAGCTAAAAACCATTCCCGTTAACCGTGAGGGAAAACCACTGGAAACCACCTTTGTGTGTGTGGCGCCACTCACTGGGATCGCGGGGATACGCTGGGAAAATAGTCATGTGCGGCAAAAGCTATCACGGGTTTTGTGGGTGCCGGTTGAAGGCGAACGCGATATACCGGTATCACAGCGCTGCATTGGCACGCCATTATTATGGTCTCCTAGCCAAGAGGAAGAAGCGCAACTGCGCGCCGATTGGGAAGAGTTAATGGATTGGGTGGCTCTCGGTCGCGTGACGGAAATCACCGCCCGCCAAGGTGAGTCGCTCCAACTACGGCCCAAAGCGGCCAACGGTAAAGCCCTGACCGACGCTTTCGGCCCCAGTGGTGAGCCGATCCGTACCTTGCCGCGCGGCTTCTATTTACGCACCCAGTTTACCCACCAGATCTTGCGTCGTTACTTTGTGGATCCGAAATAAGCGTCGATCCGCATGCGTGATAGCCCCATCGCTTTAAGGGTAACCATCAAAAACGAATGGGCATGTCTTCTCGACAGCCTGGCTCTCCGCCCGTGGCAAACTCATCGTAAGGATCCATCAAGCGCAGTACGCCCTCTTCAATCCCTAACGCTTTAAGTTTTTCTCCCACTTGTCCGACATGATCAAATTGCATCACCTCACCGGTTTGGTCCGAGCGTAAAGGCTCTAATTCATGCTTCACTTCGACTTCGACCGAGTATTTCGCGCCGCCTGCGTGTGCCATCACATAACATTGTGGACATGAGCGAGGATCCGCGCGCATCCATGCTTTGGGCTGTGAATAGTTCATCTGACTTTCCTCTAGATTACACTTTCTCGTGTCCATCATGCCTAGCAATAACACCGCGCTCAGACCGATACGATCGGACAATCCATTTAGTAATGGTCAATATTTAACCAACTGTCAAGCCACCGCTAAACCGCTTTCGATCATTTTTAAAATTCTCTACTATGGACTGCCATAGGTCGATTGCAGACAAGGAGAAAGGATGCAATACCACCGTTTGCCCCATTCCTCGCTAGAGGTGAGTAAAGTGTGCTTAGGCACCATGACATTTGGTGAGCAAAATAGTGAAGCTGACGCCCATGCGCAGCTCGATCTTGCCTTTGAACGGGGCGTTAATTTTATTGATACCGCAGAAATGTATCCCGTTCCCCCCAGCCAATCCACACAAGGATTAACCGAACAGTACATCGGCAGCTGGTTAGAAAAGTCCGGGAAGCGCGATCGTGTTATCCTCGCAACCAAAGTGGCGGGGCCACGCAATGTCCCCTATATCCGAGATAATATGTCGCTTAACCGACGCCATATTCATCAAGCCGTTGAAGATAGCCTGACACGACTAAAAACCGACTATATCGATTTGTATCAAGTGCACTGGCCACAGCGGCACAATAACTGTTTTGGTAAGCTCAATTATCCGTATCAAGATGAACACTCTGGGGTCACGATCCTCGATACCCTGGATGCACTGAATGAACTCGTCCAAGCAGGAAAAATTCGTTATATCGGCGTCTCAAACGAAACACCTTGGGGCGTGATGCGCTATTTGCATCTGGCAGAGAAGCACGGCCTCACGCGTATCGTTTCTATTCAGAACCCTTATAATTTGCTTAACCGCACCTTTGAAGTCGGCCTGTCGGAAATCAGTCATCATGAAGGGGTGGAATTGCTCGCCTACTCGCCGCTGGCGTTTGGCGCGTTGAGCGGTAAATATTTGCAAGGCGCACGCCCGAAAGGGGCCCGTTGTACACTGCACCAACGCTTCGCACGCTACTTTACCGAGTCAGGGCAAAAGGCCACGCAAGAGTATGTCGATCTTGCCCAGCGCCATGGTCTTGATCCGGCACAAATGGCACTCGCGTTCGTCAATAGTCGTCCTTTTGTCGCCTCTAACATCATTGGCGCCACGACGCTAAAACAGCTAGAGAGTAATCTCGATAGCTTGGAGCTGACGCTGAGTGACGATGTGCTTGTTGGTATTGATGAGATCGCTAACCGCTACCCTAACCCCTGCCCTTAGATCGCAAACGGCAGCCAGGTTGGCTGCCGCGCAGTGTTTTATTCGATGATGGGGCGGCGTATCAACCGATACGCCGCTTTCTAGGGCCCATTATAGCCACCGCCATCGTCGTCGCCATGTCACCAGATAACGTTTTGCCGCAAATTGTGTGCTAACGGGCAAGGCGTCTTGTTTGTCAGGCGCAATACCAATATCACGCTGTAGGTGACGATTTAACGCCACATCTGTGTAGCGATAACGGTGTGTGCTCGCACGACGCTGACGAATCGCATCCAAACGTACCAGTGCTTGGGCTAAGGGTAATAAAGATAGTTGAGTCATGATGGCTCTCCTTTTGGCTTATAGGAGGCCACAGGCATAAAGCGAAGTGGGACTGCAAACTGGTCGCGTTATACCTGCGACCAGTTACAGTTGGACGCAGAGTCAGATGCGTGAGCGGGTATCCTGAGCCAAGTGGTTGGCACAGTGACGCGCAGAGGCAACGATGACAGCGAATTTTTTCATCGGATAATAAGTCATGGCATTTACCTCCTAGGCAAAAGAATCTGCGTGAATGGAGATATTATTATTCAATAACTTATATTCAACATCAATAAGTTATATAAATATTGTTTAAATAAAGCGCAACGCTCTGTCTAGCAATAAAGACATGGGGGATTGTGCTATTCAGTCAACTAACAATCGATAAAATGCAATGAGTTGTGCTATCGAAGTGAGACAGCGTGCGTTGATGACCGGTGCTTATGCAATATTGTTGAGATGTCTCAAGAGGAAAGATAACAGCGCGAGCGACCCTGAGTTTGGCCGCCCGCTAACGATGGAGTGCGTTAATAGCTGCTTATTAATGACGCCTCACATGCTGAGCAATCAGCGAAGCCATTAAGCTTGTGTCAATTGCGTCATTTCTTCGCGAACCTGAGGTACAGTTAAGCCAACAATAATTTGAAAGCTATCACCATTACGTACCATGTTTACTGCACCATGCTCTTGAAAATATTGTGTTTCTGCCACTTTTTCTGGCTCATGTACCTTGATACGTAACCGCGTGGCACAATTGGTCAGCAAGGCTATGTTGTCTTTGCCACCTAGCCCTTCAATAAACGCACTCGCTTGTCCACTATCAATCACTCCGCTCGATGAATCACTCTGGTGCGCGTCCTTATAATCGGCTTTGGTATAAAGCTTCGCCTCTGCGCTACCTCGACCCGGAGTGGGAATATCAAACTTCAAAATCAGCGCGCGGAACACCACAAAGTAGATAGCGGTGAAACTCAGGCCGATGAGCACTTGCACAATATAGGTGTCACCATGCAAGCTGCCTAGCGGTAGCCAATTTTGAAAAATAAAGTCGATAAGCCCAGTTTGAAAGTTACCTGAAACACCAAACCAATAGGCAATGGTTGCCATGGTGGCTGCCAATACTGCGTGGAGTGCAAACAATGCCGGCGCGATAAACAAGAAGGTAAACTCAATCGGTTCGGTGATCCCAGTAAGAATGGCCGTCAATGCCGCCCCAAGCACCAAGCCGAGCACCATTTTCTTATTTTCTGGCTTCGCGGTTGCGTAAAGCGCCATAGCAATCCCCGTACAACCAAAGACTTTTCCCATGCCAGTCAACATCAAGCCACCTTGCGGGAATTGCTCGGTTAAGGGAGCAGGATTGCTGGCAAAGTTTTGGATATTTTGAATCCAATGGGCCACTGTGCCGCCATCCACTGCTACAGGTCCATAAAATACCGGGCCATAGACAAAGTGATGCAGCCCCGTTGGGATCATAATCCGCTCAAGGAAGGTGAACATCCACACCCCGAATGACCCCGCACCGACTAAAAAGGTTTGTAGATTATTAATGCCGTGCTGAATACTTGGCCAGGTAAAACAGGTGATGATCGCCATGAGTACCATAATCGGAAAACTCACAATGACCACCAAAGGTGTGCCACCAAACACGGCCGCCCAGTTTGGCAGTTTTTTGTCGAAGAAACGGTTGTGAACCCAAACGGAGAGGCTAGCAATGACGATGGCGCCCAATAGGTTAGTATCCAAAGTCAGTATACCGCCCACATCAGTAAGCCCACGCTCACCCTCCACATAGTTCACCCCAAGCTCAGGTCCCCAGAACTGTAAAATGCCACCAATCACATAATTAAAGGTGATGTATGACACCAGTGTGGCAAGCACTGCGCGCCCAGATGCAGATTTTGCTAGTGCTATCGGTAACCCGACCGCAAACACCAAGGCCATATTTTTAAACACCGCCAACGAGGCTTGGAGAAGGATCGTTGACACTTTAACCCATGCACTGCCTTCCACTGCCCAAGGAAAGAGATCTTGGTTGAGCAGCATCACCGATAAGCCTAATAACATACCGGCTGCTGGAAAGAGGAGCACAGGGACAAACATTGCTGCGCCAAAGCGCTGGATCATATCTTTCATGATGATCGCTCCCAGATTTTGGCCCCAGATAGTGTCTGGGGCATCGTATTATTAATGAAATTGAGGTAGATAGTCGCCGTTCACACGTAAGAGCTCATCGACGATTTGCTGCGCTTTTGGCACATCCACGACGGTTCGATTGAGCGTGAGCGCGTTGACCAGTGTTTGTCGATCCCCGCTAAACCATGCATCCACGACCAGCTTTTCGTAGCCAAGTTGGCCTTCGATCAGTGCTTTTTGGAACGTCGGGATGGTTCCGACCGCAAAACGTTTCGGGCCGTCATTGGTTAACGCGGCCGGCACTTCCACCATGGCATCATTCTGAATATTGGGGATCGCCCCATCATTCGGTACGATAACCAGATACGTCTCGCCACGGTTATAGGCCAAGGAGGCCGCTACACGCACCATATAGCGCCCATGAATATCCGCGTGGAGGCGCTCATTGGCGGTAGTGCCCGCGGCAATGATGCGCTCATTCAGGCTAAACACGCGCTTTTCTCGCCCATTGATCACTTGGCGCGCACGCGTATTAGCAATATCTTCTTTTTCCACCATTTTTTCTGGATATAAGTAGTATTGCAGGTAAGTATTGGGTAAATACTGCGGGTTGTCTTTTAGCATGGTTTGCATGTTCTTGAACGTTGCTTGCCATGAAGGGTCATCTGCAATTTCTGGATCAACGGCACTGATCCCCTCTTCCAAAATGATGCGTTTAATCTCATCGGTCAGGTCAACACCTTCTCGGTTTCGTACCTTGGTAAACCATCCAAAGTGATTCAGCCCAAAGTATTCCGGCACCAAGTCCCAGATTTCGCAGCCGAGTAATTGGGCATAACTCACCATAATGGCAGCGGGCATGTCGCAGATGTTTAGAATGCGGTTGTCATGAGGAAACTCACGCTGTAAGGCTTCAGCGACAATGGCTGCGGGATTGGTATAGTTTAAAATCCAAGCATCCGGAGCAAAGTGACGGATGTCATTCACGAGAGTGATCATGTCACCTATCGAGCGTAGTCCATACGCCATGCCGCCCGCGCCACAGGTTTCTTGACCGACACAGCCATAAGAGAGTGGAACCTGCTCATCACGCTCACGCATCGGTAACCCACCCGTGCGAATCTGAATAAAGAAGAAATCGGCATCAGAAAATGCGGTTTCTTTATCCGTGGTATAAACAAACTCTTCGACCTCAGGATAAGCCTCGCGCAGCAAGATCTCCGTCGCTTTTGCATTCGAGGCTTGTCTTTGTTCATCAATATCATAAAAGGTGATTTTGCTGAGCGGAAATGCGGCTTTTTCAGCAATCAAGCTATTGATCATTCCCAATGTATAGGTGCTTCCACCCCCGACGATAGTGAGCTTTTGTGGTTTCATCATCGTGCCTCCTCTTAATATGTATCTTAAATGTATTACATAAATAACACTTTAAGAATACACAAGAGGGCATTTATTGATCGACAACACAGTGAAAGCCTACTTATGTACTTTAAATGTATTATCGATCACAGTTTGTTATGATGGGAAATGCAGCCCAAAAGGAGCCGACATGTTGAAACCTCGCTACATGCAAATAGCCGATTTACTCACTGAGCAGATTAAAGATGGCACCCTCACACCGGGCGCGATGATGCCGACTGAGGCTACGCTACAAGCCACCTATGACGTCAGCCGCGTCACCATACGTAAAGCGATGAAAGTGTTGGTTGATAACGATCTGCTTTACCGCGTCCGAGGTAGCGGCAGTTATGTAAAAGCCCCTAAAGCACAGCACAACGCCTTTCAACTGATGGGGTTTATCGAAGAGGTCTCCGCACAAGGCAAAACACCCAGCTCAAAAGTGATCGCATTTGAAACGTCACCTTGTAGCCACACCATTGCCAGTAAATTGAACTTGGAGGAAGGGACGTTGATTTATGAAATCCAACGTCTTCGTTTGATTGATGGCGAGCCAGAAATCCTTGAGTGCACCTACCTGCCGGTGGCCATGTTTACCGATCTCAGTATCGAAGTGATGCAAACATCAAAATACGACTATATCGAGCGACATAAGGGGATGCAGATCGCGAAAAGTCGCCAATGTGTCTGGCCAGATAGTACGTCAACCTCACTCGCCGCGCGCTTCAACACCCGGGAAAATACGCCCATATTGCGGGTCGAATCCGTCAGTGAGCTTGTCGACGGGACACCGTTTGAATATACCGTGAACTACTTTCGCTTGCATCAGTACAGCTTTGAATTCATCGCCCACCGCCAAACGCCACAATAATTCGTTACCTGGAGACGTCTCGGTTGCGTTGTTGGTCATTACGTGTAATCTTGCCGCATTATCCAATCGCAACCGGAAATCTGATGCGAACAAAAGCAGATAGATGGCGTCATGCTATCGGTTTTGAACTAACGGGCTTGATCTTGGTGGTCTTGGGGCTCAATTGGATCCTCGGGGCGGACATCGGTCACCTTGGGATCATGGGCGCGATTTTTTCGGTGCTCGCCACCCTTTGGAATTATGTCTACAACATTGGCTTTGATAAAGCGATGCTGGCATGGCGGGGCTCAGTGCTTAAAACCTTACCGCTGCGTCTGCTGCATGCGGTGATCTTTGAAGCCGGACTGCTGATTGCGACCATTCCCTTTATCATGTGGTGGCTGTCGATGAGCTTTTGGCAAGCACTCAGTATGGATATCGGGCTAGTCCTATTTTATCTCGTGTATGCGTTTGTTTATAACTGGCTGTACGACTATCTGTTTCCAATCCCAAATGCGCAATCCCAGCAGGGCTGAGTTTTCAGCCCTCAACATCATGGGGACAAGTGATTTACTGACGGAAGGTACGCGGCGAGGGGATCAAGTTGTGTTTGTTCAATAGCCGATACATAGTCGCACGTGATACACCAAGCTCTTTAGCCGCCGCCGACACTTGTCCTTTATTCTCTTCAAGGACGGCGATCAGGGCGTCTCGTTCAGACTCTTCACGGATTTTACGTAAGCTTTGTTTATAATCTCCCTGACGAGGAAGATCTAAGTGCTCCGCTTCAATCACCAGATGATCGGCCAACAGTACTGCCCGTTTCACCTGATTAATCAGCTCGCGCACATTACCCGGCCACGAGTAACTGCTCAACACACGCTTGGCTTCGTCGGAAAACGTCCTCGCTTGTGTGTTGTATTGACGTGCAAACTTAAGCAAAAAGTATTCTGCCAAATCAGGTACATCAGACTGACGGTCTTTTAATGAAGGCATATTAATGCGCAGCACATTTAGCCGGTAATACAGATCTTCACGAAAAAGCCCCTCAGCCACACGTTTCTCCAAATCCATATGGGTCGAGGCAATCACCCGCACATCCAGGTCGTGTTCGTATTTGTCATGGCTGATATCTAAGGTGCCCTCTTGCAGCAAGTGCAATAAGTGCCCTTGTAAATGCAGCGGCAGGTCACCAATCTCGTCAAAAAAGAGGGTGCCTTTATGGCATTGGCGGATTTTTCCACGCGAATGCTCGTCGCCCAATAGCGCTTGCTGCATTTGCTCGTCGGCAAGCGCCGAGCATTTAATCGACTCAAATCGCGCTTTTGCACGGGTTGAGGCATGATGAACTGCTTGCGCTACCAGCTCCTTGCCTGTACCGCTCTCGCCGGCTATCAATACAGACACATCAGTGGGCGCGACACGCCTGACTTGATCACGCAACTTTTTCATCGCTGGGCTGGCGCCTTCCAAACCCATATCGCTATGATCGCCCAGTTGCGGCCATACTTGTCGCTCAAGGCGCAACATACCCAATTGGTGACCAATGGTGCTCATCAACTGCGAGTTAGGAACGGGCGAGGTGAAGTAATCAATACAAAAGCTGACAATAAACTGGCAAATGGCTTCGTTTGTCAGTTGGTTTTCTCTAACTAAAGCTAGCCAGCGCACCTGTTTATTGCGGTTAACCAGTGATGCCACACCATTAAGGCTAAAGTCATCATGACTTAAATCGACAATACCTATACAAGGGCCGATATCTTGTAGCAATGACTGCGCGGCTCGCAAATCATAACAGCGATGACAATGCCAACCAGCTTGCTCAAGGGTCGCTAACCAAGGCTCATAGGTCCCGCCGACAACGACGAGTGAGCTCAAGGTTTTGTCAGTCCCCGAATCGAATCCCATAACACCTGCCTTACATCCATTCTGTCTTTTTTGCCAGCGAATCAAGCCCCTATTATAAAGAAGGGCGAGTCCTAATCTGTCTCAATAAAGAGACATGCGATGGGTTGTAATACGGATAATTGTAGCCAGATATCTGAAAAATCCAGATAAAATATCGCAGGTTTTTGAGAAAACAACGACACAAGGCGCAAAAAAAGCGGCTCATTGAGCCGCTTGTGCTGTGGTCTGTCCAGTATTAACTGCCTTGCTGTGGGCGCATGGCTGGGAACAAGATCACATCACGAATCGTATGCGTGTTGGTGAATAACATCACCAATCGGTCGATACCAATTCCTTGTCCCGCCGTCGGTGGCAACCCATGCTCGAGTGCGTTGATATAATCCGCATCATAATACATCGCCTCATCATCACCGGCATCTTTGGCATCTACCTGGGCTTTGAAGCGTGCATCTTGGTCTTCTGCGTCGTTAAGCTCGGAGAAGCCATTTGCTACTTCACGCCCACCGACGAAGAATTCAAAACGGTCGGTCACAAACGGGTTATCATCATTGCGACGCGCCAGCGGTGAAATATCGGCCGGATATTCGGTGATAAAAGTTGGCTGAATCAACTGCGGTTCAGCTGTCTCACCAAAGATCTCTTCCAGCAACTGTCCAGCCGTCCAGAATGACTCAACACTGATTTTGAGTGATTTCGCTATCGAGGCAAGGTGATCACGATCTTGTACCGTCTCATACGTCAGCGCCTGAATATCAGCATGATCAGGGTTATATTGCTTGATAGCATCGAGCATGGTCATTCGCGGATAAGGCCCTGCGAAATTAATCTCATGCTCACCATAAGGCAATACAGACTGTCCCATCACGTCCAGCGCCACGCGAGAGAGCATGTCTTCCGTAAGATCCATCAGATCATTGTAATCGGCATACGCCATATAGAATTCCATCATGGTGAATTCAGGATTATGACGCGGTGAAAGCCCTTCATTACGGAAGTTACGGTTCACTTCAAACACACGCTCAAAGCCGCCGACAACCAAACGCTTTAAATAAAGCTCGGGCGCCACACGTAAGTACATGTCGATATCAAGTGCATTATGGTGGGTGGTAAAGGGACGCGCGGTAGCACCGCCTGGGATGACGTGCATCATCGGCGTTTCCACTTCCATAAAGTGTTTTTCCACCATGTAATTACGGATGGCGGTGACCACACTTGAACGCACTTGAAAAGCGTGACGCGACTCTTCGTTGACAATCAGGTCCACATAGCGCTGACGATAGCGCAGCTCTTGGTCAGCTAGCCCATGGAATTTTTCCGGTAGCGGACGCAAGGCTTTCGTCAGCAGTTGGTAGCGCTCCATGTTGACATACAGATCGCCTTTACCAGATTTATGTAGCGCACCGTGCACGCCAATAATGTCACCGATATCTAAGCCTTGGTACTCGGCTTTCAGCGCCTTTTGCACGTCTTTTGACGCATAGGCTTGAATACGGCCCGAGACATCTTGTACCACCATAAATGGACCGCGTTTAGCCATGATGCGGCCCGCAATGGTCACTTTGTGGTCCAGTGTTTCGAGTTCCGCTTTTTCTTTCTCGCCAAATTCAGCTTGCAAGTCAGCCGCTAAGTGCTCACGACGGAAATCATTAGGATGGCCGTTTGCCTTACAATTTTCACGAATGTGAGTAAGCTTGGCACGACGCTCGGCAATCAGCTTATTTTCATCTGGTAACTGGTCAGTCATAGAAAACCCTTTACATTAATTCGTCATTACAGGCCAGATTTGAGGCTGGCTTCAATAAATTTGTCCAAGTCGCCGTCGAGAACGGCCTGCGTATTGCGGTTTTCAATACCGGTACGCAAGTCTTTGATACGCGAATCATCTAATACGTAGGAGCGGATCTGGCTGCCCCAACCGATATCAGATTTGGCGTCTTCGTTGGCTTGTTTTTCCGCGTTTTGCTTTTGTAGCTCAAGCTCAAACAACTTCGCACGCAGCTGTTTCATCGCCTGATCTTTGTTTTTATGCTGTGAGCGATCGTTTTGGCACTGCACCACGGTGTTGGTCGGCACGTGGGTGATCCGCACTGCTGACTCGGTGGTGTTAACGTGCTGCCCACCCGCACCAGAAGCTCGGTAGACATCAATCCGTAAATCTGATGGGTTAATATCGATATCAATGTTGTCATCGATTTCCGGGTACACAAACGCCGAGGCAAACGAGGTATGACGACGGCCCCCCGAGTCGAAAGGCGATTTACGCACCAGACGATGAACGCCCGTTTCCGTGCGTAGCCAGCCGTAGGCGTATTCACCGGTGATGCGTACCGTGGCAGATTTTAATCCAGCCACATCCCCCTCAGACACTTCAATCACTTCAGCTTTGAAGCCTTTCGCATCCGCCCAGCGCAAGTACATGCGGAGCATCATGTTGGTCCAATCTTGCGCTTCAGTACCGCCTGACCCGGCTTGCAGGTCAATATAGCAATCAGACGCATCGTGCTCACCAGAAAACATGCGGCGGAATTCTAGCTTGGTTAGCTTGGCTTCAAGCTCCACCAGCTCCGGCTCCACCTCGTCAAAGGTTTCTTGATCGTCTTCCTCGACGGCCAGCATCAGCAGTTCGTTGACGTCTTCGCCGCCTTGAGTCAGTTGCTCGATGGTTTCCACCACCGCTTCAAGGGAAGCACGCTCTTTACCCAGCGCTTGTGCACGTTGTGGTTCATTCCACACGTCCGGTTGTTCTAACTCGGCATTAACTTCTTCTAGACGCTCTTTTTTAGCATCATAGTCAAAGATACCCCCGGAGGACATCGGTACGTTCGGCGATATCGGCGAGGCGATTTTTGATTGGATTAATCTCAAACATGGTCAAGCATCTTCATTATTAGCGGAAATTTAACCGCCGAATTTTAGCGAATTGTCGCGCCAATAAACAGGGCGTGATGGAAAAAGCCGCATATTTAAGCGGCTTCAAGGTGAGAGATGATCAACTGGGCGCTACGATTACCGCGAAACTCATTGATATCCAGGCGGTAAACGAGTCGTAACGTCTTGGTACTGGGATCGGGCCAGCGACGCAAATCAACGTTAAAAGCAATGGCATCAATCATGGTGCCGCCGCCTTCCGGCTCGACCATCAATTTTAAGTGTTTGCCGCCCACCAGTTTTTGCTGCAGCACCTTAAAAAGGCCATCGAACTGCGGCTCCGGGAAGCCTTGCCCCCAAGGGCCGCCTGATTGAATGGTTTCGGCTGTCTCTAATCCCAGCTCGTGACTTTGTAAGGGACCATCACTTAACAAGACACCTTTTAAGTCGTCCTCACTGACCTGCTCACGCACCTGCGCATCAAACTGCTTGGCGAAGGTATCAAACTGTGCTTCGTCGATGGTCAATCCAGCCGCCATGGCATGGCCGCCAAACTTTTTAATTAATCCAGGATTTAAGGTATCAATCCGATCCAATGTATCGCGCATATGCAAACCCGGAATCGAACGCGCTGAACCTTTTATCAGTCCATCCCCCCCATCGGCAAACGCAATCACAGGGCGGTGAAATTGATCTTTTAAGCGCGAGGCGAGGATCCCAATCACGCCTTGGTGCCAGTCACGCTGAAACAACGCCAGCCCTACCGGCAATTCTTGCTCGGACTGTTCGGCAATCAAGCGCTCACACCAAGCCACGGCTTCTTGCTTCATGCCTTGCTCTATATCTTTGCGAGTTTGATTGAGCGCATCCAGCTCAGACGCCATGCGTCTGGCTGCATGAATGTTGTCACACAGTAAAAGCTCGACCCCAAACGCCATATCATCTAAACGCCCCGCGGCATTGATCCTTGGCCCCAATGCAAAGCCGAAATCACTGGCGACAAGCGTGGCCATGTTGCGATTGGCCACCTCGATGAGCGCCTGGATCCCCGGGCGGCAACGCCCAGCGCGGATCCGCTGCAACCCCTGATGTACAAGAATACGGTTATTACCATCTAACGCTACCACGTCGGCGACCGTGCCCAGCGCGACCAAATCCAGCAACTCGGCTAAGTTAGGGATGGCCAGTCCCTGCTGCTCAAACCACCCTTGGTCGCGCAAATGCGCACGCAGCGCCAGCATCAAATAAAAGGCGACCCCCACACCGGCAAGCGCCTTCGAGGGAAAACCACAGTCATCCAGATTCGGGTTCACCATGGCGTCGGCCTCAGGCAGTGTCTCACCCGGTAGATGGTGATCGGTCACCAGCACCTGCATACCGAGCGCTTTGGCGTGCGCCACCCCCGCCAATGAGGATACCCCGTTGTCCACGGTCATAATAAGCTCTGCTCCCCGCTCCGCGGCTTGGTCAACCACCTCAGGGCTTAAGCCGTAGCCATCGTCAAAGCGGTTTGGCACCAGGTAATCGACACGGGAGGCACCCATCATGCGTAAGGCTTTGACGGAGAGCGCTGACGATGTCGCGCCATCGGCGTCAAAGTCACCCACAATCAAGATCGATTGATGGGTCTTAAGCGCCTCAGCGAGCAAGTTAACGGCAGCATCAATCCCGGTTAACGCTTGGTATTGATGCAAGCCAGCCACGCTGCGGTTGAGCTCGCTGTCTTCCTTTAAACCACGGTTAGCGTATAAGCGTTGCAATAGCGGCGGAATGGCATCGCTGAATGCCGGTGTCACTGACGGCGTACGTCTTTTTATTTCTATCATGAAGTTGTCACCAGTTATCGGTTAGCCGCGTGGGTGGTGTGTTTGATGCAGCTGCTTCAAACGCTCGGTGGCCACATGGGTATAGATTTGCGTCGTCGATAGGTCACTGTGTCCAAGTAACATCTGCACCACGCGTAAATCGGCCCCATGATTGAGTAAGTGAGTCGCAAACGCATGACGTAAAACATGCGGCGACAGTTCATCGGTCTCAATCCCTGCCAGTTGCGCGTAATACTTGATGCGATGCCAAAAGGTTTGCCGTGTCATCTGACGTGCTCGTTTGCTTGGGAAAAACACATCAGTACTGGTCTCTCCCAGCAATAGCGGGCGACTATACGCCAAATAGTGCTCCAGCCAATCCACGGCCGACTCTCCCATCGGCACCAAGCGTTCTTTATCCCCTTTACCAGACACTCGCACCACACCTTGGCGCAAGCTCACATTCTCCATCGTCAGCCCGATAAGCTCTGTCACTCGCAAACCCGTCGCATATAACAGCTCCAACATGGCTTTGTCTCTAAGCTCAAGCGGATCGTCGGTATTCGGTGCCATTAATAGTGCATCGATTTGATCCTCCGTGAGATCTTTCGGTAGTCGCTTGGGCTGTTTCGGACTGATCAGAGTGGCACTGGGGTCGTCGGGACGCAACTTCTGGCGATACAAGTACTGGAATAGGCGACGCAACGCCGACACCATACGACTGCGCGTGCTGGATTGGTAGCCCTGCTCATGTAGCCAATATTGGTAATCTTGTAAGTCTTGCTTGCTCACCGCTACCAGCGAGCGAGTATCGAGCCAATGGCACAGCTTCAATAAATCTGTGCGATACGAATTTAACGTGTTTTCGGAGAGCCCGCGCTCCATCCACATAGCATCCAAAAATTGCTCGATGCGTTCAATGTTGTTCGTCACCTTCAGCCCACTTGGTTATTAATCGAAAAAACACGCCCATCACTTGGGTCACGGCCAGCCGCGATTATACAAAATGTCGCTTCCTGTTGCTGGATCATATTACCGTTGAGCAGGTAAACTGCGCCCATGACACACAAACGAGTCGTGCTATGAAAATCGGTCTTTTTTATGGTTCTACCACCTGCTACACCGAAATGGCCGCGGAGAAAATCCGTGACTTTATCGGTGATGATTTGGTCGAACTACATAATGTCAAAGAAACACCGCTCGCCAAAATGGCAGATTACGATTTGCTGCTACTTGGGATCTCAACCTGGGATTTTGGTGAGCTACAAGAAGATTGGGAAGCGGTTTGGCAAGACATTGATAGTCTCCAACTAGACGGCAAAGTCATCGCCTTGTTTGGCTTGGGCGACCAAGAAGGATACGCCGAATGGTATCTGGATGCCATGGGCATGCTCCATCAGCAACTACAAGGCTGTGGCGCACAGTTTATCGGTTACTGGTCTACCGAAGGTTACCGTTTTGATGCCTCAAAAGCCGTCACTGAGGACGGCAAGCAATTTGTCGGTCTTGCCCTTGATGAAGACTCTGAGTACGAACTCAGTGACGAACGGATCCAAAACTGGTGCGAGCAAGTGCTGGTCGAGTACCAAGCGTTACTCTGATACGCGGCCTGTTTAATCCCCTCAAATAAAAAAACCGCGCCCAACCAGCGCGGTTTTTCTTCACGACTATGTCGCGGTCAACATGATTAGGCTTCCGCTAGCGCATTAGCACGTGATCCAACAAACTTTGCCACGCCCATTGCCACCAGTGTGGGCAGCAGCCAGGCCATACCGACATCAAACAGCGGTAGGAAGCTAAAGGCACTCATGTCAGCGCCCATGACTTTTGCCGCATCAAGCAAGCTAAAGAGTAGCGCCACGCCCAACACGAGGCGATACCCTAGCGCTGGGTTTGGTAACCAGCGACGGATGAAGGTCAAGCCAATCAGTGCAATCGCAACCGGGTATAATGCGAATAAGACAGGAATAGAAATAGCGATAAGCTGTTTAAGACCCACATTGGCCACCACCGCACAGACAGTCGCGACGACGACCACCCAGCGACGGTAGGTCCATGATGTGAGCGAGCTAAAGTAATCGGCACACGCACTCACCAACCCAATCACAGTGGTCAAACACGCCAGGCCAATAATCGCCGCGAGGATCATTTGCCCGACCGGGCCAAACAGTGCATCCACGTAAGCGGCCATGATTTCGCCGCCATTTTGCGTCCCTTGCGCCACCACACTGGCGGTTGAGCCTAAATAGAACAGCGACACGTACACAAACGCCAATCCAGCCGCGGCAATAATACCGGCGTAAATCAGGTACATGCAGGTTGCTTTGTTGTCTTCGATACCTTTTTTGCGGATCACATCGACAATCAACATGCCGAACATCAAGGCCGCAAAGGTATCCATGGTGTTATAACCTTCCAAAAAGCCGGTTGTCAGCGCGTTTTCAACATAGCTACCCTGCGCGGCCACCACGTCGCCTTGAGGATTGATGATCACTGCGATAGCCAAAATTGCGAGCGCCGCGAAGAGCAGAGGCGTCAAGAACTTACCGATGGTATCAATCAGTTTGCCTTGAGATAGCGAGAAAAACATCGCGACGGCAAAAAAGACCACAGAGAAAGCGCCCAGCTCTAACTGTCCTGGCGCAGATAAAAAAGGTTTAAAACCAATTTCATAGGCAACCAGTCCGGCGCGAGGGGCGGCAAAAGCAGGGCCAATAATGATAAAAATCAGCACGGCCATCAGTGTCGCGACACCCGTTGGCAGATCACGGGTCAGGCCCTTCCAGCCGCCGCCTGCCACTGCAACCGCAATAATACCGATTAAAGGAAGACCGACCGCGGTGATCAAAAATCCGATCATCGCGGCGGTGTAATGATCACCGGCTAACATGCCAGCTTGTGGGGGAAAGATTATATTTCCAGCGCCTAAGAAAAAGGCAAAGGTCATAAAACCTAACGCTAAAATATCTACTAATTTTAAACGTTTAGTCACGATGTATACCTACAGCTTGAAGATAGTGTTTGCAATCAATAATGTTTCACCCAGCTGAAACGCTCATTTATAATATTTTGTTTCAGACGATGGGCAGAGCGCAGAATAATGAAGAAGTTCATAGTCACAGTAAAGGCATTGACAAAAAACCTTGTGATCTTCTGCTTTAGCAATAACAATCAGCTCAATAAACTATCTATCATGTTATCCATGGTATTTTTTAACGATCAATATCGATAACATAGTGGTTACACAAAAGACAAAAATGCTAACTCTTGATGCCACTACGTCGCCAGAGTGCAGGACACATGAGCCAATTTCGCTTTAAACAATTTGTTATCGACCACGGCAATTGTGGCATGAAAGTCAGTACAGATGGTGTACTGCTAGGCGCTTGGGCTCAGCCTGGGACGGCGAGCAACAGCTTGGACATCGGGACAGGAACCGGTTTGTTAGCGCTGATGTTAGCACAACGTTTTGCTCATCTATCGCTGACGGCGGTCGAGTTCGATCCGTCCGCCTTTCACTGCGCCACGTTAAATGTGAGAGCGTCACGGTTTGCCGCGCAAATCCAATTGCACCACGGTGATATTAACGACTTTGCGTGTCGCGAACAGTGGCAACATATTGTCTGCAATCCCCCTTATTTCACCAGTGGTGCGCTTTCAAGCAACCCACAACGGGCCGTTGCCAGACATGCCAGTACCTTAAGCCATCCCGCGCTTATTGCCTGTCTAAAGCGGTTACTCGCCCCCACAGGGTGTGCGGATCTGATTTTGCCTACCAAAGAAGCCAATGCATTCATTGAGAATGCACAAGCACAAGGGCTTTACTTACAGCGTCGCGTGTTGGTCAGCCCCACACCGGAAAAAGCCCCCTCTCGCGTATTATTCACGCTAAGCCCGACGACGGGCGCGGTCAGATCTGATACGATCGCGGTGCGCGAGCAAGATGGCACCTACACGCAGGCTTTTGCCGATCTGACGCGAGCATTTTACCTTAAACTCTCGTAAGCCAAATCGAGCAGCGCCTCGCTATCATTGGCCTTGGGCGCGCTGCCCATTTACACTATTTGCGTCTATAATACCGCGCTTAACTATCCTTGGAGAATTACCTGTGCGAAGCTTTGCCGAACTCGAGCTGGATCCAGAACTGCTCAGTGCACTTGACGATATGGGCTATCAGCGCCCTACGCTGATCCAATCTGAGGTTATCCCCCACGGTATGGATGGACGTGACATCCTTGCCTCCGCCCCAACGGGAACCGGCAAAACGGCGGCTTTTTTGCTGCCCATGTTGCAGCACTTACTCGACTTTCCGCGGCAAAAACCCGGGCCAGGTCGCGTACTGGTTCTCACCCCCACGCGTGAGTTAGCCATTCAGGTGGCTGATGAAGCGCGCGCATTAGCGAAAAATACCAGTCTTAAGATCTTCACCATCACCGGCGGGATTTCATACCAAGAGCACGCGGAGCAGCTGGGTAAAACACAGGATATTGTGGTGGCAACGCCTGGCCGTTTGATGGAGTACATTGAAGCTGAGCGATTCGATTGCCGCGCCGTTGAATGCCTGATCTTAGATGAAGCAGACCGGATGCTCGATATGGGGTTTGCGAATGCGGTCAACCGACTCTCTGATGAGTGTCAACGCCGACGTCAGACCATGCTGTTCTCAGCCACATTAGAAGGGCGCGGTGTGGCAGGCTTTACTGATAATCTGCTAGATAACCCTGAATTGGTGGATGTGACACCACCGCGCCGCGAGCGTAAAAAAATCACCCAGTGGTATCACCGCTGTGATGATTTGGAGCATAAACGCGCCTTGCTTAAATCCATTGTTACCGAACAGGCAGAGCGCGCGATTGTATTTATTAAAACACGTGAACGCTTGGCGGAGCTTCGTGACTATATGCAGTCACAACAACTGGATTGCGCCTGGATCCAAGGTGAAATGCAACAAGCGAAACGTAACAATGCCATTAACCGGTTTAGCGAAGGAAAAGTGAAGGTCCTACTGGCCACGGATGTCGCGGCACGCGGCATTGATGTTCCAGATATTACCCATGTGATCAACTATGATCTCCCGCGCACGGCTGATGTCTATCTGCACCGTATTGGTCGCACGGCGCGCGCAGGCAAGAAAGGCTCTGCCATTTCACTGGTCGAAGCCCATGATCAACCGATGATGGATAGGATCACGCGCTACATGGATGAAGAGATTAAAGAGCGAACCATTGATGGCTTGAAGCCTAAACATAAAAAAGCAGAGCACAAGAAGAAAAAAAAGAAGCAAAGCGTTAAAAACTCGAGCAAAGTCAAAAAGCCAAAAAAACGCAAATAGAACTAGACACCTATCAGCCTGACTGACTCGCTGATATATAAGGAATTACTCAAGGAGGCCCGTAAAGGCCTCCTTTTTTTCGCTACCGGCGTCCATTTTGTTGAGCACAAAACGATCAGATTCACACATCGTGCAATATAAAGACACAAAATATTAACAATTGAACTGAAAATCAGTTTAAGATGCTATTCGCGATAACAACAAAACATGATGCAAACACAGTAGAAGGAACTCACTATGCAATCGTTTGTCGATTTCTTAAATAGCATCATATGGAGTCCGGTTCTGATTTACACCTGTTTGGGTGCGGGACTGTTTTACTCCATACTGACGCGCTTTGTTCAAATCCGTCACTTCTCCGAAATGTGGCGACTGCTCTTTTCAGGGAAAAGCTCAACCAAAGGGATTTCTTCCTTCCAAGCCTTAGCAGTATCACTCTCTGGCCGTGTCGGTACAGGTAATATTGCTGGCGTCGCCGCTGCTATCGGTTTTGGTGGCCCTGGCGCGGTATTCTGGATGTGGGTCGTTGCTTTTCTAGGCGCGGCAACCGCTTACACTGAATCAACCTTGGCACAAATTTATAAAGAAGAAGACAATGGTGAGTTCCGTGGTGGTCCTGCTTATTACATCGAAAAAGCGATGGGACAGAAATGGTATGCCATCCTCTTCGCGCTCGCGACCCTACTCGCCTGTGGTGTGATGCTACCTGGGGTACAATCCAATGCGATTGGTAATGCGGTCGAAACCGCGTTTGGCTCTGGCGCCATGGTTGATACCGCGATGTTTGGTGCACTTGAAGTGTCGAAAGTGATTACCGGTGCCTTCATCTCTATCGTGCTCGGGTTCATCATTTTCGGCGGTGTTAAACGTATTGCCCACTTTACGCAAATCGTGGTGCCTTTCATGGCGCTGGCGTACATCATTATTGCGTTTGTCATCATTCTGTTGAACATCAGTGAAATTCCCGCCGTGGTTTCTATGATCATCGGCGATGCCTTCACACCGATGGCAGGTGCGGGTGCAGCTATTGGTTGGGGGGTTAAACGTGGTGTTTACTCCAACGAAGCCGGTCAAGGGACAGGTCCACACGCTGCTGCTGCTGCCAACGTTGACCACCCAGCCCAACAAGGTTTGGTGCAATCCTTCTCGGTGTACATCGACACCTTGCTGGTTTGCTCGGCAACCGCGTTTATGATCATCATCACCGGTGCTTACAACGTCCATGGTCCGGGTGAAGCCTATATCGTGCAAAACTTGGCATCTTCGGTCGCGGCAAACAGCCCTGAGTTTACCCAGCTGGCGATTGAAGCAGCGATGCCTGGCCTAGGTAAACCCTTTATCGCCTTTGCACTCTTCTTCTTCGCCTTTACCACCATTTTGGCCTACTACTACATTGCCGAAACCAACATTGCCTACCTGCGTCGCACGATCAAGGTTCCAGGGATGATGTTTGCGCTGAAAGTGGTGCTGATGTCCGCCGTGTTCTACGGCTGTGTGCGGAGTGCTAACCTCGCTTGGGCGTTTGGTGATGCCGGTGTGGGTTTGATGGCGTGGTTAAACATTGTTGGCATCATCATCATCTTCTTTATCTCTAAGCCAGCCCTTAAGGCGCTAAAAGATTATGAAGAGCAACAGGCCAGAGGGGTAGAAACCTACACCTTCGATCCCGTTAAGCTTGGCATCAAAAATGCCGATTACTGGGAACAACGTCTGGCGCGCCGTAATGGCAAGCAAGACAGTGAAACCACCGATGCCGATGGCAAACCTATCAATCCAACGGCATAAGATTCAAACACAGAATCAATGGTAAAAAAGGGAGGGCGCACCAGCGCCCTTTTTTGATCACAGTGGTCGACAAGGCTATTAGTCATCAAGACGGAAAATAATATCAACCTGATCACGCACCTGCATGGTCGCATCTTGATAGCTTGCGGCGACATCGGCGCTGCCGCTGCGCATCTCGGCATTCATCATCACAGGGCGTGGATTGCTGGACCGATAGCGAATTTGCCAGACGCCATCGAGACGCATATCCAGGCTTTTCGCGAGCGATTCAGCTTTTGTTTTGGCATCATTGACCGCCGCCTCACGGGCTTTATCTTTCAATGCCGACTGGTCACTACTGGTTAGCTGCACTTGCCGGATTCGGTTAATCCCCTCGCCCAGCGCCCCATCTAACACTGCATTCAACTTATCGAGCTGGTTAAGTGTCACGGTAACCTGGCGCTCAGCACGGTAGCCAATCAGCTCAGGCGCTTTGTCTTTGACGTGTTGATAACGCGGTGACAGCTGAATATGCGCACTCTCGATTTGTTCGCGCTTTACCCCTTGTGCCGACAGCCGATTGATAAACGCCGTGACCGCTTTGTCGGATGCGGCTTTTGCCGCTTTTGCCGTTTTTCGCTCGGTCACCACCCCCACATCAATCGTGGCCATATCAGGCGCAGCCGTCACTTCCCCGACACCGGTAATGTCCAAATGCGGAAAATCAATATTGGCCATCGCGGCTGGTGCTGTCACCAAGGCGCTAGTCAGGCAAAGCATTGCTTTAAATTTGTGCATAGTCTCTCCTTTGGAACCCGATAATAGTAAGTCACACCTGTCAGACGCCTAAAAACGAAAAATGCTCCCTGGCCAACGTCAACGTTGTGTCAATATTGGGCGAGTGCTTCCTTCGCCGCGAGCTGACAGGCATGGGTGATCTCGGCCAATACGCCACTTTCCATTGCCCAAAAATGCCAGTATAAATGGCGTGATTCGACTTTTCCCGGCATCACGTCCACTAAACGTCCGTCGGCTAACTGCTCTGAGACCATAACCCTTGGGATCAGGCAATAAGCCATGCTCTGCAACGCCATCGCTACAAACGCCTCCGACGAGCGAACAATATGCCGGCGCCAGCCCGCAGCAGGCATCGCATAGTAGGCCGCCAAAAAGTCCGCGTGCATATCATCATGCGCATCAAAGATCACCGCTGGCGCTGCCATTAACGCTTCTCTATCAATCCCATCGGCAAAGTATCGCTGGGCAAATGACGGCGTGGCCACACAACTGTAGTCCATGGTGCCTAAATAGCGGCAGTCACAACCGTGCATTGGCGTGGAATCGGTACTGATCGCCGCAACCGCTTCACCACTGCGCATTTTATTGAGTGTACGGCTCTCATCTTCCACCAATAGATTAAAATCAATCGCTTGATGGGTGGTCAGCGGGGCAAGAGCCAAAAGCAGCCAAGTGGCTAAACTGTCTGCATTGGTGGCAATCGACACTGACAAAGCTGATCCATCAACACCGGGCGCCAGCTCGGGCAAGGTTTCTTGCTCCAGCAGTTGCACGCGTCGATAAAGCCCTAGAAGACGCTGGCCTATCGCTGTGGGTTTTGGCGGTTGCTCGCGCACCATCACAGGTTGAGCGATTTGTCGCTCCAGTTGCTTGATGCGTTGTGATACCGCTGACTGGGTGATAAACAATGCCGCGGCTGCACGTTCAAAACTTCCCCAGGAAATCACCGCATCTAACGCCTCCACGCCTCGATAATCCATCTCGCTCTCCTTATTAGTTTTACTAATTAACTATAAATATATTTAAGTTCCCTTAATAGGCATTCCTGCTTAAAGTGAGAGCCATACTCGGAGAGAAAAGGAAAACAGAGTGAGCAGTTTTTTAGTCGCCCTTCAGGGCTTAGGCTTGAGCCTGACCATGATTATTCCCATTGGCGCGCAAAATGCGTATGTGATTAACCAAGGTATCAGCCGTGAACACCATATGACCACAGCGTCGATCTGCTTTATCTGCGATATCATCTTGATCTCAAGTGGGATTTTTGGCGGAGGGGCCTTATTGGCAAGTTACCCTATACTGCTCAATACCATCACGCTCGCAGGGATCGGCTTTTTGAGTGTCTACGCGTGGCAGTTTATCCAGAGCGCACGTCAACACAACCAAGAGGCGTCAATGGAAGCCCCCACCATGAGTCGAGGCCGCCGCGCAGTGATCATTGGCGCCTTGGCGGTGACCTTGCTCAATCCGCATGTGTATCTCGATACCGTGGTGGTGTTGGGTGCAATTGGTGGCCAATTTGCGTTCGATGAACGCGTCGCTTTTACTGTTGGGGCCCTAATGGGATCGTGCCTTTGGTTTTACGGCTTATCGGCAGGGGCCGCACGCTTGTCACCGTGGCTATCCACTCCCTCAATCCGGCGACTGCTCGATCTACTCATGGCGAGTATGATGTTATTCGTGGCCGGTAAGCTCGCACTCGGCCTTTACGCACGTTTACTGGCAAGTTAAAAAACAGGGATGCGGCCACGCTGCCGCATCCATAATGGCTATCACCGACCGTGAGGTTATGCTTGGCGCTCGCTGCGCTCGACGTGAACACTCATTTGCGGGAATGGAATTTCAATACCATGTTCGTCCAGCGCTTCTTTGATGGTTGGCAGCAGCTCAAAGTAAACGCTCCAGTAGTCTTCTGTTTTCACCCAAGGGCGCACCACAAAATTGACCGATGAGTCGGCTAACGTCATCACCGCCACATTGGGTTCAGGATCTTTCAGAATCAAGGGATGTTGGGTCAGAATATCCATCAACACCGTTTTGGTTTTCTTTAAATCCGCGCTGTACGCGACGCCAATCGTCAAGTCAACACGGCGTGTGGCATGCTTGGAATAGTTAGTGATTGGGCTGCTGATCACCGACCCATTTGGCACCACCACCATTTTGTTATCCGGGGTAGTGAGCACCGTAGAGAACACTTGAATGGACTCAACAGAGCCCGCGACTCCGGCCAATTCGACGTAATCGCCCGATTTAAACGGACGGAACATCACGATTAATACCCCGGCGGCAAAGTTTGCTAACGAGCCTTGCAAAGCCAGCCCCACGGCCAAACCTGCGGCACCTAAGATGGCAATCACAGACGCCGTTTGTACACCCACACGGCTCAACGCGGCAATCAAAACGATCACAAACAACAAGTAACGCACGAGGCCGTGGAGAAATTCCACCACCGCGTTATCCATGTTGCGCTTACGCATCACCCCCGCCATGGAGTTGGCCAAACCTTTGATCACAAGGTTACCAATCACCAAGATCAGTAGCGCAGAAATAATGTTCACCCCGTACTGCGTCAACAGATCTTGATTATCCATCAACCAAGTCTGTGCCCATTTAGCACCCTCTACCATTGTGTTTTCCTCACTCATTCACTTTCCCTCTTCAAGTTGGGATAAACGGTAACCCTATGTTAACAGCCTTTTACTGGTCGCTGTCTATCTCATTCACGCGAAATGTCTCCGCAATGATACGAGTCAGTATCACGAAGATATAAAAAAACCCGCCAAGTGGCGGGCTTTTACATTCAACACTGTTGTGACGTTTACAGGACGTCAACTGCGTTGAGGTCTTTGAAAGCTTGCTCAAGGCGCGCAACCATCGACTCTTGCCCTTTACGTAGCCAAACGCGTGGGTCATAGAATTTTTTGTTAGGTTGATCGTCACCTTTCGGGTTACCGATTTGAGTTTGTAGGTAGCCTTCGTTGTCTTGGTAATACTGACGAATACCATCCCAAGTCGCCCACTGAGTATCGGTATCGATGTTCATTTTGATCACACCGTAGCCAATGGATTCTTGAATTTGTGCTTCAGAAGAACCCGAGCCGCCATGGAAGACGAAGTTCAGACCATTGGTCGGTAGACCAAATTTCTCTGAGCAGTAAGCCTGTGATTCACGTAGGATTTCTGGCTTAAGTACCACGTTACCTGGTTTGTAAACACCGTGTACGTTACCGAATGACGCAGCAATGGTGAAACGGTGGCTAACGGCTGACAGTTTTTCGTATGCGTAAGCCACTTCTTCTGGCTTGGTGTAAAGATCAGCTGTATCAACATCGCTGTTATCCACGCCGTCTTCTTCACCACCCGTAATACCCAGTTCGATTTCTAGCGTCATGCCCATTTTGTCCATGCGCGCAAGATATTCGGCACAGATTTCCATGTTCTCTTCAAGCGACTCTTCAGACAGGTCAATCATATGAGAAGAGAAAAGCGGTTTGCCGTGCTCTTTGAAGAAGGCTTCACCCGCGTCAAGTAGGCCATCAATCCACGGCAGTAGTTTCTTCGCTGCGTGGTCAGTGTGCATGATCACAGGCACACCGTAGACTTCAGCCATCGCGTGAACGTATTTCGCACCGGCAACAGCGCCTTTAATTTGCGCTTCTTGGCCTTCTAGTTTCAGACCTTTGCCCGGGAAGAAACCCGCACCACCGTTAGAGAACTGGATAACCACTGGCGCTTTTACTTTCGCCGCGGCTTCCATCACTGCGTTGATTGAGTCAGTGTTAACGACGTTGACTGCAGGCAATGCAAACTTGTTCTCTTTGGCAACTTCAAATACTTTCTGAACGTCATCGCCAAAGATAACGCCAGGTTTTACAAAATCAAAAACTTTAGACATGGCTCTTGTCCTATTCACTCGGGTTGTCTTTGCTGAACTGAGTAAAGATGCCTGAGGCACCTTTATCAATCGGGTGCAATCGTTTACGACTCGGCCTATTGTAGTCAAACGAAAGCAAGAACGGGAGATGTCACTCCCGTTTTATTATCTGGTTTATGCGTCTTTCGCACGTGCTTCCAGCATTTCTACCGCAGGTAGAGGCTTGCCTTCAACAAACTCTAGGAAAGCACCGCCACCGGTTGAGATGTAAGACACATCAGCTTGGATACCAAACTTATCAATCGCTGCGAGGGTATCGCCGCCACCCGCAACAGAGAAGCCTTCAGACTCCGCGATCGCTTTTGAAATGCCTGCCGTGCCCGCTTCAAAGTTCTTAAACTCAAACACGCCAACAGGGCCATTCCACAGAATGGTTTTGGCATTTTTCAAAATGTCCGCCAACGCTTGGGTTGATTCAGGACCGAGGTCAAAAATCATATCGTCGTCTTGCACATCTTCAACGCGCTTGATCTCTGCTTCCGCGTTTTCATCAAATGCCTTCGCACACGCCACGTCGGTGGCAACAGGAATATGGCACTCTTCCATTAGAGATTTCGCCGTGTCGACTAAGTCCGCCTCATACAGCGACTTACCAACATTGTGACCGTCAGCGGCGATAAAGGTGTTGGCGATACCACCACCGACAACCAGTTGGTCTGCCACGGTTGACAGTGATTTCAGTACCGTCAGCTTGGTAGACACTTTTGAACCACCCACAATCGCCACCATTGGGCGTGCCGGGTTGTCCATCGCTTTGCCTAATGCCTCAAGCTCGTTAGCCAGCAATGGGCCAGCGCAAGCCACAGGCGCATACGTGCCCACACCATGAGTTGAGGCTTGGGCGCGGTGAGCCGTACCAAATGCATCCATCACAAAAATATCGCACAGTGCCGCGTACTTTTTAGACAGCGCTTCGTCGTTCTTCTTCTCGCCTTTGTTGAAGCGAACGTTCTCAAGCACCACCAGCTCACCGGCGTTAAGCTCAAGGCCGTCTAGATAGTCTTTCGCGAGGCTGACCTGACAATCAAGTGCGTCATCTAGGTAGTTCACTACTGGCTGCAGTGAATACTGATCTTCAGGCTGGCCTTCTTCAGGGCGGCCGAGGTGAGAGGTCACCATGACTTTTGCACCGGCTTCTAAGCAGTGCTTAATCGTAGGCAATGATGCCAAAATACGTGCATCAGAGGTCACTTTACCGTCTTTTACAGGCACGTTCAGATCAGCACGGATAAACACACGCTTTCCGGCAAGATCTAAGTCGGTCATCTTAATTACAGACATATGGTCCTCGCTATAAGGTTGCAAATTGAAACTGATTTAATCAGGGCAACACCCCACCCACGCTTGCGTCTATTACGCCATGGCAAGTGTGGTATCTAACATTCGGTTGGCAAAGCCCCACTCGTTATCACACCAAACCAGCGTTTTAATCAGCTGGTGATCACTGACCCGTGTTTGCGATCCATCGACAATGGCGCTGTGCGAGTCGTGGTTAAAGTCAATCGATACCAAGGGCGCTTCGGTATAATCCAGTATACCGTCTAATGTACATCGAGATGCCGTCTGCAGAGCTTGATTTACGTCATTAACTTTCACTTTAGTACGTACAGTGACACTTAAATCCATCGCTGTCACGTTTATCGTCGGCACACGGACCGAGATCGCCTCAAATTTGTCAGAAAATTTCGGAAAAATCCTACCAATTCCAACATGGAGTTTGGTATCCACTGGAATAATAGACTGGCTGGCAGTACGTGTGCGGCGCAGATCAGAGTGATACGCATCAATCACCTGCTGGTCATTCATTGAAGAATGAATGGTGGTGATGGTGCCGGACTCAATCCCAAAGTGTTCGTCCAAGGCTTTGATCACCGGGACGATACAATTAGTGGTACAAGAACCATTGGAAACAATGCGGTCATCGGCGGTCAATGCATCATGATTGACCCCGTAAATAACGGTTCTATCCACGTCTTGGCTGGCGGGGTGAGAGAAAAGGACTTTTTTAGCGCCCGCGGCAATATGGGCCTCCCCATCTTGACGCGTACCAAATTTGCCCGTGCAGTCCAAGACAATATCCACATCAAGGTCACGCCAAGGTAAAAGCTGAAGTTCCGGTAAGTGAAGCAGACGAATGCTGTCGGTGGCGACAAACAAGTGTTCTTGGTTATAGGAAACCGGCCAGCCGAAACGACCATGGCTTGAGTCATATTGCAGCAGATGCGCCATCGCCTCGGGCTCTGCGAGCTCATTAATCGCGACCACTTGAATGCGATCGTGCTTGCCACTCTCATACAGGGCTCGCAATACACTGCGCCCTATACGACCAAATCCATTAATTGCGACTCTTAATGCCATGTCCATCGGTGCTCGTTTAACGATGACGCACAGTGTATCTCAAGCACGTAAAAGACGCACGTGTTGTGTGACTCTTCTCACGCTAGCTGGGAATAAAATGCAGCAAAAAAACGCCCGTCCGGTAAAGTCCGAGACGGGCGTGGCCGTGTTAGGGTCGTGCCACTCTATAAAGTGGCATGGCTCCTTTTATCACGAGTTAGAAGCTGATATTCAGTCCTAACCAATAGCGGCGTTCATCACTGATATAGCCGTAGTCTTCATACTCACGCGTTTTATCCAATAGGTTATAAACCGCGCCTTGCAGTTCAATGGCATCGCTGAGCTGGTAGTTCATCCCGGCATCCACCAAGGTGTAACTTGGCTCTATATTGCTGCGAGAAGATGGACCTGTCACAGGATCCATTTCTTCGCCACGGTGGGTCGCGCTCACCCAAGGACGCAACCTCTCAGTGGCTTGCCAATTAACTTCGCCATACGCGAGCTGCTGGGGGATTTGCGTTAAAGGCTGCCCCTTATAGTCACCGGTTTTTTGCTCTGAATCGGTATAGGTATAGCTGGCACTCACGTCGACCGTCTCCGTGACTGGCACGAATAGGCTCGCTTCAACCCCTTGAGTGACCGCTTCGTCCACATTAATCCGATAGGTTGGATCTGAGCCAAACTGGTTGGGGCCATCCGTGCACACCGAGGTTGGGCAAGTCACTCGGGTGATCTTATCTTCAAAGTCATTATGGAATGCGGTTAACGAGCCACTGATCCCCGTATCGCTTTGGTAGTTGATACTGACTTCTGAGTTAATAGAGGTTTCAGGCTCCAAATCGGGATTGCCGTAGATATTTCCCCCGCGACTCACTTGCGCCCAATTCGGGGCAATTTCGCGCAGTTGTGGTGAACGGAACCCAGTAGCCACGCCGCCTTTCACCACCCAGTTGCTATTGAGTTGATACACGCCGTACACACGCGGGCTGGCGTGGTAGTCGTAGTTTTCATCATGATCAACACGTAAGCCGAGGGTCAGACTAAATGGCTCAATCACACGCCACTCATCTTCGACAAATAAAGCCGCTTGTGTATTGTCAATCTCAGTTTGGCTCGACGCTTTATTAGAGGTAAAGTCCTCTAACTTCGCTTTGTTCACTGAGCCACCAACCGTCAAAGTGTGTGTTTCAAAATCGCGAATGAGACGGGTTTTAAACTCGGTGTTCTTAATCGTCATTTCACGACTTTTATTCCGGCTTTGCTCGTACTGTAAGTGTGAATCTGACCAGCCCCATGTCCAATGCCCTTCATGCCCAAGGGCGATTGATTGCCGTCGATATTCATTGTTGCTGTTTTCACATTTGTTGCCTCGACACTGGCTATCATCCGTGGGAACGGTTTTACCTATGTGACCATTTCGCTCTTGCGAACTCGCGCCTAAGTCCAAGGTCCACTGTTGATAATCGCTAGCATCATAGGTCAACGAGGTAGAAAGACTACGTAAAGATTTGTCCTCGTAACCAGAGAGAATATCGTCTTCTTGGCGTTGAACGTTTTGGCCCGATACCGTCATCCCAAGCTTATCGCTCAAGGCGCCAGAAAGGTAAAAATTGGCGCTTTGTTCGTCGCCTGATGCGCGTTTTTCTTGCAGTAAGGTGCTTAATTGCACATTGCCATGCCATTCATGTTGTTCACGACGGGTAATAATATTAATCACCCCACCGATGGCGTCAGAGCCATACAAGGTCGACATCGGCCCCCGAATCACCTCGATACGTTCAATCGCTTGAAGGGGAGGTAACCAGCCTTGCTCAATGCCAGGGCCATCGCTATTCGGACGAGTCTCCCGGCTCGTCATACGCTTTCCGTCCACCAGCATCAGGGTATACTTGGAACCCATTCCACGAATACTGATATCCTGAGTGTCACCGCCCCCTGTGACCACGACACCTGGAATACGTTTTAGGGCGTCTGTGACGTCGCGATAATAACGATCTTCAAGTTGGTCACGGCTAATCACACTGATACTCGCTGGCGCCTTTGCCGTGGCTTGTTCAAACCCTGAGGCAGTGATCACCATGGTTTCCGTATTTTGAGCGCCTGCTTCTGCCGCATGAATGGCACTCACAGGTATACCGGCTAATACCATCCCGATAACAACGGGACGAAGACAACTGGACATAATCAACTCCATTTTGTGATAATAATTATCATTTGTTCGTTGAGAATTATTCACATGGATTCACGGACGCCTAGCCCCATAAAGGGAACATCTCGTTCCATTTATTGAACGAGGTAATTTCTCTCCTTCTGGACAGCTGATGTGACGTCTTACTGGCGTTAAAAGGAAAGTTATGCAGGATTTATCTTCGATCCGTTCGTTTGCGGCTTTGTGTCATCATCAAAGCCTCACGGCAGCCGCTAAGGCATTAGGTCAACCCAAATCAACGGTGAGTCGTCGCTTAGCTCAACTTGAAGCCGACCTAGGACAACCTTTAACGCAAAGACAAGGCAATAGACTGGTCTTAACCAAAGCGGGCGCGATATTTGCGCGATACTGTCATCAAATTATTGATTTAGCAGAAAGGAGTGAAGAGGCCATACAGGATTTAAATAATCACCTTCAAGGACCGATAGAAGTGATTTGCCACCCCGGAATGATGCGCGGCTGGGCGGCTCCATTGATCAGTCGTTTTCTCGCTGAGCATCCCAAAGTGTCCATCACATTAACAAGCGAAGTCAGTGCACAACGTATTCAGTCGGCCGATCTTATCATCTGGGCAGGAGACATCATGTTACCGGTCAATTGCCGCTCATATCAGCTTGGCCACTGGCAATATGGTATTTACGCGGCACCAGACTATGTCAGCCAATATGGCCCGTTTACGCATCCTAGCCTGCTCGATGAACACCCTTGGCTCGATGTTTTTGCCCTACGTCGACAAGGGTTAACGCTTTATGACCACGACAGTACCTACCACTTAAGCGCCATGCCTAGCCGCTTTAATTGCGATATGATAGCCATTCAATTGGATGCTATCGCCGATGGGCAGGGCGTTGGATTGCTACCGATTTGGAGCGCCACGGGTTATCAACACCATCATCCTGATAGAATTATGCGCTGCTTGCCTAACTGGGCCTCAGCACCTATTCCGTTACGTCTTTACTGCAGCGCTGGCCGCCTTCCTCTGCGTGTCGAATCACTGGTGCACTGGCTGCAAGAGGCGATTCCCTCATCATGGGGGTCAGTGAAGCCACAGCCAGTATCCCACGCGGTGTAAGCGCATCTCAGCCAATTTTGCTATACCTTAAGACACCCATATGCATCATCTGACTTGCGTTTATCACAATTGCGAATAAAATAGACGTCTAGAAGTTAAAACATCTGAGTTGATCGGCGGTGCGCGTTAATACGTATCGTCAGTTTCCCTGATAATCAATGAGAGTGTCACATGGCTAAGCACCTGTTTACCTCAGAGTCCGTCTCTGAAGGCCATCCTGATAAAATCGCAGATCAGATTTCTGATGCTGTTTTGGATGCCATCCTTGAGCAAGACCCCAAAGCACGCGTCGCCTGCGAAACCTATGTTAAAACTGGCATGGTAATGGTAGGCGGGGAAGTGACGACCTCGGCATGGGTCGATATCGAAGAGCTTACTCGTCAAACCGTTCAAGATATTGGCTATATCCACTCTGATATGGGCTTTGATGCCAACTCTTGCGCGGTATTGAATACCATTGGTAAACAATCCCCAGACATCAACCAAGGGGTTGATCGCGCCGACCCGAAAGATCAGGGCGCTGGCGACCAAGGGATCATGTTCGGCTTTGCCACCAATGAGACCAATGTGCTGATGCCAGCTCCTATTACCTATTCACACCGTTTGGTGGAGCGCCAAGCGCAAGTGCGCAAAGATGGCACCTTAGACTGGTTACGCCCAGATGCGAAAAGCCAGGTCACCTTTGCGTATGACAACGGCAAAATTGCCGGTATTGATGCCGTCGTGCTCTCTACACAGCATTGCGACAGTATTTCAACTGAGGATCTGCGCGAGGCGGTGATGGAAGAAATCATCAAGCCTGTGTTGCCGGCGGAATGGCTGACCAAAGACACCAAGTATTTCATTAACCCAACGGGTCGGTTTGTGATTGGCGGGCCAATGGGCGATTGTGGTTTGACAGGCCGTAAGATCATTGTTGACACCTATGGCGGGGCAGCCCGTCACGGTGGCGGGGCGTTCTCAGGAAAAGATCCCTCAAAAGTGGATCGCTCTGCCGCTTACGCCGCGCGCTATGTGGCCAAAAACATTGTTGCCGCAGGCCTTGCCGACCGTTGTGAAATTCAACTGTCTTACGCGATTGGCGTCGCCGAGCCGACGTCCATCATGGTCGAGACCTTCGGCACTGAAAAAGTCGCACCAGCGGTGATCATTAAAGCGGTACGAGAGCACTTCGACTTACGCCCTTATGGTTTGCAAGAAATGCTGGATTTGTTACAGCCTATCTATAAGCAAACGGCTGCGTATGGCCACTTTGGTCGCGACATCTTCCCTTGGGAGAAAACCGACAAAGCGGAGCTGTTGCGCGACTTTGCCAAGCTCGGGTAACCTTAGGCGACTCAGTGCTTTTAAGGGAAGCCTCGGCTTCCCTTTTTTGATCGCAGCAAGGACGACCACTTATGTCTTGTGCTTATGACACCCCAGAAAAATCCGCTCATGCATTACAACAGGCAGCGCTCTCACGCGCCCAGCAATGTATTGATGTGGTTAACCAGCAATTGGACACCCAGCTGACCTACCCCGTGGTTGGTTTTACACTGCGGGGCAAGTCGGCCGGTACTGCGCATCCAGCCCAATGGCGCGTCCGGTTTAATCCTGTTCTTTTGCAACAAGCACCCGACACCTTTTTTGACGAAGTGATCCCTCATGAAGTCTGTCATTTGGTCACCTTTGCGTTATACGGTCGGGTGAAACCGCATGGTCCTGAGTGGCGTTCGTTGATGACCCAGGTCTTTAACGCCCCTGCCAATACCACCCACCAGCTTGATATCAGCGCCGTGCAGGGTAAAACCTTTGCTTACTACTGTGATTGCGGGCCTGTCGCCTTATCCATTCGCCGTCACAATAAAATACAACGCGGCCAAGCCATCTATCGCTGCAACCGCTGCCAACAGCCACTAACACGCAGTGGTGAAGGATCAGAATAGTTTGCTTTTTCGTCCCTCGTCCCCATAGTAGTGACAGAGCCTATCGTCCCTTTGGTCATGTTACACTGAGGGCGACTTGAACATGGAACACGAGCACAATGCGAATTCCTCGAATTTATCACCCAGCACCGTTACCCGAACAAGGCACGGTGATCTTAAGCGATGAAGCGGCGAATCATCTCGGTCGCGTCCTGCGTATGCAGGCAGAGCAGCCCATTTTGCTCTTTGATGGTAGCGGCGCGCAATTTCCTGCCACACTGACACAAGTGAGTAAAAAACAGGTGTCTGCCACCATTACCGCTCGCGAATCATACAGTGTCGAGTCACCACTTGACTTTGAACTAGGCCAAGTGATTTCGCGCGGCGAAAAGATGGAATTTACCATTCAAAAGTCGGTCGAGTTAGGCGTGAATACCATCACCCCGCTTTTTTCAGCTCGCTGCGGCGTCAAGCTCAATGCTGAGCGACTCGAGAAAAAGCGCCAACAATGGCAAAAAATCGCCATTGGCGCCTGCGAACAAAGCGGCCGTAATGTCGTCCCCACTATTAATCCGGTGATCAATCTCGATGCATGGTGTCAGCAGACGTTTGAAGGCTTGAAGCTAAACCTGCATCCGCGTGCCTCCTACTCTATCAACACGCTTCCCGACGCGCCTCAAAAACTGCGTTTACTGATTGGCCCGGAGGGCGGGTTATCTGATGACGAGATTGCGATGACACGCGAACACAACTTTGAAGAAATCCTATTGGGCCCACGCGTGCTGCGAACAGAAACCGCGGCACTGACTGCCATCACGGCCTTGCAGGTCCGTTTTGGCGACCTGGGTTAACTGGCAAGCAGGAGAAAAATGATGAAAATAGGTATAGTGATGGATCCCATTGAAGCCATCAGTGTGAAAAAAGACTCCACGTTTGCCATGATGCTGGCAGCACAAAAGCGCGGCTGGGACCTGCATTACATTCAGATGGATGACATGTCGATGCAGCAAGGTGACCCTTATGCCCGCACTCACAGCGTCACCGTGATGGATAACCCAGAACAGTGGTATCAAATCAAGCAAACGCAAACTCTCGCGCTACGGGAATTTGATGCCATTTTGATGCGCAAAGATCCGCCGTTTGATACCGAGTACATTTACGCGACTTACATGCTCGAACGCGCTGAGCAGGCCGGTGTGTTGATTGTGAATAAGCCACAGAGCCTACGCGACTGCAATGAAAAGCTGTACACGGCTTGGTTCCCAGAGCACACGCCCACCACCTTGGTCACTCGCCGCGCTGACGAAATCCGGGCGTTCCAAGCACAACATGGTGACGTGATTTTAAAGCCGCTTGATGGCATGGGCGGCGCCTCGATTTTCCGAGTGAAACAAGGCGACCCCAACTTGGGTGTGATCATCGAAACCCTTACCGAACATGGTCAACGTTTTTGCATGGCGCAAACCTTTGTGCCCGATATCAGCAACGGCGATAAGCGAATTTTGGTTGTTGATGGAGAGCCCGTGCCTTATTGCTTAGCGCGGATCCCCGCTGAGGGTGAAACCCGTGGCAACTTAGCGGCAGGCGGTCGCGGCGAAGCACGTCCTCTGTCAGAGACTGACTGGGCCATCGCGCGCGCCATAGCCCCTACCCTCAAAGAAAAGGGGTTAATCTTTGTTGGCCTCGACGTGATAGGCGACAAATTAACGGAAATCAATGTCACCAGTCCAACCTGTATTCGCGAGATTGATGCCGCGTATGACATTTCTATTGGTGACATGTTAATGGAGGCGATTGCTAGACGCTGCGCCTAAGAAAAGAAGGCGCTCTCTGCGCCTTCATTATCTAAAACATCAATTTTCGCGCATACTCGAAGTACGCGCCCCCACAGGAGACGGCGATATGGATCTGAAAAATCATTTTTTAATCGCGATGCCCAGTATGGCTGATAGCCGTTTTCATCATGGCGTTATTTATGTGTGTGAGCACAGCCATGACGGGGCAATGGGGCTGATGATTAACCACCCGATCAACTTATCAGTGGGAAAAATGCTGGATCAAATTGAGGTCGAGCGACAACTGCCCTTGTCGACTACCACAGAGAGCCTATCTCAACCCGTCCTTTTTGGTGGCCCGGTCTCTGAGGACAGAGGCTTTGTGCTGCACCCTGCAACCTGTGAGTACGGCACCAGTATTCCGCTGTCTGATCAGCTATCGGTCACCACCTCCAAAGACATTCTCTCGATTCTCGGCACCGAGCAACAGCCAGAGCAATTTCTGGTCGCGCTGGGCTATGCCGGCTGGGAGCCGGGCCAGCTTGAGCAGGAATTGGCCGACAATAGCTGGCTGACACTCGAAGCCGACCCCAAGGTCATTTTTGATACCCCCGTTCACCAACGTTGGCAAAAAGCGCTCGATCAGCTCGGTATCGACGCGGCAAACCTTTCTTCACAAGTAGGACATGCATGAACGCACAGACCATTATTGGATTTGATTACGGCGTCAAGAGCATTGGCGTCGCCATCGGCCAATCACTAACCGGCACCGCTCGCCCTTTGTGCGCCTTAAAAGCGAGAGACGGGATCCCAAACTGGGATGATATCGAAGCCATACTCAAAGACTGGCAACCCGATTATCTGGTGGTGGGCTTGCCGCTCGACTTAAACGGTCAACCGTTAGAGACCATCACACCGAGAGCAAAGAAATTTGCCAACCGCCTGCACGGGCGTTTCGGCTACCCCGTCGAGCTGCACGATGAACGCCTGTCTACCCGTGAAGCGCGTGCGGATCTTTTTGCTCGTGGTGGTTATAAAGCCCTAGGCAAAGGCGCCGTCGACGCCCAATCTGCGGTGGTGATTATCGAAAGCTGGTTCGAGCGTCAGTACACAGATTAACTGGGCGAGATCGCCGCCTGCGGTGCAATCACCCCTTGCTTCTCGAGCTGGGCCATCGCTTGCGCCATCGTCTGCATACCATGCACGGTACCGGTTTGCATCATGGAGGCGATTTGCGCCACTCTATCCTCTCGGATCAAGTTACAAACCGCTGATGTCACCGTCATAATTTCATAAGCAGCAACACGCTGACCTTGGGTGCTTTTGACCAGTTGTTGAGAAATCACCGCCCGCAGTGAGGACGACAGCATCGAGCGCACCAAGGGCTTATCGCTGCCGGGAAATACATCAATGATACGATCGACACTTTTCGCTGCGCTAGCGGTGTGCAAGGTCGCAAACACCAAGTGCCCGGTCTCTGCCGCGGTTAACGCTAGACGGATGGTTTCTAAGTCACGTAGCTCGCCCACTAATATCACATCTGGGTCTTCACGCAGCGCTGAGCGCAAGGCTTGCTGAAAAGACTGCGTATCACGCTTGACCTCGCGCTGGTTCACCAAGCTTTGCTCGGACGGATGGATAAATTCAATCGGATCTTCGATAGTCAGAATATGCTTTTGTTGGTGATGGTTAATCTGCGCAATCATCGCCGCCAGTGTGGTCGACTTCCCCGAGCCTGTCGGCCCAGTCACCAACACCAACCCTTGATGTAGCAAAGCCAGCTCACTGAAAAGTGGCGGCGCGGATAAATCCTCTAGCCTTGGTACGGCGGTGGGCACCACACGAAAGACCGCCGCACAACCATGTAGCTGGTGGAACGCATTGACGCGAAAACGCGCCACCGAGTTTAGTTCAAAGGAAAAGTCGACTTCCCATGTGTTGTCAAAAACATGCTGCTGCTCAGGGCCCATCACTGCCAGTACCAGTTCCCGCACGGCTTGGTGGCTCAGCGGTGGCAGACTAAGCTTGCGCATATCGCCATCTACCCGCACCATAGGCGACACCCCCGCAGAAAGATGTAGATCTGACGCGCGATGCTTTACACTAAACGCAAGTAGCTCATTAATATCCATTCATTTTCCTTGCAGAATCCGGTATGTGTCATATTAAGAACAATATTCAACAGGTCAGGGAACAGATAGACCACGCAAGCCAAAAATGCGGCCGACTCGCCGACTCCGTGCAATTAATTGCAGTCAGCAAAACCAAGCCTATCGAGGCGATCGCAGATGCCATCGCCGCGGGGCAACGGGCGTTTGGGGAAAATTACGTGCAAGAAGGGGTGGAAAAGGTCGAGTATTTTGCCGAGCATCCCCCCGCGGCACCGATCGAATGGCACTTTATTGGTCCCATTCAGTCCAATAAAACACGGTTAATTGCAGAGCACTTTGACTGGGTGCATTCTGTCGATCGGTTGAAGATTGCTAAACGCCTGAGCGAGCAGCGTCCGACCCATTTACCGCCGCTCAATGTCCTGGTACAAGTCAATACCAGTGGCGAGGCATCAAAGTCGGGCTTATCCGTGGATAACGCCATCGCCCTCATTGAAGATATCCGAGCCCTACCCGGCCTGAATGTCAGAGGATTGATGTCTATTCCACAGCCTGAGACGGACTATCAGCGACAATGCGCCGCGTTTGAACCTTTATCCAATGCGTTTCATGCGCTCAGTGAGCAGACGCCCGATATCGATACCTTATCGATGGGCATGAGTGGTGACATGGAAGCGGCGATTGCGTGTGGTAGCACCATGGTGCGTGTCGGCACCGCAATTTTTGGCGCGCGAGACTATCGCTAACAAAGCGGTCGTGATAAACCCCAAATAATGACGAGAACAACAGGAACGCTTTTCATGGAACATCGCTCCCTTACCTTTATTGGCGCCGGTAATATGGCGCGATCTATCATAGCTGGCCTGGTGAATGCAGGCTATCCCACTAAAGCGATAACGGCCTCATCACCCAGCGCTCACCCTGGCGACGTGCTGAGCACGGATTATGGCATCCAAACCACCCGTGATAACTTGCATGCCTGCCAAGCAGCAGACGTCATTGTCTTGGCGGTCAAGCCACAATTAATGGCGCAGGTTTTAAGCGATTTATCGGCCGTCGATTGGTCATCAAAATTGGTGATCTCAATTGCAGCCGGCATCAGTACTCACCGTCTGTGTGAGATGGCAGGTACCACACTTAACCTAGTACGTGTGATGCCGAATACACCGTCTCTTGTCGGACAAGGAATGAGCGGGTTATTTGCGTCGAGCCAAGTCACTGACGCGGATAAACGCTATGCCACCGCATTGATGGAAGCCGTCGGCGAAGTCTGCTGTGTCGACGAGGAAGCAAAAATAAATGGTGTGATTGCCGCTGCAGGCAGCGCACCGGCATACTTCTTTCGCTTTATGGAGGCGATGCAGCAAGAAGCTATCCGCCAAGGCTTTAGCGACGAGCAAGCCAGGCAGCTGGTTCAGCAAGCCGCAAAAGGCGCGGCAGAAATGGTTGTAAGCAATACGGACACAACCATTGGCCAATTGCGTGAGCAGGTCACCTCAAAAGGCGGCACAACCGCTGAAGCACTGCGCGTTTTCGACCAACATGGTATTGGCGATATAGTGGCACAGGCCATGCAGGCGGCAGTCAGCCGCGCCGAGCAAATGGAACAAGAATTTTAATCACTAAGGCAACGATATGAATGCAATGACCTTTCTGATCAACACCGCGTTTGATCTTTACATCATGGTGGTGCTGCTACGCGTTTGGCTACAATGGGCGCGCGCAGACTTTTACAACCCCTTCTCTCAATTTATCGTCAAAGCGACCCAGCCTGTGGTTGGCCCGTTGCGTCGTATGATCCCGGCACTCGGTGGTTTGGATCTGGCAACGGTGCTGTTTGCTTACTTACTCATGGTGGCCAAATTTGTGGTACTGGATTTAGTCGCCGGTAACCCCTTCGCGATGAGTTCAGGCATGTTCCTCTTCTCCGCCATCGCCTTACTGAAAGCCGCGGGTAAGTTGCTGTTCTGGGTGCTGATCCTGCGCGCTATTTTGAGTTGGGTCAGCCAAGGCAACAACCCAGTAGAGTATGTTTTTCACCAACTGACCGAGCCCGTGTGCGCGCCAGTACGCCGTATTATTCCTCCCCTCGGTGGGCTCGATCTCAGTATTCTGGTGATCTTTATCGCGCTCCAATTTATCAATATGCTTATCGGCGATTTTATCGGCCCGATTTGGTATGCCCTGTAAGCGAATCGCCACGCGCTAAGTCATCCTCGACTTATCGCCATAGCTTGCACCGCTTACGGGATTTCACGGGTGCCAACGATGTACGGCGGATCGTACTCAGGCACCCGTACGTATTGATAGCGACCCTCACTTCGCTTTATCACAAGGAAAGATTATGCGTCAGATAATTGCAGCGCTCAGCGTCATATTCACCGTGGCTATCTCCCCAGCATGGGCAGGTCAGTTTAAAGAAATCGGTGAGTTGGAAGTGCATTACAACACGCTCTCGACCACTTTCTTAACGCCCGAAATCGCTCAGCAGTACGACATTACCCGGAGTGGCTATCGAGGCTTGGTCAACATTGCCGTTCTCGATACCATGCAACTGGGAAAACCGGCGATAGCCGCCGAGGTCACCGGACAAGTCAAAAACTTGGTCGGAAACAGTCGTGATCTAGACTTTACCGAGATCAGAGAAGGTGACGCGATCTATTATATCGCTACCTTCGCCGCCGATGATGAAGAGACGTATCGCTTTCACATCGATCTCAATGCCGAAGGAAACCGCAATGCGTCCTTTGACTATAATTATACGTTTTACGTCGATGCCCCGTAGTCGGGCTATAACCCAATAGGTAACTGTGATGAAGAAAGTTGTGTTGGCCACTGGGAACGCAGGCAAAGTAAAAGAAATGGCGGGACTGCTCGGCGAATTTGGTTTCGACGTCCTGCCACAAAGTGACTTTGCGGTTGAAGAGGCGGATGAAACAGGCACCACCTTTATCGAAAATGCCATCATTAAGGCGCGTCATGCGGCCAAAGTGACCGGCCTCCCCGCCATTGCCGATGATTCAGGTTTAGAAGTCGATGCGTTGAACGGTGCGCCGGGCGTGTATTCTGCCCGCTACGCCGGTGAAACAGCCAGTGATACGGACAATGTCGCTAAACTGTTAGAAGCTTTGCATGATACAGACAATGATGGACGCCAGGCTCGCTTCCATTGCGTGTTGGTTTATATGCGCCATGCTAATGACCCAACACCACTGGTCTGTCACGGGGTGTGGGAAGGGCAAATCGCTCAAGCACCGCAAGGGGACAACGGCTTTGGCTACGATCCCGTGTTTTTACCTGCCGATCAGCAATGTACCGCAGCAGAAATGCCCGCTTCCGAGAAAAAACAACGTTCTCACCGCGGACAAGCACTTAACGCCCTGTTCCAAGCCTTAAAAGTGTCGCAATAAACCATGATCCCATTGAGTCTGTATGTACACATTCCTTGGTGTGTACAAAAATGCCCCTATTGCGACTTTAACTCGCATACCCAAAAAGGTGAGATCCCGGAAGAGGATTATATTGATGCGCTGCTCGAGGATTTGGATACTGATCTTGCCGCCTACCCTTCTGTCATCACGCGCACATTGCATTCAATCTTTATTGGAGGCGGCACACCAAGCTTGATGTCACCTCCACAGATAGCACGTCTGTTGGATGGCATTAAGGCACGCCTTCCCGTCAGTGATAGCCTGGAAGTGACCATGGAAGCCAACCCTGGCACCGTGGAGGCCGATAAATTTATCGGCTACCGACAAGCAGGCGTTAACCGGATTTCTATCGGGGTGCAGAGCTTTTCTGCTGATAAGCTCGAACGCTTGGGGCGCATTCATGGCCCTGGAGAAGCAGAGCGGGCCGCCCACCTTGCCCATCAAGCGGGATTAAATAGCTTTAACCTTGATTTGATGCATGGTTTGCCCAACCAGTCAGAGCAAGAGGCTCTGAGTGACTTAGAAAAAGCGATTGCACTTAAGCCGCCACATCTGTCTTGGTACCAGTTGACCATCGAGCCCAACACCCAGTTTTACTCCAAACCACCCACTCTGCCAGAAGAAGATACCTTGTGGGACATTTTTGATCGCGGGCATCAGCTGCTTACCGACGCTGGCTACGTACAATACGAGACATCCGCATACAGCTTACCCGGTCATCAATGCGCCCATAACCTCAATTACTGGCGTTTTGGTGACTATTTGGGCATAGGTTGTGGCGCCCATGGTAAGCTCACTTTACCTAACGGCGATCAGTCTCGCCTGCTTCGAACCGTTAAAGTGAAGCATCCGCGCGGCTACCTCGATCCACAAAAAGCCTATCTCACTGATAGCCAGTGGGTGAAAGAGACGGATCTCGCGTTTGAGTTCTTTATGAATCGGTTTCGTCTGCTCGAACCTTGCCCGAAAGCCGAGTTTGTTGCCCGTACCGGGTTGCCCCTCGATCATCTCAGCCACCCTTTGACGCAAGCCCTTGAGCAAGGTCTGCTCGCGGAGTCCGAGACACATTGGCAAGTAACCGCTAAAGGTAAGCTCTTCCTCAACGATCTTTTGGCCATTTTTTTAACTGACTAGTGCAACAAACTGTGTGTTAAGGTGCCTATTGTTTAGGCACCTTTACCTGCCCAGCGGCTGATTGGCCTTTTGACGGCAAGTAAAGCCAGCCCGACTCACTCAACCAGCCTAAGAGGGATACCCTGTGACTTCGTCATTTCGTGTCGAGCCGAAACATTGGACTTTAATCGCTGCGCTGATCATCGCAGCCTATGCGTGCTATTTACTTATCGAGCCCTATATTGGTGCAATCGTTCTCGCGTTTATTGTCTCTTTGCTCTTTTTCCCTCTTCATAAACGTATTGAAGATCGCATTGGGCAACGCCCAAACACGGCGTCGGTGATATCTTGTGTCTTAATCACCTTTATCATCATTATTCCCCTCACCGTGGTAGCGGGTGCGATAATCGAACAAGGCGTGAGCTTTTTTACACGCAGTTACGAGTGGCTCAATAACGGTGGCGCAAAACAGTTACTCAACAACCCACAAATACAATCGTCACTGCATTTTCTCAACCAATGGCTGCCATTTGATTTAATTGACCCACAAGAAACGGTGAAAAAGCTGGCCGCTTGGATGTCTTCTTTCAGTGGCCAAATGCTCGAATTCAGCTCCAAGGTATTAGGGGATGTGACCGATTTTTTCATCACCTTTATGCTGATGTTGTTCGTTCTGTTTTTCTTGCTCCGCGATCACGACAGCATTATCCATACGCTCCGCCACGTGATCCCCTTATCACGCAGCCAAGAAGATCAGTTATTGGATGAGGTGGAAAAGGTGGCCAAGTCTGCCGTGCTTGGGTCCTTTCTCACCGCCTTGGCGCAAGGGGCCGCAGGCGGCTTGGCGATGTGGGCCGTGGGCCTGCCAGCGCTATTTTGGGGCACCATGATGGCGTTCGCCTCCTTTATTCCTGTGGTCGGCACCGCGCTCATCTGGCTGCCAACCGTGCTTTATTTGGTGGCCACGGGCGATTGGCAGTGGGCGATCGCCTTACTGATATGGAGTGTGGTGGTGGTCGGCTCCATCGATAATCTCCTCCGCCCCTTCCTCATGCAAGGCAACTCGGGGATGAACACCCTGCTTATTTTCTTCTCACTGTTAGGTGGCTTGCATCTGTTTGGCTTGATGGGACTGATTTATGGCCCGATTATTTTCTCCATCACCTTAGTGCTATTTCGTATGTATGAAATCGAGTTTGAGCGCTTTCTTGACCGACAAGACAACGCATAAGCACGCTGATATTGGCCTGGTGCGCGCTTTGTGGGAAAATCCCCGTCAGCGCGCCCCTCGACCAAACGCGACCTATCAGTCACAGTAACCGAAGAGAAATACCATGGCCCTCACGGCTCCTAGCGAGATTGCCCAACGTCACCTCACGCTGTTTGAAAACAAACATGTTCTATTAGCTGGTGAGCTAGAAGATAACTTTGCTCAGCAGTTACTGCCTCATGCCTCGCAAGTGTCTGTCTTTACGACCCATCATGGCTACGCCTCACGAATGGCAAATACCGATGTGAAGGTCCATGAAGGGGCTGAATATGTGGGTGAGAGCTCAGTTGATTTGGTACTTTTCTACTGGCCTAAGTCAAAAGCGGAAGCCGATTTTCTTCTCGCGATGCTCACACATCGTCTCGGTGCCAATGTCGACTGGGTCGTGGTGGGTGAAAACCGCAGTGGCGTTAAAAGCATCGAAAAACGTTTTACCCCGTATGGCCAAGTGATCAAACAAGACTCGGCACGCCGATGCAGCCTGTATCATGGCCAATGTACGTCACCGGCGGCGTCGTTTAACCTAGCGGATTGGTTTCACGACTACCCACTCCAAGTAGAGAATCAATCACTCACGGTTCGTGCTCTACCCGGTGTGTTTAGCCACAAAAGTCTTGATGATGGCACGGCCTTATTACTCAAGCACCTGCCCAATATGCACGGTGATGTGATTGATGTCGGCTGTGGCGCAGGCGTCATCGGCTCGGTAATACTGGCTACCCACCCAAGCTGTACGGTCACCTGTGTTGATGTGAATCATTTAGCCGTTGCATCAACCCAAGCGACCCTCACGGCCAATGGGCTCAAAGGCTCTGTTTTTGCCTCAGACATGTTAGGTGCCGTCAGTGGACAGCAGTTTGATGCCATTATTAGCAATCCACCGTTCCATGAAGGACTCGAGACGTTTTACCAGGCGACTGAGTCCTTGCTGGAAAGCGCGCCTCGCTACCTGCGCCGTCACGGCCAATTGGTGATCGTCGCCAACAGCTTCTTACGTTACCCCCCGATTATTGAAAAAGGGCTCGGTCAGTGTGATACCCTCGCCAAAACCCGTCGATTCGCCGTTTATCATGCGCAAAAAGCACGCTAGTGGCTGACAACACCATCGAGCAGTGGGTTAACACACATATAAGACTTGATACCTGACAGCAGATCACAGTTTTGACTCATCGGACGTGTTAGCGTCTTCTCTCTCGCGGCTGCCTTTTGGCAGCCGTTTGCGATTCAAGCCCGCGTGATCAGAGAGAGGTATTCACAGCGTGCAAATGGATATGGGTTACTCGACGCGTCTTCAACGCCGCTTCATGTGGTGGTTTTTTAGTCTTAGTATTATCCCTGTGGTGATGTTGACGGGGTACTTTACTTGGAGTCAGTCACAACTGCTGATCAATCAAGCCCATCAGCAGCTCGAGCACGAGCGCGATCGTAACTATGCCACCATCACATCATATTTTGATGACCAAGTCCGCGCGGTGATTAATCTTGCAGCCTCCGATCTAGCAATCAGCAGCGGTGGACGCTTTTATGGCTTTCCTCATGCATTCCAACAACTCGGTAATAATACGCGCCAAGCGCAGCGTCGACTCATACCGATCCTTCAACAGTCCTCGAGCCAACATGCTGGCGTGACAGCACAAAAATACCGCCGTTTATATCGCCGCTTTCATCATCAATTTCAAGCCTGGTTAGCAAGGTACGCGTTCAACAATCTCGCGATGTTTGATTTAAACCAAAACCTCGTGTACGCCGTCAAACCTCACCCCATGACACAGGATAACCCGTCACTGAAAAGGGCGATAAAGCAATTAATGAGCCTGCCTGATCAGCAACGTCCTAAGTGGGTGCGCACCGCCTTTGAGCCACATGGCTCACGCACCATGCAAGCTTGGTACCTGGTTCCCATACTTAAAAGCGGCCAGATGCAAAGCATCCTTGCTATTCGCACCACAACCGATAACTTGTCTGCAACTCTACGCCAACGGCAGCGCCCAGAGTCAGGCCTGTGGCTGATTAATCAAAATCATCAATCGTTACTCAACAGTTGGGTACCTCACTCTAATCAAGCGACGCCTTCGATCCTGCCCCCCAAACACGCAATCAATGCCGCTTTCGATGGCCAACAAGGGGTCATGTCACCGAGCCAATATGCAATCATGCCTCAACTCACGGCATACCGCCCCGTCAATGTGGCGGGGGCGTCTTGGGCGTTGATCACTTGCACACCTCAAAAAAGTGCCTATCGACCTCTCCGCCACTTGTATGCAATCAGTGCCACACTCGTGATCGTCGTTATTGTATTATTAGTCTTTATCGGGCATTGGTTATCTCACCGCCTGACACTGCCTATCTTACAATTGACTTGGTGCGCTGAGCAGTTTGCCGCCGGTGAACTGGACTACCCGGTCACCCATCGCCAGCGAAACGATGAAATCGGTCGCCTTGCAAGTGCACTCTCCCACTTAAAACACAGCATGAGAGCGAGGTATTTTGCGCCATCAAGCACGATTAAACATAAAGAGACACACGTTCATCAGTCGGAGGGGATTCATCGTCGCTTGGTTAATGCGATGAACTTAGCTCTCGCCGCTTGGGATGGCGATAAAGTCGACCTAGCAGAAAAAAGTGGCTTATGGCGTGTTTATCAGGATAAAGGCAGCTTCCAAACAAGAACCTTGGATAAGTACCTGCACGTAGAAACCGTCCCCAAAACACCACGTTGGCGAAATGTAGTACGCACGCTCGACTTTGTCCTCAAGCATACCAGTGAGCAATCACCTCACTACCAGTCATTAAAACAGGCCCAATCCGATATCCAGAACTGGGTGAGCCAAGACAAAGGCCGTCGTTGACATTGTCATTGCGGGTAAGCGGCCTTATAGTGATTCAAACCCTTAATCGCTAGGTCTTAATGGCGCTTTCTCTTCCTCAACTGCGAGTGTTTTTAACCATCGTGCAAGAGGGCACGATCACCGCCGCGGCGAAAAAACTGTTTCTCAGTAAACCGGCGGTCAGTATGGCACTCGCCGAATTAGAAAGTCAGCTCGGTTATCCCCTGTTTGATCGACGCGGCAACCGGCTTCACCTTAATGATCAAGGTGCGGCACTTATCCCTAAAGCGGATGAGTTGCTGATCCGTAGCGATGAAATTAGCGCCGCATTGAAAGACGACAGCCAATTGATTGGCTGCCTACGATTAGGGGGAAGCGATACCGTGGGTAATCAGCTTTTACCCACACTGATTAGCGATTTTCGCCATGCGACCTCGCATCAACAGCAAACACTGATGATTGCCAACAGCCAAGAGATCATCGATCGTCTTCAACACTTCGAGCTGGATGTTGGATTGGTAGAAGGTGAAATACTGCACCCCGATTTACTGCAAATGCCGTGGCTAAGCGATCAGATGGTCGTGGTATGTCACCCAGATCACCCACTTGCGAGTCAAACGCCGTTAAGTGTGGGAGCTCTCGACGATCAAACCTGGCTGATCCGCGAACCAGGTTCAGGCACGCGTGAGCACTTTCTCTCACGCCTTGCGCCTCGCTTCGAGCGCTGGCATCTTTCTTTTGAGCTCAATACCACCGAAGCGATTTTAAATGCTGCGAGTGCCGGGTTAGGCCTCGCGTATCTGTCTAAGCTCTCCGCTCAGCACGCCATTGCCGATGGTCGAGTCGTTGCTCTCGAACTCCCTTTGCTATTGTCTCGGCGCTATTGGCTCGTGCGCCACAAAGATAAATATCAATCAGGTCTACTCTCCCGCTTCTGGGATTTCTGCTTACACTGGCAACCTCAACCCCATTCTTCTACTTAACCAGCAATCACCATGCGACAGATACAAAAAAGCCCCGACCGTCAGGTCAGGGCTCTGTATTTTCTCATCAAAGTCTTACGCATATCTGCTTTGATGATTAAATTGCGTGCTATGCGTAGGGGGTTTTGAAGCGAGACGCACAGTGTATGCCAATACATGAGCATCGCAGCTATCAAAAATCACAAGCAATAGGCGCAATTTATAATCAAAGCCTGGCGATGTCCTACTCTCACATGGGGAGACCCCACACTACCATCGGCGCTGCTTCGTTTCACTACTGAGTTCGGCATGGAGTCAGGTGGGTCCAAAGCGCTATGGTCGCCAAGCAAAATTTTGTCTGGAACAAAATTTAACGCACTTCAGTGCGGCCCGTCAGGGTCAAATACAAGGATGTATTTGATAAATTCGTTCCTAAATCTAGAAAGCTGTTCGTTCTCGCCACAATCAACTGGCTTTATTTTAAGTCCAACCCAAAACCTCTTGGGTGTTGTATGGTTAAGCCTCACGGGCCATTAGTACAGGTTAGCTCAACGCCTCACAGCGCTTACACACCCTGCCTATCAACGTTCTCGTCTAGAACAACCCTTTAGAGAGCTCGAAGCTCTAGGGATGACTCATCTCGGGGCCAGCTTCGCGCTTAGATGCTTTCAGCGCTTATCTGTGCCGAACTTAGCTACCGGGCAATGCGTCTGGCGACACAACCCGAACACCAGCGGTTCGTCCACTCCGGTCCTCTCGTACTAGGAGCAGCTCCCCTCAATCATCCAACGCCCACGGCAGATAGGGACCGAACTGTCTCACGACGTTCTAAACCCAGCTCGCGTACCACTTTAAATGGCGAACAGCCATACCCTTGGGACCGACTTCAGCCCCAGGATGTGATGAGCCGACATCGAGGTGCCAAACACCGCCGTCGATATGAACTCTTGGGCGGTATCAGCCTGTTATCCCCGGAGTACCTTTTATCCGTTGAGCGATGGCCCTTCCATTCAGAACCACCGGATCACTATGACCTACTTTCGTACCTGCTCGAGCCGTCACTCTCGCAGTTAAGCGGGCTTATGCCATTGCACTAACCTCACGATGTCCGACCGTGATTAGCCCACCTTCGTGCTCCTCCGTTACACTTTGGGAGGAGACCGCCCCAGTCAAACTACCCACCAGGCACTGTCCTCACCCCGGATAACGGGGCTAAGTTAGAACATCAAACATACAAGGGTGGTATTTCAAGGATGGCTCCACAGCAACTGGCGTCGCCGCTTCAAAGCCTCCCACCTATCCTACACATGTAGGCTCAATGTTCAGTGCCAAGCTGTAGTAAAGGTTCACGGGGTCTTTCCGTCTAGCCGCGGGTACACAGCATCTTCACTGCGATTTCAATTTCACTGAGTCTCGGGTGGAGACAGCGTGGCCATCATTACGCCATTCGTGCAGGTCGGAACTTACCCGACAAGGAATTTCGCTACCTTAGGACCGTTATAGTTACGGCCGCCGTTTACCGGGGCTTCAATCAATGGCTTCTCTTGCGATAACCACATCAATTAACCTTCCGGCACCGGGCAGGCGTCACACCGTATACGTCATCTTTCGATTTTGCACAGTGCTGTGTTTTTAATAAACAGTTGCAGCCACCTGGTATCTGCGACTGCCCATAGCTCCATCCGCAAGGGACTTCACCGCGGGCAGCGTACCTTCTCCCGAAGTTACGGTACCATTTTGCCTAGTTCCTTCACCCGAGTTCTCTCAAGCGCCTTGGTATTCTCTACCCGACCACCTGTGTCGGTTTGGAGTACGGTTCCTACTTACCTGAAGCTTAGAGGCTTTTCCCGGAAGCATGGCATCAATGACTTCACCACCTTGGTGGCTCGACATCGTGTCTCGGCCTCGATTTCCCGGATTTGCCTAAGAAATCAGCCTACGCACTTGAACCTGGACAACCATCGCCAGGCCCACCTAGCCTTCTCCGTCCCCCCATCGCAGTAAGCAGCAGTACGGGAATATTAACCCGTTTCCCATCGACTACGCCTTTCGGCCTCGCCTTAGGGGCCGACTTACCCTGCCCCGATTAACGTTGGACAGGAACCCTTGGTCTTCCGGCGAGGAGGTTTTTCACCCCCTTTATCGTTACTCATGTCAGCATTCGCACTTGTGATACCTCCAGCATGCCTCTCAGCACACCTTCAACAGCTTACACAACGCTCCCCTACCCAATATCCATAAGGACATTGCCGCAGCTTCGGTGTATCGCTTAGCCCCGTTACATCTTCCGCGCAGGCCGACTCGACCAGTGAGCTATTACGCTTTCTTTAAATGATGGCTGCTTCTAAGCCAACATCCTGGCTGTCTGAGCCTTCCCACATCGTTTCCCACTTAGCGATAACTTGGGGACCTTAGCTGGCGGTCTGGGTTGTTTCCCTCTCCACGACGGACGTTAGCACCCGCCGTGTGTCTCCCGGATAGCACTTACTGGTATTCGGAGTTTGCAAAGGGTTGGTAAGTCGGGATGACCCCCTAGCCTTAACAGTGCTCTACCCCCAGTAGTGTTCGTCCGAGGCCCTACCTAAATAGCTTTCGGGGAGAACCAGCTATCTCCGAGTTTGATTGGCCTTTCACCCCTAGCCACAGGTCATCTCCTAACTTTTCAACGTTAGTGAGTTCGGTCCTCCAGTTGATGTTACTCAACCTTCAACCTGCCCATGGCTAGATCACTCGGTTTCGGGTCTAATGCAAGCAACTGTCGCCCAGTTAAGACTCGGTTTCCCTACGGCTCCCCTATGCGGTTAACCTAGCTACTTACATTAAGTCGCTGACCCATTATACAAAAGGTACGCGGTCACCCCATAAAAGAGGCTCCCACTGCTTGTACGTAGACGGTTTCAGGTTCTATTTCACTCCCCTCACAGGGGTTCTTTTCGCCTTTCCCTCACGGTACTGGTTCACTATCGGTCAGTCAGGAGTATTTAGCCTTGGAGGATGGTCCCCCCATATTCAGACAAGATATCACGTGTCCCGTCCTACTCGTTTTCACGTCTAAGGCGCCGTCGGTTACGGGGCTATCACCCTTTATTGCCAGGTTTTCCAACCTGTTCACCTAACGCCTAAGCCGCTTAAGGGCTGCTCCGGGGTCGCTCGCCGCTACTGCCGGAATCTCAATTGATTTCTTTTCCTTCGGGTACTTAGATGTTTCAGTTCCCCGAGTTCGCCTCTTAGCGCTATGGATTCACGCTAAGATACCTGCTTATGCAGGTGGGTTTCCCCATTCGGACATCGATGGCTCAAATGCTTCTTACCAGCTCACCATCGCTTTTCGCAGGTTAGTACGTCCTTCATCGCCTCTGACTGCCAAGGCATCCACCGTCTACGCTTAATCACTTAACCATACAACCCCAAAAGGTTTTTCTTGCGCGAGACTGCCTAAAAAAGAAATCTGCGTCGCAAAACCACTGAGTGTTGAATCATCAACCAATTAAGGTTTTGTTTTTGCCGGACTCAAAATAGAGACTTTGCTTATCAAATAAGACAAAGCCCAAGCACACTTGATTGTGTGAGTGACATTTATGTCACTGATTGAGAACTTTACTGTCATTCTTAAAGAATGACTTGTCAGCTTTCCAGATTGTTAAAGAGCATGTCGTTTATTGCTAAATAAACCACGTTCTAAAGATTCTTAAGCAAAAACCTTTAAAGCGTGGTGGGCGATACCGGGCTCGAACCAGTGACCCCCTCCTTGTAAGGGAGGTGCTCTCCCAACTGAGCTAATCGCCCATCTTCCAGACTTGGTGGAGCTAGGCGGGATCGAACCGCCGACCTCTTGCATGCCATGCAAGCGCTCTCCCAGCTGAGCTATAGCCCCGCGTCTGAGAAATGGTGGGTTGTACAGGATTCGAACCTGTGACCAATTGATTAAAAGTCAACTGCTCTACCAACTGAGCTAACAACCCAATGGCGTCCCATAGGGGAGTCGAACCCCTGTTACCGCCGTGAAAGGGCGGTGTCCTAGGCCTCTAGACGAATGGGACACGCTGATATGTTTGGGAACATATCCTCTTTAATTACTTCAACCTATACAATCTGTGTGAGCACTCGCAACAATAGCGTCAGTAAGGAGGTGATCCAGCCCCAGGTTCCCCTAGGGCTACCTTGTTACGACTTCACCCCAGTCATGAACCACACCGTGGTAAACGCCCTCCCGAAGGTTAAGCTATCTACTTCTGGTGCAGCCCACTCCCATGGTGTGACGGGCGGTGTGTACAAGGCCCGGGAACGTATTCACCGTGGCATTCTGATCCACGATTACTAGCGATTCCGACTTCATGGAGTCGAGTTGCAGACTCCAATCCGGACTACGACAGACTTTAAGGGATTCGCTCCACTTCGCAGCTTCGCTGCCCTCTGTATCTGCCATTGTAGCACGTGTGTAGCCCTACTCGTAAGGGCCATGATGACTTGACGTCGTCCCCACCTTCCTCCGGTTTATCACCGGCAGTCTCCCTGGAGTTCCCACCATTACGTGCTGGCAAACAAGGATAAGGGTTGCGCTCGTTGCGGGACTTAACCCAACATTTCACAACACGAGCTGACGACAGCCATGCAGCACCTGTCTCAGCGCTCCCGAAGGCACACCTCTATCTCTAAAGGCTTCGCTGGATGTCAAGAGTAGGTAAGGTTCTTCGCGTTGCATCGAATTAAACCACATGCTCCACCGCTTGTGCGGGCCCCCGTCAATTCATTTGAGTTTTAACCTTGCGGCCGTACTCCCCAGGCGGTCTACTTAATGCGTTAGCGCCGAAAGCCAAAGTCTTAAACCTCAACCTCCAAGTAGACAGCGTTTACGGCGTGGACTACCAGGGTATCTAATCCTGTTTGCTACCCACGCTTTCGCATCTGAGCGTCAGTCTTTGTCCAGGGGGCCGCCTTCGCCACTGGTATTCCTTCAGATCTCTACGCATTTCACCGCTACACCTGAAATTCTACCCCCCTCTACAAGACTCTAGCCTGCCAGTTTCAAATGCGGTTCCGAGGTTGAGCCCCGGGCTTTCACATCTGACTTAACAAACCGCCTGCATGCGCTTTACGCCCAGTAATTCCGATTAACGCTCGCACCCTCCGTATTACCGCGGCTGCTGGCACGGAGTTAGCCGGTGCTTCTTCTGCAGCTAACGTCAAGCCGTGCACGTATTAAGTACACGACCTTCCTCACTGCTGAAAGTGCTTTACAACCCGAAGGCCTTCTTCACACACGCGGCATGGCTGCATCAGGGTCTCCCCCATTGTGCAATATTCCCCACTGCTGCCTCCCGTAGGAGTCTGGGCCGTGTCTCAGTCCCAGTGTGGCTGATCATCCTCTCAAACCAGCTAAGGATCGTTGCCTTGGTAAGCCATTACCTTACCAACTAGCTAATCCTAACTGGGCCCATCCCAACGCGATAGCTTACATGTAGAGGCCACCTTTGGTCCTGACTCTAACGAATCAAGACATTATGCGGTATTAGCCGTCGTTTCCAACGGTTATCCCCCTCGTCAGGGCAGGTTCCCAGCCGTTACTCACCCGTCCGCCGCTCGACGTCCAGTAAATCCACCGAAGCTTCAATACTGCCGTTTCCGCTCGACTTGCATGTGTTAGGCCTGCCGCCAGCGTTCAATCTGAGCCATGATCAAACTCTTCAATTAAAGTTTTGGTGTTTGCTTTCCCAAAGAAAAGACAAACGGCTCGATAAATACTGTTTTGTTCGTCTCTTGCGAGACAAACGAATTGACTGTGCCGAACAACGTAAACGTTGTTTCGTATTGGTCACTCAGTTCATCGAATAAATCTTTTTGTCTATTCTGAACGAGTGCCCACACAGATTGCATAGGTCAAATTGTTAAAGAGCGTGTCGATTCGTGGTCGGCATTTCGTGACTTACGTCTCGTTGCCCCGTCGACAGGAAGCGCAGTATAGAGATCTCAGTTTTTACCGCAACCCCTAAATATAAAAAAAAAGCGCCTCGCTACCTGTTTGCTCACAAAACAAGCAAAGGTAGCCAAAAGGCGCTTTTCTTGGTGGCGAGCGCATAAGGTGGCTGGTCCTCACGCGCCCTTGTGTGCTCAATCGTTAGTGCGAGTGTGATTGCCGTCTTTCTTCCGCGCGCTCTTTAGCTCGGCAGTAGCGTACTGAGCCCCACGCCATCAGCAAAAGAACAAAAGGGATCGCTCCAGCTGTCCATTGTGCCCAAGTATAGTAGGCAAGTGTTTCTATGATGATGACATGGCCAAGGATCAATAAAGCCGCGCAAATTATCGCAACGACCATCATACTGAGTTCTGATTTCATCCTTTCCCCCTTAATGTTGTGCACGCATTGAGTCTATCGAGGGAGACACGCTGAGGATTAGTACAGATAGTTCAGTATTCAGCTGTGACAGTTGATTGCACAGATAAAGCTGAGAGCGACGTCGCAATCTGTTTGAGCCCCTCCAAGCTTTGAGGATTATTTAGCGCCCCTGTGTTTTGCCTACCCACAACCGACACATTGAGTCGAAAGCAGTGATTGAAGCGTCCGTCACTGGCAAACAGTGCCCCCGGTGCGATAGTCACGCCATATGGCCTCAAAGCTTGAAAAAGTACATGCGTATCGACGCGCTTATCGAGCTCAACCCATAAAAAGTAACCCCCTTTAGGCTGACTAATCCGTGTAGAGGCCGGTAGTAATGCCTTAAGTTCTGCTCGAATCAACGCTTGACGGGCAAACAAGGTTTCGCGCAATCGCCGTAGATGCGAATCATAACCACCTTGCTTTAAATAATCGGCAATCGCCAACTGGTTGGGCGCGCCCACAGCCAAGCTCGAGACAGACTGACGCTTCTCTATTTGCATCGCATAACACCCTGCCGCTATCCAACCAACACGGAATCCGGGGGCCAGCTGTTTCGAAAACGAGCCACAGTGCAGTACGCCGCCCTGTGTATCATACGCTTTAAGCGGCATCGGTCTGGCTTCGGCGAAGAAAAGCTCCCCATAGACGTCATCTTCTATTAACGGTACTTGATACGTCGCCAATAAGTTGACGACATCAGGCCTACGTGGAGCAGGTATCGATGCACCGGTGGGGTTATGGAAGTTGCTCATCAACCAACACGCACTGATCGAGTGAGACGCAAGCGCATGTTCCAGTGCATGGATATCGACCCCTGTTTCAGGGTCAACCGTGACGGGAACGGCTTCAAGCTGTAAACGTTCGAGTGTCTGCAACACCCCGTAGAAGGCGGGGGCTTCAATAATCACTTTGTCGCCTGGCTCGGTCACTGCCGCCAAAGACAGACTCAATGCCTCTATCGCCCCATTAGTAATAATGATTTCATCAATACTGACTTTAATTCCCTGACGAAGATAGCGCTGTGCAATCAGTCGACGTAAACCACTATCGCCCGGCGGTAAAATGGTAAAGTGATCGGGATGAGAGGATTGACGCAGCACGCGCGCCATCGCACGGCCAAGCGCTTGCATAGGAAATAGTTGAGGATCAGGAAAAGCGGAGCCAAATGGATAATACGCGCCTTTATGGCTAGCACTGATCACATCAAACACATCTTGATGGGTGTCAAGCCATTGAGATTGCGCTTGTGGCCGCGCCAATGCATCTACCGCGAGCTTGTTATAATGAGGGCGGACAAAAAAGCCAGAGCGCGGGCGCGCCTCAACCCACCCATCGGCTTCTAATTGCTCATAAGCTCTCATTACCGTCATTGGGCTGACATGTTGAAGCCGACTCATCTCCCTCACCGAAGGGATCCGATCACCGACTTGCCAAACACGCTGCTGAATTTGTGTTTCTATCCAGCTGGCAATGTCTCGATAACGCATTTGCACACTGCTACTCCCTGTTATTGCCCTGACGGAGATCATACCTTGGCAAGTAACAATTGACGGGATGGAATGTAGCGGAGTGTGACCTGATCAGCGCTAATCTTTACCCACAACGAAAAAAGCCCCAGTCTTTCGACTGGGGCTTTCTTGGGATTTGGTGCCGAGAGAGGGACTTGAACCCTCACACCCGTTAAGGCGGCGGATTTTGAATCCGCTGCGTCTACCAATTCCGCCATCTCGGCAAGTGGGGGGAATTATACGTACCGACCTTTGGAGTGCAAGCAATAAAAATAAAAATCCGTTCGTTCGCACTATTTTTAACCAATTCAAGTCATTCAGCCACATTGATGCTGAATTTGTCCCCAAAAGACATCGCAAAACCGAGGTAGAAGCTTACTCACTGTCAACCAGTCTATGCTAGGCTAGCAGCGAATTGAGGACTGGGATGTGAACAATCAAATGCAAACTTCTTCTATCGCTTGCCCAACCGCAGGCTTTTTTCGGCGTTTAGCCGCTTGGCTTTATGATCTCCTCGTCGTGGCAGCTTTGCTCATGCTCGCGGGAGGGGGAATGATGGCAGTACTCGCACTGGCACAGGTGCTAGGCATGTCGATTGCGCCTTACCAAGACATCAGTGACTTCTTAACCCATCATCCAATTGTCAATCCGCTTTATACCGCGTATCTGGCCTGTGTCATCGGTGGTTTTTATGGCTACTTTTGGTGCAAGGCCGGACAGACGCTGGGTATGCGCGCGTGGCGACTCAAGCTACAGAACACCGATGGCAGCAATATCCGCCCCACCCAAGCGGTAATTCGTTTGGCCACTGCCTGCTTTGGTCTCGGTAATCTGGTTGTCATCTTTGATATTAATAACCGCGCATTTCAAGACCACTTCGCCGAATGCGACATGATTGTGCTCCCCAAGCCGGTTAAGAACAAAAAAAACTAATCACCTCTTTCGATTGGGCACCTGCTGCGTGCCCTGCCCTACCTACCGGCTCACCGTTATAAATTGATATAAGACAATAAATAGGTTGATTTTTACCTATTCATCTATCCGCTATATTTTGAGTTTTATTCACCACATGCAAAGCAGCTAATTGACTAAATAATCACAACTTGCACATAAACTCATCTTTAAATCAACCTTCAGCACCGTAAAAGAAGTGCACCCAAGGTTATTTAATCCATAAAAATCCAAGCAGCACAAAAAAAGAGAGTGATAGCTACGCATAAATAACAGTGCTGCATTCATTTTTATTAAAAACATCTGTTTGGTTGCTTATTAACCGCCTCGTCTTTTGTGAGATATCACTAAGAAGTAAAAAGGGAACCACTTTTACAATGAATACAAAGCCATGTACCACGGCATAAGAATAATAAATAACGTGAAATTAACGGAATTACCTCAACACGTGTAGCGCACTATAGATGCTAATAAGAGGTATGAGGAGAAAGTATGAGTACTCACAGTGTTCCCCAAAAAAAAGGCTGGCTCTCGAACTTAAAGTTCCCGTCTGCCTATACCATTCTATTCATTCTTATCGCCGTCGTCGCCGCCCTAAGTTGGGTGGTGCCCGCCGGGCAATACGACCGCACTCTTAACGAAGAACTGGGTCAACAAGTGCCAATATCAGGTACTTATCAGCAAGTTGAAAGTAATCCGCAAGGTATCGTTGATGTCCTTTTGGCCCCCATTGATGGCTTTTATAACCACCAAACGTATGAAGCCGCCGCCATTGATGTCTCGCTGTTCATTCTGATCATTGGTGGCTTTTTAGGGCTGGTCACCAAAACCGGTGCCATTGATGCGGGGATTGAACGCGTCACTAAACGCCTAGAGGGACGCGAAGAGTGGATGATCCCCATTTTGATGGGCTTATTTGCCGCCGGGGGCACAATTTATGGTATGGCGGAAGAGTCATTGCCTTTTTATACGCTACTCGTGCCTGTGATGATGGCCGCGCGTTTTGATCCTGTGGTGGCAGCGGCAACGGTACTGCTTGGGGCAGGGATAGGTACGTTAGGCTCAACCATTAATCCCTTTGCGACCGTCATTGCCGCCAATGCAGCAGGGATCCCTTTTACTGATGGTATTCTGCTTCGCCTTGCCATCCTCGTCATTGGCTGGTTTATCTGCGTCGCTTATGTCATGCGCTATGCACGTAAAGTGCGGGCTGACCAAAGCCATTCCATTGTTTATGACCAGTATGAAAGTAATAAAAAACATTTCCTTGGCGAGCACGATGATAATCAAAGCTTAGACTTCACCGCCACACGTAAGGTCATCCTTACCATTTTTGCCGGTGCATTCGCGGTCATGATTTATGGCGTCTCCTCGCTCGGGTGGTGGATGGCAGAGATCTCCGCCGTCTTCCTGGGGGCTGCGATCATCATTGGCCTGATTGCACGCATGAGCGAAGAAGAAATCACCACCAGCTTTATTGATGGGGCAAGAGATCTGCTCGGTGTGGCGCTGATCATCGGCATTGCCCGTGGGATCGTGGTGATTATGGATAAAGGCATGATTACCGACACCATCCTTAACAGTGCCGAGAGCTTAGTCAGCGGTTTATCTTCTTTCGTCTTTATTAACGTGATGTATTGGCTGGAAGTATTACTGTCATTCTTGGTGCCTTCCTCATCTGGCTTGGCAGTGCTCACCATGCCAATTATGGCGCCATTGGCCGACTTTGCGAACGTCGGGCGTGAATTGGTGGTAACCGCCTATCAATCGGCTTCGGGGATCGTCAATCTCGTTACACCTACCTCCGGCGTAGTCATGGGGGGTTTGGCCATTGCCCGCGTGCCTTATGCGAAATGGATAAAATGGGTCGCCCCCTTGCTTGGCATTCTTACCATTATGATCATGGCCATGCTTAGCCTTGGCGTCATGTTATAATATCAGTCATCAACTTAGCGTAGCGCGCACTGCTATCAAGCAGTGCGCTTTTTTATATCTATCACGTCCCCTGCTACCCGCGCCCCCCTTCCCCACTTCGTTCACACTGAGATTACATTATTAACACAAAGCGATTTAATACCGATCGTCATCACAAATAAAAACAAAAATCGGTCGGCATTTGTTAAATATAAAAACCACTAAAGATAATCATTCATTTGATCCGCATAAGGTGAAAAGAGAACAAAATACAAAAGGCATAAAAAGTATAAACCCACCGCTAAAAACCTAGCACTTTAAAAATAATACCGCTAAGCACTCAGTAAAAGTGACTAAATATTAAAAACCATTTTTTAATACTGCCATAAATACCATTAACACAGGGTAAAAACCCCGAAATGTAGGCTGTGGTTTCAATGTGATCTAACTTCAAGTTCAACCGGCTCACCGCGTTAGAATAAATCTGTACCCAATAAGAAATCTGCACTTTTTATTTCCCTTCCGATAAAAAGCCAAGCAGAGATATACGGAGAAAGAAAGATGAACAACTTCTATGTCGGCTCTGAAATTGGTCAATTACGCACCGTGATGTTGCACCGCCCCGAGCGTGCTTTAACCCACCTGACCCCCTCAAACTGTCATGATTTACTTTTCGACGATGTTCTGTCAGTGGAACGGGCGGGGGAAGAGCATGATAAATTCGCTCAAACGCTACGTGATCAGGGCGTTGAGGTGTTATTGCTGCAAACCCTACTGGCCGAAACCCTGGATGTCCCCGAAGCCAAAGCCTGGTTGATGAACCTTAAGATCTCGGACTATACTTTTGGCCCGTCATTTGCGAACGATATTCGCTGCTACCTCAATGATCTCCCCCACCACGAACTCGCATCCATGTTCCTAGGGGGGCTAGCGTACTCCGAGCTACCGATTGCCTCGACCTCGATGTTACAAGCGATGCACGCCCCATCCGACTTTATCATTGACCCCTTGCCTAACCACTTATTCACACGTGACACCTCGTGCTGGTTATATGGTGGTGTGTCGATTAACCCCATGGCCAAGCCGGCACGTAAGCGTGAAACGAACCACTTGCGTGCCATCTACAAATGGCACCCTCGCTTTTCGAACGGCGACTTTATTACCTACTTCGGTGGCGAGAACATTGATTATGACAATGCCACCATTGAAGGCGGCGATGTCACTGTCTTAGGGAAAGGCGTGGTATTGATTGGCATGTCTGAACGCACTACGCCACAAGGGGTGGAAAATCTCGCATCCAGCCTGTTCAAACACGGCCAAGCCAAGCAAGTGATTGCCATGGAGCTGCCAAAACATCGCTCCTGCATGCATCTGGATACCGTGATGACTCACATGCGTGAAGACACCTTCTCGGTGTACCCCGAAGTGATTCGCAAAGACATCCAATGTTGGAGTCTGACCGGTGACCGTAGCGGCCACCTCAATGTGCGCGAAGAAGACTACTTCCTCACCGCCATCGAAAAAGCCCTCGATGTCGGCCCACTGAACCTGATCACCACGGGCGGCGATAGCTTTGAAGCGGAACGTGAACAGTGGAATGACGCCAACAACGTCTTGACCGTTCGCCCAGGTGTGGTCGTCGGCTACGAGCGCAACACTTATACCAACGAGAAATACGACAAAGCCGGGATCACTGTTCTCTCCATCCCGGGTGATGAGCTGGGTCGCGGCCGCGGCGGCGCACGCTGCATGAGCTGCCCGATTCATCGTGATGGTATTTAATCCTCGCATGGGCTGAGCGCTTGGCTCAGCCCCCACCGGCTGTAGAGAGTATGATTATGAATAAACCCACTGTCGTCGTTGCATTAGGTGGCAACGCCCTCCTGCGTCGAGGCGAGCCTTTAGAAGCCGACATTCAACGCGCCAACATTGCCAAAGCGGCGAAAACCATCGCGGCAATTGGTGAGCAATACAATGTAGTGCTTGTCCACGGTAATGGCCCCCAAGTTGGCTTACTGGCCCTGCAGGGGCTCGAATACAAATCCGTTACTCCTTACCCTTTAGATGTACTTGGCTCTGAAACCCAGGGCATGATTGGCTATATGCTGATGCAAGAGCTACATAACTTAGCACCAGAGCAACACGTATCTTGCATGCTCACGCAAATGACGGTGGATCCCAAGGATCCGGCATTCGCCAATCCCACCAAACCAATTGGCCCTGTGTATGACCAACAAGAGGCGAATCAGCTTGCTGACAAGTATGGCTGGGATATTAAACCGGATGGCCAATATTTCCGCCGGGTGGTACCTAGCCCACAACCCACTGGCATTATTGAGGATGATGCCATTGCCAGTTTGATCAAACAGGGGCATTTAGTGATTTGTACCGGCGGTGGCGGTATCCCAGTCATTCAAGAGGAGGGGCAACTCAAAGGTATTGAAGCGGTCATTGATAAAGATATGTCTGCTGCGTTTCTCGCCCGTCAAATCAATGCCGATGCGCTGCTTATTTTGACCGATGCCGAAGCGGTTTACCTAAATTATGGTGAGCCCAATCAACGCGCACTTGCCGACACAACGCCCGATGCTCTCAGCCAATATACCTTCGATGCGGGCTCTATGGGGCCAAAAATCGATGCCTCCTGCGAGTTTATTCGCCAAGGCGGCAAGCTAGTAGGGATTGGTGCCCTCGAAGATGGCCTTGCGATTTTGGCAGGCCAAGCCGGCACACGTATTCGTCCACACTCAGTCAATAACAACAATATTTCTCACGGCCAACCTGCGCCTGCACAAGCCTGAGACCCATAACAAAGAGGATTGCCCATTATGGCTTTTAACCTACGCAACCGTAACTTCTTAAAACTGCTGGACTTCACACCTCGTGAGATCCAACACTTTATCGACATGGCGATTGAACTCAAAAAAGCCAAATACAACGGTTATGAAACACCGCGTCTGAAAGGTAAGAACATTGCTCTGATCTTTGAAAAGTCGTCAACACGCACCCGTTGTGCCTTTGAAACCGCTGTGTTTGATCAAGGCGGCCAGGTGAGCTACATCGGCCCAACAGGCTCACAAATTGGCCATAAAGAATCGATGAAGGACACCGCTCGCGTATTGGGGCGGATGTATGACGGCATTGAGTACCGTGGCTTTGGCCAGGATATTGTCGAAGAGCTGGGTGAGTTCGCAGGGGTACCTGTCTGGAATGGGTTAACCACCGAGTTTCATCCTACGCAAATTTTGGCTGACTTAATGACCATGCTCGAACATGGCCGCGGCAAGCAGTTACACGAAATGCGCTTTGCATACCTCGGCGATGCCCGAAACAATATGGGGAACTCCCTGATGGTCGGTGCCGCGAAAATGGGAATGGATATTCGCTTAGTGGCTCCGAAAGCATTCTGGCCGGAAGAAGATCTCGTCGCACAATGCCGCGAAATCGCAGAGCAAACCGGCGCACGCATTACGCTCACCGAAGACGTACAAGAAGGCGTGAAAGATTGTGACTTCTTGTACACCGATGTCTGGGTGTCGATGGGAGAGTCTAAAGAAGCGTGGGACGAGCGCGTCGCGATGATGAAACCCTATCAAGTTAATAAGGATGTGGTGAAAGCCACGGGGAACCCGCACGTGAAATTCATGCACTGTCTCCCTGCCTTCCATAATAACGAGACCACAGTAGGGGCAGAAATCGAAGAAAAGTATGGGTTAAAAGGCCTAGAAGTCACCGAAGATGTGTTTGAGTCAGACTGCTCGATTGTGTTTGACGAAGCAGAAAACCGCCTCCACACCATCAAAGCGGTGATGGTTGCCACCCTTGGCGATTAACGCCATCTGACTCTGGGCGCCGCTCGGCGCCCTATTTCTCAATATTGATACCACCCAGTGACACCCATCAAAGTTTCCTATAAAAGCAACTGATAGCATATGCGATTGAATCACGCATTATCAGCTTTATACACTGATATCGACGTGAAATGCCGTTTATTATAAGGGGTTGCCCGTGGTTAATGATGCAATTCTATCGGTAGAAACCGCCACACCGGAGGACGATATCCTCTCTGCGTGTCGACACCTGCTGCAAACGCAAAGCTTTACCACCCAAGACGCCGTGCGCCAGCAATTGGTTCAACTTGGCTATCTTGATGTCAGCCAGTCCACCGTTTCACGCCTACTATCCAAGCTCGGCGTCGCCAAAGTGCCCAATGCACATGGGCAAAAGGTTTACGCGCTCAGTGGAGAGATGGAGCCTGTCTACGCGGTATCTTCTGTCGGCTCGCAAATCGATGACATCACCTGTAGCCAAGCCATGGTGGTCGTGAAAACGCATCCAGGCGGCGCACAGTTGATCGCTCGCTTACTCGACTTGCACCGACATCCTTTGATCTTAGGAACGGTTGGCGGGAACGACACTGTCCTGGTGGCCCCCCGCCAGCTCAATGAGCTTGCTGCCTGCGAACAAGTGGTTCGAGACCGCCTCGCCCCTGAGTAAACGGCTTTACGTGGCAAGCTAACCGTTGCAGACTATAGGTGTCGCTTTTTATAACAAAGGAACTAACAATGACCCAAGTACTGCAAACCGAGCAGGCACCAGAAGCTATTGGTCCGTATTCGCAAGGCGTTGACCTTGGCAACATGGTGCTGACCTCAGGTCAAATTCCCGTCAACCCAGTGACTGGCCAGATCTCGCCTGAAATCACCGCACAAACCCGTCAGTCTCTCGACAACGTGAAAGCAGTGGTTGAAGCTGCTGGGCTTAAAGTGAATGATATTGTTAAGCTCACTGTGTTTGTCAAAAACATGGAAGACTTTGCCGATGTCAACAAAGTGTATGGTGCGTTCTTCGATGAGCACGGTGTGGAAAGCTATCCTGCTCGTTCATGCGTTGAAGTCGCACGCCTGCCCAAGGATGTTGATATCGAAATTGAAGCGATTGCGGTGCGCCAAGCCTAATTGGTAAGCGACGGCAACGAAAAGCTATTTCAGCGAAAAGCTACTTCAACCAAAAGCTAATGCAAAACCGGCGCCTCCAGGCGCCGCTTTTTTATCTCGTGGTTGCATAGCGCACGCTTATCAACAGCGCGCCATCACATCGATACGTGATAAAACGTCAGCAAACCAAGCGGTGAAGCGCTCGGGAGCATCCACCATCGCCTGCTTGACTTCCCCTTCAGACCACCAGCGGCAGTCTGCTACTTCATCTGGGTTAGGGATCATGTCGACATGGCTGACTTCACAGGCGATGACTTGGTCCCATTCATGCTCTATCAACCCGTTATCCAACTCGGCACGGTATTCAAAACAAGAGCCTAGGGTAAAATCAAGCGGGCGCGCAATGCCTAGCTCTTCGTATAAACGCCGTTTCGCCGCCGCTGCAACCGGCTCATCTTGTTTGGGGTGCGAGCAGCACGTATTGGTCCACAGCCCGCCACTGTGATACTTGTCCAACGCGCGACGCTGCAGCAAGTACTCACGCTCACCCTGTTCGTTGCAACGAAACAACATCACTGAGAAGGCCAGGTGCAGCCATCCTTGCTGATGGGCCTCCAACTTTTCAGCGATCCCTTGAGGTTCACCGCTCGGTGAGACCAAAACCACATGGTGGCGCTGGGTTGAAGTCATAAACCTATCCTCAATTAGCGAACGCCTTGGTTGCGCTCCGCCACTTCTGCATCAAGCTGTTCGAGCTTGTTTTTCATCACCTGATGGCAATGCTTAGCGAGGTCACGGACATTGTCTTTATCGTAGCCCGTTGACGAAATCGGCGCCATCACTTCAACAATCACATGGCCGTTGTTCCAACGGTTCGCTTTTAGGTGATGTGTCGAGCTACATACGATTGGAATCAAGGGGACGTTCGCGCCAATAGCAGCATGAAATGCGCCGGTTTTGAAAGGTAACAAACCACGTCCACGTGAGCGTGTCCCTTCAGGAAATAACCATACGCTCAATTGTTTGGCTCGGATTTTCTCTGTCACCTGTGCAATGGTGCCCATGGCTTTACTGCGATTGGCACGATCAATCAACACGTTGCCCGTGAGCCAATACAGCTGGCCAAAAATGGGGATCCATAACAGGCTTTTCTTCCCCACGGTGACCGCGCCAGGCATCAACGCATTCGATAAGGTCACCATATCCCAATTACTTTGGTGGTTGGCAATACACACGCTAGCGCCAGGCTCACGCGGGGCCCCTTCCGCGAAGCGCAGTTCAAGGCGAATCCCGAACAAAACAGAGAGGCGTCCAAACCACTTACTGATATGGTAGCAATTACGAGGATTGCGAGGGCTTAACAAGCAATACAACCCACCAAAAACAAACAGTAAAACAGCGACAATCAATAAAGCCAGCAGTCGCACGACAAAAATCATTTCTCTCTCCAAAGAGCAGGCGTGAAAGGCGAGTCAGTATACCGATTCAGCGCAAAAATGCACCCGCTCCGCCCCTGGAGTCAGGGGCGGTAGCGACTTAGCGTTCGGGCAGGATCTCGATGTGATCGACACGCTGAAGACCACGCGGCAGCATACTGCCTCGTCGACCTCGCTCGCCACGATAATGCGTGAGATCATCCGGTTTTAAGGTCAGTTTGCGTTTCCCAGCATGCAAGGTCACCCCGGCATTGGCTGGCACCACATACAGTTGACTTAACACCTCTTCACGTGATTTGGCACGTGCGCCAGGAATATTAATGATCTTATTCCCTTTCCCTTTACTCAGTTGCGGAAGCTCATGGACCGGGAACACCAGCATGCGGCCTTCATTGGAAATCGCGACAATCAAATCGCTTTCCAAATCCACAACCTGGCGTGGCGGCATCACTTCAGCCTGATCAGGCACGGTCAGTAAGGCCTTACCGCTGCGGTTTTTGGATAACATATCCGCTTGCTTACAGACAAACCCATAACCGGCATCCGAGGCCACCAATGTGAACTGTCCCTCATCGGCCATTAGTACATGACGAATCGACGAGCCTGGGGTGATATTAATTCGCCCGGTAATCGGCTCACCTTGGCTGCGTGCTGATGGCAAGGTGTGCGACTCTATGGCATAACTGCGACCATCAGAACCCAGGAAAACCGCGGGTTGATTAATTTTGCCCGGTGCTGCGTCGAGGAACTTATCGCCTGCTTTGTAGTTAAGGCCAGAGGCATCCACATCATGCCCTTTGGCGTGGCGGATCCACCCTTTATCTGAGAGCACCACAGTGATGGGTTCGCTGGGGACCAAGTCACGCTCGGTTAACGCTTTGGCCTCTGCTCGCTCAACCAGCGGGGAACGGCGGTCGTCCCCGTATTTTTCCGCATCCGCGAGGATTTCTTTTTTGATTAAGGTATTCAAGCGACGATCGGAGCCAAGCAGTTTCTCGAGCTTATCGCGCTCTTTGCTCAATTCATCTTGCTCACCACGGATCTTGATTTCCTCAAGCTTGGCTAACTGGCGTAATTTGATCTCAAGGATCGCCTCTGCCTGTTTCTCGCTCAAACCAAAACGTGCAATCAGCTCGGCTTTTGGCTCATCCTCACTGCGGATGATTTCAATCACCTCATCAATGTTCAGGTAAGCGGCGAGTAAGCCCTCCAGAATATGCAGGCGAGCGAGGACTTTTTCCAGCCGATGCTCAAGGCGACGTCTCACCGTCTGGCGGCGGAACGTTAACCACTCAGATAAAATGCCCTGTAAGCCTTTGACTTGCGGGCGTCCATCCAGGCCAATCATATTGAGGTTAACGCGGTAATTCTTCTCTAGATCGGTCGAGACGAACAAGTGATCCATCAGTTGATCACAATCGACACGGTTAGAGCGCGGCACAATCACAATCCGAGTCGGGTTTTCATGATCCGACTCATCACGGAGATCGTCCACCATCGGCAGCTTTTTCGCCCGCATTTGATTGGCGATTTGCTCTAGCAGCTTAGCGCCTGACACTTGATGAGGCAGCGCAGTGATCACGATTTCATTGCTTTCTTTATGCCACAGCGCGCGCATTTTGATAGAGCCACGGCCGCTAGCATAGAGCTTTTTCAAATCTGACTTCGGCGTGATCACTTCCGCTTCGGTGGGGTAGTCAGGCCCCTGCACATGCTCCAGTACACCGTCTAAGTCTAGGCTCGGCTTATCGATCATTGCGGCCAAGGCATTAGCAAGTTCACGCGCATTATGTGGCGGAATATCTGTCGCCATCCCCACCGCAATCCCGGTGATCCCATTGAGGAGAATATGCGGTAAGCGTGCCGGCAAGGTTTTAGGCTCTTTCATGGTGCCATCAAAATTAGGCCCCCATTCAACCGTCCCTTGCCCGAGTTCTTGCAGCAACACTTCAGAGAAGCGTGATAAGCGTGATTCCGTGTAACGCATCGCCGCAAACGATTTAGGATCGTCAGGCGCCCCCCAGTTACCCTGACCGTCCACCAGCGGATAACGATAGGAAAACGGCTGGGCCATCAATACCATGGCCTCGTAACACGCCGAGTCGCCATGAGGATGGTATTTACCCAATACATCCCCGACAGTACGCGCCGATTTTTTATATTTTGCCGTGGCAGATAGCCCCAGCTCTGACATCGCGTAAATGATCCGGCGCTGCACTGGCTTTAAGCCATCGCCGATAAACGGCAGTGCGCGATCCATGATGACGTACATCGAGTAATTGAGGTATGCGTCCTCAGTGAACTGGCGCAGAGCAAGCTGCTCTACCCCATCATAAGTCACCTCTGTCATGCGAATAAGATCCCGTTATAGTAATTTAGATATCGATAAGCTCGGCCATATCGCCTTTTTGCTGCAGCCAATGGCGGCGATCCTCTGCCCGTTTTTTACCCAGCAGCATATCCATCAATTGCTGCGTCTGCTCATCATCATCAATAGTGAGCTGAACCAGGCGACGAGTATTGGGATCCATGGTGGTTTCACGCAGCTGTAACGGGTTCATTTCCCCCAAACCTTTAAAGCGTTGCACATTGATTTTGCCGCGTTTATTGCTCAAACGCTCAAGGATCCCTGCTTTTTCATCTTCATCCAAGGCATAAAAGACCTCCTTGCCACAATCGATGCGGTAAAGCGGCGGCATTGCCACATACACATGACCAGCCTGAACCAAGGCTCTAAAGTGTTGCATAAAGAGTGCACATAGCAAGGTCGCAATATGTAGGCCATCGGAGTCCGCATCGGCGAGGATGCAGATTTTATCGTAACGAAGATTCCCCAAGTCCCCAGAATCAGGGTCAATGCCCAGCGCCACAGAGATATCATGTACTTCTTGAGAGGCCAATACTTGGTCTGCGGAGACTTCCCATGTATTGAGGATCTTACCTCGAAGCGGCATCACCGCTTGAAATTCGCGATCCCGAGCCTGCTTAGCTGACCCACCTGCCGAGTCACCCTCGACCAAAAATAGCTCGGTGCGACTCGAGTCTTGCATCGCACAATCTGTGAGCTTTCCAGGTAGCGCGGGGCCTGATGCCACCTTCTTACGCACCACCTTTTTCGCGGCACGCATGCGACGATGGGCACTGGCAATACACACTTCCGCCAAACGCTCAGCAAGGTGGGGACGCTCATTGAGCCACAAACTAAAGGCATCTTTGACCACCCCAGACACAAACGCCGCACATTGACGAGAGGACAAGCGCTCTTTGGTTTGCCCCGCAAACTGTGGGTCTTGAATTTTAACCGAGAGCACGTAGGCACAACGCTCCCAGATATCGTCGGCGGTCAGCTTAACGCCGCGCGGGAGAAGGTTACGGAACTCACAGAATTCGCGCATCGCTTCCAGCATCCCTTGGCGCAAGCCATTCACATGCGTGCCACCTTGTGCCGTTGGGATCAGGTTGACATAGCTTTCTGTGGTTAGCTCGCCCCCTTCAGGTAACCAAATAACCGCCCAATCCGCCGCTTCGGTCTGACCACTGAATTCGCCGATAAAAGGTGTTTCCGGCAGGACTTCATAGCCTTTGACACTGTCAGCCAGGTAGTCTTTCAACCCATCTTGGTAACACCAGGACGTGGTCTCGTCGGTGTTTTTATCAGTGAGATTGACCGTCAATCCCGGGCACAGCACCGCCTTGGCTTTTAAGATGGTTTTAAGACGGGTAAGTGAAAACTTGTCAGAGTCAAAAAACTGGCCGTCTGGCCAAAAATGCACACGCGTACCACGGTTGCGACGACCACAGGTACCGGTCACGGTTAAATCTTGTACTTTGTCGCCATTTTCAAAGGCAATGTCGTAGACTTGACCATCGCGCTTAACGGTAATCTCTACCCGATGAGACAATGCGTTGACCACGGAGATCCCCACCCCGTGTAAACCACCGCTAAATTGGTAGCTTTTGTTGGAGAACTTACCGCCTGCATGCAGTTTGCATAGAATCAGCTCAACCCCAGAGACGCCTTCTTCAGGGTGAATATCAACCGGCATCCCGCGACCATCATCGATCACTTCCAGTGACTGATCGGCATGGAGAATCACATCAATCTTGCTGGCATGGCCGGCTAACGCTTCATCAACACTATTGTCGATGACTTCCTGCCCAAGATGGTTAGGGCGACTGGTATCTGTATACATACCGGGGCGTCGGCGCACGGGCTCGAGCCCATTGAGGACTTCTATCGATCCTGCGTTATAATTTTGTTCTGTCATAATCGATTGGCTTAATAAATGTGATGACATGGTCAGCAAGGGGGATCCGCTTGTCAAGCGCGGTGCCAGATTGCCACAAGTTTCTGTGAGCTGCTATCCGTCTGCTGGGAAGTAAAGGCTAAGATAGCACGAGCCTGCGTCTGCGTGCCTCTGTTTCAATGCCTCTGGCGTGATAGTGCGCTAGATACCAAGAAACTGGAGGATATCCCCACAGTAACGTTCAAAGCCCACAAAGCTATGGTCGCCTCCCGGCTCAACCGTTTGTTGACTGGCACTAAATTTTTCCACTGCTTGGCGATAGTCCAGCACCTCATCACCTTCCTGTTGCAATAACCAAAATCGCTCAGGATGAGATAAGACAGGCACATCAATCTCACGCAGGGCGTGGATATCGGCGGCCTCGAGGGTGTAGCGTTCTTGGGTGTAAGGATTAACTTGTTCCCCAACATAATCTTGCAAGAGTTCGTAAGGGCGAACGGCGGGATTAACCAGCACAGCGGGCAGTTGATAACGCTCACTCAGCCAGGTGGCCAAAAAGCCCCCCAACGAACTTCCCACCAAACCCAGCCGATGGGTTTCGCTAAAGCGCGTGATCAGTTCTGTCAGCAACTGCACGGTGGGCTCAGGGTGACTGGGCAGTTGTGGCACCAACACCTCAATATCACCACGATGTTGGGCGCAATAGGCTTGCATCTGTCTCGCCTTTAACGATTGCGGCGAGCTGTTAAAGCCATGAAGATAAAGCAACGCTGATGGCATGATTAATATCCGCTGGAATCGAAGTCTGGCCGAAAATGCTGACCGGTTATACGCACCACTTGCGTGTCTACGCGTCCGTCGTCATACAGCTCAAGCCAGCGCCAACCTGGGTTCTGGTTGTCGAGCGCAAAGTCGTGTGAGTCCGGCATAAACTGGATACAGGTGGAGGGCGCCGCCATCACACGCGTGCCTTGATAACCCACATCCAATGCCTGATGAATATGCCCACACACCACAATTTTCGCTTGAGGGTGACGCGCCATCACTTGCCAGAATGCCTCTCGATTAGCCAGTTTGTGCTGATCTAACCAGGTGCTTCCTGCATCCAACGGATGGTGGTGCAGCAACACCAACGCATGACGTTCAGGGTGCGCGCTTAAGTGTGTATCCAAAAGGTTCAGTTGCGCTTGTGATAACTCACCGTGCGGCACACCGGCCACCTGACTGTCGAGCAGCACCATTTGCCAGTGCTCCCCCAACAGGACTTGCGAGCAAGAGCGAAGGGTATTTGACTGTAATACCGCGCTCATTTCTGGCTGATAATCATGATTCCCCGGAAGCCAAAAGCAAGGCTGTGACCACCGGGCGATACCGTCGACAAAACGACGATACGATAAGGCAGAGTGATCTTGGGACAGATCCCCCGTGGCAATAATAGCGTCAAAAGTCGGGTCAGTGGCACTGATGGCATCCAGCACCGCATGGTAGCTGCGAAGCGTATTAATACCCAGCAAGCTACCCTGCTCACTCGCAAACAGGTGTGTGTCGGTGATTTGCAAAAGACGAATACAATCGCCGTCGGCGTTATCTATCTGGCAAGACTGCAACGTTGAAAATACCTTTGCTGGTTTAGTTTAACGATGATTTATACATAGGATCAGACGCCACCACGCCACGGCGTAGGCAGTGGCCAAGCCAATCCGATAAAAATGCATTAACCTGATGTTTTTCGTCGCGCTGATGCATACGCGGATTCGGGTAATCATAACGTGGTTTTAAGCGTGAAATCTGCTGCGTGGTACACACTTCCGCGACCCGTGCATCGTGATACAAGCGCACTGTCAGGTTAGCACGTAAGTAATCGGGTGCGGCGCCTGGGCTCAACTGCGCAATATCCAGTAAGGTGGTATAGCGGGTTGACTCACGCACGACCAAGGCATATTCCTGCCCTTGGATATCGTATCGACACACCTGTCCCACCTCGTCACGCTTGGGCATCAAACGGACAAGTTTGGCATAGTTGGTTTCATACAAGCGCATCATCGCTGGCAAGTCGACGCGATATTCTGTTTTCACACGCACCTACTGTCTATTTACTGTTTTGTTCATTATAGCTTTGACGTAACCGACTGGCATTGAGTTCCAACCATTGCAACGCAATGATTGAGGCGGCGTTTTCAATCTCGCCATCAACCACTTTTTGATAGGCGTGTTGGCGAGACAATCGATGCACCAAAATGTCTTCGTTTTCACTGTCGAGGCCGTGTACGCCTTCAGCTTCCGAGGCATCAACAATCGCGACAAACACATCCAACTGTTCAGAGCAGCCACCAGAGCTGGATAGATAACGGGTAACACGCTCCATTTGATGCAGTAATAGCCCCGCTTCTTCTCTCGCTTCACGGTGGGCAACCTGCTCGGGGGATTGGTCTTTGTCTATCATCCCAGCCACAATTTCCAGTTGCCATGGTGTCGCGCCTGCTGCCATCGCCCCCACGCGGATTTGCTCAAGCATCACCACTTCATCACGGACGGGATCATACGGCAAAACAGCCACCGCGTGGCCACGTTCAAACAACTCCCGCACCACAGAGCCACTCCAGCCGCCTTCAAACAAACGATGGCGAAACTGATAGCGCTGAATGGAAAAGAAACCTTGATAAAGCGGCGAAATATCCTCGATCACAATATCGTCGCGATCGAATTGTCCGGGCGGATAGTCTGACATGCGGGCTCCTTATCCTCGCTGACACGAGCTGACAAACTGAAGTGCTGAGTCACGCCTAGACCCGCTGGCCTGTGCCGATCGGCAACGCGCGTCTTTCTCGCACCCCACAAACTTAACTTTTTTGATAAAAGTTACAACTATTTTTCAGTCCCATTTGCAAATTGGATAGTTTACACTCAATGTCCTAACAAATTGTCAGTTTCACGCAAGCATAATTGCGGTAAGCTAGTGGACGTTTATTTATCCAATCGCACAGATTCAGGGATTCCATCTATGAAAAAATTGCTCCCTTTGGCGTTAAGCTTGGCACTCGGCAGCGTAAGCAGTGCAGCCCTTGCCGATGATCTCGCCCAAATTTATCAACAAGCGAAGCAAAGCGATCCCACTCTTAATCAAGCGGCCGCCGAGCGCGACGCAGCGTTTTCTGCCGTCGATGCGACCCGTGGCGCCTTGCTACCACAAATTGCATTAAATGCGGGATACGCCATTACCCGTAATGATACCGATGACACTCGCGACAACGATGTCACCAGTGCCGATATCAGCTTAAGCCAACAGCTTTTCAAACGTGATAGCTGGGTCAACTTGGATATCAGCGAAATGCAGGCCCGCCAGCTAGATGCGACCTATGCTGCCCAGCAGCAAGGGTTAATGCTACGCGTGGCACAAGCCTATTTTGACGTGCTCCGCGCCATGGACAAGCTTGAGTTTATTCAGGCAGAAAAAGCGGCCGTGGGCCGTCAGCTTGAACAAACCAAGCAACGTTTTGAAGTGGGCCTTTCGGCGATTACCGATGTGCATGACGCTCAAGCGCAGTATGACGCTGTGCTCGCCGATGAAATCTTGGCCGAAAATGCGCTCACCAACAGCTATGAAGGCTTGCGTGAGATCACCGGCCAAGCCCCGAGAGACTTACGCGTACTGGACACTGAGCGCTTTAGTGCCAGTAACCCGCAGCAGCAACCGGCCGCACTGGTCAAAGTCGCCGAAGAGAAAAACCTCGAGTTGCTCGCCAACCGCATTGCCCGTGATACCGCCAAAGAGCAGATTAAGCTGGCCAAAACCGGCCACCTGCCCACGCTGACCTTCAGCGCACAATACGGGATGACGGATAACGATAATCAGCACAGCGATGTCTATTCCTCTGATTACAACCAAGGCACTGCCAGCCTCGATTTTAGCTTGCCACTGTTCACTGGCGGCAGCACCTCGGCCAATGTGGAAAAGGCGCAGCATGAGTATGTGGCCGCGTCACAAAGCCTGGAAGCCAAATACCGCAGCACGGTAAAAGATGTGCGCGCCTTCTATAACGACATCAATGCCTCAATTGGTGCCCTGCGTGCCTATGAGCAAACCGTGGTTTCTGCGCGCTCTGCGTTAGAAGCGACAGAAGCCGGCTTTGAAGTGGGTACACGTACCATTGTCGATGTTTTGGATGCCACGCGTCGCCTTTACGATGCCAACCGTAACCTCTCCAATGCACGCTACGACTATATTCTCAGTCATTTGCGCTTACACCAAGCGATGGGCACCTTGTCTGAGCAAGACTTGCTCGATATTAACCAAGGGCTGGTGAAACAAGATTGATTCACGCTTAAGGCTCTAGTATGCAAAAAGGTGCCGACGGGCACCTTTTTTATTGTCTTCAATTGATAGGGCAAGAGGCGCTATTGCCCACGCCGAATCGACTCAATGATTTCTGTGGTGGAGCAGCCATCTTCAAAGTTAAGCACCTTGACCTCTCCCCCATTGGCGAGCACCGCCTCGGCACCGGCAATCTCGTTGACCTGATAATCACCGCCTTTAACCAGCATATCGGGCAAGACTTCGCCAATCAGGCGCGCGGGGGTTTCTTCGCCAAAAGGAACGACCCAATCGACCGCGCCCAGTCCTGCTAGCACCGCCATCCGTCGATCAGTTGGATTAACCGGGCGGCCAGGCCCTTTCAAAGCCTGTACCGATGCGTCGGTGTTCACCGCCACAATCAAGCGATCGCCCAGTTTGGCGGCCTCATTGAGGTACGCCACATGGCCTGCATGCAAAATATCAAAGCAGCCATTGGTCATCACCACTTTCTCACCTCGCCCTTGAGCGACATGCACCGCATCAATCAGCTGCGCTTCGGTGGTGACGCCAAAACCAGACTCGTGCGATCCGTGTACCGCTTCGGTTAGCTCGATAGTGGAGAGGGTTGAAGTACCCAACTTGCCCACCACCACACCGGCAGCGGCATTAGCCAGTGCACAGGCTTGCTCTATCGGTTTGCCCGCGGCCAAGGATGCTGCCAGTACCGATATCACGGTATCGCCAGCCCCTGTGACGTCGTACACTTCTTTGGCAAGCGTTGGCAAGTTCAGCGGCGCGGCATCTGGGCGCAGCAATGTCATCCCATGTTCACTACGGGTGACCAACAAGGCACCAAGTTCGTACTGCTTAATCAGCGCCAAGCCTTTTTCTTCCAAGCTTTGATCGTCCGTCACTGTGCCTGCTACGGCTTCAAATTCAGTTAGGTTTGGCGTCAGCAGACTGGCGCCACGGTAGCGTTCAAAGTCCGTGCCTTTAGGATCCACTAAGGTGGTGACACCCGCTTGTTTGGCGGCCTGAATCAATGTTTGTACCTCGGCCAGCGCGCCCTTGGCATAGTCCGATAAGATCATCGCCTGCGTCTTGGGCAGTGCCGCTTCGACTTTGGCCAGCATGGGTGCCACATCCACCCCCGCAAATCCCTCTTCAAAATCCAGACGAATCAACTGCTGGTTACGGCTCATGACTCGAAGCTTAGTAATGGTGGGATGCGAGTCCAGCGCCACAAAATCACAGTTAACATTTAACGAGTCGAGGGTTTGCGTGAGCGCGTCAGCCTGTTCATCCTTGCCCGTCAGACCAATCAGCTGAGTCTGTCCACCCAAGGCTGCGATATTCATCGCCACGTTTGCCGCGCCACCAGGGCGTTCTTCCGTTTGATTGATTTTCACTACGGGGACAGGCGCTTCTGGGGAAATGCGTCCAGTCGGTCCATACCAATAGCGATCGAGCATTACATCGCCGACGACCAGAACATTGGATTGGCTGTAGTCAGGAAGGCTGAGTTTCATCTGGATCTCCGAATACTGTCGTTACCGAGCGATAGTAGCATAGCCGTAGGCTAAATGGGGCGCTCTCAGGCGTGTGCTGCGCACAATCTCAACACTCACTGCGCACACTCGCGCAGGACAGCGCCAAGAATTTACTCTACAATGGCGCGGGCCTTACGGCTCTTTCTGGTTTGGTTTTCATGAGTCATTAACGCTATGAGCGATTTTTCAGCCCCCACTTTTCGCCTTGGGTTTCTTCACCCTCGCTATCTTCATACCTGGCTCGGCGTCGGGTTAATGTATCTGGCTAGCTGGCTGCCTTATCGCGTCCAATTCTATGTAGGCCGCGGCTTGGGTTACTTGATGCATACATTGATGAAACGACGCGTTAAAATTGCCGACCGTAACCTAGCGCTGTGCTTTCCAGAGATGACGCCCGCTAACCGTGCTGCGATGGTGAAAGAAAACTTTGCCAACGCTGGCCTTGCCTTGTTCGAAACCGGCATGGCATGGTTTTGGCCCAAATGGCGGATACAAAAGCATTTCACCATTGAAGGGCTAGATACTCTGCTTGAACTTGAGCAGCAAGGTAAGGGGGTGTTGTTGGTCGCAGTGCACTCTCTCAACCTTGAAATAGGTGGGCGTGGCCTCAGTGAACAAACACCCGGCGTGGGGGTGTATCGCCCCAATACCAACCCTGTGTATGACTGGTTTCAATTCCGTGGCCGGATGAAGCGCAATATTGGGGTTGATCGCAAAGACGTCAAATCGATGATCCACTATCTCAAAGAAGGCCATCGTGTATGGTATGCACCCGATCATGATTATGGTCGCCGCCGCTCAACGTTTGCTCCGCTGTTTGCGGTCAAACACGCTTGTACCACCACAGGTACCAGTTTGTTGACCCATGCCGGTCACGCTACCGTGGTACCGTTTTCTGTGGTAAGAGAGCGACGGCTTGGCCAATACCGCGTTAAAATCGACCCGCCGATAACGGATTTCCCTAAAGAAGCGCATGCCGCAGCCGTGATCACTAACCAAGCGGTTGAACGTTTGATCCTGCGCGCCCCTGAGCAATACATGTGGTTGCATCGCCGTTTTAAAACTCGCCCAGAGGGTGAACCTTCCTTATATGAGGGAATATAGCCCCATACAGGCCGCCAATCGCGGCCTGATGGTTGAGGCAAGGCGCGCTACTTCACTTACCCATCAAACCACTGTTGCCAAGCTTGTTGCACGGCTTCGCGCTCATCGATAAAGGCATCAGCCTCCACCTTGCCACTCTCACCCGCCAAATGGCTGCGATGAAGCGCATTGCGCATCCGCGTATAGGCCGACTTTAACCCCGCCGCCTGCGCCAGTGGCATCACCTCCAGCTCTCCGGCTTGCTCAAAAATGCGCGCATTATCGCTGTAACGGGTTAACGCAGGTTGTGTGGCACTGTTGCCGAGTACCAGGTACTGGGCTAAGAACTCGATATCAGTGATCCCACCAGCGTCTTGTTTGATGGAGAAGGTCTCTTTTTGTCCTGTCGCTTTATGCTGACGCATTTTTTCTCGCATGCCACTGACTTGCTCTCGTAATGTCTGTGTGTCTCGCGGCGCAGCGAGAATATGATGGCGCACCTGGGTAAACGCCGACTCAAGCTGAGGATCACCATATATCATGCGCGCACGCACCAACGCTTGGTGCTCCCATGTCCAGGCTTCGTTTTGCTGGTAATCCGCGTAAGCGTCCAGTGTACTGACTAGCATTCCAGAGGTGCCAGAAGGGCGAAGGCGCGTGTCTATTTCATAGAGTACCCCAGAAGGTGTACGCGTAGAGAAAAGATGGACGATGCGCTGGGCCAGACGCAGATAAAACTGCCGACCATCAATCACTTTGCGTCCGTCAGTCTCAACATCCGCGGGGCAATCATGGAGAAAAACCACGTCGAGATCGGAATTATAACCCAGCTCCCATCCGCCTAACTTGCCGTAGCCAATCACCGCAAAACCACGTCCCTCTCGCTCGCCTAAGTGTGTCGGTTGGCCATATTTTTCCACCATTTGGTGCCAGGCCTGATTAACCACCGCCTCCACAATCGCTTCGGCCAAGTAAGTCAAATGATCACTGACGCGCATCACGGGCAGCACACCCGCGATATCCGCCGCGGCAATTTTTAATAACTGAACTTGCTTAAACTGACGCACCGCTTCCATTTGTTGCTCCATATCCTCAACCGGGATACGGGCAAGATAATCGCGTAATTCGCTACGATAGGCATCGGGCGCTAAAGGTTGATACAAATGGGTTAAATCGAGCAGCTCATCCAGTAGCAAAGGATAACGTGCTAACTTCTCTGCTACCATCGGGCTGGCCGTACAAAGCCGCAACAGCTGATCGATCGCCCCGGGGTGCTCATCCAACAGCTCTAAGTAGGTCGTCCGTGTCGAGATATTGAGTAACAGGTGGGTGATATGTGGCAACACCTGCTGCGGTTGCGGCAACGTCAGTAGCTTGCTTAACATCACCGGCATCAGACGGTTGAGCACCTCACGTCCTCGCGGCCCCACTGTGCGCTTAGCCAGCTCTTGTTTAAACGCCAATAACTGCTCAGCAATATTGGTGTCCGGTAGATCTAAGCCCGCTAAGATCAAGTGGGCGTTTTCTACATCGCGCGCCATCGCCCATAGATCATGATACTCAGTGTCGACATCCGTCTCTGTTTCTTGCTCATCTTCGCCAATCAAGCCGGAAAATACTTGATTAACCGCTTGCATATGCTGGGTGATATCGGCCTGTAAGCGCGTCCAGTCATTGACCCCCATGGCGTGACAAAGCCGCTCACGATCAAGGTCGTTATCGGGCAGGGTCTGCGTTTGGTTGTCATCAATCGCTTGTAGGAGGTTTTCTACCCGGCGCAAATAGCAATACGCGGCCTTTAATTGGCTTACCTCAGCGGTGGGCAATAATTCCAGTTCCGCAATCGCATCTAAGGTGTCGAGTAAGCCGCGCTGGCGCAAACTGGGCTCTCGGCCGCCACGAATAAGCTGAAACGACTGAGCAATAAACTCAATCTCCCGAATGCCTCCTGCACCCAGCTTAATATTGTCGGTTAAGCCACGCCGGCGTACCTCTCGTTGGATTAACTGTTTCATCCGCCGCAACGCTTGAATGGCACTAAAGTCGATATAACGACGGAAGACAAACGGGCGTAGCATCTGGCGTAAGGTTTGATAGCAGTCATACTGCTCTTTACCCATCACGCGCGCTTTCACCATCGCATAGCGCTCCCAATCACGCCCTTGTTCTTGGTAGTAATCTTCGAGTGCGGAAAAGCTCATCACCAAAGGGCCACTATCGCCAAAGGGACGCAGGCGCATATCAACCCGATAACAAAAACCGCCCACCGTGGGTTGATCAAGTGCTTTGATCAAGCGCTGCCCTAGCCGAGTAAAGAATTGCGCATTGGCGATGCTTTTTCTCGCGCCCTGGGTTTCTCCCGCCTCAGGGTAGGTAAAGATCAGGTCGATATCTGAAGAGAAGTTAAGCTCGCCGCCACCGAGTTTGCCCATGCCCAAAATCAGCATCGGCTGCGGCTCACCCTCAGGGCTCATAGGGGTCCCCCAGTCGTGACAGGCGCGCTGATAGAGCCATTGATAAGCCGATAAGATTTGCGCTTCCGCAAGGGCTGATAAGTGCTGTAAACCTTGCTCAACTGGCCATTGATTGTGGATCTCTTGCCACGCTATCCATACGAGTTCACGCTGGCGGTGCCGACGGAGTTGACGGTGAAACTCGCTCTCATCGATCACCGCGTCCAACATCTGACTCAGCTCAGCTTGATATGTCCGCTCACGCGAGGCTTGCTGATGATGCTGATAGAGCCAGTCGAGAAGGCCAGAGGTTTGAGTTAATGCCTTGGCGACAAACTCGCTACACGCTAAGGCCTGCTCGAGTCGCTCACGCGCCGCGCCTTGCCATTGCGGCACGGCGTCAGGGGCAAATTCGTTTAATCGTGTCCAGTGCTGGTGCAAGCAAGCGGCAAGCGAGTCAGAGAGTACCATGGGCAGTCCTTTTGCTATCGTCCTGTCTCGACACTAACAAAAACGGCTCGCCGATGCAGCGAGCCGTTGTTGATTACGGGATAAAACCTCAAACGTGGTTAGACTTTAAAGGCCTCAATTTTATCTTTAAGTGATTGCGCACTTTGTTCAACCATCTCTGCCGTTTCATGCAGTTCGCCCGCCACCGTCACCGATGCCTGGACCAAATCTTTAACGTTGGTGAGGTTTTGGTTCATCTCACCGGCCACTGACGCTTGTTGTTCTGCCGAGGAAGCGATTTGGAAGTTCATGTCATTGAGCGATTGGATTTGCGTGACGATTTGCTCAAGCTCTCCGCCAGCCTGGCTCACTGACTCGACGCCTGTCTTGGCCTCGGAAACACTGCGATCCATCAAGCCCACCGCTTTTTGCGCACTTTGCTGCAACTGGGTGATCATGTCTTGAATTTCCACCGTGGCTTCTTGGGTGTGTTGCGCCAGCTTGCGTACTTCATCAGCCACCACCGCAAAACCACGCCCCGTATCACCGGCTCGTGCGGCTTCTATCGCGGCATTGAGTGCCAGAAGGTTGGTTTGCTCTGAAATTCCTTGAATGGTGACCACGACAGTACCGATTTTCTCCACCTGGGCATCGACTTGCCCCACGACCTGAGATGACTCGCTGATGTCGTTGGACAGCTCATTGATGGTTTGGATGGTACTGCTCACGTGCGCTTGGCCACTGTTAGCCTGTTGGCTAGAGGTTTCGGTCGCTTTGGCCGCCTCTCGCGTGTGCTCAGCGACGGTTTGCACGGTTGCACTCATCTCACTCATCGCTGAGGCGAGCTGATCCATCTCAGAGAACTGCTCTTGCGATGACTCTTTGGTTTCCGACATGCTGATCGTCATAATCTCAGCCAGAGAAGAAAGATCATCCGACGCTTGGCGCTGCGCGTTAATCACATCCACCAATTGCTGACGCGATCTTTCCAGCTCACGGGCTAAATCACCGAACTCGTCTTGGCTATTCATTTCAATCGGCTCGCTCAAATCGCGATTCGCCAACGCACGAATCCTATCGGTCAAATAGTTGATTTGCCGTAGCATAATATTAGAACCGCCCAGCAAAATAACCATGAAACAGACAATCATCAGCGCGGTTTGCCACGCGACCTGAATCATATAATCTTGGTAATACGCCTGCGCCTCAGACGTCGGTTGTGATGCCACGAGCCACCAATCACTGCCGCCGACGGGCACGGCATAGCCATGACGGCCACCGTCATAAACGGTATAGCTAAACGCACCTGACTGATTGAGAAATAAGTCAGCGACATCGGTGCCAGTGCTTTCATCCGGCACGCGTAACGCGTCAAACTGGCGCATTGAAGGGTGAGACCAGACTTGGCGAGTGGTGCCATTGACCAAATATAAATACGCCCCTTCGCTGAATTCGGCGTTCATGGTATCTACCGCCTCTCGCATCAAGCGTTCCCCATCCGGCTGATCGATGAGGGTGCCGGTCATGGCCGCACTCGATTGTGCAAGCTCTTGGGTCTGATTCAGAGTAAAATCAATCACGGACTGGCGAAACGTGTTCGCATCCCACATCTGCTTACCGACCAGAATAATGGTACTAAAGACCATAAGAATCACGAGTTTTGGGATCAAGCGCAGATTGGTAACGGGTTTTTCCCACGCATAGAAGGTATGTTTAGCCATAATCCTGAAAGCTCCATGTCCGTTATCAAGCCAACTGACTGCAAAACGGGCGGTTATTAATACTGAGTGATGTTATATCGGCAAACCTCATCCTCACTGAATCCTTGTTTACCGTATTTGTGAAATTTGCCCATAAACAATGCCCATAATGATAAGTTAATCAAATTATCATCATGCACCTTGCCTGTTTATAACGTAAAAAAGCGCCAAAAATATTGATCCCAAAGGCGGTTTTACCGGATCGACTCAGGCAGTGCGACTGGGTACTCAAGCAAGGTAACCGCATAAAGGCACGCATAAAAAAAGCAACCTCCAGGTTGCTTTTTATCACTCTCGTTCGCTTACTCTTGCCAATACGGGGTGAGACGTAATCCTGTTTGACGGCTTTGCGTCATGGCATGAAACAGTGACTCTTCTTTGCGGGCCAACCATTTCTCTGCCTGTTTTTTGTCCTCTTCATCGTCAATCTCGACCACGCGCTCACGTACCGGTTCGAGCAAGCGTAGCGCCTCAATGCCTTGCAACATATCGAGCCAAGGCAGGCGGAAGGCTTTACGCCGACTTTTGTCATACAAAGAGGCCAAGCAGGTGCCTAGTAACAAATTGCGTTGCAAGCGAGGGTATTGGTCAAAGTAATCATGCCGCGTCAGTGGCTTCGTTTCATCAAACGCGTCAAGCAATTCATGCCAAGATTCAGGGAGCGCTTTATCGGCCAAACGTTGAATCGGTTGGGCAAGCTTATCCGCCGCTTTATCATCTAAAAACGGTTGCCAACCTTTCGAAAGGATCCAACGACTTAAATCGAGCAGTAAATTACAATACCGTGATGTATGTAGCAGCGAGACAATGTCCTCACGCTCAGGCAATCGTGCTTGTTCAGCCTTCAAACTTTTCACCAAGGTTTTTCGCGCATTTAATTTACGCAGATATTGGCCTTTGTCTTCACACAGCCGGGCATTGGTCCGCGCGTCATCGAGCCACGCCAGCTCACCTTCAAACCATTGCAGCTCTTGACGAAGTAGACTGCTTGCTCGGCGCGGCACCACACCGCCGAATAAGACAAACGCTTGTCGGATCAACAAGACGGCATAGCGAATTTCTTGCAACGCCTCGAGTGATTCGCGTTCAATATAAATCTGCTCATGATAGTGCCAGTGGCTCAGTGCGTGTTCGAGGATCCGAATCAGGGCTTTTTCTTGGCTATCATCCGCGCCGAGTTTAACGATGGATAAGGCTTTCACCGGATCGCCCTGATAGCCTGTCGCTAAACGATAGCCACGCGCCGCCTTGCTCAAATTGCCGAGGCGCAGGCCGCCTTCATCCGCCAGACTGCGTGCCAGCGAGAACAAGGCATCGGTTTGCCCGGAAATCAGCTCCAGCTCCACCTCAGAAATCACGTCCTTATCGCCGGCTTCGGTAGAGACCTCGCCTTGATCGCTCGCCAATTCGATTTGGCTACCGTCATCCGTTGCTAGCAGCCATTGCTGACGCACAAAATCGGTGGAAAACAACGGCTGGAGAGCTTGGCTGAGTGCATCAACATCCAGATCATCGGGCCATGCATCGACTGGGATCAAAGAAAGATCAGGTTCAGGCCCGTTAAGCTCGGCATTGTACTCTGGGCGCTGATGCAGCCCCGCCACGACCCGACCTGCCGTTTTGAGGGTTTGAATGTACACACCATCAAAACGACGCACCCGCAAACCGATATCGTGTTTACGTAGGGTAAAATCTGGCGTATCGAAGTAGATGTTTCCCAGCTCACGCTGGCTTTGCTGTAGCTGTTTTATACTGACAATTTTATCGCGAATGCGATGAGAAAAGTCAGAAGAGACAAAAAATTTGAGCTCTATCTCAGTGTCCATACGGGTACCTATCGCCAATTGCCTGACAAGGATATGAACAATTGATCCTGTCGGCAAGCGCTATCACTACCAGGCTTGATCATGCGCACTGAGGCAGAGATCACAAAAGCTATTTCTTTAGCCTATGTTCTGCGCTACCATCGCCGCTCCGATATACCATCGTTGAACGTTTGGCCTCTCTTTTTTGCCCACTGGGCTCGAGGCAACCAGGTAGATTACGGCTATGCCAGTCAATACAATTGTCGGGCTCTTTGCGAAGAGTCCCATTAAACCACTGCAGCGTCACGTCAATCGTGTAAACGATTGTTGTGAACTACTGGTCCCCTTCTTTCATGCTTGCGAGCAACAAGATTGGGACAAAGCAAACCAACTCCGCCATCAAATCTCTGAGATAGAGAAAGATGCTGATACCCTGAAACGCAATATTCGGCTTAAGTTACCTCGAGGCCTCTTTATGCCCGTTGATCGTACGGACATGCTCGAGCTCCTCACCCAGCAAGACAAGCTGGCAAATTTAGCCAAGGATATTGCCGGCCGTGTGATAGGCCGTCAGCTGCGTATGCCCCCCTCCATGAATGATGCTTTTATCGCCTATGTGCAGCGATGCTTAGATGCTGCCGCGCAAGCACGCCGCGTGATCAACGAGCTTGAAGAGCTGCTTGAAACGGGCTTTAAAGGGCGCGAAGTCACCTTAGTCGCCGAAATGATTCATCAGTTGGATGTGATTGAAGACGATACCGATTCTATGCAAATCCAACTTCGCCAAGCATTAATGGCCGTTGAGCAGGAGTACAACCCTGTTGACGTCATGTTCTTGTACAAAATCCTCGAGTGGGTCGGTGAAATTGCTGACCAGGCGCAACGTGTGGGTGCGCGCTTAGAGGTCATGCTTTCCCGTTCCTAACCGAGTGATGTAACAACAAGGTATTACAATGGAAATCCTGATGAATCACGGGACCATACTGATCATGGTCGCCGCGGCTTTTGGTTTTTTAATGGCAATTGGTATTGGTGCCAATGACGTCGCGAACGCGATGGGCACCTCCGTGGGCTCAAAAGCACTCACCGTCAAGCAAGCCATTATTGTGGCGATGATATTTGAATTCGCCGGCGCGTATTTAGCCGGTGGCGAGGTCACAAACACCATTCGCAAAGGCGTGATTGACACCAGCTTGTATGCTGACCAACCACTAGAACTCGTCTTTGGCATGATGTCCGCGTTATTGGCGGCAGGCTCTTGGCTATTACTTGCCTCATTCATGGGTTGGCCCGTCTCCACCACCCATTCCATCATTGGTGCCATTATTGGCTTCGCCTGCCTATCGGTTGGCGCAGATGCCGTCGATTGGCACACGGTGCAAGGTATCGTTGGCAGTTGGATTATCACCCCTTTTATCTCTGGCTTGTTCGCTTACTTTATATTCCTAAGTGCACAACGACTGATTTTTGATACCGACCGTCCTGTCCTGAATGCCAAACGTTTCGTCCCGCTTTATATGTTCCTCACCGCGTTTATTATCGCGATGGTCACCATTAAAAAAGGGCTCAAACATGTTGGTTTACACTTGAGCACGCTAGAGTCGGTGAGTGCCTCAATTGTCTTGTCTGCACTGGTGATGTTTTTTGGTGTTTATTATATTTCTAGAAAGTATCGCGGCGATGAAAACCTAGGATTTCAGGGCGTTGAGCGGATATTTAGCCTCCTGATGGTCGTCACTGCCTGTGCCATGGCCTTTGCTCATGGCTCAAACGATGTGGCCAATGCGATTGGTCCACTATCGGCCATTGTGGCCACGGTGCAAAACCTCGGTGCCGTAGCGGAAAAAGCACAAATCGCCTGGTGGATTTTACCGATGGGTGGCGCGGGGATTGTACTCGGCCTTGCCACCATGGGACATAGAGTCATGGCGACCGTGGGCTCGGGCATTACTGAGCTTACCCCAAGTCGTGGTTTTGCCGCGCAACTGGCGACCGCAAGTACGGTTGTGCTCGCCTCAGGCACTGGCCTCCCTATTTCGACCACCCAAACCTTAGTCGGCGGCGTCTTAGGCGTGGGCTTTGCTCGCGGTATTGCCGCACTCAATTTGGGAGTGGTACGGAATATTGTTGCCTCGTGGCTGATCACTCTACCCGCGGGAGCCTTGTTGGCTGTGATCTTTTACCAAGTGATGACCTCGCTGTTTGCGTAACAAGCGCCGATGATGTCAAATCACAGTCAAAAAAAGGGGGGCATGGCTCCCCTTTCTTTTACGCCTATGGCACTATGCCCAGCAAAGCCGATGTGTCCCACACTGAAATTATGCAAAGGACCCCAGACGTGAAACACCTGTATTCTGCTCTCGTATTGCTGTTCGTTCTCGTTGCCGCGCCTCGAGCGATGGCAGAAAACTATATTTCTGATGATTTGTTTACTTATATGCACGCTGGCCCGGGCACACAATATCGCATTATCGGCAGTGTTGATGCGGGTGATAAAGTCACTGTGCTAAAACGTAATCGCGATGAGGGCTATACCCAACTGGTTGATAGCCGTGGCCGCAAAGGCTGGGTAAAAAGTGACTACGTCACCACGCAGCCGGGCTTAAAAGAACGAGTGCCTGCCTTAGAAGCTGAACTGAAAGAGGTTAAATCCGCCTTGGCCAGTGCAAAAGATGATGCCAAAGCACAGCAAAAAGGCTTGGCTGAGTCGCTTAAACAGCGTAACGCGCAGATCGAGAAGCTCGAAGCACACAGCAGCGAACTCAATAAAAAATTGATTGATGCGCAAAGCGAAATCCGCGCCTTACGCGCCAAAATAGACACCCAAAAAGATGATCTTCTGATGCGTTGGTTCACCTACGGCGGCATGGTGGCTGGCGGAGGCTTACTGTTTGGCCTGATTCTCCCACACCTTATCCCACGCAAAAAACGTCGCCGCGACGGCTGGGCATAATCGTTTATGAAAGGCTGCATTGGCAGCCTTTTTTATTGCGATCCTTATAGCGTCCTTTTAAGCACACGGTAGGCGTGCTGCTAGGCTGTATGTATACTTCAATCATTCACGGAAAACGTGATTGTCTCTTCTCTGTGTCATTAAGGAGTCTGGTGTGAAACATTATCTTGTCGGCGGTGCTGTACGTGATGCGCTATTAGGCTTGCCGGTCACAGATAAAGATTGGGTGGTCGTCGGTGCCACCGTCAAACAAATGCAAGCGGCCGGCTACCAGCAAGTCGGCCAAGACTTCCCAGTTTTTTTACACCCGACTACACACGAAGAGTTTGCCCTCGCCCGTACCGAGCGTAAGTCTGGCCAAGGCTACACGGGGTTTGTTTGCGACTTCTCGCCAGATATTTCTCTGGAAGCAGACCTTCAGCGGCGTGATCTCACTATAAACGCCATTGCCCAAGATGAAGATGGCAGCTTGATTGACCCTTATGGCGGTCAGCAAGATTTGCACAACCGGATGTTACGTCATGTCTCGCCCGCCTTTAGCGAAGATCCATTGCGCGTGCTACGTGTGGCACGATTTGCCGCCCGTTTTGCGCCTCTCGGCTTTACCCTTGCCGACGATACATTGGCGCTGATGAAAACGATGGTCGCCAACGGCGAACTTGCCCACCTCACCCCAGAGCGAGTTTGGCGGGAGTGGGAGAAAGCGCTCGGCAGTGATTGTCCCGATGTGTTTCTTGCTGTGCTGCGCGATTGCGGTGCCCTAGCGGTGGTGCTTCCAGAAATCGACGCCTTGTACGGCGTGCCGAACCCAGCCAACTGGCACCCTGAAATCGACACCGGCATCCACACGGAAATGGTCAGTCGTTATGCCGCCTCATTGACCGATGACAAAGGCATCCGCTTTGCAGCACAAGTCCATGATCTCGGTAAGGCCCTCACCCCAGCCTCTATTTTGCCCGGCCATCGCGGCCACGGCGATCGCGGGCTACCCGTGATTAAAGATCTGTGCGAGCGACTACGTATCCCCAACAGCTATCGAGATTTGGCTTTGGTAGTCAGTGCCCACCACTCCAAAATTCACAAGTGCGATCAACTCAGTCCTGAGCATTGGGTGGCGCTGTTTAATCAAATCGACGCGTGGCGCAAACCCGAGCGGATCGAGCAATTGGCCTTGGCGTGTTTAGCCGATGTGCGTGGCCGCAAGGGACGTGAAAACTATCACTATCCACAAGCCGATGCTTTACGCGAGCGCTTTGCTTGCGCGCAACAGGTGGAGGTTAAACCCATTGTCGACGCAGGCTTTAAAGGCGCGGCGATTCGTGATGAGCTGCATCGCCAACGTATTCAAGCGGTGGCTGCGTGTCCGGCACCCGTCTATCCCGACGCGGTCAGCGCGTCGCGTTAACGAAATTCACGCGCAGCGACCGACAAGGTAGTGAGCGTCGGGGTCAGATCAATCAACTTACCGGCAATCACATGCACCACTTCGCCCTGGCGCTCGACAATGCCATGCACTTTCAACACCTTGGCTTGCATAAAAGCACGGGATTGCGCCCGTGCCGTCCCCGCCCAGACCACCACATTGATATTGCCCGTATCGTCTTCCAAGGTGACAAAGATTACGCCACTGGCCGTACCGGGGGATTGCTTTCCCGTCACCACCCCCGCTACCGCGACCCAACTTTGCGGCGCACACTGAGATAACTCAACACTGCGGGTAAAACGCCCCAGCGTGCCGGCTTGCGCCATCAAACGAATAGGATGATCGGTGAGCGACAGTCCCATGGCCGCATAATCTTCAATCACGTTCTGCCACTGGGAAGGCGAGTGAGGTAGCTCGACGGCATCATCACTGGCAGCCAGTAGCGGCAGTTGCCGCTGCTGATCCATCAGTGCCCAGCGCGCCTGATAGCGATTGCCAGCCAGCGCCGCCAATGCGCCACTACTGGCTAGGGCTTGATAGGCATCGCGGTCAAGGTTAATTTCTTGCAGTGCCGACAAAGACGCAAACCCCGACTCTGGGCGATGCGCCAGCAACCGGTCTATCGCTGCCACGCTCAATCCTTTGACTAATCGCAACCCCAGCCGCACGCCCCACTGATCGCCGACCTTTTCTAAGCAATGATCCGCCCCCGAGTGCTGCACACAAACCGGCAACACAGACACCTGATGGCGCGTGGCGTCTTGCATCAGTTGTGATGGTGAGTAAAACCCCATCGGCTGGCTATTAAGCAAAGCGGTATAAAACGCGGCGGGATAATAATGCTTCAGCCATGCCGATATATAGGCCAAGACCGCAAACGACGCCGAGTGGCTCTCTGGGAATCCATAATCACCAAACCCGCAGATTTGCCGATAAAGCTGCTCGGCAAAGTCGGCGCGATAGCCTCGCGCAGTCATCCCGGCAATCAATTTGTCGCGAAACGGCCCCAGTCCGCCCTTTTTCTTCCAGGCCGCCATCGCGCGACGCAGCTGATCCGCTTCACCACCGGAAAAACCGGCCGCCACCATTGCCAGCTTGATCACCTGCTCTTGAAAAATGGGCACCCCAAGCGTACGCGCCAGCACTTGCTCAACCGCTTTGGACGGGTAGCTCACCGCTTCTTCCCCGTCGCGGCGCTTTAGATACGGATGTACCATGTCACCTTGAATCGGACCGGGGCGGACAATGGCAATTTGGATCACCAAATCGTAATAACAAGCCGGTTTGAGCCGCGGCAGCATACTCATTTGTGCCCGTGACTCAATTTGAAATACCCCCACGGTATCGGCGTGCTGAATGCGGGCAAACACCGCCGGATCGTCGCCTTGTTGGGTGATCGCCGCCAAACTCAAGCGAGGACCACCGGTTTGGGCAATCAAATCAAAGGTACGGCGAATCGCGGTGAGCATCCCTAGCGCCAGTACGTCGACTTTCATCAGATGCAGCGTTTCCAGATCGTCTTTATCCCACTGGATCACCGTCCGCTCTGCCATCGCCGCATTTTCCACCGGCACCAACTCATACAAAGGCCCATCCGCAATCACAAAGCCGCCGACATGCTGAGAAAGATGGCGTGGAAAGCCGATCAACGTCTGGGTAAGCGACAGCCATTGCTGGCTTTTCGTGCTTTTAGGATCGAGGCCCAACTGCTGAAGTTGCTGCCCCCAAGGCTGGGTTTTATCGCGCCGGTTAAGGTTTTGAATAAAAAAATCAATCTGGCTGGCGGGGATCGCCAACGCTTTGCCCACATCGCGCAATGCGCTTTTAAGCCGATAACGGATCACGGTTGCCGCTAAGGCGGTCCGCTCACGGCCATATTTTTGGTACAAATACTGGATCACTTCTTCTCGGCGCTGGTGCTCAAAGTCCACATCAATATCCGGCGGCTCGTCGCGCTCTTTGCTAATAAAGCGCTCAAACAGCACATCGACTTTGCACGGATCCACCGCAGTGATCCCTAAGCAATAACACACCACCGAGTTCGCCGCCGAGCCGCGCCCTTGGTATAAGATCCCACGCGATTGGGCAAAGCGCACCAGATCGTAAATGGTCAAAAAGTAATACGGGTAATCCATTGCCTCGATAAGCGCGAGCTCTTTTTCAATGGTAGCTCCCACGTCATGGGGCACGCCCTTTGGGAAGCGTTGCTGTGCCCCTTGCTTGACCGCCTCACGCAGATAGGCCATCGCAGGCTCACCGGTTGGCACCACTTCTTTGGGATAGCTGTATTTGAGTCTTGCTAAGGAAAACTGACACTGAGCGGCAATCTTGGCACTTTCCGCCAGCCACTCGGGGGGAAACAAAGCGTGTAATTTGGGTAACGGGCGTAAGGCGCGCTCTGCATTGGGCAATAACGTCCGCCCCAACGCCGCCACCGGCTGACGATGCCGAATCGCGGTTAAGGTATGATGTAACGCCAGTCGCTCAGGATGATGCATCAGCACATCACCACACGCGGTCACACGAAGCTCATACTGGCTTGCCAACATGCGACAGTGCGCCAGATACGGATGGTCGTTATCCGCTAGATCGCGCCGCACCGCCAGATACAAGCGTTCAGCATGATAACGCAGCAGCCACGTCGCCCAGTGATGATCACTCTCTGCGCCACTGGGGAGCCATAGCACCAAGCCATGACGCACCGACATCAGATCCCATTCGCTCAGCTGGTAATCGCCTTTGTGACTGCGCCGCCGCGCATTGGTGATAATCCGACACAGCTCTTGATAAGCCGCTTGGGTGGGACACAGTAGAACAATATCTAACGCGTGCAGGCGAAAGCGACTGCCAATGATCAGCGAAAGCTGCGGATAATCACGCTGAGCTTGATACGCTCGCACCACCCCTGCGACCGAGCATTCATCGGTGATCGCAAGCGCTTGATAGCCCAATGTTGCCGCTTGTGCCACCAGCTCTTCTGGGTGTGAGGCGCCCTCAAGAAAGGAAAAGTTGCTGCAACATACCAGCTCGGCATACGTACTCATCGCTTCACCCCTAACTAAACCAACCGTGTAAAAACCAAGTTTGCTCTGGCGTGCGGAATACCCACAGCCATTGTTGCTGGACGTTTTGGGCAATAAAGTAATCGCGCTGGATAGGCATACCTTCCCACCAGCCGGAGACAATCCGCTCTGGCCCCTCGCGTAAGGTGACCTTGCCAACCAGTGGCGTGGGTTGCGGCAGTAGTAAGCTTGGGCGTGGACGCGTGGGGGCCGAGGCCGTCGGTGTGGCGCGATGGTGATGAGGGACATGTTGGCTGGCCGCCTCAGGACGGTGATGATTCACATACGCTAACCGCATAACCGCCTCCTCCCCTAATCGAGCCGCCAGAGTCGCGACCAACTCATCGCGATTTTGCTCACCTTGCTGGGCGCTAAAAAGATCGGTTTGTCCGGGCTGGTGACAATCGATTTGCGAAGCCGCCACACTGACCGCAGTCACCGGCTGGCTCACTTGCCATGACGCCAGCCGTAAACGCACCAACGCCATCCAGCGCTCGAGAGCTTTCTCGCCATGCGCAGCCATTACCGGCAGGGTTTCTTCACATCCATCACGCAAGCTAAAGCCCAACGTCAGCGCAGGCGTGCAGGCACTACGCTGCTCAAGAAAGCGGCACAGTGCCGAGACGAGGTTCTCGATAATGGGCAATAAATGGGCTTGCTCACTAAGCTCAAACAATAAAACCCGTTGCTGAAAAAATTGCAGCGGTGGCTGAAAATAATTCAGCGGCGTCGGCTTATCACCACGCACTTCGGCAAGATAATCCACCACCGAGCGGGGAAAACGTCGCGTGAGCGAAGCGGTGGGCAAGGCGATAAGCTCACCTAACTGAGAGAGGCCCAGACGCGTAAACTGGGTTTTCACCGTCTCCGGTAAAGGGGCTGCAGCCAACGGCAATTGCTGCAACGCTGCCTGCAAATGTTCGGGGTCGGTGCTGATCTTGCCCGCGTGGCCATACGCCATCAGCTCGGCGGCACGCGGCGTTTGGCCCACCCCAGCCTGATAACGGATACCACTTTCAACCAGCGTTTGAGTCACCGCCTGCCATAGCGGGGTAAACCCTTGATATAGTGCCAACATCGGTGACACGTGTAGCCATAAACCGTTAGGGGGATTAAGGCTGATTTCCGCGACCAACGGATAAAGCTGTGCGGCAAGCTGCTCAAGCGCAGACTGCTCTTTCACCGCGCAATAAGGATAGACCGCGAGCTGATGACACATAAGCGCTGCGGCCCCTAATCCCATACCGATATTCAGGCCGTGCGTGTTCGCCGCCACAGAGAGCTGCACTAAACGGCCTTCTTGCTCGCTAACCAGCCCCACCGCTTGCGCCGATGACGGCGCATAAAGACTATCTAACAGCAAGCTTGGGCAATGCAGATACAGCCACAATGACATCACGCTTGCTCCCGCTGTTGCCGTGAGGGAAAGGCAAGCAAATTCTCAGCATTGCTCGGCCAGGTCACCAACGCGGGCCATTGCTCGCGCCAATCGAGGGTAAACGGGGCCGGCGGCCATTGGCCGCGACAATAACGCACCGTAACCGTCACGCCACATGCAGAAGGCGCCAGCGCCACGCTTAAATCGACTGGCAAGGTCAATGAATACGTCTGCTGGCGGCGCAACAGCACCACCGCACATTGACCATGTTCGGCCGCCAGTTTTAGGCGCTTCACTTGCCCCACCGTGAGCGAAGATGGCCATAACACTACCGCCTGACACGCGCCACTGCGCGCCGCTTGCTCTGCCGCCCACAGCGCATCTTGATCGCTTTTGGGGGACACCAACAAGGTGTTGTCTGTGGAGTAGCCTTGCTGATGTAGCATCGCTGCGTTGAGTCCAACCGGTGGGCGGATCCACGCCACCTGCTGACCGCTAGCGTGATACAACGCGGGTAACACCAGCCGCAACTCACCGACGCCATAATCACTGATAATATCCGTCACCCCTGGAGACGGGAGGCCGCCGAGGCGCTGATCAAAGGCAGTGTAACCGGTCGCTTTTTTATCGGGTAATTCCGCCATTAACGGCCGCTGACTAGCACGCCATAGGCCGTGTTGCTGAGCTAATTGGTCGAGTGTTTTCATCATCAAAATACCTGTATATATATACAGTATATTTACTGATAAAAACGCTGCAAGGAAAGAAAACAAAAAAAGCAGAAAAGAGGAGGATGGTACATCAAAGAGAAAAAGACATGCGTGACACCGCAGCAGCTTCGGGACGGATGGCGCGCAATCATTAGCCATTGCGGCTAGGAAATAAGTAGGCGCTTTCCCCAGCGTAAAGTATTACCCACTTTACCCGACAGTAAACGGTATTATATTTCGACGATGGGGGTATTAACGGATTGCGAAGAAGCGAGCATCACTTGGTTACGACCACGGTCTTTCGCGCGATACATGAGAAGATCAGCGGCATGGATCAACGCATCTAACTCTAGTTGCTTTATCTCCTCCACCACATCGCTAGAAACAATCGCGCCGATACTCACGGTGACACGAATATCCGCGCCGCCAAATTCAAACACCGTCTCCGCAATATCACAGCGAATGTGATTGGCCATTTCAATTAAAGCATCTAAATCTTGGGTAGGACATAAGATACAAAACTCTTCCCCACCTAAACGCGCCGCTGCCCCTTTTTTAACAAACCGCTTCAGGTAACTTGCCAAGTGTACCAGCACTTTATCGCCTTGCATATGCCCGTAGGTATCGTTGACCTGCTTGAAATGGTCAAGATCAATCAAAATCAACCCCATTTCCTGTTGACGGCTCAGCTTAGGTTTTAAACGGGTAAAATAGGTTTCAAGTCCACGGCGATTTAACAGCTGTGTCAAAGGATCGGTATTGGCGAACTCTCGCAAACGAGCGTTAGCCCGGCGCAATGCGACCGTGCGTTTATACACCATACGTTTAAGAATAAAGATATAGGTCACCGCGCCTAACAGCATCACCAGTACAATGCTAGGAATAAGCCAAGCTGGGTAAGCCTCGACGCGCTCGGTATTGACCCACTTTTGCTTGATGCGTAACAGCTCTGCCGCAGGGATATTATCTATGCCTTCGCGTACCTCTTTTAGTAGCGCTTGATTGCCTTTGGGCACCGCCGCATAAATCGGGCGTGTGTAAAGGATTTGCTCTGCGACAAACGCAAGCGGTTTACCTTGGGTCAAAAAGTAAAAGTTTGCCGTTTGGGTATCGGCAACAAGCGCACTGATTTCGCCATCGAGCGCGGCACTAAATAGCGTTTCATTCCGCCGAAAGCGTTTTTGCTCCACATCAGGATAGTGCTCGGCCAAAAACCAAGATTCGTAACTGCCATCAACCACGCCCACCACTTTGCCTGCGGCTAAAGGATCCTTACTGACTTGCCCCGACTGATTTTTTACATAGAGTGAGCCATTAGTATTAAAAATGGGGGCCACATAGTCTAAATAGGCTTCACGTTCGGCGGACTTGAGTAGCCCCGCATGAATGCGATCACCGCCTTCTTTCATATAGGCCAGAGAATCCGACCAGTCGGCCAACATAAACTGAATCGATGTGTGATTGTATTTCGCGTAGGCCTGCCAAAAGTCAATCAATAACCCTTTGGGTTGCCCGTTGCCAGGTATGTAGCTGTAGGGTTTCCATTCAGATGAGTGCGCAATAACTAAAATGTCTTTTTCTTCTGACAGATAGGCGTCGTCAGCCCATGCAAACGTACTCATATACGTGCAGGCTAGAAGCAGCATCCCTGTCAAAAGTCGAAAAGTGCGCGCAAACATTATTAGGCAGTCCATTCAAAGAGTCTTGATGGTAGATAAATTCTAAGGGAACGCAAAAGACTTAATAAAAAAGCATGATCCAGTTCAAATTGGAAGCTAGATCACATCATAAAGCGTGCAAATGGCCACTAATGGCTGATAAAAGCAGCAAAACGGAATACGTCGTATGGTAAAGATAGCAACATCAACAGATAGCGTAATCATGATAAAAATATCTTGATTCGCTGGTGCGCTGTCACCAGGTTGTAATGATTTAAATCATCAGCTGTGGTAAATTTACACGCCCCAAAGGGAGGGAAGACTCATGAGGCAGGTGCACTATTGAGTGCTTTATTGTCAATGAAGCCTTTATTGCCCGTGATCAACACAGATCTCGGCAGACAATCTATACTCACGTTCGATAAACAGTGACGTCACCACAGCCACCCTGGCTGCGGTAACGTCATTGAAAAATGCAAAAAATTCGCTTTCACAGCCACTTAAGTCGTAAAAGTGCGTGGTAAAATTACACTTTTGGTGTGTTGTGAGAAAGCATCAGGCTTATGTTTCAATTTTTGACCGGAGAAATGTGTCGATGAAAAAGACCAAAATCGTATGTACGATTGGCCCAAAAACCGAATCTGAAGAGATGCTTACTCAGCTTGTTGAAGCTGGCATGAACGTCATGCGCCTTAACTTCTCACACGGCGATTACCAAGAGCATGGTACGCGTATCGCCAACTTGCGTAATGTGATGAAGCAAACTGGCAAACAAGCCGCTATCTTGCTGGATACCAAAGGTCCTGAGATCCGTACGGTAAAACTGGAAGGTGGCGATGATGTGCTACTAAAAGCCGGTCAAACCTTTACCTTCACCACAGATACCTCTGTTGTGGGCAATAAGGAGCGCGTTGCCGTGACCTATGCCGGTCTGCCGCAAGATTTAAAAGCGGGTGATACAGTACTGGTTGATGATGGCCTGCTTGAGATGGAAGTACTAGAAACGACTGAAAAAGAAGTGGTTTGTAAAGTACTCAACAACGGTGAGCTGGGTGAAAACAAAGGCGTTAACCTGCCAGGCGTTTCTGTCAGCCTGCCAGCGCTGGCTGAAAAAGATAAATCGGACCTGAAGTTTGGTTGCGAGCAAGGCGTTGACTTTGTTGCTGCCTCATTTATTCGTAAGAAAGAAGACGTAGAAGAAATCCGCGAGCTATTGGCGCAAAACGGCGGTAGCGACATCAAGATCATCTCTAAAATTGAGAACCAAGAAGGTGTCGACAACTTTGACGCTATCTTGGAAGCGTCTGACGGCATCATGGTTGCTCGTGGTGACCTAGGGGTAGAGATCCCCGTTGAAGAAGTGATCTTCGCCCAGAAGATGATGATCGAAAAGTGTAACCGTGCACGCAAGATGGTTATCACAGCAACACAAATGCTGGATTCAATGATCAAAAACCCACGCCCAACCCGCGCAGAAGCCGGTGACGTGGCCAATGCCATCATGGATGGCACGGATGCAGTGATGCTGTCAGGTGAATCGGCAAAAGGGAAATATCCATTAGAAGCGGTGAGCATCATGGCACAAATCTGTGAGCGCACAGACCGTCAAATGTCTCCAGCCCTCGGCTCTCGCCTTGATAGCGATCGTCTGCGTATCACCGAAGCGGTCTGTAAAGGCGCGGTTGATACCTCTCAAAAACTCAGTGCCCCGTTAATTGTGGTGGCGACTGAAGCGGGTAAGTCAGCGCGCTCAGTGCGTAAATACTTCCCAACCGCCAACATTGTCGCGGTCACCACGAACCCGAAAACAGCCGCTCATCTGTGTCTGACTAAAGGGGTGACACCAGTGATGATCGAAAGCATCGATAGCACCGATGAGTTCTACCGTCGTGGTAAAACCATCGCGCTAGAGTCAGGCTTAGCGAACAAAGGCGATATCGTCGTCATGGTGTCAGGTGCGCTCGTGCCATCTGGTACGACTAACACAGCCTCTGTGCACGTGCTGTAATTTAAGCACCGATAAGCAACACCTGCGCCTCGACATTGTCGGGGCGTTTTTTTATCCCCCGTTTAGTGGCATGATAAAAAAGGGACAGCAGGAAGCGCAATGAAACCAACCAAAGCACAAGAAGCCATGGCACATATTTGGGGAGCTATATTAACCCGCCAGCTCACAGTGACACCGAATGCGCATGGCCATTATTCACTCACCGTCGCCACCTTGTGCGAGCATCTTGATTTAACCACAGCAACGGCGCGTGATGGCTTACATTTACTCGCCATGGCCGGACGCATCAGCTACCAACCCCACCTTGGATACCAGTTAATGCCCTTAAGTCAGCCAGACTGGCAATCTCTCGCGGCTGGCATACAGGCGATGGTTGGCGCTTTCATGGATAGGCTGCCGCCTCGGTTGGATGAGCCGACCTCATTGACCCTACTGGGCTTACTGCACGGCCTACAGCATCTGCCTGCCAAGGATTATCGTGACCTCGCTGCCTTAGCGCATTGGCATCAGCAGCTTCATTACACGCTCTTTGCCGGCATCAATCCGTATCTTGCAGACGCGATACAGCCGCTTGTCGCCCAGCATTTACGCTACCTCACGCATCCCGATATCGGCTTTGAATTCGCATCCAGTTGGCAGCGCTTAATGCCAGTATTGCGCGGGCTCGTCTCTGCGCGACCGCAGGCTCATAGTCACGCTTATCAACACTACTGGCTGGGGCTTAATACTGCGGTCGGAGAAAGGCTCAGCACCTTTACCAGTGGACAATTTCTTTGAAGTGGGTTTTTATCAAGACCGCTAACGGTACCAAATAGATGGCACTAAACTTGACGGCCATCACTGCCAACGTCAAGGTGGTGAGACGTACTAAGCACTTATTGATTGTTTGTAGTAAAGGGTGACTCATCATCATTTCAGTCTAAAGCGGGATGTCTGTTCAAAAATCAGGCATTAGTTTACAAATTAATCAATAAATCGCAAGCGCCAATCTCGCCTGTTATCATCACACTCCAACAGGCGGCGACTAAGCTGCTGATTTAGTGTGACGACAGAGAACAAGATGACAAAAGCATTGACGATTTTGGATATCGCCCGCTTAGCCGGGGTGGGAAAATCGACCGTATCTCGTGTGTTAAACGATGATCCACGGGTCAAAGACAGTACGCGCGAGAAAATACAAGCCGTGATTGACCAACACGGCTTTATGCCCTCCAAATCTGCACGTGCGATGCGCGCACAACGCAGTGGCGTCGTGGGTGTGATTGTGGCAAAGCTCAGCTCTAATTCTGAAAACACCGCGTTGACGGGCCTGCTCAATACCTTGTATGCCAAAGGCTATGACGCCGCCATTATGGAAAGTCAGTTCTCACAACAAAAAGCCCAAGCGCATCTGGATGTGCTAAAACGCCGTAATGTTGATGGGATTATCTTTTTTGGTTTTTCTGGCTGTGATCTCAACGCGCTCGCGCCTTTCGCTCCCAACTGTGTCGTTCTGGCCGTTGATAGTGATCAATACATTAGCGTCAGCTATGACAACCAAGGCGCAGTCACACAAGTGATGGACCATTTTTATCATCAAGGATGTCGTCATATTGCCTTCTTGGGGATTGATGAGCGCGATGAAACCACCGGCCTTGCCCGCTCTGATGCCTATCAGCGTTTTTGCCAACGCCACCAACTCTCACCACAATTACATCGCTGTGAAATGCGCTTACACGCCGCCTATGACGCCACCGATGCCCTCATGAACTCGCATACTGATGCAATTGTTTGTGCGTCAGACACCCTGGCGCTAGGGGTTGCCAAACGGCTACAAACCCTAAACCGTGAAGATATCGCCATTGGTGGCATCGGTAACCATGACATGCTTCGTTTCATGTTCCCGCGCGCCGTGAGTGTGGAGCTAGGTTACCATCAAGCAGGGCAACATGCGGCCGACTTGCTGCTCAAGCAGCTGGATGACGACGCTCCCGTGGTTAGCCACTGGACACAACCTTGCCACCTCGTCACTCCCTAAGCGGCGGCTCACACCAATAATCAGGCAGTTACAGATTTCTCTGTGATGGTTTTCAAATAATGGGAACGATTCCACTGATAAATTCGATAGTAGGATCCATAATGAGTGGGAACGTTACCAATGAATACCCTACAGCAATACAGGATTGCTTATGAGCCAGATAGATAAAAAAGCCATCGACCAATTGGTCACTCATATTGGCGGCAAAGATAACATCGCAACCGTTAGCCACTGCCTCACGCGTTTACGTTTCGTACTAAATGATCCAGAAAAAGCGGACGTGGCCGCGATTGAAGCGATCCCCATGGTCAAAGGCTGCTTTACCAGTGCCGGCCAATTTCAAGTCGTGATCGGCACCAATGTCGATCAAGTGTATGCCCTATTGGAAGCGCAAACCGGCGTGGAAGGCCAGTCAAAAGATGAGGCCAAACAAGCCGCGCGCCAAAATATGAGCCTAACTGAGCGTGCTATCTCACACCTCGCGGAAATCTTTGTGCCCCTTTTGCCCGCGATTATCACCGGTGGTCTGATCCTTGGCTTCCGTAATGTGATCGGCGATATCCGCATGTTCGATGGCAAAACTCTGACCGAGATCAGCGAGTTTTGGGCCACTGCTCACGGCTTTTTGTGGCTGCTTGGTGAAGCTATCTTCCACTTCCTCCCTGTCGGTGTGTGTTGGGCGACGGTGAGAAAAATGGGCGGCACCCCCATTTTGGGTATTGTTCTGGGTATTACCCTGGTATCCCCCCAATTGATGAACGCGTACCTTATCGGTAAAGAAATGCCTGAAGTGTGGGACTTTGGCTGGTTCTCAATTGAAAAAGTCGGCTATCAAGCACAGGTGATCCCGGCGATGTTTGCCGGTATGGCGCTGGCATTTATTGAAACCCAGTTAAAACGGATTATTCCAGATTACCTCTATCTTGTGGTGGTGCCGTTTGTTGCGCTGCTGACTTCCGTGATCTTGGCGCATACCCTGATTGGTCCATTTGGGCGTGAAATCGGCAACGGTGTCGCCTTCTTGGCTCGCACGGCGATGACCGGTGATTTCGCCTTTATCGGGGCAGCGCTGTTTGGCTTCCTCTATGCACCTTTGGTGATCACCGGGGTTCACCACACCACCAACGCGGTGGACTTGCAGCTGATGCAGGAAATGGGCGGCACACCTATTTGGCCGCTGATTGCCCTGTCCAACATTGCACAAGCCTCGGCGGTAGTCGGTATTATTTGGGTCAGCAAGAAAGAAAACGAGCGCGAAATTTCGGTGCCCGCGGCGATTTCCGCCTACCTTGGCGTGACAGAGCCGGCCATGTACGGGATTAACCTGCGCTACAAATTCCCGATGCTCTGCGCCATGGTTGGCTCGGCGCTAGCGGCGATGGTGTGTGGTCTTTCCGGTGTGATGGCCAACGGTATTGGTGTCGGGGGTCTACCAGGCATCTTATCTATTCAGCCACAATTCTGGGGTGTTTACGTGGTCGCGATGTTAATCGCCATCTTAGTGCCAATCGCACTCACCGCCTTTATGTACCGCCGCCAGGCCAGCAAAGGCAAATTGGCGGTCGCCTAATTCCCATTCCGTCTGCGGGGAGGGAACGCTCCCCGCTTTTTTTAGCGTTAAGAGAGACATTATGCACGCACATCCCTGGTGGAAAACGGCCACCATTTATCAGATTTATCCAAAGAGCTTCCGTGATACCACACAAACAGGGACAGGTGATCTGCCAGGCATTATCGAAAAGCTGGACTACTTTTCGACCTTGGGCATCGACGCGTTATGGCTAACCCCCATTTATGTATCGCCACAAGTCGATAACGGCTACGACATTGCCGATTATTACGCGATTGATCCTAGCCTAGGCACCATGGACGACTTCGATACCCTGCTGGCCGAAGCGCATAAACGCGACATCCGCATCATCATGGATATTGTGATTAATCACACCTCAACCGAGCATCCTTGGTTTCAATCAGCGCTTGCCAGCAAGGACAGCCCCTATCGCGATTATTACATCTGGAAAGATCCGGTTAACGGCGGAGCCCCAAACAACTGGCAATCAAAATTTGGCGGTAGCGCGTGGCAATGGCATGAACCAACCGGCCAGTATTACCTCCACTTATTTGCCACCGAACAAGCCGATCTTAACTGGGAAAATCCAGCGGTGCGGGAGGCCGTCAAAGAGGTGATGGCGTTTTGGGCCGAAAAAGGCGTGGATGGCTTTCGCCTCGATGTGATCAATTTGATCTCCAAAGATCAGTCGTTCCCTGATGATCATCAAGGCGATGGTCGCCGCTTTTATACCGACGGTCCCCGCGTTCACGACTACTTGCAAGAAATTAGCCGCGACATTTTCCAGCGTTACGGCAGCGTCACTGTAGGCGAGATGTCTTCGACCACCTTGGAGCATTGTCAGCAATATTCCGCGCCAGATGGCAAAGAGCTCTCCATGGTGTTTAACTTCCACCACTTAAAAGTCGATTATCCGGGCGGCGAGAAGTGGCGACTGGCGCCGTTTGACTTCCTGGCCCTAAAACAGCTTTTCCGCACTTGGCAGCATGGCCTGCATAATCAAGGTTGGGGCGCCCTGTTTTGGTGTAACCACGACCAACCGCGTGTGGTCAGCCGCTTTGGTGATGATCGCCACCATCGCGTTGCCTCCGCCAAAATGCTCGCCACCGCGATTCATATGCAGCAAGGCACGCCTTACGTGTATCAAGGGGAAGAAATTGGCATGACCAACCCTGGCTATCAGCGTATTGATGACTATCAAGACGTCGAAAGCCGCAACATGCACCGTCTGCTGTGCGACCAAGGCATGCCTGAAGGGGAAGTGTTGGCCATTCTGGCTGCACGCTCACGCGACAATTCGCGTACCCCCATGCAGTGGGACAGTTCAACAAACGCCGGTTTTACCACAGGCACACCCTGGCTAAAGCCTGCGCCTAACTATGCTGACGTCAATGTCGACACCGCTTTGGCGGATGAAGACTCGGTGTTCTATCACTACAAGCAGCTGATTTCCCTACGTAAAACCTTACCTGTAATCCGTGAAGGGGATTATCAGGACTTGCTGCCTGACCACCCACAGCTACTCGCGTATCGTCGCGACAATGGCGACAGCCAACTGGTGGTAGTGTGTAACTTTTATGGCGAACCGGTCACAGCGGCCTTGCCTGTCGCCCCTGCCCCGAACGCAGACTTGGTGAGCCATAATTACCCCGAAGCCAAGCGCTTAATGCCAGAAATGCAACTGGCACCCTATGAAGCCTTGGTGTATTTGATTAATCCCGCTTAACCGACACAAAAATGGCACGCCTTGGCGTGCCATTTTTTCAATTACATATTACCAGTCTAAAAACAGATATATTGTAAAAATGATATGGATAGAATATAAATTCAAGTTATACGGGATTATTAGAGAGAAGCACGTATATCTCTCACTGTCTTGATTGCATCATCAAATACTTCACGAATTTCCAATACATTATGAAACATGGTCACCGAGCATTCATGCAACTCAGGGACCTCGTCCAATGTTTTTTCATTGAGGAGTTCTTCTGGTGCGTTATCTATAAACCTTTTGCTTTTACATGCTGCAGTGTTATACCTGTCAAAAGGATAAAAGAGTCTACTCTTTAATTTATACAGTTCGAGACTTTCTAGTTTTTCTAGCTTTTCCCCGTCTGCAATTTCTGAAGCCTTTTGATAGGCGTCGAAATAGTCATTTCTTATTATAGACTCTGGCTCAGCGAAAGCTCTTAGTGCTTTGGATACGGGAAGCCCATCCTGTGTTATTGCTTTCTCAATAAATTCTTTTTCATATATTTTTAACGATGTTTCAATAGTGCTTAGGTATTCATACAATAGTGAGTGTTTGGACTGTTCCTTCCATTGTCCAATAGACAAATATGAAATATATGCTGCGGCGGCAGCACCAATACCAGATAGAGTTGTCCCCATAGCATTAAAAAATGTGACCGCGGATTCACTGACTTGAAAATTGAGTCCAAATAGCATCCCAACCAACACTAACGCGAGAACAGATACGACAATAGGGGTGTTTTTCATGATGCTTACCTACGCTTAAGGGCTATTTATTAGTCTAAACACCTGAAAAGACACAAACCACACTTTGGCGGTTAGGGAGCCTCAAAGTGTGGTTTGCTTCATGTGAGTAAATTTTCTTGTAGTAGGGAAATCAGGTTGTGGCTACGAACCCAATACCATCATGGCTGCCTTGCTTTCATGGTATATCATGCCATTTCTATTACAACGACCAGTGGCTTTGATTACTGGCGCAGCGCTCGCTCGCCGCGTGCAATGCCCACCACACCACTGCGTGCGACTTCAATGATGTCGGTAATTTCACCCACCGCGCGAATAAAGGCATCCAGTTTGTCACTGTCACCGGTCAACTGCACGGTGTAAAGCGAGTTCGTGACATCGACAATCTGCCCGCGGAAAATATCCGCCGTGCGTTTTACCTCCGCGCGGGCAAAGCCGCTGGCTTTCACTTTCACCAACGCCAGTTCACGCTCAATGTGATCGCTTTCGGTGACATTGCTCACTTTCAGCACATCAATCAGTTTGTGCAGGTGCTTTTCGATTTGCTCGCGGTCCGCGTCGCTCACCACCGAGGTGGTGATATTCAAGCGCGATAAGGTCGCGTCATCGGTCGGTGACACCGTAAGCGACTCAATGTTGTAGCCACGCTGAGAGAATAATCCCACTACCCGCGATAAAGCTCCCGGCTCGTTTTCCATTAAAACCGATACAATACTGCGCATTAGGTTCTCTCCGTTTTGCTCAACCACATTTCATTCATCGCCCCGCCGCGTACCTGCATCGGATACACGTGCTCAGTTTCATCGACATTAATATCGACAAAGACTAAGCGATCTTTCATTGCCAGTGCCTTTTCTAGGCCGGCTTCCAGCTCAGACGGATGATTAATGCGCATCCCCACATGACCATAGGCCTCAGTGATCGCCGCAAAGTCCGGCACCGAGTCCATATAAGAGTGTGAGTGGCGACCTTGATAAATCATATCCTGCCATTGTTTCACCATCCCGAGGAAACGATTGTTAAGGTTGACGATCACTACCGGAATGTCGTATTGCAACGCTGTCGACAGCTCCTGAATATTCATTTGAATACTGCCATCACCAGTGACACACACCACCTGCGCGTCCGGTAGCGCAAACTTCACCCCCATGGCGGCGGGAAGCCCAAAGCCCATAGTGCCCAAGCCGCCGGAGTTAATCCAACGGCGTGGTTTATCAAAAGGATAATAAAGCGCGGCAAACATTTGATGTTGGCCGACGTCTGAGGTCACATAGGCCTCGCCATGAGTGAGGCGGTACAAGGTTTCAATCACCTGCTGTGGTTTAATCCGCTCAGGATCGGCGACATACTGCAAACACTGACGCTCACGCCAAATCTGAATATTGTGCCACCAGGTGCTGATCGCATCGCTGTCATTGCTGCCACCTTGCTCCACCAGCAGCTTGACCATGCTATTTAATACCGCATCCGCCGAGCCAACGATGGGAATATCCGCGGCGACGGTTTTAGAGATGGTGGAAGGGTCCACATCAATGTGCATGATGGTGGCATCGGGGCAGTATTTTTCTAAGTTATTGGTAGTGCGATCGTCAAAACGGACACCAATACCAAAAATTAGATCGGCTTGGTGCATCGCCATGTTCGCTTCGTAGGTGCCATGCATGCCCAGCATGCCCAGCGAGTGTTCATGGGTGCCGGGAAACGCCCCCAGCCCCATCAAGGTGCTGACGACGGGAATGTTTAGGCTTTCTGATAATTGACGGATTTGTTCACCACAGTCGGCCATGATGGCGCCGCCACCGACATACAGCACCGGCTTTTTCGCCGCCAACAGCGCTTTTAAACCACGCTTTATCTGCCCTTTGTGTCCCGAGGTGGTCGGGTTGTAAGAGCGCATGCGCACACTGTCAGGGTACTGATATGGATGCTTTTGTGCCGGGTTCAGCATGTCTTTGGGAATATCGACCACCACAGGGCCAGGACGTCCCGTCGCGGCAAGATAAAAGGCTTTTTTAACAATGTTGGGAATATCTTCGGCGCGTTGAACTAAAAAGCTGTGTTTAACCACCGGGCGGGAAATCCCCACCATGTCACATTCTTGGAAGGCATCATTGCCAATCAGGCCGCTCATGACTTGGCCAGAAAAAACTACCATGGGGATCGAGTCCATGTACGCGGTGGCAATACCGGTAATCGCATTGGTTGCCCCTGGGCCTGAGGTGACCAGCACCACGCCCACTTCACCCGTGGCCCGTGCGTAACCATCGGCCATATGCACAGCGGCTTGCTCATGACGCACCAACACATGGTCAATATCACTCTTTTCGTGTAATGCGTCGTAAATATCCAGCACCGACCCGCCTGGATAGCCAAAAATATGTTTTACGCCTTGATCGATCATGGAGCGCACGATCATCTCGGCACCGGATAACATTTCCACTCTACGCCTCCCTGTCTGCATAGTTAGGACTTACTTTTAGCCTAATCTTGCCCCTTACGCTTGGATGTACTGATGGTCACTCACCACGCGGACATCTAAACCAAATACTGGCGGTAAGGCGGCGTTAGATTGTCATTTGGCCTGCTTCGAATGAAGCTGCAATCAATGTAACTTTTTATTTGCAAAACTGTCTATTAGCTAATCAGTATTTACATTTTTAATCTAAATGTTGAGTGAATGTTGCTGGTTTACGCTAACCACGGGGGATAAAATTGGAAATATCCACTATAAAATCGCCACTTTGCCAGATTTGCTATCCAGCTATGAGGAGAAAAGAGGGGGAAAAGGCATAAAAATAGCAGGAAAAAAGGAAGATTCTCAGCCATGAGAAACCTTCCTCGCTTTGGTAAACCAAACTAACGCTGATACATCGTATTAATGTGATCTTGGTAACGTGAAAGGATCACTTTGCGGCGCAGTTTCATAGTCGGCGTGAGTTCGCCACTGTGCATGCAAAAGCCCTGCGGCAACAAGGTAAAGCGTTTGACTTGCTCAAATTTGGCCAATTCATGTTGCAAGCTCTGCAAACGCTTTTCAAACAAAGCCACCACATCAGCGTGTTTTAGCAGCTCTTTACGGTTTTGATATTCGATATTGGCCGCCCGCGCCCACTCTTCCAAGGCATCGAAGCAAGGTACAATCAAGGCAGAGACAAAATGACGCGCCTCAGCCACCACCGCAATCTGGTCGATAAAGTGATCACGTACCAAAGCGCCCTCTACCCGTTGTGGCGCGATATACTTACCACCAGAGGTTTTCATTAGCTCTTTGATTCGGTCGGTGATAAACACGCTGCCCTTGGTATCGAGATACCCCGCATCGCCGGTTTTCAAAAAGCCATCCTCGGTAAAGGTCGCCGCCGTCGCATCGGGTTGATTAAAGTAACCCCGCATCACCATCGGCCCACGCACTTGAATTTCATTATCCGCCCCAATCCGTACTTCTGCGCCCGGCATCGGATGGCCAATCGATTGGGGGTCAAAGCCGGTATCGTCCCAGCAAGAAACCGTGGCGGTGGTTTCGGTCATGCCATAACCGAGCTTGACGTTAATGCCGATTGCATGGAAAAACGCGCCGATGTCAGGGTCAAGACGCGCCCCACCGCATGGCATCAAGCGCATCTTGCCACCCAATAGCGTACGTAACTTACTGAGCACCAGCTTGTCGGCCAACGCCAATTGCCATTGCTGACGCCGCGACAGTGATTGACCAGCGCGTAATTGCGCAGCATGACGTTCGCCTTGGCGCAGGGCCCAACGGAATAAATGCGGTTTAACGCCAGTGGCCCGACTGAGTTTGTCGTGAATAGCACCATGGATTTTTTCGTAAAAACGCGGCACTGCACACATCACCGTCGGTTTGACCTCGGCCAATGCCTCACGCACCTGAAGCGGGTTGGAGAGGTAGCAATTGACCGCTCCGCGGTGAAGCACGTAATAGCTCCATGCGCGCTCAAACACATGGGAAAGCGGCAAAAAGGCCAAGGACACATCATCCGGTCTTAATGCCAAGACTTGATCATGCACCTCCAACTGCGCCGCGATATTGGCATAATCCAGCATCACTCCTTTCGGATCGCCCGTGGTGCCGGAGGTATAAATCAAGGTGGTCAGATCGTCCATGCATCGTGCGTCAATGCGCGCCTCTAATTCGGCTTGGTAGCCACGATCGTCTTGCAATAACCAACTGGCCCAATCCCACACCTTGGGGTGCGTTGGAGCCGTCGTCTCTTGGCTTAGGGCAATCACCCCTTTGACATTAGGACAGTGTTCGAGAGCAGCCACCGCGATCTCTCGTTGCTCGTCACCGACGAAAACCCATTGCACGTCAGCATCATTGATAATGTGTGCCGCTTGCTGAGCGGTGCTGGTGGCGTAAATCGGCACAGGTACGGCGCGAATTTGCAATGCGGCGTAATCTAACATTGCCCACTTTTCGCTGTTCGGCGCAAAGATAGCGATGGTTTGTTGAATCTCACACCCGGCATTTAACAAACAGCGTGACAGCTGATCGATTCGCTCGCCCATTTGACGCCAGCTGAGGCTTGCCCACTGTGACTGTTGCTGAAAACGAATGGCTTCGCGTTCACCTTGGGCGCGAATCTGCTCGCGGATGCGAGTAACGATATGGTTTTGGGTGTCCACTGTCTCTCTCTTGGTTCGCATTTTTGGCGAACACATGTACGCTCAATAATGACAGCGAGTGTACCGAGCGCACGACCAAACTCAAGAAAAATTGAGTGAATGCTCTAGCGAAAGTGTAAAAACGTGATTCAGCCTTGTGGAAGCGGCTGATCGACGCACGTACCGCACAGCGCGCTACCGAATCAAGCGTTGCAACCTAAGTGGGTGTGGATCCATACGTATTGAGGAGCGATTAAAGTCCAAAATCGACTCCTCAACCGTTTCTGGGTAATCCACCTGAGCCCATAGATGGTGAAACAGGCTGCGTGTCTGACTTAGCTCGCCTTTCACCAGCCATTCCGCCAATGCTTGAGCAACATCCGGGTAGCCAATCGCGCCCACCTTCGGTGCCTGCAACCATTCGCGTACCGCACTCGCATCCAAACTATCCATACTATGTGCTAGCCCAAGCTGAGAAAGTGTGGCGACATTACTCAACTGTTCAAACTGACCAGACAATGGCTTTAAAAGGAGCTTTTTCCCTAGGCTTAACGCCTCGGAAGGGAGTTCAAATCCCCCATTGGCAATCACGCCCTGGCACTGGTGTAGCGCTGTGTGAAAGCTTTCTTTGCCTAAGGGCATGAGCGTTAGGTTTTCACGCTGATAGGGCGCATTAACCTCGGGGTGAAAGCAGATAAAAGGTTGGCTAAAGCGCAACAACAATTCACTCACCGCAGATAAAGACTCAAAGGGAAGATACACCAGCACCGCCCTCTCCGCAGCCGGCGGTGTCACCGCTTTATCTACCGGAGTGGTATCAATAATCGGAGGTAAGATCGGTTGGTTAAAGTGATACCAGTGCAAGCCAATGGCATAGTCTGTTGGAGCAAAATAACGCATGATCATGCGATTGATCAGCGTTTCTCCATGTTTGGGCACCGCGTGAGAAAACGCCGCTTGGTGGCTGATCGCCACCGATGGTACCCCTTGCCGGCGCGCCGCCCACGCACTGATGGGTTCAAAATCAGAGATAACCTTATCGTAGCCTGATACATCAAACTGGCGAATATCGCGTCGTAGCTGCGCCAAGTGATTGTGTCGCGCGGTGGCGAGCATATCAATTTTGCCATCACGGCTGACAAAGCTCATCCCAGTAAATGTGCGATAATCGCCAAATGGCGCCATATCAAAATAGCGCTCGGCAGGCCGCCCGGAAAAAACAAAATCGACGTCGACATCGTATCCAGCCAAGGCACGCGCCATCGCACGGGCACGCGATATATGCCCATTACCGGTTCCCTGAACACCGTATAAAAGCTTCATTAAATACCTGTTATTCCGTAAAGATCGAAAGTGATACTGTGTGCCAACGTCGCGCACATCAGCCCTAATCCAGCGCCCACCACGATATCGCTCACAAAGTGCACGCCCAGCAACACGCGCGAAATACCAATTAGGCTGGCCCAAATGAACACCAAAAGGGTTAACGAAGGGAAGAAGGTGCTCAGCAATGAGGCCATGAGAAAAGCGGCGGCCGTATGGCCTGATGGCATACTGTAAAGATCGGAAGGCGTGATAAAGGCGGGCAACTGCGAAGGACGTGCGCGCCGAAAGCTGCGTTTAAGTACCCAGTAAATCGGCAGCTCGATGGCAAAAGCCGTCAGTCCGGTGAGCAAAAACCAGAACCCGACCGCCTCATGAAGCCACCAAGCCGTGAAGCCAATCACCAAATAGAGGGGGCCGTCGCCGGAACGGGAAACGGCACGGGCTATTTTTGCTGTACCAGCGCTAAAGCGATGCGATAGACAAAAGGTCGACACCGTGTGATCGAAGCGTTGAATCGCGGTAAAGCTTCTCATCCTGCCTCCCAATGCGGCGAGCTGATGGTTAAACTCTAGTCAGCCGGTATGACAGGTCGGTGACGTTATTGGGTCATCTCGATGAATTTACGTCGCCGCTTGATCTCAGGGACGTTGGGACAAGTAAAAATAATGAAGACTGGATAAAGCCGCGCCAGAGCACAGCACAAAAATCTAACTTTTAGTTTTAAATCCAGTTTAATTAACCAGTTTTTTACCTTTGCATTGCGCAGAAAACGGGTTTTGTTTTTTTCAGATTGACGCTTTCCCCATCGCTCTGTTATTTCTGGTAACAGAATATTTACTGACGGACATCAGCATGACATTGTTTCACCTACGCCTCATCCTCCTTCTTATCGTGACCCAGTCGCGCGGGTAGGTTTTGGGCAGAAAACAGTGAATGCCAAATCTCAAAAACCCGCGCCAGACGCGGGTTTTTTTGTATCTAACGTCGCCAAAATAATATCAAGCGCCAATTAAAGAGCCCTTCAAAGCGGCCAGCAAACACAACAGGGAGTCACCCATGAGCGAGAACAGCCAAGTTATTCTGTTTGATACCACCTTACGCGACGGCGAGCAGGCGCTGTCCGCCAGTTTAACCGTCAAAGAGAAATTGCAGATCGCCCAAGCCTTGGACCGCATGAAGATAGACATTATTGAAGCCGGTTTTCCTGTCTCCTCACCGGGCGATTTTGAATCCGTGCGCACTATCGCCGAGCATATGCAACATGCGCGCGTTTGTGCCTTGTCTCGCGCGGTCCCCAAAGACATCGATGTGGCCGCCGAGTCCCTCAAAGCCGCTGACGCCTTTCGTATCCACACCTTTTTATCCACCTCAACCATCCATGTAAAAGACAAGCTTCGCCGCAGCTATGATGACGTGGTCGAGATGGGGGTACGCGCCGTCAAACATGCGCGCCAATACACCGACGATGTAGAGTTTTCCTGCGAAGATGCCGGGCGCACCCCGATTGATAATTTATGCCGTATGGTCGAAGCGGCGATTGATGCCGGCGCGACCACGGTCAATATTCCCGATACCGTCGGCTACACGGTTCCCAGTGAATTCGGCGATATCATTGCGACCTTGTTTAACCGCGTGCCTAATATCGACAAAGCGGTGATTTCTGTCCATTGCCATGATGATTTGGGGATGTCGGTCGCCAACTCTATTGCCGCGGTGCAAGCTGGCGCCCGCCAAGTGGAAGGCACTATCAATGGTATCGGTGAACGTGCGGGGAACTGCGCGCTGGAAGAAATTGCGATGATTTTAAAAACCCGCGCCGACTTGTTAGGTGTAGAAACAGGGTTGAACCACACCGAAATTACCCGCACCAGCAAGTTGGTTAGCCAGCTTTGCAACATGCCTATTCAGCCCAATAAAGCCGTCGTCGGCGCCAATGCCTTTAGCCACTCCTCCGGTATCCACCAAGATGGCATGCTGAAAAACAAAAACACCTACGAAATTATGACGCCAGAGTCGATTGGTTTGGGCAAAAAAGCGCTTAACCTGACCAGTCGCTCCGGCCGTGCCGCGGTGAAAAGCCATATGGATAACCTTGGCTACAGCGAACAAGACTACGATTTAGACACCTTGTATCAGTCATTCTTACAGCTGGCGGATCGCAAAGGTCAGGTATTCGATTACGATTTAGAAGCCTTGATGTTCTTCAATAATCTTAAAGAAGAGGACGACTTTTATAAGCTGAACTATTTGGGCGTGCAATCGGGCAGCTTAATGGCAACCACCAGCATCAAGTTGCAATGTGGCGATGAAGAGAAGCACGAAGCAGCCACTGGCAACGGCCCCGTCGATGCGCTGTATCAGTGTATTTACCGCATTACCGATTATGATATTGAGCTGGATAAATTTGATCTGACCGCCAAAGGGGAAGGGGAAGATGGCCTCGGCCAAGCTGACATCATTGCCAACTACAAGGGTCGTAAATATCACGGCACCGGGGTGTCAACCGACATCATCGAGGCCTCAGGCGAAGCGTTATTGCATGTGATCAATGCCATCTATCGCGCCGACAAAATCGCTCAGATTAAGGAACAATCCCACTTGAAACAGGAGACAGTATAACCATGGCCAGCGCACACCAGATTGCACTCTTACCCGGCGACGGTATCGGCCCCGAAGTCATGACGCAAGCCGAGAAGGTGCTTGATGCAGTTAGCGAGCGATTCTCACTCACTTTGGAGCGTCAGCATTATCCGGTGGGGGGAGCCGCGATTGACGCCCATGGCTCGCCGCTGCCCGAGCAGACCTTGGCGGGATGTGAAAAAGCCGATGCGATTTTATTTGGTTCAGTGGGCGGCCCAAAGTGGGAGCATTTACCGCCCAATGAGCAACCGGAGCGCGGTGCCTTGCTGCCGTTACGCAAGCACTTTGGTCTTTTTTGTAATTTGCGTCCGGCGCAAATTCATACCGGTCTCGAAGGCTTTTGCCCACTGCGCGCCGATATTGCCGACCAAGGCTTTAACATCGTGGTGGTGCGAGAGCTGACCGGCGGGATTTATTTTGGTGAGCCCAAAGGGCGCGAAGGCGAAGGCCGCGAGGAAAAAGCGTTTGATACCGAGGTTTATCATCGCTATGAAATTGAGCGTATCGCCCGTATCGCCTTCCAGTCGGCTCAGTTGCGTAACAAGCAAGTGTGCTCAATCGATAAAGCCAATGTGTTGCAAAGCTCGATGCTGTGGCGTGAAGTCGTGGAAGAGGTGGCCAAGGACTATCCAGATGTCCACTTAAGCCATATGTATATCGACAACGCCACCATGCAGCTGATTAAAGACCCATCGCAATTTGATGTGATGCTGTGCTCGAATATTTTCGGCGACATTATTTCGGATGAATGCGCAATGATCACCGGCTCGATGGGCATGCTGCCATCCGCGAGCTTAAACGCGAGTAAATTTGGTTTGTATGAGCCCGCCGGCGGCTCTGCCCCCGATATCGCGGGGAAAAATATCGCCAACCCGGTCGCACAAATTCTCTCCGCCGCGTTGATGTTGCGCTACTCGTTAGGCGAAGAAGACGCAGCCTGTGCGATTGAGCATGCAGTCAGCCAAGCACTGGCGGCCGGTGAGCTGACCGCCGATCTGGCAGGCAACCATCCTGCATTGAGTACTGAACAAATGGGCGATCGTATCGCCGCCTATATCCGCCAAGGCGCAGAATAATTACCCGTAAGGATACGAGCTATGTCGAATGCAAACACTCAGCAAGGCGCCAAGACCTTGTATGAAAAAATCTATCAAGCCCATGTGGTCACCGAGCAGCCGGGTGAAGCGCCACTGCTGTATATCGATCGTCATTTGGTGCACGAAGTAACCTCACCACAAGCCTTTGATGGCCTGCGGGAAAAAGGGCGTCCGGTGCGCCAAGTGAGCAAAACCTTCGCTACCATGGATCACAATGTCTCCACCGAAACCAAAGACATTAACGCGTCTGGAGAAATGGCGCGCATCCAAATGGAGACGCTAGCCAAAAACTGCGACGAATTTGGCGTCACCCTGTACGACCTAAATCACCCTTACCAAGGCATTGTCCATGTCATGGGCCCTGAGCTTGGCATTACCCTGCCCGGCACCACCATCGTCTGTGGTGATTCGCACACCGCGACGCATGGTGCCTTCGGCTCCCTCGCCTTTGGCATTGGCACCTCAGAAGTCGAACACGTACTCGCCACCCAAACGCTTAAGCAATCCCGCGCCCGCACGATGAAAATTGAAGTCACGGGCAAAACTGCCCCCGGGATCACCGCCAAAGATATTGTCCTAGCGATTATTGGTAAAGTCGGCCACGCAGGCGGCACCGGACATGTGGTGGAGTTTTGTGGGGACGCGATCACCGCCTTGTCGATGGAAGGACGTATGACGGTCTGCAACATGGCCATCGAATTAGGCGCCAAAGCTGGCCTTATCGCGCCGGACGACACCACCTTTGCCTATTTAAAAGACAAGAAATTTGCTCCTAAAGGCGAGCAATGGCAGCAAGCGGTCGCTTACTGGCAAACTTTGCACTCGGACGCCGATGCACAGTTTGATCGCGTGGTCACCCTCGATGGCAGTCAAATCCATCATCAAGTCACTTGGGGCACTAACCCCGGCCAAGTGGTCAGTGTGCATGATACCGTGCCTGCCCCTGAGACAATGACCGATCCGATTGAACGCCACTCAGCAGAGCGCGCGCTAAAATACATGGGACTGACACCGGGACAAGCCATCAACCAAATCAGCATTGATAAGGTCTTTATCGGCTCTTGCACCAACTCACGGATTGAAGACATGCGCGCGGCCGCCGCGGTCGCCAAAGGACGACGCGTGGCAGATAGCGTCCATGCCATGGTGGTGCCTGGGTCCGAGCAAGTGCGCGCCCAAGCAGAGCAAGAAGGGCTGGATGTGATTTTCCGCGACGCTGGCTTTGAGTGGCGCTTACCCGGCTGCTCAATGTGTTTGGCGATGAACAACGATCGCTTGGGCCCCAAAGAGCGCTGCGCGTCCACCAGCAACCGTAACTTTGAAGGCCGCCAAGGCCGTGAAGGCCGCACCCACTTGGTCAGCCCGGCGATGGCCGCCGCCGCTGCTATCGCGGGTCATTTTGTCGACGTTAACCAATTATAAGGAGGCCTTATGTCAGGCATACACACTCACACCGGCATTGTTGCTCCATTGGATGCGGCGAACGTCGATACCGATGCGATCATTCCCAAACAGTTTTTGCAAAAAGTCACCCGTACTGGCTTTGGTCAGCACCTGTTTCACGATTGGCGCTTTTTAGACGATGCGGGCAAGCAACCGAACCCCGAGTTTGTGCTTAACCAAGCGCGTTATCAAGGCGCAAGCGTCTTGCTCACCCGCGAAAACTTTGGTTGTGGCTCATCCCGCGAGCATGCCCCCTGGGCGCTGGATGATTACGGTTTTAAAGTGATTATCGCCCCCAGTTTTGCCGATATTTTCTATGGCAACTGTATCAACAACCAAATGGTGCCGGTGCCCCTTGAAGAAGGCCAAATCGATGCTTTATTTGCGTATGTAGCCGAAAATGAAGGCGCAACGGTAACCCTGGATTTGCCCGCCCAAACCATCCGAGCCGGTGAGCACTGCTTTAGCTTCCAAATGGATGATTTTCGTCGTCATTGCCTGTTGGAAGGCTTAGATAGCATTGGCCTCACCCTACAGCACGACGCTGAGATCTCGCGCTTTGAGCAGCGCATCCCGGACTTTTTGTCATAAATCCCCGCTTTAGCCCACTCCACCAATAAGCGCGATCCTCGCCGCGCTTATTGGTCAAGCCTCACTTTTTTCCATTCACCATGAAACCAACAACGCATTTGCTTGGTCTAGTCTGAAAAGAAGGCTTGCTGAAAATAAGGACGGGCAATGCAAAAACGTTTGATACTTCTATTCTGTTTGGTTTTTCCGCTGTTTAGCCAAGCGGCCCCCAAAGCAGAGTATTGGGCGATGTGGGATGCCCATAACCCTGACAGCCAGGCGACATTCACTCATCACAGCTGGCAAGTATTACTGGATAAGTATTTGCAACCTCAGGGGCAACACACCTTATTTAACTATGCGGCGGTCACCGACGCTGACAAGAAAGCCCTCGATCATTATATCCGCATGCTCACCGCGCGCGACCCGCGTACCCTGACCAAAAACGAGCAATACGCGTATTGGGTCAACCTTTACAATGCGGTCACCGTAAAACTGATTATCGCCGAGTACCCGGTCAGTTCCATCACCAAACTCGGTGGGCTATTTAGCTTTGGCTCATGGGATGATGAGGTGGTCACGGTGGCAGGTGAACCCCTTACCTTGAATGATATTGAGCACCGCATTCTGCGCCCACTATGGCAAGATCCGCGTACCCACTATGCGGTTAACTGTGCCAGTTTGGGTTGTCCAAACCTGCAACCTAAGGCCTTCCAAGCAAACGCGCTTGAGGCACAGCTCGAACAAGCGGCCTATCGTTTTATTAATAGCGACAAAGGGGTAAGTCAGCAAGGCGATCAATGGCAGCTTTCTTCTATCTATGAGTGGTTTGAGGCTGATTTTGGTGGCGATAAGCAAGGCGTGATCGCTCACATAAACCAGTATCGCGATATTCCATTGCCACAAGAGGCAACATTGGAATACGACTACAACTGGGACCTTAACCAACTCGCTGACTAAAAGGCTTGGTTAACTCTAAGCCAATCAGTACAATGGCTTGGTACTCATTGGGGAGCCTCATGGCTGAGATTGCGCTCTGCGCTAGACCCATCGAACCTGATCCAGCTAACACTGGCGTAGGGATTGAGACTTGATGTTGCCATCAACTTGCCTCAACACCCACGCCCAACTTAGGAGCGTGCTGTGAAAGTTTTTACCTCTGTTCTCACTCTGATTTCTCTGTCGCTGTTATCACTCAGTGCCCGCGCCGCGGACCCACTCACCGTGTATACCTATGACTCCTTTATCGCCGAATGGGGCGCAGGGCCCAAAATCAAAGCCGAATTTGAAAAACAGTGCGATTGCCAACTGGAATTCGTGTCTCTCGATGATGGCGCCGCTTTGCTCAATCGCCTACGCATTGAAGGGGAGACCACCCAAGCCGATATCGTACTCGGGATGGATACCAATTTAATGAAAGAAGCCGAGCGCAGCGGCATTGTCGCTGAGCATGCAGTCAATACTGAGCGCCTGCAAGTGCCTGGCGGGTGGGACAACAACTACTTTATCCCTTACGATTACGGCTATTTTGCCTTTGTGTATGACACTACCCGCTTGCTCGATCCGCCCAAAAGCCTCAAAGCCTTGATTGAAGAGCGCGACGATATCAGTGTGATTTACCAAGATCCGCGCGTCTCAACCGTCGGCCAAGGCTTAATGCTCTGGATCCAAAAAGTGTATGGCGATGATAACCAACAAGCATGGCGCGAACTGGCTGACAACACCATTACCGTGACCAAAGGCTGGACCGAGGCGTACAACATGTTCCTTAACAAAGAAGCCGACATGGTGCTTTCTTACACCACTTCACCGGCCTATCACCGGGTTGCTGATGAGGACGACCGCTTTGCCGCCGCCATGTTTGAAGAAGGCCACTACATGCAAATCGAAGTGGTGGCAAAATCAGCCTACACGGATCAACCGGAACGTGCAGACGCGTTTTTACAATTTATGCTCAGTGATGCAGCTCAGTCTGTGCTCCCAACCACGCAGTGGATGTATCCGGTAACCGATGTCAACCTACCTGATGCCTTCTACACCTTAGACAAGCCGGAGAAAAGCCTGCTGTATCAGCCTGATGAAGTGATGGGCAATCGCCAGCAATGGGTGCGTGACTGGCAAACCGCGCTGGTTGAATAGCCAAGATGCTCAACCCTTCTCGAACCTGGCCGGGCAGTATGGCGGCCAGCTTAGTCGTGGTTTTGATTGGCAGCGCACTCTGGGCGCTGTTCTCTCACAGCCACGACCTAGTGCTCACCGCGTTGTGGCAAGATACCTACCTGCGCCATGTCACCTACTTTAGCTTTAAGCAGGCGACCTTATCTGTGGTGCTCAGCGTTGGGCTTGCGATACCCGTCGCCCACGCTCTGTATCGCCGGCAGTTTCCAGCCAAGGCATGGCTGCTTAGGCTATTCGCCATGACCTTGGTGCTACCGGTATTGGTGGGGGTATTTGGACTGGTTGCCATCTATGGCCGCAGCGGCTGGATTGCGCAAGCCTTCGCGCACTTTGATGCGACGATGCCGTTTTCTATTTATGGTTTAAGTGGCATTTTGCTCGCGCATGTGTTTTTTAATCTGCCATTTTCCGCCCAACTCATGGTGCAAGCGTTAGAGGGGATCCCCGCTGATCAACGTCGTCTTGCTACCCAGCTAGGGCTGAAAGGCTGGCAGCGCTTTAAGCATTTAGAATGGCCGTATTTACGCCAAAGCTTGCCTCATATCGTCGGGCTGGTGTTTATGTTGTGCTTTACCAGCTTCGCCACCGTGATGGCACTGGGTGGCGGACCTAAAGCCACCACGATAGAGCTAGCCATTTACCAAGCCATTCATTTTGATTTCGATTTACAAACGGGTGCTGTCCTTGCGCTTTGGCAAATGCTCTTGTGTGGCGCCATCGCATTTACCGTGCAAACCTTGACGCGCCCGCTGCCGAGTACGCCCAGTGAAGTACTGCCTCTTCCCACCTCTTTGGATAGCCGTGCCGCCAAATGCTGGGACAGTTTATGGATTGGCCTCGTTTTGCTACTGGTGTTACCGCCGCTGGGCGTGGTGATTGCACGTGGGCTCAACCCCAGCGCATTAGCGGTACTCGGCGATAGCGCACTGTGGCAGGCAACACTGCACTCCCTCGCCATTGCCTCAGGGGCAACCAGCTTTGCCTTTGTGCTTGCAGCCGCAGTGATCCTCGCTAGCCGCCACTGGCGCTTACATGGACGCAAAAAACAGGCGGATGGGATAGAAACGCTAGGAGCCATTATCCTGGTGGTCCCGAGCATCGTGCTCAGCACCGGGCTTTTTTTGCTGTTTCGCCAGTTTAGCGACGTATTCAGTTTAGCGCTGTGGCTAGTGATGGCGGTGAACGCCCTGATGGCGCTGCCTTATCTCATAAAAGTATTAAGTGCTCCCGCGTTTCAGGTTGCCCAGTCTTACCATAATCTGTGCGCCACCTTAGGCGTAAGAGGCATCACGCGTTTACGTCTGATTGAGTGGGACTGTTTACGTGCACCGATTGCACGCGGTGTCGCGGTCAGTTTTGTGTTATCGATAGGCGATCTTAGTGCGATAGCCCTATTTGGCAGCCAAAACTTTCAAACCCTGCCCCTGTATTTATTTCGCTTAATGGGCAGTTACCAAATGGAAGCCGGTGCTGCTGCAGCGATGCTGTTACTGCTCACCAGCTTGGGATGTTATGCCCTGCTTACGCGCCTTATCCAATGGAGACACGCATGTTAACGCTTTCCAATGTCCATTACCGTTACCAGCAAGATTGGATGATCTTTGATGCCAAGATAGCGCCGGGGGAGATTGTGGCTGTGCTCGGCCCAAGCGGGGCGGGAAAGAGCACCTTGTTATCCTTGATTGCCGGGCTGATCGCGCCAGATAGTGGCGAGATCACCATTGATGGTAAGCCCGTCACCACGACGCCCGCCCACCAGCGGCCATTGTCTATCTTGTTTCAAGAGCACAACGTCTTTACTCACTTGTCGGTATTCGACAATATGGCCATTGGCTTGTCGCCATCACTGAAACTCACCGCTTCCCAGCGTGACAGCATTCACCAGGCGGCCCACGCCGTGGGTTTAAATGACTATCTGCCACGTCTGCCCGGTCAACTATCAGGTGGCCAACGCCAACGCATCGCCTTGGGTAGAAGCATCGCACGTAACCAGCCTTTATTGCTGCTCGATGAGCCCTTTTCAGCGCTCGACCCTGCGCTAAAAAAGGATATGCTGGCATTGGTCAAGCGTACCGCCCAAGCACAAGGCACGACGGTGGTGATGGTCACTCACCATCCCGAAGATGCCCAAGCCATTGCCTCTCAGTTTCTTTATCTCGATGAGGGACAAGTTCGTCTTCATCGTCCGATTGAGGCGCTCAATCATCCGCCAGAAATGATGCAAGGTTACATGGGCACCGCTGACGATTCGTTTTGGGTGGCATCCCCCTGACAGGCTTCTATACTAAGGAAAACACGGTAGATTCCAAGGAGGCGTCCTGTGGCCGCCAGCAGTATCCAGATTCTCGACTCGATCGTCGACTTTACCGCTAAAACGGAAGTCGACGCGATTACTAAGAGCTTGCTGACCTCGATTACCGAGCTTACTCCGGTAGGCGAAGTCGTACTGCTTGATTACTGCGATGATATGCAGCCTGCCTTTACCGTACTCGGCACCAACGACAACAGTGCGTTTCAGCAAGAGAATATCCATCAAATTGACGCACTTTTGGCAGAGTGCCTTGCGTCCCAAGCGGTTATTCAACACCACACTCATGATCATGTATTGATTGCCGTTCCCATCTATTATGAGAAAGAAGATGGGGTCAGCGGTATTTTGTGCGGCCGCGCCAAAAGCCTTAGCCAGGATCAACGTGCTTTGGTGGCCGGACTCACGCGCATTTATGAGAACTACCAGCAGATTATTATGGCGAGCGAACGTGACAGCTTTACCAGCTTATTTAATCGTAAAGTCTTATCTAAAAAGCTGGATCTGATATGTGATCGCTTAGCGCAAAGCGAGGCGACGCCAGACAGTGACGCTGACAGCGCTCTCTCACCTTGGGTATGCATTTTCGATGTCGACCACTTTAAGCAAGTCAATGACAATTTTGGTCATGTGTTTGGTGACGAGGTCATCTTGTTACTGGCTTCACTAATGCGCCAGAGCTTCTCTTCACAAGACACCTTGTTCCGGTATGGCGGCGATGAATTTGTAGTGCTATTTCAGCCCTGCTCGCGGGCCATGGCCGAACAAAAGGCCAATGCCTTTATTGCCAATGTCAACGCGCGAGACTTTGGTGCCGCCCAAACCGTGACCATTTCCATGGGCGCGACACGGATTGAACATGGACAGCTGAGCACCAGCGTCATCTTAGGCTATGCCGATCAGGCGCTTTATCACGCCAAACAAAATGGCCGTAACCAAGTCGCTTTTTATGATGATTTACTGCAGTCTGGGGTGGTCAAAACCTTTGTCGCCGAGGACGATGTTGAATTGTTTTAGGCAATGGATGAAAGTGGCGGCCTGATAACCGCCACCTGATATCAGCTATAGATTCTCTTCGGCAAACTCAGCCAAGCGACTGCGCACCACGCCATTGAGGTACACACACGCACTGCCTTCAAAGTTTTTAAACCGCTCAACAATATAGGTCAGCCCAGATGTCACTGGGGTCAGATACGAAGAATCGATTTGCGCCAAGTTCCCCGAGCACACCAACTTGGTCCCCTCCCCACACCGAGTAATAATGGTTTTAAGCTGAGAGGCGGTGAGGTTTTGGCACTCATCCAAAATCACGAACGCGTTTTGAATCGAGCGGCCACGCATAAAGTTAATCGATTTAAACTGCAGATTCGCTTTCTCCATGATGTAACGCATCGAGCCATCGGTGCACTCATCGTGCATGTGCAAGGCTTCTAGCGTATCGGTCACGGCCCCTAGCCAAGGCAACATTTTCTCTTCTTCGGAGCCCGGCAAAAAGCCAATTGACTCGCCAATATCTGGAGTATTGCGGGTCACGATGATTTTATCGTACATCCCTTTTTCTACCACCTGCTCCAGCGCGGCGGCCATCGCCAGAATGGTTTTACCACAACCTGCCGGACCGGTGAGGATCGCCAAGTCGATACTCGGATCGAGCAACGCATCCATCGCCATCCCTTGATAGATATTTTTCGGTTTCACATCCCACGCAACGCGATGCATCAATCGCTCTCGGCTCAGATCTTTAATCACCGCTTTATCGCCATCAATGGCTTGCACACGCGCGGCAAAATCGTCACTGTCATCTAACAGGTATTGGTTAACAAACGGCGTATCGAGAAGCTCTGACGGCAACGTATGTAGGGTCTCTGTGCCATAGGCTTGACTATTACATTCTCCCACTTTATCCCAAAAGCTGCCTGCAAATTGATGGAAACCTTTGGTTAGCAATCGCACATCATCAATCAGCTGATCGGTGCGGTAGTCCTCCACATACATCACCCCCGCCCCTTTGGCGCGCAGGCGCATATTGATGTCTTTGGTCACCAATACCACTTTGCGGGGTGAGCGCTTAGTTTGCAGATACAACACCGCATTGAGTATGCGGTTATCACCCGCTTTATCGGCAAAGGCATGGACGGTTTCTTTGATCTCAAAATCAGCGAGGATCGACACCGTCCCTGTCGCATCGCCTTTGCCAACGGCAATGCCCTCGCCAATTTCGTCAGGAGTGGCCTCTTTAAAAATATCTTCCAGCGCACGGATCGCCACACGCGCATCCCGTGAAACATCGCGTTTGCTATCTTTAATCCGGTCAAGTTCTTCGAGGACGGTCATGGGGATCACGACATCGTGTTCTTGGAAAGAGTAAATCGAGAAAGGCTCGTGGAGGAGAATATTAGTATCAAGTACAAACAGCTTCCGGTCGGCGTCGCCCATAGGCACCTCCTGTGTCGGCAGTTCACTGTCGGTGACAGCGCTTAAAATAAGCGTAGACCTGGCCGTTGGGATGCGCCCAACTTGTTTTACTGCGCCAGCTCACGCTTTTATCTTTGCCGTCACTTGATGACGTTTGTATGTCAATCTACCTCTTTGCCACTATTGATTGAGTTTCATCGTGACCCTCCTCACAAGTTCGAGTACTATTGGCGGCCAATTTTTTCAGTGCCACACTGAATAGCAGAGTATTTAAACGGTGCCGTCGTCAACGGCGCCGCGTCTTTCGACAATCGAGTTAATTCAGAGGTTTTCCCTTATGTCATTTGCGCTTGGACAACGTTGGATCAGTGATACGGAGCATGATCTTGGACTCGGCACCGTGGTGTCCGTTGATGGCCGTACCGTGACCCTAATGTTTCCTGCTAGTGATGAAACACGGCTGTACGCCAGCCATGATGCGCCCGTGACTCGGGTGATGTTCAACCCCGGCGATGAGGTAGAAAGTCACGAGGGCTGGACCATGACCGTCTCGCGCATTGAAGAAAACGACGGGGTGTTGACCTATTACGGCCAGCGTACCGACACAGGGGAAGATGAGGTCGCACTGCGTGAGATCTTACTCAGCCACCAAATTCGCTTCAACAAGCCACAAGACAAACTGTTTGCTGGCCAGCTCGATCGTATGGACCGTTTTGCCCTGCGTTATCGCGCGCTGACCAATCAGCACCAGCAACTGCGTAGCCCATTACGCGGTTTAACCGGCATGCGTGCTGGCCTGATCCCCCATCAGCTTTACATTGCCCATGAAGTCGGTCGTCGTCATGCACCGCGCGTACTGCTCGCCGATGAAGTGGGGTTGGGGAAAACCATTGAGGCAGGGATGATCATCCACCAGCAAGTGCTAGCGGGTCGCGCGGAACGTGTACTGATTGTGGTGCCCGAAACCTTACAGCATCAGTGGCTGGTGGAGATGATGCGCCGCTTTAATCTGCATTTCTCGATTTTCGATGAAGAGCGCTGTGTGGAGGCTTTCGCCGACGCCCCCAACCCCTTTGATACCCAACAATTGGTGTTGTGCTCACTGGAGTTTCTGCGCAAAAACCGCCGCCGGGTGGAACAAGTGTGTGATACCCATTGGGATTTATTGGTGGTCGACGAAGCCCATCACCTCACGTGGGCACCCGATGCGCCGAGCCGCGAATATCAAATTATTGAAAGCATCGCTGAGCACACCCCTGGCGTATTGCTGCTCACCGCGACACCAGAGCAATTGGGCCAGCAAAGCCATTTTGCCCGCTTGCGCCTGCTCGACCCCGATCGCTTCTATGATTACGACGCCTTTGTTGAAGAAGCCCAACAATACGCGCCCGTGGCTGAGGCGGTGGAAGCGCTGCTGGACGATACGCCACTGACCGACGCGGCACAAGCTGGGATACGTCAGCTATTGCAACACGAAGATCTGTCAGCACGTTTGGCCCAAGTGCACAGTGATGACGCAGAAGAAAACGCCCGGGCGCGCCAACAGCTGATTGATGATTTGATGGACCGCCATGGCACTGGACGCGTCTTGTTCCGTAACACCCGAGCGGCCATTAGCGGCTTCCCCAGCCGCCGCCTGCATATGCAGCCACTGGCGCTACCCAGTCAATACCAAACCGCCATGCGGGTCGCCGGCATGATGGGCAGCACAGGTTCGAGTGAACAAAAGGCAGTGCAAAACCTATACCCAGAAGATATCTATCAACAGTTTGAAGGGGATAGCGCGAGCTGGTGGGGCTTTGATCCACGTATTGATTGGCTGTTGGATTACTTAAAAGCCCACCGCAGCGAGAAGGTGCTGATTATTTGCTCGCGGGCGCAAACCGCACTGACCCTAGAGCAAGCGCTGCGTGAGCGCGAAGGTATTCGCGGAACTGTATTCCATGAAGGGATGTCGATTGTTGAGCGTGACAAAGCCGCGGCTTACTTTGCCCAAGAAGAGGGGGGCGCGCAGGTCTTGATCTGCTCAGAAATTGGCTCGGAAGGGCGCAACTTCCAATTCGCCCATCAGCTAGTGATGTTCGACTTACCGATGAACCCCGATTTACTTGAGCAGCGTATCGGCCGTCTTGACCGTATTGGCCAGACGCAAGATATTGCCATTCATGTCCCGTATCTTGAAGGCACCGCTCAGACCATTTTAGCGCGCTGGTATCACGAAGGCTTAGACGCGTTTGAAGATACCTGCCCCACCGGCCGCGCGGTGTTTGAGCAATATGGCGAGACCTTGTTAACGCTGCTCGCGGCCAATCAACAGGATGACGCGCTGTCGGCGCTGATCAGTGACAGTGCAGTAATGAATCAGCGCTTAAAAGCAGAAATGGAAGAAGGCCGAGATAAGCTCCTCGAAATGCACTCTCACGGTGGGGAAGCCGCTAACCAACTGGCAAACACCATTGCCGAGCAGGATGGCGACACTAACTTGGTCACTTTCACCTTGGGGCTGTTTGATACCATCGGAGTTAACCAAGATGACAAAGGCGAGAATGCCTTGGTGGTCAAACCGTCTGAACACATGATGGTACCCAGCTATCCAGGACTGCCTGCCGATGGCTGCACCATTACCTTTGACCGCGATACCGCATTGAGTCGCGAAGATGTTCAGTTTGTATCTTGGGAGCACCCGATTGTTCGAGGGGGCATTGATTTGCTGCTGAGCGAAAACATCGGCACTACCGCGGTATCACTGCTCAAAAACAAGTCACTGCCGGTAGGCACGCTGTTTGTCGAGCTTATCTACACCATTGACGCCCAGGCGCCGAAATCGAGCGGTATCCACCGCTTTTTACCGCAAACGCCCGTGCGATTGCTGCTTGATGCCAACGGCAATGATCTGTCCACCAATGTCGAATTTGAAAGCTTCCATCGCCAGCTCAGTCCGGTAAATCGCCACCTCGGTAGTAAAATGGTTAACTCGGTACAAAGCCAGATCCACAACCTGATTGAGAAAAGCGAACCACTGGCAGAGAAAGCCCTCGGCGAGGTCCAAACCCGGGCGCACCAAGAAATGGAAACCGAGCTCCAACAAGCCTTAGCGCGTTTAGAAGCACTCAAAACGGTCAATCCGAATATTCGTGATGATGAGCTAGACGCATTACGCGAGCAGATAAGCACCTTGTCGCACCATATTCAGCACGCTCAAATTGAGCTTGATGCGCTGCGCCTTGTTGTAGTTAGCCACCAATAAACCAAAGTGAGACGGGGCCTGATGGCCCCGATAACCCTATGGCAATAACTGAATACCATCCACCGACGGATCCTTGGTTAGATATCCTCTATCAAGACACGGATCTGGTGGTGATCAATAAACCCAGTGGCTTGCTGGCCAATCCTGGTCGCAATCCAGAGCATTACGACAGCGCATGGTCGCGGGTGAAAGCCGAATTTCCCTCCGCCGAGCTGGTTCACCGCTTAGACATGTCCACCTCAGGCGTGATGGCCTTTGCTGCCCATAAGGAAGCAGAGCGCAATCTTAAAGCGCAGTTTCGCGACCGCATCCCAACCAAGTTGTATTATGCGGAAGTATGGGGACAACCAGAAAGCCATGAAGGCATTATCGACCTGCCGTTGATTTGTGACTGGCCCAACCGCCCGCGCCAAAAAGTGTGTTTTGAGCATGGTAAGCCCTCGCAAACGCACTATCGCTGCTTACACTCCTTCTCCCTGACCAGCTTGATGGCTTTGTACCCACTGACTGGGCGCTCTCACCAGCTTCGTGTCCACATGCAGTCTTTGGGGCATAGCATTGTCGGCGATGAGTTTTATGCTTGCCCAGACGCGCTCGCCTATACCCATCGACTGCATCTTCATGCTGCCGAGCTTAGCCTTTTGCATCCAGCGACCGGAGAAACCATGCATTTCCAAGCTCCCTGTGATTTTTATCCCCAGATGCCCAATAACCGCTTGGCGAGTGACTATCAATTGGCCGCACCGCTTACAGCCACAAAGGCGGACGCACAAACCAGCTAGCTGAAACCATTGCACAAACTCGCGATATCTCGCACCCTAGAGCCATGGATTGAGACACGGAGATCAACATGGCTCAGCACCACCCCGTCAATATCGTCTTTCTCGACCGCAATACTATCCCAGCGCATATTGTCCTGCCTGCGCCCCAGCATCCGCATCGCTGGCAAGCCTACGATGAAACGCAACCCAGCGATGTGATCGCGCGCTTACAACACGCTGATATCGCCATAACCAACAAAGTGGTGATCGATGAGACGGTGCTTGCCGCCTGTCCGAATCTCAAACTGATTGCGGTGGCCGCAACCGGGGTAAACAATGTCGACTTAGCCGCCTGCCAAGCCCGTGGGGTACAGGTGTGCAACGTACAAGGTTACGCCACTCAGTCGGTACCTGAGCATGTCGTCGCCATGATTTTTGCCCTTAAGCGACAACTGCTCGGATACCACCAGGACGTACAAAACGGTGAATGGCAAAAGCAGGGACAGTTTTGCTTTTTCACTCATCCTATCGGCAGTGTGGCCGGCAGTACATTGGGGATCATTGGCAAAGGCGCATTAGGCGAGGCCGTCGCACAACTGGCGCGCGCCGTCGGCATGAAGGTGGTTTTTGCTGAGCACCGAGGGGCGCAGGCATGCCGGCCTGGCTATCTGCCTTTCGAACACGTGTTACGCCAAGCCGATGTGCTCTCCTTACATTGCCCACTCACCGATAACACCCGTCATCTTATCGACCAAGACACGCTGGCGTTGATGCCAGCTCATGCCATATTGATCAATACCGGACGTGGTGGCTTAGTCAACGAGAAAGCTCTGCTACAAGCACTGGAAAGCGGACAAATTGGCGGTGCTGGATTGGATGTGCTGAGTAAAGAGCCGGCCCCTGATACTCACCCGCTGATCGCCGCATCATTGCCTAACCTGCTGGTCACCCCCCATATCGCATGGGGCGCAGATGAAGCGGTTAACCGTCTCGCCAACCAACTGATGGATAACATTGATGGTTTTTTAAGCGGCTCGCCGCAACACACACTGATTGACTAGCGCACAAGCCCGCTACATATCGCGGGCTTTTTTCACCACATCGTAGGCTTGTTGGATCTCTTGCGCTTTTTCTTTGGCCAGTTCCATCATTTCTGGTGGCAAGCCTTTTGCCATCAATTTGTCGGGATGGTGCTCATTCATCAGCTTGCGATACGCTTTTTTCACTTCTTGAGAGGATGCATTGGCATCAACCCCTAGCACATCATAGGCATCATCAATCTCACTTTGCCGTGGTGGTGCGCCCGGGCCATCGGTTTGATGCTGCCAGCCGCCTTGATAACCTTGGCTGAAGCGAAACGCGGCTTCTTGCATCCGTAACCGTTGCTCCAGTTGCTGCGGCGAAAAGCCCAGTTTCTCAGCAATCACATAGAGTAGTTCCCGCTCTTTAGGATGCAGCTCGCCATCGGCAAACGCCGCTTGTATCTGCATTTCCAAAAAGACACGCGACAAATCACGCTGCCCCTGACTTAAGGTGCGAATACTACTGAGGGTCTCATCAAGCGGAAAGTCACTGTCTTTGCCCTCACGGAACGCCTGCTGGGCCAACTGCCTGGCTTCACCTTGCAGCTGCATTCGGTCCATAAATAAGCTGGCGAGACGTATTTCGTCCTGAGTGACTTGCCCTTTAGCTTTGGCGATATGCCCCATCACCGCAAAGGTACCGTGGAAAAAAACACGTTGCGCTTGCGGGCCTTGGGCACCAAAACCGCCGAAACGCGCGCGCTGTTTCGCTTTATCAAACTGATGACCTAAGAAAAGGCCAAGAAGAAAACCGATTGGGCCTCCCAACAATGTGCCGAGAATTGCACCAATTACCTTGCCATTTAGTCGCATGCCATGGTCTCATTGCTAGTTTCACACCCTGAACATTTACAGGTGATGCCGGGCGTAAATTGATTTATGATAATCGCATTTTGCAGCCAAAGCATACTGATGCGTTGCCTTCGTGTACACCACGCAATCAGATAAAACAGGAATGTCTTCTTCAATGTCACCGACTGCACGCAGCTTTTTAGCCACCATGATTAGCCTGGCCCTTTATGGCCCAGCCCTTGTTTTTGCGAATGCGGAAACATCCAGCGAACCTTGCCCCGATAGCGAGGCGCGCTGTATTCCAGCGAGTGAGCAAACCCAAGATGTGAACAATGCACCCATTCGCGTGGTGGCCGATCGCGCTGAAGCGCAAACCAATGAAAAAGCCATCTACAACGGCAATGTCGAGGTGACCCAAGGCCATCGTAAAATGACCGCGGATACCGCGACCTTGCGCGATCCAGAACGGATCGTCACCGCACAAGGAGATGTGGTGTTCAATGACGGCCAAATGATGGTGACGTCGGACTATTTACAAGCCAATTTAGAAAACGAAGACACCACGCTCAATAATGCCCAGTACAAGATGCTATGTACGCCAGGGCGAGGGGAAGCTAAGCGGGTATTTAAAAACGGTACCACCTTCTACGAACTGGAAGATGGCACCTATACCACTTGCCCGGACGAAGACAAAAGCTGGCGTTTTTCTGCTTCTAAGATAGAAAAAGAAGATAGCAGCCTGTTTGCTGACCTTTATCATCCACGGTTTGAGGTGATGAATGTGCCGGTTTTTTATCTGCCATACCTGCGGGTGCCGGTCGAAGACGGTCGACTGACGGGCTTTTTATACCCCTCGGTCTCTTGGAGTGATCGCGACGGTATCGAGATGGAAACGCCATTTTATTGGAATATCCATCCGCAACTTGACGCCACGATCACGCCCAAATATATGTCGGAACGCGGCGTACAACTCAATACCAATGTTCGTTACCTTACCCCACTCGGCTCAGGCTCGTTGTACTCAGAATATCTGCCTGATGACCAGCGTAACCCAGACCTTGACGCACGCTGGGGCTTTAACTGGACACACAGCGGCGTACAGGGCCACTGGCGCTATCAAGCCGATTACAGCAAGGTCAGTGACATTACCTACTTCCAAAACATTGACTCGGACGTGGGTAAACGAGAAGACAATACCTTGCTGCAAACCGGTGAAATCAGCTACCGCGGCTTAGATTGGAACAGCACTGTGCGTGTGCGGGACTTTCAACCGCTCACAGAAAACACCAGTGTGTATCGTTTGATGCCGCAAGTGGATTTTAACTACTATGCGCCGCAAGTGATGCCATGGTTGGACATCAGCGTCCCCGCACAATTTAGTGTATTTGCTAATGACGACCCCAATAAACCTGAAGCGACGCGCACGCACCTGGCGCCGACCTTGACCATGCCCTTCACGCGTCCTTGGTTTAATGCCACGGCCGAAGCGAGCATGCTCTACACCCATTACGATCAACGCTTTGACAACGCCATGCCAGATGCCGAGTCCACAGCGACCTTGAGTAAATCGGTGGAGCGTAAAATCCCAACCGTAAGATTGCATTCCGGCGTGGTACTAGAGCGTAACTTTTGGGCGATGGGGGGGCACTTTAGCCAAACCATTGAGCCTCAAGTGCAATATTTGTACATCAAAGACGTGGAACAAGGGGATATTTATAACCCGGTCAACTTCAGTGGCGGCGGTTACGATACCGCACGCTTACAAACCGACTACTATGGGTTATTCCGCGGCAATCAATTTAGCAGCATTGATTATATTAACCCGGCTAATCAGCTAACCTACGGGGCGACCACCCGTTTTTACGACGGTGGTTATAAAGAGCGACTCAACCTGTCGTTCGGGCAAATTTATTACTTTGATCAACCCTCCAACCAAGACGCAGAAACCTTCGATTATTCGTCTTGGGCGCTCGAAGGGGAAGCCAATATTGATGACTACCTGTTTTTACGGGCATCCATGCAATATGACAGCAACCTCAGTGAAATGCAGTTTGGTAACGCGATTGCCGAGTATCGCCACCAACAATTCTACGCGCAAACCAGTTATCGCTATGTGGCACAAGAATATATTGAGTCTACCTTGCCGAACCGAGATATCAGCGCACTCACCGATGATGGCCTGTCCCAAGCCGGGGTGGTCACGGGCTTCCCGCTATGGGGAGGCCTCAGTTTTAAAGGCCAATACTGGCGCGATCTCACTCAAGACGTGATGCTAGAAAACCAGTTTAGCCTGACCTATCGCTCTGATTGTTGGGTGGTCGGCTTGAGCTATAACGAGTACTTACTCTCACGCTCTGATATTAATACAGACCCAGAATACGACAATAACGTCACCCTCTCATTTAGCCTCCTAGGGCTAGGGGCTGATAGCGGCTTTAACTTCAGCACAGACTCAGGCAACGCCTTGGGTTATCGCAATCCTTTTGCGCTGAAGAACTAACCCGCTTTATTGTGGTCTGGACTGTTGAACCTATGAAAAGAAGTGGACAAAGCATGAACAAATGGAGTCACGCCCTCATCACTGGCGTTTTAGTGTTGCTGACCCCCTTAACGCAAGCGGCACCTCAAGAGCTGGATCGCGTGATCGCAGTGGTCAATGACGGCGTGGTATTACAAAGTGATATGGCGGCGATGCGTCGCACCGTTACCCTTAATGCCGCCAACAGCGATCGCGAATTACCGCCACAAGATGTGCTTGAAGAGCAAATGCGTGAGCGGCTGGTTATCGAGGAGCTACAACTGCAAGAGGCCAAACGTTTAGGGATCCAGATAGACGATAGCCAGTTGCAACAAGCAATCGAAAACATTGCTAAGGAGCAGTCTGTCAGTGTGCAAGCCCTGCGAGAAAAAATGGCCGAGCAAGGTGTCGCATGGGCACAATACCGTGAACAAGTGCGTCGTGAGCTTACCATTTCCGAAGCACGTAACGCGCAAGTACGCCGCCGAATCAGTATTTTACCGCAAGAAGTCAAAACGCTTGCCAGCCAGTTAAATGAGCAAAAGATGCAAAAGGTAAAATACAAACTTTCGCATATTCAGCTCAAATTAGACGACGATGCCAGCAAAGCTGAGCGTGAAAGCGTCAAAAAACAAGCTCACCGTCTCGTTGACACCCTGCGCCATGACGGTGATATCGCCGAGCTGGCGATGGAATACTCCAAAGGCCCTAAAGCGCTAGACGGCGGTGATTGGGGCTGGTTGCGCCGAGAGGAAATGCCGACCATTTTCGCCGACCAGATCACCAACCAAGGTAAAGGGGCAATCATCGGGCCGTTTAGAAGCGGGGTTGGCTTCCATATTCTCAAAATTGACGATGTACAAGGACTAGAAACTGTCGCCGTCACCGAAGTGAAAGCGCGTCATATCCTGATCAAACCATCGATCGTGCTGAGTGATAAAGGCGCGCAGAAAGAGCTCAACCAATTAACAGATCAAATCCGACGTGGTGAGCAAAGTTTTGCTGATCTCGCCAAGCAGTACAGCGACGATCCAGGCTCGGCAGTCAATGGTGGCGACCTAGGTTGGTCCACCACCGATGCCTATGTACCCGCCTTTAAGGCGAAAGTTGATGCCCTGCCAGAAGGCCAAGTCAGCGAACCGTTTAAAACCGTACATGGCTGGCATATCGTCGAAGTCACTGATCGTCGTGAAGTGGATAAAACCGATGCGGCTGTGAAAAATCGCGCTTACCGCATGCTATTCAATAGAAAGTTCAACGAAGAAGCGCAGGCCTGGCTGCAAGAGCTACGCGCAGGGGCTTACGTCGAGGTGATCACCGATGACAGCTGAGCGTATCGCGATTACGCCCGGAGAGCCTGCGGGCATCGGGCCTGATCTTGTCTTGGCCATGGCGCTTCATGCCTGGCCTCATCAGCTTGTCGCGGTCGCGAACAAGCAAATGCTGGCTGAGCGCGCCAAGCAATTAGGATTGGCTATCAGCTTACGAGACTATGATCCCAGCACTGAGCCGCAAGCACACCAGGCGGGCGAGCTTATCGTCGCAGAGACGCCGATTGGTGCGGCGGTGACCCCTGGTCAATTAGATGAAGCCAACGGCCGCTATGTGCTCGATACCCTGACTCGCGCCGCGGAAGGAAACATGAGCGGTGAGTTTGCCGCGATTGTCACCGGCCCAGTTCACAAAGGGATCATCAACCGTGCAGGGGTATCTTTTAGCGGCCATACGGAGTTTTTTGCCCAGCACGCCAATGTCAATCAAGTGGTGATGATGCTCGCCACTGAAGGGTTACGTGTCGCCTTGGTCACCACCCACATTCCCTTGGCCTATGTCTCCAAGGCCATCACCCGTGAGCGCTTGCACGATGTTATCGGCATTTTGCATCAAGACTTACGCGAGAAGTTTGCGATTGCACACCCTCGTATTTATGTCTGCGGCCTGAATCCTCATGCCGGAGAGGGAGGCTGTTTAGGCACAGAGGAAATCGACACCATTGAACCGGCCCTCGATGATTTACGCCAACAAGGGATGGATTTAGTCGGTCCCCTACCCGCGGATACGCTTTTCCAAGAAAAGTACCTGCAAGATGCCGATGCTGTACTGGCGATGTATCACGACCAAGGCTTACCTGTGTTAAAATTCAAAGGATTTGGGCGCTCAGTGAATATTACCTTGGGCCTGCCTTTTGTCAGAACATCAGTAGATCATGGTACCGCACTGGATTTAGCGGGTACCGGTACGGCGGATACAGGAAGCCTGCGGACGGCCATCTCCCACGCCATTGAATTAGTAGATAGCAAGCATGAGCGATAAAGTCCATCAAGGCCACCGTGCCAGAAAACGTTTCGGGCAAAACTTCCTCAATGATCCTTACATCATTGACGGCATTGTATCAGCCATTAACCCCCAATCCGGCGAGAACTTAGTCGAGATTGGCCCAGGCCTGGGCGCGCTCACCGAGCCAGTCACAGAGCAGGTCGACCACCTAAACGTGGTAGAGCTTGACCGGGATCTTGCCGCGCGCTTGCGCAGTCATCCTTTCATGGGCCGTAAACTCACGGTGCATGAAGCCGATGCGATGGCCTTTGATTTTGCCGAGCTTGCCAAGCAAGGCCCGCTACGGATTTTTGGTAACCTGCCATACAATGTCTCTACGCCGTTAATGTTCCATTTGTTCTCTTTTGCCGACCAAGTGCAAGATATGCACTTTATGTTGCAAAAAGAGGTGGTGAATCGTCTCGCCGCTGGTCCTGGCACCAAAGCCTATGGACGTCTTACCGTCATGGCACAATACTACTGCCAAGTGATCCCGGTATTGGAGGTGCCACCGAGTGCCTTTAAGCCGGCACCGAAAGTGGACTCCGCGGTTGTGCGCTTAGTGCCACACAAAACCTTGCCACATCCAGTCACCAATTTGTCATGGTTAGAGCGCGTGTGTCGTGAAGGTTTTAATCAACGCCGTAAAACCATACGTAACTGTTTTAAATCATTGGTTAGTGTCGATACATTGACCGAGCTTGGTATCGACCCTAGCTTACGTCCTGAGCACATGACCTTGGCGCAGTTCTCCAGCTTGGCCAACTGGTTAGATGCCAATCACTCATCATAAACAGGAGCCTTGATTTGCAAGCCACCGAACAATCGCAATTCGAGATTCACGTCGCGACACAATATGTGGAAGACCAATCTGAGCCTGACAATGAGCGCTTTGTCTTCTCATACACGGTCACCATTGAAAACCGCGGCGATGCCCCTGCGCAACTCATGCGCAGAAAATGGCTCATTACCGATGCCAATGGTAAAGAGCTAGAAATAGAAGGAGAAGGCGTTGTCGGCGAGCAACCCAAGATTGCCGCGGGGGAAAAATACACCTACACCAGTGGCACCATCATCGAGACGCCTGTGGGTGTAATGCAAGGTTTTTATACCATGCAAGATCAAGACGATCAGTCGTTTAAGGTCGATATTGCACCGTTTCGTCTCGCGCTGCCAAACATTCTCCACTAATCCCAACAGGGAGGCATATGGCGACCTATCTTGTCGGGGATATCCATGGTTGTGAGCGCACATTACGTGCGCTTCTCACTCAGGTCGATTTTTCCCCAGATAAAGACATCTTGTACTCGGTTGGGGATTTGGTCGCACGCGGCCCCGACTCCCTCAACGTGTTACGTTTCTTTTATCAGCTCGGGGACGCGGCGCGCGTCGTCTTGGGTAACCACGACTTGCACTTGCTGGCCGTTGCCCATGGCATAAAACCGATTAAAGGCAAAGACAATACTCAGTCTATTCTTGATGCGCCAGATCGGGAGCAACTCCTCGGCTGGTTGTCTCAGCAGCCGCTCCTGATGGATGTCGCCGCGCCAGACGGTGGCTTTTTGCTGGCCCATGCAGGCATCAGCCCGCAGTGGGACAAAAAGACCGCTGTCACCTGTGCCAATGAGGTAGAGGCGATACTGCGCAGTAACGAGCAGCGCTGGTTGCTGGAAAACATGTATGCCGACAGCCCCGATCAGTGGGATCCATCACTGAGCGGCCTTGACCGTTATCGCTATATCATCAATAGCTTTACCCGCATGCGTTTTTGTTTCCCAGATGGTCGCCTGGACATGCAATGCAAGCTGCCACCTAGCCAAGCGGCTGACAGCGGTTTATTGCCTTGGTTTGAGGTGCCAGCGCGCCAGCCGCTTGATCAGTCGGTGGTGTTTGGCCATTGGGCGGCGTTAAATGGCACCATCCAGCCCAAGCTTTATGGGCTAGATACTGGGTGCGTATGGGGCGGCAAGCTCACGCTCCTTCGTTGGGAAGATAAAGCCTGCTTTACGTTAGCGGCAGAAAATAGCGCTACTTAGGCACGATCCCAGACAGTAAAAGTGATGGGGTGGGCGTTTTTATCATCCACTGGATGTGAGCCGACCTCTGTTTTCTTCCACCCTTCTCCCCACTGCGGGAAGCGGGTATCGCCGTCGACGTCAAGATCAATAAAGGTAAGATACAAGCGGTCAGCACGGGGCAAAAATGCCTGATAAATGGTACCGCCACCAATCACCATGACCTCCTCATACTCGGCCACGGTTTTAAGCGCTTGTTCTGGCGAGCGCACGACAGTGACACCCTCTGGCTGATAGTCCGGGTCGCGACTGATCACAATGTTCGGTCGTTTGGGCAGCGGACGACCAATTGACTCAAAGGTTTTGCGCCCCATCACCACAGGATGACCAAGAGTAGTACGTTTAAACCACGCTAAATCTGCCGGCAAATGCCACGGCATTTGGTTATTCTTGCCAATCACTCGATCGTTTGCCATCGCAGCCACTAAACTGACGCGCATTACAGGTACCCTTTTCTTCAAATCACTGGTCGGCGACGATAAAACAATAACCCTGGCATCGCAAGGCCAATGGCCAGTGCCGAGAGAATGAACCCCGCGGTGGTCAGGTTTTCAATAAGGCTCGCCCATAAAGCAGGGCTATAGCCTTGATTGTTGATGGTTACCAACGCAATCATCGCTTTAAACGCGTAAACGCCGGGGATCATCGGGATAATTGCCGCCACGGTAAACACCTTAGGATGCGCCAAAAAGCGCTGCGACCAGTACACACCTAAAAAGCCAATCGTGGTCGCGCCTGCCAGCGTGGCCCATTCAATGGCGACCCCGGATTCCATCAGCACAAAGCGCAAACCATGGCCGACCGCACCGCCATAGGCACAGTATTTGAGCGCCTTAACCGGTACATTAAACACTAATGCAAACCCCACCGCGGGGATCATGGCAAAGAACATATCTTCCAGTAAGGCGAGCAATAAACTCATAACCATCCCCATGCCCCCACAAGACTCATGGCACCAACAATACCCAGCGCTGTTGCCAAGGTGAGCAAGGATGCCATCGTCCAACGAGCGATCCCCATATCGACAAAGCCTTTGACCATATCTGATACCGCGTTTATCAACGGATAGCCGGGGACGAGCATTAAGACTGATGAGGCCATGATAAGGAAGGGTTCGTTACCCCAATCCATTATCGTGCCCACGCTGGATATCAAGGTGGTGACCATCGCGGTGACCGCGAAAGTGAGAAGCGGATTAAAGTGACGGTGGGCAATCAGTTGGCGCACTCGCATGCCGGTTGCAGACGCGATAAACGTGAGTGCAAACACCACGGCATCGCCGCCCGCTAATCGACTGAAAGCCGCACATGACAAGCCTATCATCCCCACCACCAGCCAAGGTGGATAGCGAAAGGGCTCGATCCGACTTAAGCGCTTGCGCACCGCCAAAGCATCGAGGATCCCTTTCTCGGCCAAAATGACCGTGCGTTGGATATCGGTCACCACTTTCATGTTGATCCCGCGATCGGGGCAACGTCTGGCGGTGGTGATACAATGACCTTGACTGAGCGTGGTGACCACCAAAGAACTCGCCGATAACGCCAGCTCAACGCTATCGAGTCCTAGTGCACGTCCTAAGCGAATACTTACATCACTGACCAGCTTACTTTCCGCGCCATGCTGTAATAGTCGCTGCCCGACTTCAATCACTAAACGCGATATAGCACGTTGCTCTGGCTCGGTTAACCGCTTTCCCACCTTAAAAATCCCTCTTACATTGCGCCTATCTGCTCGCAGTATTCATCACCGACTCGCTGCGGTCTTTGATACAAATAAAGTTGCGATCAGATTATCGCCAAATCGGACATAAAAAAAGCCGCTACAGACGTAACGGCTTTTTAGGATTAAGGCTTGTAGATGATCTCGACGTCGTAGTCGTCTTCGTTCCAATCATCCCAATCATCGTCGTCATCGCTTTGATTGAGCTGCTGTTCGTGGTGATCATCCCACTTGAACGCCACCGTCTCATCTTCCGGCTCAACCTCAGGTTTCGGCGCAGGTAGCGCCTCGATCGATGCCATCAGATCGTAAATAAGCGGTTGGACGTTCGCTTTGTTAATCGCGGATATCGCGTAGTATTTGTCATCCCACGCCAGAGCTTCTAACACACGCTCAATTTGCGCCTGTGCCTCGTCTTCTGGCATCAAATCCACTTTGTTAAATACCAACCAACGCGGTTTATCCGCCAGCTTTTCGCTGTATTGGTTCAATTCATCAATAATGGTGAACGCGTTATCGACCGGATCGGTACCATCAACGGGCAGCAAATCAATCATGTGTAACAACACACGACAGCGTTCCAGATGTTTCAAGAAGCGAATACCCAGTCCCGCGCCATCAGCCGCACCTTCAATCAGACCAGGAATATCGGCCACCACAAAGCTCTTGTCAGCCGCGACACGGACCACCCCAAGGCTAGGCACTAACGTGGTAAAGGGATAATCAGCCACTTTCGGTTTTGCCGCCGACACCGCACGAATAAAGGTCGATTTACCCGCATTCGGCAAACCTAACATCCCCACATCGGCCAACAACAACAACTCCAAACGCAGCTGACGGACCTCACCTTTGGTTCCCATGGTTTTTTGTCGTGGGGCGCGGTTGACGGATGATTTGAAACGCGTATTGCCAAGGCCGTGAAACCCACCTTTGGCTACCATCACTTTCATGCCATGTTGGGTTAAGTCGGCAATCACCTCACCCGTGTCTTCATCCACAGCCCGGGTACCAACAGGCACATTGAGTACCAAGTCTTCACCGCGTTTACCGGTACAGTTCCCCCCGCGACCGTTTTCACCACGCGCTGCAGAGTGAAAGCGCTCAAACTGATAATCGATCAGGGTATTGAGGTTTTCGTCGGCTAGCAGATAGACATCACCACCATCACCGCCATCACCGCCATCTGGGCCCCCTTTAGGGACATATTTTTCCCGCCGGAAGCTGACGGTCCCATTGCCCCCGTCCCCGGCATCGACGCGAATAATCGCTTCATCTACAAACTTCATGCTAACTTCTCCGCACCAATTGCTAAAACGCACGTTTATTGCAACTAGCCTTATCCCAGATTAGTGAATGGCGATCTTATCGATCTTAGGATCATTTTTCTGCTTTGACCGACTTTCCGCGCCTCTCTGATCAAACGCTCATTGACCGGTGATCACCAGACACAATAAAAAGCCCCGCCAAAAGGCAGGGCTTCAGAAATTCGCTTGGCGTTGAAGCTTATTCAGCTTCGATAGTAACGAATTTACGGTTATGACGACCTTTGGTCTCAAATTTCACTTTGCCATCAGACAGAGCGAATAGAGTGTGGTCTTTACCGCAACCTACGTTAGTGCCTGCGTGGAATTTAGTACCACGTTGACGAACGATGATGTTACCTGCTAGTACAGACTCACCACCGAAGCGTTTAACACCTAGGCGTTTACTTTCTGAATCGCGGCCGTTTTTAGTAGAACCGCCAGCTTTTTTGTGTGCCATCTCTTCTCTCTCCTACTCTTAAGCGCTGATGCCAGTGATTTTGACTTCAGTGAACCACTGACGGTGGCCCATGTGCTTGCGAGAATGTTTACGACGACGGAACTTAACGATATTCACTTTATCGCCGCGACCGTGAGTAACAACTTCTGCTGTTACTTTTGCACCGCTAACAAAAGGCGCGCCAACTTTAACGTCTTCGCCGTTTGCCACTAGCAATACTTTGTCAAGTTCTACACTTGCGCCAGTTTCAACGTCTAGCTTTTCCAAGCGAATAGTCTGGCCTTCGCTTACTCGGTGTTGCTTACCACCACTTTGGAAAACTGCGTACATGTTTTACTCCGCATTTCCGCACGGCCTGCTGCAATATTGAGCAACAAGGGGTGCGCATATAATTCATCAATAGGGCGCGAATTCTACGGCAGAAATTGATTTGAGGCAAGAGGGGAAAGCAAGAAAATTGGTGAAAAGGTGCTCAGCATTAATTCCCACACATTTTCCCTGTGCGAGCGCTATCTCGTCGCCTGTCATCTGGTGTACTATGCCAAGCTAAATACCCGCTCTGGTGCCGATACTGACGAATGTTTCACGCCATTCTGAACGTATTAACGTGCAATATTTCGCCTCTTGCTGCTAGTGAGTTGTGATTTATTTCGTTAGCTCGGCAGGCAAGTAACTAGGACAACGCCCGGATATATTCATGGATTTCAAATCAATCCAAGCCTTAATTAGTGATGACATGGCGCAGGTCGACCAAAAGATCCTCGCCCAGTTAAACTCTGATGTCGCGCTAATCAATCAGCTCGGCTTTTACATCGTTAACAGCGGTGGCAAACGACTGCGCCCGATGCTCGCTGTATTAGCGGCGCGTGCACTTGGTTATCACGGTGACAAACACACCACCGCCGCCGCGTTTATTGAATTCATTCATACCGCCACCTTGCTCCATGATGACGTGGTCGATGAATCGGACTTGCGCCGTGGCAATGCAACCGCCAATGCCTTGTTTGGTAATGCGGCCAGTGTGTTAGTCGGTGATTACATTTACACCCGCTCGTTTCAAATGATGACCAGCCTACGCTCGTTACGCATTCTGGATTTAATGAGTGAGGCTACCAATGTGATTGCTGAAGGGGAAGTGCTGCAATTGATGAATTGTAACGACCCTGATACCACAGAAACCAGTTATATGCAGGTCATCTACTCTAAAACCGCGCGTTTGTTTGAGTCAGCCACTCAGATTGGCGCGATTCTTAACGAGGCAGACGCAGACACGGAGAAAGCCCTCCAAGACTATGGCCGATATCTTGGAACGGCGTTCCAGTTAATTGATGATGTGATTGACTACACCAGTGCTGACAATGAAATGGGCAAGCAAACGGGTGATGATTTGGCAGAAGGCAAACCGACGCTACCTTTGCTGCACGCGATGCAACACGGCTCTGAGGAAGAAGCGGCGATGATTCGTACCGCCATCGAAAAAGGCAATGGCCGCGATAAACTCGAGGCGATTTTGGCCTGTATGGACGCCTGCGGCTCACTGGCGTATACCCGAGAGCGTGCCGAGCAGGAATCAGAAAAAGCCATCCGTGCGCTCGATATATTGCCAGAAACCCCGTATAAACACGCCTTAGTGGCATTGGCGCATTTAGCGGTTGACCGCAACACCTAACGCAATTTAAGCCCCTCAGCCAAACTAAAAAGCGGCGCTATTGCGCCGCTTTCCTCGCGAGAGTCGAATGCCTACTATTTGGCCGCGAACTCTTCGCCCATTTTGATATCTTTACGCAGCGTTTCCAGCATCTTGTCCATCGCTTGTTGCTCATAAGCACTTAGCTCACCGATGCTGAGGATCTCGTCGACTCCCTCTTTACCCAGACGTACCGGTTGAGCGAAGAAGCGGGCGTGCTGACCGTCGCCTTCAACATACGCACATTCCACCACGTTTGATTCACCTTGCAGGGCGCGCACCAGCGAGAGGCCAAAGCGACATGCTGCCTGACCCATTGACAAGGTTGCGGAGCCACCACCGGCTTTAGCTTCAACCACTTCAGTGCCAGCGTTTTGAATGCGCGGTGTCAAGGCTTCAACCTCTTCTTGGCTAAATGTCACGCCTTTTACTTGTGACAATAGCGGCAGAATCGTCACGCCTGAGTGGCCACCGACAACAGGAATAGACACTTCGCGTGGATCCATCCCTTTCAGCTCACCGATAAAGGCTTCTGAGCGGATCACATCCAGCGTGGTCACGCCAAACAGTTTATTTTTATCGTAAACGCCCTTGGCTTTCAGCACATCGGCGGCAATCGCCACCGTGGTATTAACCGGGTTAGTGATAATACCTACGCAGGCTTTTGGACACACATCAGCAATCTTTTCCGCCAATGATTTCACAATGCCCGCGTTCACATTGAACAAATCAGAGCGATCCATACCCGGCTTACGAGCCACCCCTGCAGAGATTAACACCACATCAGCCCCATCAAGTGCTGGCGTTGGATCTTCGCCGCTATAGCCTTTGATGGTGACCGGCGTGGGGATGTGACTCAAGTCAACCGCTACACCTGGCGTAACAGGAGCGATATCGTACAAGGCCAGGTCGGAACCGGCTGGTAAATTGTTTTTTAGCAGTAGGGCTAGAGCCTGACCAATGCCTCCCGCGGCGCCAATCACAGCAACTTTCATGTCGTTCTCCTTTCGATATTTCTTATAGTCCGGATCCGGTCCGGCTTCTGTTCGGGCACAAGTCGCCCATCAATGGTGCGAACTGTTGCTTCATCATATGCCCGCCCCTACCCCCACTCAAGCCTCAGGCGGTGATGATCAGCCTAAGCTCTCATTTTTTCGCTCTCCCTTTCCCCCACCCTTTCGTTGTCGCGGGGTGTCTGATCAGCAACAGTGATATTGTCGCCATTTTACACCCTCAGTGATTGCCCCTCGTTGCATGTATATGCAAAATAGCCACTCGTTTGTCATTGCGAGTCTGCCGTCATGCGTAACTCAGAAAAACAAGACCAATTGGTTCGAGCGTTTAAAGCGATCCTCAAAGAAGAAAAGTTCAGTTCTCAGGGTGAGATTGTCGAAGCCCTACGTGCTCAAGGATTTGAGGGCATCAACCAGTCGAAAGTATCACGCATGTTGACCAAATTCGGCGCAGTGCGTACCCGCAACGCCAAAATGGAAATGGTCTATTGCTTACCGATCGAACTCGGTGTCCCCACCACCGGCAGCGCCTTGCGCGAGCTGGTGATGGAGATCGACTATAATGAGGCTGTTGTGGTGATCCATACCGGGCCAGGGGCCGCGCAGCTTATCGCACGGCTTCTCGACTCATTGGGCAAGGCCGAAGGCATCCTGGGTGCCGTGGCCGGAGACGACACCATCTTTATCACGCCCACCCGCGGTACCAGCACAGAAGCCTTATTTGAGGCGGTATGCGATCTGTTTGAATATCATTATTGATTACCCTATCAGGCAGCGCGAAGCCGCTGCCTACCTGCCTTATCTCACTTTTGAGTCATTGCAACGAAAGTAAAAGCGATAACATCGTTTTAATTTTTTGATACCCCTCTGTTACTATCTGCTTTTAGCTGCCACACACTGTTCACGTTTTCGTTAAACGTCAGTGAGACTGCGAGCGTAGCAGTGGGCTGCAGACAGGCGAGTCGCTCATAGATAGTGACGCAGCCGGGTATGCATTTCTCGGGACACTGTAGCCGCATCAGCGGTGCATATGATAATAAGGACAAACTGCATGACGAAGACACATCAATCGTCTCCTGATGTGCAAGACATGGTGGCGCAAGCAGATACTGGCGCACGCTCACCGGATGGACTATCAGGACGTATTCTTTGGCTGGTACCACTTTGCTGGTCCCTGTTTCAGCTTTGGTATGCGTCGCCGCTACCTTTCGCGCTCGACTTTGGCGTACTCAATAATACCGAAGCTCGCTCGCTCCATTTGGCGTTCGCGATGTTTTTGGCCTACACCGCCTACCCCGCGCGTAAGACTTCACCCCGAGATCGGGTGCCATTACTCGATTGGGTATTTGCACTAGCGGGTAGTTTAGCCGCCGGTTACCTCTTCCTTTTTTATAACCAACTTGCAGACCGTGCTGGCGCTTATACCTCGTTCGATATTACGGTTGCCGCCATCGGTATGATTCTGATGCTTGAGGCAACACGCCGCGCCCTTGGCCCACCGCTAATGGTGGTGGCAGGTGTGTTCTTACTCTATACCTTTGCCGGCCCCTACATGCCGGACGTCATCGCTCACAAAGGCGCGAGCTTGAACAAAGCCATGTCACACTTGTGGCTGACTACTGAAGGCGTCTTCGGGGTGGCACTGGGCGTCTCTACCTCGTTTGTATTCCTGTTTGTCCTGTTCGGTGCCTTGCTCGACCGCGCCGGTGCCGGCGGCTACTTCATTAAAGTGGCCTTCTCACTACTCGGTCACATGCGCGGTGGCCCCGCCAAAGCCGCGGTGGTCGCGTCCGGCCTGTCCGGTTTGGTCTCGGGTTCTTCGATTGCCAACGTAGTGACTACCGGGACCTTTACCATTCCCTTGATGAAACGCGTGGGCTTCCCAAGTCATAAAGCCGGGGCGGTGGAAGTGGCCGCCTCGACTAATGGCCAGCTCACCCCACCGATTATGGGGGCAGCGGCATTCTTGATGGTGGAATACGTGGGCATTTCCTACGTCGAGGTGATTAAAGCCGCGCTACTTCCCGCACTGATTTCTTATATTGCGCTGATTTACATCGTGCACTTAGAAGCCTGTAAAGCTGGCATGGAAGGCTTACCACGCCGTCATACCAGCACGGTACTGCAAAAACTGTTCTCGTTTATGACGGTGTTTGTTGGCTTGTTGGTGCTCAGCGCGGCGGTCTACTACGGCATTGGCTGGACCAAAGACGTATTTGGTGCCATGGCAACCGTGGTCATCGGTATCCTCACGCTGATTGCCTATGTGCTGTTGGTGCGTTACTCCGCCCAGTATAAATCGCAAGCAGCGGAAGACCCCGCGGCGGCTGATTTATCCGAGGTCCCCGAGCCCGGCCCCACCGTGCGTTCGGGCTTGTACTACCTGCTGCCAATCGGCGTGCTGGTATGGTGTTTGACCGTGGAGCGCTTCTCGCCAGGCCTCTCTGCATTTTGGGCGACGGTGTTTATGATTTTTATCATTCTCACCCAGCGCCCACTCATTGCCTACTTCAACCAGCGCACTAACTTTAAAGAAGAAATTCGTGACGGGGGCGTTGATCTGCTCGAAGCCTTTGTGACCGGTGCGCGCAACATGATCGGTATCGGTGTCGCCACTGCAGCGGCCGGGATCGTGGTAGGTACGGTGACACTCACCGGTATCGGCTTGGTGATGACAGACTTCGTCGAGTTTATCTCCGGCGGCAACATCTTCCTGATGTTGCTGTTTACCGCGGTGATCAGCTTATTGTTGGGGATGGGACTACCGACCACCGCCAACTATATCGTGGTCTCTACCCTGATGGCGCCAGTGATTGTTACTTTAGGTGCACAGCAGGGGCTAATTATTCCACTGATCGCGGTGCACTTATTTGTGTTCTATTTCGGTATTCTTGCCGATGACACCCCCCCTGTGGGGTTGGCTGCCTTTGCGGCCGCGGCCATTGCTAAGTCGGATCCCATCCGCACCGGTGTGCAAGGTTTTACTTACGACATCCGCACCGCCATCCTGCCATTTATGTTTATCTTCAACACCCAGTTGTTGTTGCTCGATCTCGATGGCCCCTTTCACCTGATTTTAACCATTGTGTCGGCGACCATAGCAATGCTGGCGTTCTCTGCCGCGACACAAGGTTGGTGGATGACTAGAAACAAATGGTGGGAAACCGCCTTATTGTTATTGATTACCTTCTCCCTTTTCCGTCCAGGGTTTTGGTGGGACGAAGTGTATCCGCCGACTACCAGCTTCCCAGGCACAGAAATCACCCGTGTGGCGGAGCAGCTACCAGAAGGAAAGCCGCTGCAGCTTGAAGTGGAAGGGGAAAACTTCTTTGGTGAGCAAGTCTCCAAACATGTGGTATTGCCGGTGGATCATAGCCTTGAAAGCGGTGAAGCCCGCATTAACGACACAGGCTTAATGCTTCGCGAGGAAGACGACAAGTTGTTGGTGGATATGATCCAATTTGGTAGTGACGCTGACAAAGCAGGGATTGATTTTGATTGGCAAATCAAAACAGTGACTATCGATAATGTCCGGCCATGGAAAGAGTGGGTGTTTGTCCCTACTCTCTTGCTCTTAGCATTGTTGGGGTGGAATCAACGCCGCCGTATTCGCCAAGCCTAATAACAGGGGGACGTGTGTGACACGTGCCCCTTTCTTTTATAAGTGCAAAGGATATCGCTATGTATAAACATATCTTGGTTCCGGTCGATTTGAACGACGAAAGCTTTGCAGATACCGCGGTCGATCACGCTGTTTGGCTCGCCAGCCAGTCAGGTGCCAAAATCCACCTGCTCACTGTATTGCCCGGCATTCATAATTCGATGGTCGCCTCTTACTTCCCTGAAGAAGCCGCCAATAAAATGAAACGCGACATGAAGCGCAATTTACAAGGATTTGCGGATAAATATGTCCCCGAAAACGTGGCCTGTCAGGTGTCGGTTGAAGAAGGTAAGCCCTACAAGGGGATCATTAAAACGGCAGAGCGCATCGGCTGCGATTTGATTGTGATGCCAAGCCATAAGCGTTCACGCGTCAATAAAATGATGCTGGGCTCAGTTGCCGCCAAAGTGCTCGAGGGCGCGAGTGTCCATGTAATGGTGTTAAAACCTTAACCATAGGGTTCAGGCACGTCGATGCGTGCCTGAGCATTGTTCACCGCTGGCGTTGATCATAGCCCCAGCGAGGCACCAAGGTTTGTTCGGCCCCCAAGTGATCTAAAATGCGTGCCACCATAAAGTCCACTAAATCATCGATCGACTGGGGCTGGTGATAAAAGCCTGGCGCGGCAGGCATAATGGTGACACCCATCTGCGACAGCTTGTGCATGTTTTCTAAATGCAGCGTTGAAAACGGGGTCTCGCGCACCACCAAGAGCAACTGTCCGCGCTCTTTAAGTACCACATCCGCCGCGCGTTCGATAAGGTTATCGGACAAACCATGGGCAATGGACGATAACGAACCTGCCGAGCAGGGGCACACCACCATTTGCTTGGGCGCTGCCGATCCCGAGGCGACCGGCGAAAACCAATCTTCTTTACCACAAACGATCAGTTTGTTGCTATCACATTGCAGATGTTCGGCTAATATTTTCTGTGCCGCTTGCGGGCCTGACGGAAGTTTCAGCCCATGCTCGGTCGCTAACACCACACGTGCGGCCGACGAGATCAATAAGAAAACCTGATAATCTTGTGCGAGCAAGCACTCGAGCAAACGTAGACCGTAGGGCGCACCGGATGCGCCTGTCCACGCCAAGGTTATTCGTTTATCCGCCATAAACCGCCTCCTTACTCGCCAGAGCTGTTAGCAGCTTGTCATGAATACCACCAAAGCCGCCGTTGCTCATCACCAACACGGTATCGCCTGCTTGGGCGTGCTCAGTCAGGGCAGTTACCAGTGCATCAATATCGTCATGTCTATGCGCCGGCTGCGTGCAGTTGTCCACCACCGCTTCAAGCGACCAATCTAGCCCTTGCGGTTGATATAAGAACACCGTGTCCGCACGGGCCAACGACGCCGCTAGTGTATCCTTGTGAACCCCTTGCTTCATGGTATTAGAGCGTGGCTCGAGCACAGCGACAATGCGGCCATTACCCACTTTCGCGCGCAACCCCTCAAGGGTCAGGCGAATCGCCGTCGGGTGGTGGGCAAAATCGTCATACACAGTGACACCGGCTTGCTCGCCGCGCCACTCTAGACGTCGCTTGGTATTGATAAATGTCTCGAGCGATTGGCAGGCCAAATCAGGTGTCACCCCCACATGACGCGCTGCCGCGATGGCCATCAACGCATTACGCACGTTGTGATCACCGACTAAATCCCAGCTCACCGTCCCCACGAGTTCACCGGCAAAGTACACGTCAAATTGACTGCCAGCCGGGTCTTTTTTCATGCTCTGCCACTGGCCATCCGGCCCGGCGTACACACACTCACTCCAACAGCCCATCGCCAACGTGTCCGTGACATTGGTGTCGTCTGAGGGCGCAATAATTTGCCCAATCCCCGGCACGGTACGCACCACATGGTGAAATTGTTTCTTAATCGCCGCCAGATCATCAAAAATATCGGCGTGATCGAACTCAAGGTTATTGATCACCAAGGTTTTCGGTTGGTAGTGGATAAACTTAGAGCGCTTATCGAAAAACGCACTGTCATATTCATCCGCTTCCACCACAAAAAACGGGCTATCGCCTAATCGCGCCGATGCGTTAAAGTTACTCGCTACCCCACCAATCAAAAAGCCGGGGGCGTAGCCACAGTCTTCTAAAATCCACGCCAGCATACTGGCGGTGGTGGTCTTTCCATGGGTGCCAGATACCGCCAGCACCCAGCGGTCTTGCAGGAGAAAATCATGCAACCATTGCGGGCCTGACGTATACGGCAAGCCTTGATTGAGGACCGCCTCGACACAAGGGTTACCACGGCTCATAGCATTGCCAATCACCACCAAGTCAGGTGCAGGTGATAGCTGGACAGGATCATAGCCTTCGATAATATCGATTCCCTGAGACTCAAGTAGCGTGCTCATCGGGGGGTAAACATGGCTGTCAGAGCCCGTCACCCTATGCCCCAGTTGTTTTGCCAGCATGGCTGCGCCACCCATAAAAGTCCCGCAGATGCCTAAAATATGAATATGCATAGCCTTCACTGTATTGTTGATTGCCCTGTCGTTTGGCGCAGGCGGTTATTATGCCTTGGATTAACGCTTGGGTCTTATCGCTTGCGCGCATCTGACATGGTTTTTATGTCGCGATCACACTTCCCTGGCCTGATTCATTTCTTCAGTACGATTAAAAAGTCACGAAAGCTAGAATAGCGGCGATTCCAAGAGGCAGCTCACTGCCCATGTATCCGATTGCACAAGAAAGACAGTTCATCATCATTAAGGATTGAGAATGCCCGACATTAAGACCCTCGGCGAGTACATTGTTGAGAAGCAACACGCGTTTCCGCATGCCAGCGGTGATTTATCTTCTCTTCTCGCCTCCATTCGTCTGGCCGCCAAAATTGTTAACCGTGAAATCAACAAAGCCGGCTTGGTCGACATTGCTGGCGCGATTGGCACGGAAAACGCGCAAGGTGAAGAGCAGCAAAAACTCGACGTCTATGCCAACGAAAAATTTAAAGCCGCGATGGAAGCGCGCGACCAAGTGTGTGGCGTCGCCAGTGAAGAAGAAGATGACGCGGTTATTTTTAATAAACAGCTTAACCGTAATGCCAAATATGTGGTGCTCATCGACCCACTGGATGGCTCCTCTAACATTGATGTTAATGTGTCTGTTGGCACCATTTTCTCCATCTATCACCGCGTATCACCGGTAGGAACACCGCCCACCGAAGAAGACTTCCTTCAACCCGGTCACCGCCAAGTTGCCGCCGGCTATATCATTTACGGCTCATCCACCATGTTGGTTTACACCACGGGGGATGGTGTACATGGTTTTACCTACGACCCTTCGCTAGGTCTGTTCTGCCTGTCTCACGAAAACATGACCATTCCTAAAGACGGCAACATCTACTCCATTAACGAAGGGAATTACATCAAATTCCCACAAGGCGTCAAAAAATATATCAAATACTGCCAAGAAAACGTCCCACAGGAGAAACGCCCTTATACGTCACGTTATATTGGCTCCTTAGTCGCCGACTTTCATCGCAACCTGCTCAAAGGTGGCATTTACCTCTACCCCAGCACGCTCGCCTACCCCAATGGCAAGCTACGCTTACTGTATGAGTGCAACCCCATGGCCTTTATTATTGAGCAAGCCGGTGGCAAAGCGACCGATGGCACCCAGCGCATCATGGACATTGCGCCGAATGAACTTCATCAACGGGTGCCTTTCTTTGTTGGCTCAAGCAATATGGTCGATAAGGTCGAAGAATACCTCGACACTTATCCGGATCATGACGACGAATAGGCGCGAAATAGACACCTAACACCAGTCTTCCATGATAAAGAGGCGGCCAATACGGTCGCCTCTGTTATTTTCACGCTTGGCGGTTATAATTGGCACACACTTTTTCATTAAACAAAAGGACATCCCATGAGCCTGAACCAGGTCCCTGCAGGCAAAGAGCTGCCTGAAGATATTTATGTGGTGATTGAGATCCCAGCTAACGCCGATCCAATTAAGTATGAAGTCGATAAAGATAGCGGCGCCGTTTTCGTTGACCGTTTCATGGCAACGCCTATGTTCTATCCATGTAACTATGGCTATGTGAACCACACCTTGTCTTTGGATGGTGACCCTGTTGACGTACTGGTTCCAACCCCATTCCCATTAGTGCCTGGCTCAGTGATCCGCTGCCGCCCTGTTGGCGTGCTGAAAATGACCGATGAGTCTGGTGAAGATGCCAAAGTGATTGCGGTACCGCACAGCAAGCTCACCAAAGAGTATGATCACGTGAAAGACGTGAACGATCTGCCTGAGCTACTGAAAGCACAAATCACGCACTTCTTCGAACGCTATAAAGAGCTAGAAGCCGGCAAGTGGGTGAAAGTTGACGGTTGGGAAGATGCCCAAGCGGCAAAAGACGAAATCCTGTCTTCATTTGAGCGCGCAAAACAGTAATCAGCCGCTTCAATGAAACACTGCCCGCGAACCTTCGCGGGCTTTTTTGTCTCTACTTGACCTCAAACTGATAGAGCAGATCCACTGCCTGATCGACACCAGACACCGCTTCCAGATAAAGGTCTTGCATCAGTCGATAGCGCACCGTGAACACACCAATTGCATCGAAGATCCCCACGCCGTATTTCACCTCTAAATCGGGCAAGATATAACCGGATACTTCCACTTTTTGCTCATCGCCCGCGCCTGAGGTATCGAGAGTCAGATCCTCGACCCCAAACGCCTGACCAATCTCCCCGACCAACTTGCCACTTTGTGCTAACCCCAAGCCAATCAGCATCGAGGTCATATTGGCATCACCGGCACCAGCATCAAGCGCGCGGCCACGTAACAAATAGGACAGGGCATTGGCCTGCGAGCCAGCCGGGTCCATAAATACAGTCGCCACCGGGTCATCAGCGGGCCCCGTTAAGCGGATCCCTGCCGTCACATCTCCTTCAATACGTTCAGGGTTTCGAATCGCCTCCACTTGCAAGTACGGCTGATCAGCGGGGCCATTGAACAAGATCTCGCCCTTTTTAATCAGCAAGTCTTGGCCAAACGAGCGATAAGTACCATCAAGCAAGCTCACATTCCCCACAATCAAGGCGCCTTGCTGATTGTTTTTGATATTAAGCTCGCCTGACAAACGAGATTTCAGTCCAAACGCCGCTAACTGTACATCTTCCCCCAGTACGAGTTGCACATCAGTCTGTAAGTTAAAGGGCACGGATTCACTTTGCTCAATATCCTCTGGCACATAGTTCTCTTTCAGCAGGACCGTATCGTCCGACACCGTGATGGCAGACTCGGGCAGGTTCTCGACTTCAATCCGCCCCCATGGCACACGAATGTCGCCCCGAATCGTCATATCATGTGGCGTTGCCGATACCGTGAGGTCAGGTGCGACATCCAGCCGCACCATTGGCGGCACATTGACCCGTAAGGTGTCCCCCGCCACGTTTAAGCCAAAACGCCAGTCGTCCATACTGGGCCATTGCCCATCGCCGTTCAGTGCCAGCACGCCATCCGGTGTCACCAGCTTGCCTTCCACCTTGCCCTGCTTGCCATCCAACGTGAGCGCTAACTGCCCATCGTTCACATCAACAGGTGACGCCAAGCCTTTGACTCGCAATGCCTCAACGGTCAGTCCACCATATACATCTGGTAGGGTCAGCGGCCCCTCGACCCGTAAGTTAGCATTCACTTCACCATTAATATCCGCTTGTTGATCGCTACCCAGCAAAGGTTCGAGCTTGGCCAGTTGAACATCATTGACCGTCACCTCCCCCGTCAAAGATCGGTTTGGCGCCAACAAATCGTTTAAAGTAAAGGCCGAGGCGAGGGTCCCCCCTTCGGACAATGTCAGCGCCAGCGCGCCTTGCAATTTATCCTGATGCCAACGCGTATTGAGATTGGCATGTTGCCAGCCAATCACCAGCGGCGTATCGGCCTGCTGGCGCAGATCGCCATCCGCGATATCAATCGAGGCCTTTACATCCGGTGAGGCGTCAGGCTGCCAGCGTGCGTGAATCGCGGCACTGGCACGTGTATTGAGCTGCCATTCCGGCGGTAAGAAGGCCGCGATTTGCGCCGCTTCAAAGCCTTCAATCTTAGCGGCCACGTCCCCCTGCGCGCCGACGGTTGCCGGTTGCGATAAGCACAAGGAAGTCGCTTGCCACTGCCAACAATGCTCGCCAACCTCGGTTTGCATATCGGAAAAACTAAACGCAATCGGTGCCGCGCTTTGCTGCACAATGTCGCCAAGATCGTCTACGTTCACCGATGTATTAAACAATCTCCCTTGCCATCCTGTCTCTCGCGCCAGTGCGCCTTCAATACGTAGCGCGCCAGACGCTGGGGCACCTTGCCAGCGTAAATCCAGCTGATGCTCGCCTTCATCACCGCGCACGGATAAATCGAGGTTATCTAAGCGCACGGTTTGATAGCGCCCGCCTAATACCGATACCGTCAAATTGCCACCCAAGCTGTCTTTCAAGGCAAGATTGCCGTCTAACGTCAGCTGATTAATGCGCACATCTTGCCAACGCAGCTGCTTGGCTTGGAGTGCAAGTTTGGCATCTGGATGAGCAAACGGCCCGCTCAGCTTTGCATCGCCGCGGATCACGCCAGTGAACATAGGCAAGGATTGCGACAAATCGGCAATATCGACCGACAGTCCCATTTGCCACTCATCACGCACTTGCCCTTGTGCCGTGACTTGGTTGGGGCCGTGCGACAGGGTCAGTCCCGATGTCGACACGCTCGGCTGGCCATCGCCATCCCGGTCATGCGCATTAAGGGCGCCTGCGACTGCCAGTGGCAGTTTTTGCAACGCCCCATGCACCACCAATGTGGGCACAGACACCTCCCACCCGCCTTGGGCGGTTAAGCGGCCACGATGGCTGATTGCACCGGTTAAATCCCCCGTAACCTCCGGCCATTGCTGCTGAGGTTGAATGTTGGCAAACCCTAACTCAGCTTGCCAAAAAGGCACGCTAGACCAATCTACGCTGGCACGCCCGGCCACCTTACCCCCCAGTGTGTTGGCCTCCAGCTGCGAGAGAGTCAGCGCCGTTAGGCTACCTTGGCCGGTCAAATTCAGTTGGGTGGTCGGCACGTCAGGGCCATCGACGCCGGTTTGTAAGCCGAGCTGATAGTCAGACAAGTCACCATCGGCGTGAAATTGTAGCTCGCGTAATGCCCCGATCGCTTCTCCCGTCAGCGGCAACGCCAATGCTTTGCTCTCCAATTGCACGGCAAAAGGTAAGTTTGCCGCCAGCAGGTTTGCTTCTCCTTCCAGCGTCGCCGTCACCGGGCCGCGCGCGCTCGCGTTTAGCTTAAGCGCGGCAAGACTTCCTGAGGCCGACAGCGATAAAGCTTGGCCTTGAAGCGGAGCGAGGTTGGTGGTCAATTGAGCTTGCAAGGTTAGTGGGTACTCACCTTTAAGTATAATATCACCCGCAAGGCTTGCCGTGCCTTGGGGAGCAGCCACCGAGACGTTATCAATCGTCACGGTGCTGTCTTGAACACTGCCCGCCAGGGATAACGATGAAAGTGTTTGCACTGTGCCCGCTTCAATCCGCGTATCTTGTAGATGGAGCTGTTCCACCTCGATAGCCAGCGGCAGCGCCACCGTGGGTAGCTCCAGCCCCGGATAATGCCATGGCGGGCTTGCCACCGCGCTATCCGGTTTGCCGACCGCTTGGTCGGTATTTTCTTGAGGCTCAGTGTCGCTCGGTAGGCTCACCACCAGCTGCTGCCAATCCGTCGGCGATAGGGTTAAGGTGTCGCCAACAAAATGTACGCCTCCTTGCAGCTGATGCCAACTGACCGACTGCTCGGCAACCTGAATCGCCACATCGTTAAAGACAAAGGCATTAACATGGATCGGCAGCGGCGCTTTGATAGCTGACGTGGATACGTCTTGCGACGATGTTTCCTCCTCACTCGCGGGCAAATGAATATCAAGGGTGACTCCTTCGACGGCCAATTGGTCAATACAAATCGCAGGCGTCAGTAAGCACTTACCTTGGATAACAAGCCTGAGCTGTTCGGCGTTCAGTTGCAGCTGCGCATCATCATAGCGCACCCCTTGCAGTACAAACCCGGAAAGTAGGCTGCCGTCGGCCTCATCAATCGATAAAGCAGGCAGCGCTTTCTGCGCGCCCCACACCCCTACCTGCAAGCCCACAGGCGTAAAAAGTGCGGCCGCTACCAGCCCCACCACAGAAAAAAGACTGATTAACGTCATAAACGTTAGTCTGACCAACCAACGACTCATAATTCAGGCCCTAAGGTAAGGTGTACACGAAAATCATCATCGTCATTATCAAAACCATGTGCGACATCAAGGCGAATCGGGCCGACCGGCGATGACCAGCGAATACCGGTACCAGCCGCACGCTTCCACGATAAACGACTGGTCCACGCGTCACCGCCATCGGCAAATAGCGCCCACCACCAATTGCCGCCAAGGCGATATTGATACTCTAACGTCCCGGTCAACATATAGCGCGCACCGCTCAGCTGACCGCTTTCGTCACGCGGAGAAACGGTCTCGTAGCCATAGCCGCGAATACTGTTGTCCCCCCCGGCGAAAAAACGCAACGATGGCGGCGCTTCACTAAATTCTTCAGAAATCAGAGCGCCACCATCGACGCGTAATAAACCGCGATGGTTTTTGTTCAGGCTACGAATCCAAGCACTCCGCCCTTGCAAGCGCACCAAACTAATATCTGACAACCAAATCGGATCGGCCGCTTCCAATGTAATCGATTGTTTATCTCCCCAATGCGGCATTAATCCACCGCGTGCACGCGTGCGAGTGAAATTGATCCCAGGCAGCACCACGCTGACGCTATCTTCATCTTGCCCTTGGGTGTAGTCTTCATAAAGCCAGCGTAACGAGACACTGCGTTGCCAGCCGGTATCATACAGCCAATGTCTAGAAACCGACGTCGACACCTCAAGGCTGGAGGTGTCGCGTTGTTCGGTGTTTTGTAACCCTAACTGCACTTGATAATACTCGCGGGAAACATCCTCCAAAGGGACCTTGTAGGTCGAGGTCAACGTCTGCTCAGGCTCAGAAATCGCGAGTGATGTGGTGATACTGTGGCCGCGTGAGTTATACCAAGGCTTGCGCCAGTTAAACTTGAACCGTGGACCAATGTCAGTGGAATACCCGACACCGGTTTCAAACTTATTGCGCGCTTCCGGGGTCAGCGTCACCTTGATGGGGACTTCATTATCTTCCGCTTGCTCCATGTCCGCTTGCACCAAGGCACTGGAGAACCAACCGGTATTCGCGAGCGCTTGGTTAAACTCTCCCAGTACCGACACACGATACGGCTCACCCGGGGAAAAATCACGTAAGGTGTCGAGACGCTGCAACTGAATTTGCGCGCCTTGGTAGCGAATCGCACCAAAGTGATAACGCTTGCCACTGGCAAAGTGAAGCCGAATAAAGGCCTGCTGACGATCAGGCGCGACCTCTAATCGCGTATGCGTAAAGCGACCATCAAAGTATCCCTTTTTCACCGCCAAGCTTTGAATCTGGCTTTTTAGCGTCTCGTAATCATTGTGATTGAGCCTCGCGCCCGGCTGCGGACCGTCAGCCTTGAGAGCATGAAAATCGTCATCCATGCCCGCTTCACCGCTAAACACCACATCCACTTGCGCCAAGCGCACAGGCTCACCGGGGTCAACCTTGACGTTAAGCGTGGCATCACCGTCCATGTGAGTGGCAATCTTGGGTTGATAAAACCCCACCGCTTGCAGCGCTTTGCGCACATCTTTTTCGACGCGAGCAATAAATCGGTAGGAGCCATCCCGCTCTTCTGGGGCAATCGCCGCAAGATAGGTCTCGACGTTATCTTGTGCAATGCCATCGAGCCCTTCAATATCTATGTCGACATCCGCACGAGCCGTACTAGACATCAAGCTGATAGCGATCGCGAATAGGGGGAATAACCGTATATTCATGCAGTGAGATCCATTACCCGGGTGTCGCCCGGCTAAATTGATGATATCTTGCCATATTACGTGTTGAGCGGGGCAGGAGGCCAGCACCATGTTGTTCATAAGGTGCGGGATCCATGCCTGAATGCCAACCATTAACGCGCATAGCAGCACGCATTGCGCTTTTTCATCACAGCAGTCAAAGGATGCCTATGTCGATGCAATCTTCCTTTACCCAACCTGACAATGCGATAGCGGATCGACCCGATCCGATTATTCCAGCCGAACCGCACGCGGTATTTAATCAGCCTATCACGGCCATGCCAGCGGCTGGTCAAAAACAGGTCATTTTTGGTATGGGCTGTTTTTGGGGGGCCGAGCGAAAGTGGTGGCAACAGCCGGGTGTGGTGATGACATCGGTGGGATACAGTGGCGGTGTTACCCAACATCCGCGCTATCAAGACGTCTGCACAGGACAAACCGGCCATGCCGAAGTGGTTAACGTGATTTTTGATCCGTCCGTAGTGAGTTTAGACACCCTACTGGCGGTATTCTGGGAAAACCACGACCCGACCCAAGGTATGCGTCAAGGCAATGACGTCGGCTCGCAGTATCGCTCCGCGATTTACTACTGTGATCCCGCGGATCAAGCCAGTGTCGAAGCGAGCCTGGCCACTTATCAAGCGGCATTGAGAGATGCCGGTAAGCCAGATGCGGTGACCACCGAGATCGCACCGGCCGGCGCGTACTACTTCGCGGAAACTGACCACCAGCAGTACTTGCACAAAAATCCGCAAGGCTACTGCGGCCTGGGTGGCACAGGGGTTTGTTTCCCACCGCAATAAGCCTTTGCTCAATGGCGAGGCATAAAAAAACACGTCCGCTTGGACGTGTTTTTTGAGTGTGGCGATGTTTATGCAGTAATGGCCATGGCTTTAATTTCTTTATTCACCTCAGTCATTACCGATAACGCTCGTTTGTCACTGTGCCCCGGCGGCAGTAAACGGCCACCATCAAACTCAAACGCGCCTACACCTTCGATGTAGAGTCGGCCCTTAAAAAATCGTTTCACATACCGCGCAATCTGGGTTGGTCGATATTGACGAAAGATGCGAAGCATAAGGATCCCTTTCTTGTTCTCAAAGTCTGTCTAAGCAGACCGAAACGGCAATTCATTTCTTTCACCGTCACGATGACCGTGTGATATTGCCACCTTGGAGCGCCAAATATTATCTGGCAATCTCCGCGTAAAAAGCTAAGCAAGCAAAGTGCCATCTCAATAAGATGGCAATCACAGCATTAGAGCCTGCTTGCGAACAGAAGTTCCCGCTTTAGAGAAATACGTTTTGCGGCACAAGTTCGATCGACACAGAAAAGTCCGATCTTGCGCACGGAATCACCCTAGATACTTGGCACAAATCACCGTGTGACGTAACCATAGATAACTTGGCACCTGATGCCAAATAGTACCCACAAACATGGATGATCAATAATGAAAAAAACCACCCTACTTGCTCTCACCTTTGCGTTATTCTCCGGCACGAGTATGGCGCACACGCTCCAAAATGGTGCACCCTTACCGCCAGCCAAAGTCGCCGAGCACGGCGAACTGACGCTGAATGGCGACGATATCGTTTATCAAACTTGGCAAACCGAACAATTGCCGGGCAAAGTACGCGTGATCCAGGCCATCGCCGGACGCAGCAGTGCCAAGGAAATGAATGCCCCCTTGATGGAAGCCATCACCGCCGCAGACTTTGACGATGCTCGCTACCAAACCACCACCATCATTAACCAAGATGATGCCATGTGGGGCACCGGTGGCTTTGTCAAATCATCAGCCGAAGACAGTAAACGCGAGTTTAGCTGGTCATCGATTGTGCTCGACGAAAACGGCAATGTCGCAGAGGCATGGCGCCTAAAAGAAGAAAGCTCGTTAATTGCCGTATTGGATAACCAAGGCTCGGTACGCTTTGTCAAAGAAGGCAAATTAAGTGCCGACGAGGTGAATCAAGTCGTCAGCTTGGTCACCCAATTAGTCAACCGATAACAACCACGCGCGGGGACAGCCCGCGCTGTCATTCAACACTTGGCGTTGATGATGATAATTGTTATGTTATCACATTACTTATGTAGCACGGAAGTTGGCATGTCTCGGCGATTGATCGTCCATCTGCTATTTGTTTTGATGCTCAGCCAAGCTGGGCTGTGGGGGGAGCATCACCTCGATACTTTCACCCCAACGCATCATAGTGAGCACTGCAGCGCCTGCCATTTGGTGCCGCCAGCCCTCTTAGCTTATGCGGTCTCAGCACCTGTGCCCACCTATGTGGTCAACGCAATTGTTACCCTTTCAAAGCCACCACGTGCTTACCACACCGCCATTGCCTTTTCAGCTCGCGATCCACCTAGTCGAATAAATTCCCTCATGATTTAACCCATTTATTCACTAGGAGAACCCAATGAAAACACGTTTTTTACCCAGCATTATCGCCATGGCCGTTACGATGGCTGCGACGTCGGCACTCGCCGAAGAAGCCAATTACCAATCGTTTGACGCCCACGTGCACGGTGAAGTGGCCGCTAGCCTCGCCCAAGACGGTGAGCGTGTGCTGATTGAGCTGACCGCGCCCGGCCATGATGTGGTTGGGTTTGAGCACCACCCGAAAAATGCCGCCGATCAGCAAACGCTCGAAGATGCCTACGCGCTGCTGCGTGATGGTGGGAAACGCTTCCAACTTGCCGAAGCGGCGAATTGCCAGCTCGCCGAGACCAAAGTCACCAGCAGTTTTAACGACTACGATGAGCATCACGGCCATGAGGAGCATCATGGTCACGATGAACACCACGGTCATGACGAGCACCATGACCACGACGAACATCACGGCCACGACGAGCATAATAACCACGACGAACATCACGGCCACGATGAGCATCATAACCACGACGAACATCACGGCCACGATGAGCACCATGACCACGACGAGCACCACGGCCACGATGAGCACCATGATCACGACGAGCACCACGGCCACGATGAACATGATGCTCACCATGACGACCATCATGGACATGACCACGGTAACCACAATACCTTATCCGCGAACTATCAATTCGTTTGCCAAAACCCACAAGCCTTCACCGAATTGAAAACTGATTGGTTTAGCCTGTTTCCCAACACAGAAACCATCAAAATTCAGGCCTTTACTAATGATAAGGTCTGGGTAGACACCTTGAATCGTGCCAAGTCGCACATCCAGTGGTAGGGAAAAAGGAGGCGGGGCGCGTTAAGCGCCCCTGTCAGGCATGATTACCATCGAACAACTGCGTTTTACGTGGCCAGATCAGTCGCAACCGATCTTAGACATCGATAGCTTTGCGGTCGGTGAGGGCGAGCATGTATTTTTAAAAGGCCCCAGCGGCAGCGGGAAATCCACGCTACTGAGCCTGATTGCAGGTATTCATACCCCACAATCGGGTGTGTTGACAGTCAATCACCAAGCGCTGACGGCACTGAATGATCGCCAGCGGGATCAGTTTCGCGCTAACCATATTGGTTATATTTTTCAACAATTTAACCTGCTACCGTACTTATCTGTGCTTGATAATGTCACTGTGCCGCTGCGCTTTTCTCACGCGCGACGTCAAGCACTTCACCACTCCCCGCACCAAGAAGCCGGCACCTTACTCGATCGATTAGGCTTACCGGCTAGCTGCTACCATCAGCCAGTCACTGCGCTGAGTATCGGCCAGCAACAGCGGGTCGCAGCGGCACGCGCATTAATTGGTGCACCAGCGTTAATCATCGCTGACGAGCCCACTTCTGCGCTCGACACGGACACCCGGAATACCTTTATTCGGTTGCTGCAAGACCGATGCCGAGAAGCCAACAGCAGCTTATTGTTTGTCAGCCATGACAGCCAATTAGCGCCCTTGTTTGACCGCGATGTCTCACTTCCCGCGCTTAATCGCGCCATACATCGCGAGGAGGCCAACCCATGATTTCGCTTTTAGGATTGGCGGGGCAAAGCCTGAAAAATCGCCGCGCCACCGCACTGCTTTCTTTACTGACCGTCACCATTGCCGTGGTGCTCTTGCTCGGGGTAGAGAAGGTGCGCACCCAAGCTAAAGCCAGCTTTGCCAACACCATCTCCAATACCGATTTAATTGTCGGTGCCCGCTCCGGTCCCATCAATTTACTGCTCTACTCGGTGTTTCGTATTGGCAACGCCACCAACAATATCGGCTGGGACAGTTACCAGCGCCTTGGTGAGCATCCGGATGTGAGTTGGACCATCCCCATTTCACTGGGGGACTCTCACCGTGGCTTTCGGGTGGTTGGTACCACCAATGATTACTTTGATCATTACCAATATGGTCAAAAACAACCACTGGCCTTTCGCCAAGGCGGCTCATTTTCCGGCTTATTCGATACCGTGATTGGCGCCCAAGTGGCCAAAGAGTTGGGGTACAAGATGGGCGATAGTCTGATCATTGCCCATGGACTGGCCGACAAAGGCTTTAATCAGCATGACAACTTGCCCTTTACGGTCACTGGGATCTTGGCACCCACTGGCACCCCCGTCGACCGTAGCGTGCATGTATCGCTCGAGGCCATCGAAGCGATTCATGTCGGCTGGGAAAGTGGCGCGCGACTCGGCCAAGGCCTGACTCAAGCGCAAGCGCAGCAACGCGAGCTACAGCCGGAACAGCTGACCGCGGTGATGGTGGGCTTGAACAGCAAAATCAAAACCTTCGCTGTCCAGCGTTGGGTCAACACCTATCCACGCGAACCATTAACCGCGATTATGCCCGGCATTGCCTTGCATGAACTGTGGGGCATGATGCGGGTTGGCGAACAAGCCCTGCTGGTGATCTCTGGCTTTGTCGCCGTCGCCGGGCTTTTGGGCATGCTCTCAAGCCTGCTCACCAGCTTGAACGAACGTCGACGAGAAATGGCGATCTTACGTGCAATGGGCGCGCGGCCTTTGCATATTATTTTGCTTTTGGTCAGTGAGGCGGTCGCGATTACTCTCGCAGGGATCGTCTTTGGCGTGCTACTGCTTTATGGTGGACTCGCGCTGGCTCAGCCCTATATTCTCAGTGAATTTGGCTTGTTTTTGCCACTCGACTGGCCGTCTTCTTATGAGCTTTCACTGATGGCCGGTGTGTTGGTCGCTGGCTTTATCGTGGGCTTGATCCCGGCTTGGCGCGCCTATCGACAGGCGCTCGCTGATGGCATGACAATTAAGGTATAACAGATGAAAAAACGGATAATGCTCGGACTTATCGCCTTGCTTAGCAGTCTTTTTGGCTCTCAGGCTTGGGCAAATAGCGAACCACTCACGCTGGATTGGATTGATTTGGTGCCTGAGCATGAACGTGCTCAATTTGATAGCCGCGGGATGCCGGAAATCAGCCACGACAGTGAGAATCCACAAAGCCTGGTCGGCTCTGTTCGCCCAGAGCTCAACAACAGCCAAGTCAAAATCCCTGGCTTCGTGATCCCACTGGAAGGCGACGATAAAGTGGTAACGGAATTCCTACTGGTGCCCTTTCTTGGCGCCTGTATTCATGTTCCACCCCCGCCACCCAATCAAATTGTTTATGTAAAGTTTGCCGGCGGCGCGCCGATTCAACAGTTATGGGATGTGGTCTATGTCGAAGGCACGCTGAAAACCGAACATGTGAGCCATGACTTGGCAGAGGTGGGTTATGTGCTACAAGGCACCGAATTAACGGACTACGACGACGGATAAGTCCCTATCAATCAGTGAGCCTGATCGGCGCACCCGATGTTGTCAGACAATATAATGAGACAAGATCGCCAGTGCGCCAATGTACACGGCAATCAGTAGCAGATTGATGGGGTTGAGTTTTTGCTTGCGCACACGCATCCCTATGCTTGATTGTTAACGCTCATAATGTTAACAAATTTAATCTTTAATTAACATATTTGCCAGCACTAAATTTGCTGACAATCAGTGTGAGAATCGCATGGCAGAGCAAGACAAACCCGAGGTCGTCGACGTCCACCCCGATAAACGACAACATCAGGATCACAAGAATAAAGAAGACGCAGATCTGCGTGGCAGTAAAGGGCGGCTAAAAGCCATTGCCAGTGAATATTATGTCGATGCGCGCCTGCAGGAGGTTGAGCAGGAAGATCTCGCCCATCGCAGTGCCACCCGCCAGCGTCATGTGATGCAAAAGCAGCAGGCTAACCTCGAAGCCATCATTGCTCTGACCTACGACCAGTGTCACAGCGAAACCGCTCAGACCCCGGACCCAGATTGGCTGGTTCGTTTTTTCGATTTAGCCCGCAATATTCACGGCCATGCAATGCAGCAGTTGTGGGCGAAGATTCTCAAACAAGAAATGCTCCGCCCCGGCAGCACCTCAATTAAAGCACTGACCATTCTCGAGACTATGACCCAGCGCGAAGCGCAAGCACTGCAACGCGCCTGTGCATTGTCCAGCACCTTTGGGCAAGACAGCACCAAAAAGCTAGTCACTGGTTTTCGCCGCCGTCAAGGCTTGGTGCAACTGCTACGCCCAGAGCCGCCTCATAAGCTTTCGCTGGGTCACTATCAACTGTCTTATACCGATTTAATGCTGTTGATGGACTTGGGGCTGATCCTGCGCACTGAGCTTGAATCTGGTGTGATTGAAATGCAGCCAGCGATGCCGTTTAAACTGCAAGACACCCAATACATGCTCACCCCGCTCCACAAAGGGATGCGTCTTTATTATTACCGCTTTAGCCCCACTGGCCATGAGCTAGCAAAACTGGTCGGTAAACGCGTGCATCCCGATTATCACCACGCCATTTGTGAATTACTCGCCGAAGGCTTTGAGATGCACAGCGATGTGGGTGATACGGTCAACACTCACGCTTAATCTGACGAGCGCAACACCCCGCGCTCACGCAGTACGTGAAGACAGGTCGCCACATGCTCGGCGACGCTGAGATCACCGCTTAAATGGATCGCCGGTGTTCGCGGTGGCTCATACTCTGACGATATGCCGGTAAACGCCGGGATCTCGCCGGCACGCGCTTTTTTGTACAGCCCTTTGGGGTCGCGCTGTTCACATACCGCCAGCGGCGTATCGACAAAGACTTCAATAAACTGCCCCTCAGACAAACGCTCGCGCACCCGCTCTCGCTCCGCGCGAAACGGAGAGATAAAGGCACTCAAGACAATCAGGCCAGCATCAGTCATCAACTTAGCCACCTCGCCAATTCGGCGAATGTTTTCGGCTCTGTCCTGATCGGAAAAACCTAGATCGCGACATAAGCCATGGCGAATATTATCGCCATCCAGCAAATAGGTATGGTGCCCTTCGGCCACCAAGGCCGCCTCCAGCGCGCCGGCGATGGTCGATTTGCCCGAGCCAGACAAGCCGGTAAACCAAAGCACCACGGGTTGCTGCTGCTTTTGTGCACTGCGCTGGGCTTGGTCAACATGATGCTGGTGCCAGATCACATTGGGATCGGTTGACGCAGATACAGTGTCAGTCATGAAAGTCTCCGCTATTTCGTTGGCCACGCCATGATTAAGGGGCGACCGCCGTTAAAGGAAAAACAATCGGTAACAAGGTGAGCACTACTGCGGAATACACCACAGATAACGGTAATCCCAGACGCAAATAATCACGTAGCTGGTAATTGCCCACGCTGTATACCAATAAATTGGTTTGATACCCGTAAGGGGAAATAAAACTGGCACTGGCGCCAAACAGCACCGCCATCACAAAAGGCATAGGATCAACCCCATACCCTAGCGCCAAGCTATAGCCCAGCGGGAAAGCCAGCGCCGCCGCGGCATTGTTGGTGATAAGCTCGGTCAGTAACAAGGTCAGCAAGTACACCGCCACCAGCGCTCCTATCGCGCCTCCTGCGCTAAAGGTCGCCATAAACCAATCACTAAAACGTGCCGACAGCCCTGACGCCAACATCAGTTGTGCCAATGTCAGCGCCGCGCCGACAATCACCACCACCTCAACGGGAAAGCGACGTTGTAAATCGTGCAAAGAGATAATGCCGGTGACCAGCAACACCACCAAATACGCGGCTAAGCCATTGAGCAGTGGCATCGGGGTGAGCAAGGCCGCGCCAATCACTGCGACAAATCCTGCCAGTACCGCAACGCTTTTCCGCTCGGAAAGACGGGTACTGGCTTCCAAACCATTAAAGAGCACGAATTCACGCCGCAGCGCTTGGCTGTCTTGGCGAAAGGTTTTGCCCGGCACCAACACCAGCGTATCGCCGGCATGCAAAGGAATGTTGCCCAGTCCCCCATCGAGTTTTTCATGGCCGCGGCGAATGGCGACCACCACAGCATCAAAGGTCTCGCGAAACCGGGCGGCTTTGAGGGTTTTGCCACAAATGCTGGCGCTGTGGCTCACCACCACCTCAATCAAATTTTGCCCATCAATGTGATGCTGGCCGAACAAGGTCAAGCCAGGGATCTCTTGTAAGGTCGCAACACTTTCCACATCGCCGGCAAACTGCAACTTATCACCGGCCAATAACGGCGTCTCCGGACACACGGGCGCAATGACGCCGTCTTGACGATGAATTTCGGCCAAGTACAAACGCCGTAGTGCTCGCAAGCCATTGTCTGCCACGCTTTGCCCACATAGGGGCGAGTCGGCGGCTAGCCGCGCTTCGAGCACATACGGCAAGCTCTCTTCTTGTTCACCATCCTGGCGTGGCAACCGGTAGCTGAACGGAATTAACACCAACAATCCTGCCACCAGTGCGGCGGCACCGATGACCGTTGGTGTGAAAAATCCCAAACTGGGTAATCCCGCCCGCTCAACAAAGCTGTTCACAATGAGATTGGTCGACGTGCCAATCAGCGTCAGGGTGCCGCCGAGAATGGCGCTGTATGACAATGGGATCAAAAGCTGCGAGGGTGAGTGACGTCGGTTGCGCTTGATTGCGCCAATCATGGACACCACCACCGCAGTGTTATTGACCAGCGCCGACAGCAGCGCACTTGAGATGCCTAATTTAGCAATCACAGTGGGGAGTGCGCCGTGCGACGCCTGTCGCGCGACCCAGCTGGTCAGATGGGTTTTCTCTAGCGCACAAGAAACCAAAATCAGCAATACCAAGGTCAGCAGTGATGGCGCGGTAAAGTTCGCCGTCAGCGCTTCAACCGAGGTCAGCCCAGTTTGGAACGCCACAAACGCGGCCCCCGCAAACAAGAGCGCAGGCTTTAATCGAGTGAGCACCAAGCCGGCGACAATCGCCACCAGCAAGGTGAGTACCGTGGTTTCCTGCCAACTCATGGTCTATCCCAGTTGACGCAGATCCCGCGCTTGCCAATGCGGAAAGTGCTTGCGGATCAGCTGGTTTAACTCAAGCTCAAACGCTGAGAACGACGAGGTGGTTTGCGGCTGCGTCTCAGCCACATGACGGATCATCCCCGCGCCGACCGTCACATTGGTGAGGCGATCAATCAGGATAAAGCCACCGGTATTCGGGCTATCGTGATAGGTATCCAGCGGCACCGCTTCGCTCAGGGTCAAGGTGCAACGACCAATGCCATTGAGCGGCAAGGTGTCTGCGTCATGGGTGTTAAGCGTATTCACATCCACCCCATAGGACAGCGCCTCAACCTGTGCCGAGGTTTTCTTGCTGGCCAACTTAATCTCGTATTCGCGCCCCGGTGCCAGTGGGGTTTGTGTCATCCACACCATGTCGGCGTCAAACCGTTGACCCACCGCCACGTCATCATCCGCTCGCACCAAGAGATCGCCACGCGAAATATCAATTTCTTTATCCAGAGTGAGGGTAACCGCTTGACCACTAAAGGCAAATTCTCGGTCACCGTCAAAGGTGACGATGCGCGCGACCTTCGCGGTAAGCCCAGAGGGGAGTACCTTAACCTCATCACCCACATGCAACTCGCCACTGGCAAGGGTGCCCGCGTAGCCGCGAAAGTTCAGATCCGGTCGATTGACATACTGCACCGGAAAACGGAACGCACCCGTCCCGCGCGATTTTTCAATGTCGATGGCTTCTAGCTGGCTGAGCAGCGGCTCGCCTTGGTACCACGCCATCGCGTCACTGGCATTGACCACGTTGTCGCCTTCCAGTGCCGACAAGGGCACCATAGATACCGACAAGCCGGGGTTGAGCTGATCGGCAAACGCCAAATACTGCTCTTGAATTTCATCAAACCGAGCTTGGCTATATGCCACCAAATCCATCTTGTTCACCGCTACCACAAAATGCTGAATACCCAGCAAGTTAGCGATATACGAGTGGCGACGAGTCTGATCCAAGATGCCGTGGCGCGCGTCGATTAAGATCACTGCCACATCACAGGTCGACGCACCGGTGGCCATATTACGGGTGTACTGCTCATGGCCTGGGGTATCGGCGATGATAAACTTGCGCTTGGAGGTGGAGAAATAGCGATACGCCACATCAATGGTGATCCCCTGCTCGCGCTCGGCTTGTAGGCCGTCTACCAATAGCGCCAGATCCGGTTTCTCGCCCGTGGTGCCAACACGCTGGCTATCGGCATGGACAGCAGCCAGTTGATCTTCATAAATCTGTTGCGAGTCATGCAGCAAACGGCCTATTAAGGTCGATTTACCGTCATCGACCGAGCCACAGGTCAAAAAGCGCAATAAACTTTTGTGTTGGTGCTGTTGCAAGTAACCTTCAATACCCAGATCGGCCACCTGTTGTTGAATTGCTGGATTCATGACTGCTCCTTAGAAATAACCCTGACGCTTCTTGCGCTCCATGGACCCGGACTGATCGTGGTCGATCGCCCGCCCTTGACGCTCACTCGAGGTGGCGACCAACATCTCTTCGATGATCTCTGGCAAGGTATTGGCATGTGACTCGACTGCCCCGGTTAATGGGTAGCAGCCCAGGGTGCGAAAACGCACCGATTTATGGGTCACGGTTTCGTCGGGCCCAATCGGCATCCGCGCATCATCCACCATGTACAAGGTGCCATCGCGCTCTACCACTGGGCGCTCGGCCGCTAAATAAAGCGGAACAATGTCGATGTTTTCCAGATAGATATATTGCCAAATATCGAGCTCAGTCCAGTTAGAGAGCGGAAACACGCGAATACTCTCGCCTGGGTTCACTTGCCCGTTATAGTTGCGCCACAGCTCTGGCCGTTGGTTTTTCGGATCCCAGCGATGGTTCTTATCGCGGAACGAATAGACACGCTCTTTGGCGCGGGATTTTTCTTCGTCCCGACGCGCGCCGCCAAACGCCGCATCAAACTTATGCTGATCCAGCGCCTGCTTCAGCGCTTGGGTTTTCATGATATCGGTGTGCTTGTCGGAGCCGTGATCAAAAGGATTGATCCCCTGAGCCATCCCTTCTGGGTTTTTGTGCACGATCAGATCCAGCCCGAGCTCCTTGGCAGTACGATCGCGAAAGGCAATCATGTCGCGAAACTTCCAGTCGGTATCGACATGCAGCAGCGGAAACGGGATCTTTCCGGGGTAAAAAGCTTTGCGCGCCAAATGCAGCATCACTGACGAGTCTTTGCCAATCGAATACAGCATCACGGGGTTATCAAACTCCGCCGCGACTTCCCGCAGTATATGAATGCTCTCGGCTTCTAACTGCTGGAGGTGTGTGAGTGTTTTTGCATCCATCCTAACTATCCTTTAAGCGAAGTTAACCACAGCGGTGGGGGCTTGCGTGGGGTCGGCATCGCTTACCGCGCGCCCCTCGCCAAACCATGTCAGCTGACCGGCGAGTGCCGCCACTTCACCCACCACGATGAGCGCGGGCGACGCAGCTTGCTCCGCCAGCGACGGTAAGTTATTGAGTTGACCGGTAAACACTTTCTGCTCCGGACGCGTGCCGTTTTCAATCACCGCCACAGGCGTATCCGGCGATCGACCGTGAGCCATCAGTTGGCTTTGAATATGGGCCGATTTCATCAATCCCATATAAATCACCAAGGTCTGACGTGGGCGCGCTAACGTCGCCCACTCCAAGGTGTCTTGTTCTTTTTTCAAATGACCGGTAATAAACAGCGCGGTCTGGGCGTGATCGCGATGAGTGAGCGGAATACCGGCATAGGCCGTCGCCCCAGCAGCAGCGGTGATCCCGGGTACCACTTGAAAAGAAACACCGGCGTTGGCAAGCGTTTGTAATTCCTCACCACCGCGGCCAAACATGAAAGGATCGCCCCCTTTTAAGCGCACCACCCGTTTTCCGGCTTGAGCATGCTCAACCAACAGACGATTAATGTCGTCTTGGCTCACACTGTGGTAGCTCGCCCGTTTACCCACACAAATCAGCTCTGCGTCTCGGCGGCACAGCTCCATAATCGGCTCAGCCACTAGGTAGTCATAAAGCACCACATCGGCTTGCTGCATCAATTGCAACGCGCGCAAGGTCAATAGCCCAGGATCTCCCGGACCGGCGCCAATCAAGGCCACTTCGCCTTGGGTGGTGATTTGTCCACTCAGCTGCTCCAGCGCCTGCTCGGCTTGCTGGTGTTTGCCTGCCGCGACTAAATCGGCAAACCGACCACTAAAGGCGGCCTCCCAGAATTTGCGCCGGCCGGTCAAAGTCGGAATGCGCGCTTTCAGTTTGTCGCGAAACGCACCCGCCATCGCTGCCATCTTGCCGATATGCTGGGGCACTAGGGTTTCAATCTTCTCACGGAGCATCCGCGCCAATACTGGCGCTTTGCCGCCCGATGAGATGGCAATAATAATGGGAGAGCGATCCACTAATGAGGGGACAATAAAGCTGCATTTGGGGGTGTCATCGACGACATTGACCAAAATATTGCGGCTGTCAGCGGCAGTGGAGACCAGCTCGTTGACTAAAGCATTATCGGTCGCCGCAATCGCCAACATGTTTCCGTCCAGATGATCGGGACGAAACGCCTCGCGCAACACCGTCAGCTTTCCTTGCGCGTGTGCCTCCGCAAGTTCATGGTCGACGTCAGGCGCAACCACAGTGACCGCTGCGCCTACCTTGAGCAACATGCGCGTTTTGCGCCATGCCACTTCGCCGCCGCCAACGACGAGGCAAGGACGATGTTTCAGCTGAGCAAAGAGGGGAAGATAATCCATGATCGCGCATTCCCTTGATGACAATGCAGCCACTATATCGCCCCATATCTATTACTTGAAATTCTATAAATTCATTTTTTATTCTTTTTTGTGCTTAATAGAGTGAGCGTCACGATAACGGAAAGGATTAACGATGACTGAGATCGCAAAGCGTGCAAGATCCTTATGTTAGGCAGCAATCAAGACTGATAAGCCGATCAATCGCACAGCTTTTCAGGTATGAGAAACGGCATAATTCATCTGCCTGATAACTAACGCACACTTTTCACTGGAGACTCTGTTATGCGTTTACTGCCTTCTGCTGTTGCCACCGCGGTGGTTGCCGGCCTGTTTGCCGCCTCTGGTACGGCGTTTGCCGACACCATTAACCTGCGTGTGATTGAAACTACCGACATTCACACTAATGTGATGGATTACGACTACTACAAAAACAAACCGTCACAAAAAATCGGCTTGGTTCGCGCCGCCACCGTGGTCAAACAAGCCCGCGATGAAGCACAAAACGCGCTATTGGTGGATAACGGTGACCTTATTCAAGGCAGTCCGATGGGCGACTACATGGCGAGCAAAGGGATCAAGCCTGGCGAAGTACACCCAGTGTACAAAGCGATGAACTTGCTCAATTATGAAGTGGGTAACATCGGTAACCATGAGTTCAACTACGGCTTAGCGTTCTTAAAAGAGTCGATTAACGACGCCAACTTCCCGTATATCAACGCCAACGTATTTGATGCGGAGACTGGCGCGCACTACTTTGACCCGTATTTAATTAAAGAATACCAACTCAAAGACGAAGACGGTGATACCCACACCATCAAAGTCGGTTACATTGGCTTTGTCCCGCCACAGATCATGACTTGGGATAAAGCCAACCTTGAAGGTAAGGTCATCGCCAAAGACATTAAACAAACTGCTGAAAAACTCGTCCCAGAGATGAAAGCTAAGGGGGCAGACGTGGTGGTGGCCATCCCACACTCTGGTATCTCCCAAGCGCCATATAAAACAATGGCCGAAGATTCCGTGTATTACCTCACCGATGTCGACGGCATTGATGCCATTGCCTTCGGTCACTCGCACGCCGTATTCCCAAGTGACGACTTTGCCAATATTCCTGGTGCCGATATTGAAAAAGGCACCATCAACGGTGTGGCCAGTGTAATGGCCGGCCGCTGGGGGAGCCATGTGGGGGTGATTGATCTCGCCCTCGAGCAAGTGGACGGCCAATGGCAAGTCACTGATAGCAACGCACATGCGCGGCCGATTTTTGACCGCGCCAACAATAAAGCATTGGTTGAAGCCGATGAGGCGATGCTTGACGTGGTAGAGGCCGATCATAAAGCCACACAAGATTTTGTGAATCAACCGATCGGCAAAGCCAATGATGTGATGTACTCCTACTTAGCATTGCTCCAAGATGATCCGACCGTGCAGATTGTTAACCTTGCTCAGCAAGACTATGTCGAGCGCATGATCCAAGGCGACCCGGATTTGGCTGATCTTCCGGTTGTCTCTGCCGCTGCGCCCTTTAAGGCCGGTGGACGCAAGAACGATCCGACCAACTTTACCGAAGTAGAAGCCGGTCAGCTCACCTTCCGCAACGCCGCCGACTTGTATTTGTACCCCAATACCTTGGTGGCGCTGAAAGTCTCTGGCGCCGAACTCACCCAATGGCTGGAGTGTAGCGCCGGCCAGTTTAATCAAATCGAACCAAACGCAGAGCAGCCGCAATCGCTGATCAACTGGGACGGTTTCCGCACCTATAACTTTGATGTGATTGATGGGGTGGAATACCAAATTGATATCACCCAGCCCGCGCGTTACGACGGCGATTGTAATGAAGTGAACCCAGACGCATCACGGATCGTCAACCTCACCTATCAAGGCGAGCCGGTTGACCCCGAGCAAACCTTCTTGGTGGCGACCAATAACTACCGTGCCTACAGTGGTAAGTTCCCTGGCACCGGCAGCGATCATATTGCCTTTGCCGCGCCGGATGAAAACCGTACCGTGGTCGCTAACTACATCAGTCGCGTGAGTGAAGAGGAAGGTGAGGTGACCGTTAGCGCTGACAATAACTGGTCGATTGCCCCGATTAAGGGAGAGGCCGTGGTGCGCTTTGAAACCTCCCCGAGTGCGCAAGCGGCGCAGTTTATCGAGCAAAAAGGCCACTGGTCGATGACGCGAGAAGGGAAAGATGCGGTCGGATTTGCCGTTTATCATGTTGATTTAGGCCAACCTCGCCAGTAATTAACACAGAAAGATAAATAGCCTTTGAATACCGCAGCCTGTCTGCGGTATTTTTTATGTTCAATCAAGAGGAAATGACATGGAATGGCAACAGGCAACCTTTGATGCGCTGGATACCCGCACCTTATTCACACTGATGAAATTGCGTGTCGATGTGTTTGTGGTCGAGCAAGCCTGCGCCTATCCAGAGCTGGACACGCACGATACCGCGTCAGATACCGTGCATTTAATGGGCTGGCTAAACGGCGAGCTTGCCGCCTATGCCCGCATTCTCGCCCCTGGGGTAAGTTACTCAGGGAGCAGTATTGGTCGCGTGATTATTGCGCCCACTCATCGCAACGGGCAATGGGGTCATCAGCTGGTCCGCCAAGCCATTCAAGTATGCCAACAACAATGGCCCGAGCAGAATATAGAAATAGGCGCTCAAGCACACTTACAACGCTTTTACCAAAAACACGGTTTTGTCGCGTTTTCCGACGTTTACTTAGAAGATGGTATCCCCCATATCGATATGCGTTTAGCTGTCAGTGAGACGTCTGCCGTTTAAGCAAAAAAATCCCGCTGAATCAGCGGGATTTTTTCATCTATTGGCGGTTCGACCTATTTAGTTAGACGGAAACGCTGCATAGTGCTTTGCAGTGATTGCGCCAATTGGCTCAGTTCGCTACAGGCTTGCGCGGTTTGATCGGCGCCACCCGCCACTTCTTGGGCTGAGTCATTGATGCGCTCGATATTGCGGCTTAGCTCATCCGCTACCGAGTCTTGCTCACCACAAGCACTGGCGATCTGCATACCCATATCAGCAATATTTTCCACTGAGGTTTCAATCCCACGCACCAATTGCTGCGCCTGATCGCCCTGCTCCACACATTGCTCGATGCTCTCACAACTTTGGGTGGTAGCATTGCTAGCCTGAGTTGCAAACTGCTGCAGTTTCTCAATGATGGTGGTGATTTCACCGGTCGAGTCTTGCGTCCGGCCCGCCAGGGTGCGCACTTCATCCGCGACCACCGCAAAGCCACGACCAGACTCACCCGCACGCGCCGCCTCAATTGCCGCGTTCAAGGCCAACAAGTTGGTTTGCTCAGCGATATCACGAATCACATCCACCACCATGTTGATTTGTTTCGACTGCTGATCCAACTCATTAACGGTATCGCCGGTTTGACGCATGTCCTCGGCAACTTTACGAATCGAAGCTACCATACCGTCAATGTCTTGTGCGCCCATGCGAGACTGCTCACTCGCTTCATTGGCTGCGGTGGATGAGCTCTCGGTGTTCTGCGCCACATCCGCCACGGTGGCTTTCATTTGTGCCATCGCGGTCGCCACTTGCGACACTTCGTGTTGCTGATTTTGCATCCCGCTTGAAGTTTGGCTCGATACCGCACTCACCTCTTCCACCGAACTGCTTAGCTGGGTTACCGCGGCAATCACTTCTTCGATTAAGCTGCGCAGGCTGTCTTGCATGGTGATACTGGAATCGGCCAATTGACCCATTTCATCATTGCCAATCTGGCTACGATCCAACTGGTAAGTTAAGTCGCCCTTGGCAATCGCAGACGATTGCTCCATCACTAAACGCAACGGATTGATGATCGCACGAGTGAACACCACTGCCACCACAATCATAAAAGCGATCACTGCAAGCAGTACTCCGATAATGGTCATGCTCACCGTCGACACTTGATTCAGCATGGAGGTGCGGTTTGAGGTAATAAAACCTTGAGTCAGCTCAGACATTTCTTTAAGCGATTTCTCCAACTGGCCAAAGGTGCCGAACGAGTTAGATAGGATTTTTTGTGCCGCGGTCAGTTGCCCGTCTTCAACAAGGTCAGGAAAAGCACTGAGCTCTTGATTATATTGATCCCAATTGTTCTGAATACGACTGAAAATGGCTTTTTCATCATCGTACCAAAGGGTTTCTTCATACGCATCGAGCGCACGGCTGTAATCGCGCTTCATGACATCGATTTCGCCCAAGATTTCACGTCGTTCTGCTGGATCGTCAAAGGTGAGCACCGCATACTGATCTTGACGAATAAGAACGATTTCTTTATTGAGTCGCTCGATCTCAAGCACTGCAGGGAGGGTATCGTCCGTAAAGTTCAGCATATTATCGCGCATACCGCTGACTTGGGTAAAAATGTAAAACCCAAAGATCACCACAGCGATACCAATGAGGGAAAAAGCCGCGGTAAACTTTTTACCAATAGATAGATTTTTCAACATGGAAAAGCGAGTCCTCAACAAAATAGTGATTAGCGTGTTAATGCCTAGACATCCATGTTGAGGCGGGCTTGCGTGTCTGTCCTACACAGCGGCACGAATGCTAGCACAAAAAATAACCAAAGCGTGATGAAAGACTCATTATTTTTGCAAAAAGTCTGTCATACAATGATGGCTGATTGAGTAGACATTCTTGCCCTGAACAGCAACTTATCCCTTTTCCGCCCCAATGGTGTAGCGTATTCGACCCTATTGACCGATTTATAAAAAGTAGATCAAAAATCGTCCGGCAGCGACTTTAATCACACATCGATTAGAAAAAAGATAGAACAAGACTTAGATAAAGCGAGGCTGAGTACCGAAAGCACCCTGTTACTGTGCTTTCGGTTGGATTCTTGACATCAAAAGACTAACGCTGGCGAGCAAACCCGCCATCAGACAAACGGAAATAGAGTACCGATTGCCCTTTCTCGGTTTCGATTTGCAGAATATCTAACGCACCACTCTGTGTACGCTTAAAGCGGATCCACTGCCCTGGCTGGATGCGACTAATCGGCTTTCCCTCACCTTCAATATTAGCAATCGCATACAGATCGGTTAACGCTAAATCGTAGCGACGAAAGACTTTGGCCAGCGTGTCACCGGGCTCAATTTGATGGCTCACCCAAGGGCTATTTTCTGTTTTTTCAGCTTGTTGAGTCGCAGGTTCAGCGGTTGACGCCGCGACGGACGAATCATCTTGCGACGCAGACGACGCATTCGTCCCCGTATTCAGGGCGACGGGTTGACGAGTTTGCGGCGAGGGGGCTTTGGGCGAGGGGCTGGGAAGCATAGCCAACACCAATACAATCGGGATCAGCACTATCAATAGGCGTCGATGTAACACAGGAAGACGTCGCCAAAGCTGTTTTAACGGCTCCAAACCACGTAGACCATGGTTCAAGTGGGGCCGGTTTGTCCACTTCGCGTTAAGTTTCTCTCGCCATCCAGCACGCAGTTTGTTCCAGTGTGAACGCATTGCTGTTAACTTCATTGCCACTCCGCGCATGTTTTGTTGTTTTGTCCTCATCTTGGACGCCTTATTGGCACAAAAGTTTACCCACGAAACCATCACCTGTTATCCTTTCACACTTTATTGACGCAAAAAAGAGAGACGTTATGTCTGACGTACAACTGGAAACTGTCGAGCAGAAGGCGAGCTATGGCATCGGCCTACAAATGGGTCAACAGCTTGCCGGTAGCGGCCTAGAAGGCTTGCACGTTGATGCGATTGCAAAAGGCATCAGCACCGCGCTAGCTGGCCAAATGCCAGAGATTGAAATTGACGACATCAATAACGCATTGCGTGAGCTTCACACAAAAGCGGAAGAAGTTCGTCAAGAGGCTGCAAAAGCACAAGCGGCAGAAGGCGATGCCTTCTTGGCAGATAATGCCAAGCGTGAAGAAGTGACTGTGACAGAGTCAGGTTTGCAGTACGAGGTGCTGGTACAAGGTGACGGCGAGATCCCAACCAGCGATAAGCAGGTGCGTGTTCACTATCACGGTCAATTGGTTGATGGCAGCGTATTTGATAGCTCAGTCACGCGTGGCGAGCCGGTTGAGTTCCCTGTAACAGGTGTGATTAAAGGTTGGGTTGAAGCCCTGCAAATGATGCCGGTTGGCTCTAAGTGGAAGCTGTATGTACCACAAGATCTGGCCTACGGCGAGCGTGGCGCTGGCGCAGCCATTCCTCCGTTTGCCGCTCTTGTGTTTGAAGTTGAGCTACTCGACATCCTGTAATCGCTGACTGAATACAAGCGCCCAAACAGGAATGAGAAAAGCGATGCCTCGGCATCGCTTTTTGTCTCTTCATCTAGCGTTATTGCACGTACTCACGTGGGTTCACCGCGCCCCACCAGCTATAGATTTCTGGGAAAATCACATCCGCCTTGGTCTCATACTCCACTGCCCCAATGGTTTGCTCCCCTTGCTGACCGAATAGCACCACTTCGTCATTAGGGGCCACCTGATCAGCAATATCCGTAATATCAACCATAATGGTGTTCATTGATGCAACGCCAACAACAGGCACTCGGTGACCCTGAATGAGCACATCGGCATCATTACCCATTTTACGTGGGAAACCATCCGAATAGCCGACCGGTAAATTAGCCAGAATAGAATCGCGCTCCAAGGTATAAGTGCTGTCATAACCGACCGTGCTACCGGCAGGCAAGTGGTGAACAGAGGCCACCTTGGTCTTAAAGCTCATGATGGGCGGAAACTCTCGGTTGGTGGGCTGATCGCCATATAGCGCACCGCCAGGGCGAACCATATCAAAATGCCCCTCTGGCACGTTTAAGGTGACAAACGAGTTCGCGGCATGCAGCAAGACATCTTCACGTTTCAAGTCTGCCTGTTCAATCAACCATTCGCTGTTGGTTTTAAATTGTCCCAATTTGCTGCGAACATAATCCGCTTCGTAGTTAGGAAAATGCGTCATGATTCCCACCACGTCAAAGCGCGGGTCAGTGGCAATATCCAACGCGACTTGCTTACCCGCTTCCTCGTTCATCTCGATGCCATTGCGACCCATTCCACCAGCATTAAACGCCATGTGAACCGGAATGGTCACATCATGTTTGTCGGCAAGTTGCCGCATTTGCTCGGCTTGCTCTGCTGAGCCAATCAGCTCTTGCATATTCAATGCTAATGCACTCTCCATTTCCTGTAAGGTCGCGGTGCGCACACGCATGATCTCGCCAGTAAAGCCGCCTTCACGCAAGGTCCGTGCTTCTTCATTGCTGGCAATGCCAACACAGTCAATGCCACTGGCAATTACAGTGGGTAAAAGACCAGCAATCCCATTGCCATAGGCATCGGCTTTCATGACCACACAAATCTTGGTGCCTTCGCTGACTTGCTGCTGAACACGCTGAATATTGTCGCCAAAGGTGGAGGTGCTCACTTCTAGCCAGCCGTTGCCATGCCCCATATAACGATTACCGCTATCCGGCGTTGACGGCGTAGGCGAGGAGTAGTCGATGACGGCGGGCGCCCCAAGGGCAACGACACCGGCGACGGCAAGCGCCACTAAAGAGAATTTTTTGTTCATAAGCTTCACTGTTGGTCACATAAATGGAGCATCCGTGACGTGTTGAATAAAAGCTCGGCGCTTCTATTTATGCCTCCTGGCAATGCGCGCTGTTTATATCACAGAACACGGCACGGCTGACGAATCACTCAATAAAAAAGATAGACAAGTTCCGCGTATTTGAACAAAAAAACGCCACCCTAGGGTGACGTTTGAGAGAAGCGTTGTCGCCGACAAGACTCAACACGCTAGATGCCAGCGCCATCATTCAAGTCGTCTTCGTGCAATCCACATTCGCGTTTTAAGCCAAAAAAGCGCGTTTGTTCATCACGCATTCCTGGCTCCAAGCGCTGGGTAGTATGCACATCGCCCACTGATACATAGCCTTGATCACGCAAGGGGTGATAAGGCAAGTCGTGCTCGCGCAGATAGTCATCCACCGCTTGGTTCGACCAATCAATCACGGGCAAAAATTTAAACACCCCATGCTGAACACTGAGTATCGGCAAATTAGCACGAGAGTCTGACTGCCCCCGGCGCAATCCCGACAACCAGGTGCCGGCGTTTAGCTCTCGCAGCGCACGCTTCATTGGCTCAACTTTGTTGATTTGATTGTATTGGGTGATCCCCTCCACGCCTTGCTCCCACAGCTGGCCATAACGCGCTTCTTGCCAAGCAGGGCTGAGTGCGGCGCGATATACCCGTAAGTCTAAATCCAACCGGGTGGTGAGGGTATCGATAAACCGATAGGTTTCCGCAAACAAATAGCCGGTGTCGGTTAAAATTACCGGAATGTCCGATTTCACTTGGCTGACCAAATGCAGCATCAGCGCGGCTTGCACCCCAAAGCTCGACGACAGGACAAATTGCCCCTCAAGGTGCTCTAACGCCCAGGCGATACGCTCAGGTGCCGAGAGAGTTTCCAAGCTGGCATTGACCTCCGCCAATGCCAAGGCTTGCTGGCTTTTATTCATCGCGGCAATGTCAGCTAAGGCTAACGTCGCGTTGGGTTGAATGGTTTCAGGCATAAAAATCCCTCTTAGAGACATGCACGGGGGCAATCACCTCGCCACGGATCAAGAAATCACCAAAGTGCTCGCCCGGCTCGCGTTCTGTCGCCCAGCGACCAATCAGCTGATCCAACTCCTCGAGGATTTGGCGATCGGTGATATTCTCTTTATACATTTTCGGTATCCGGGTGCCTTCCCAGTTTCCGCCTAAGTGCAGGTTGTAACGCCCAGGCGCTTTACCTACCAAGCCGACCTCAGCCAGCATCGCGCGGCCACAGCCGTTAGGGCAACCGGTTACACGCAATACAATCGGATCATCTTGTACTTGATGTTTTTGCTGAATTTTCTCCACTTCCGTGACAAAGTCCGGTAAGAAGCGTTCGGCTTCAGCCATCGCCAGTGGACAGGTTGGGAAGGCCACACACGCCATCGAGTTAGTACGCTGAACACTGTGTTCGTCATCAATCAACCGATAGCGACGCGCTAACGCTTCAATCTCGTCTTTTTGCGCTTCCGGGATCCCAGCAATGATCAGGTTTTGGTTAGCGGTCATGCGGAAATCGCCTTGGTGGACCTTGGCGATCTCTGCCATGCCGGTTTTGAGCGGCTTTTCTGGCGTATCACGCAAACGGCCATTTTCGATAAACAGGGCAAGGTGGTATTTACCGTCAATGCCTTTGGTCCAGCCTAAGCGATCGCCGCGTCCGGTAAAGGTATAAGGCCGGCTTGGTGCAAAGCTCACCCCAGCACGCTTTTCCACTTCCGCTTTGAACACATCCGCGCCCACGCGATCAAGGGTGTACTTGGTTTTCGCATTCTTGCGGTTCGAACGGTTCCCCCAATCACGCTGGGTGGTGACCACCGCCTCAGCAATCTGCAACGTATGCTCTAGCGGAATAAAGCCAAAGTCATCGGCACGACGCGGGTAGGTGTTGGTGTCACCATGGGTCATCGCCAGCCCGCCACCGACGAGGACGTTAAAGCCAATCAGTTGTCCGTTTTCCGCAATCGCGACAAAGTTAAGATCGTTGGCGTGCACATCCACATCGTTTTGTGGCGGGATCACCACCGTGGTTTTGAACTTGCGCGGCAGATAGCGCTCACCCAAAATCGGCTCTTTGTCTTGGCTACCTTCGACTTTTTCACCATCAAGCCAAATCTCTGCGTAAGCGCGGGTTTTAGGCAGCAAGTGCTCGCTGATGCGCTTTGCCCAATCATAGGCTTGCTGATGGAGCTCTGACTCCACCGGGTTAGAGGTGCACAACACGTTGCGGTTCACATCGCCGGCGGTGGCAATCGAGTCAATGCCATATTCATTCAAGGTCTGGTGCATAAGCTTGATATTCGGCTTAAGGACACCATGAAACTGAAAGGTTTGTCGGGTAGTCAGGCGAATACTGCCATAGAGCGAGCTTTCACGGGCAAACTTGTCAATCGCTAACCATTGCTGGGGCGTAATAATCCCGCCCGGCATCCGCGCTCGCAACATCACATTATGCAGCGGCTCCAGTTTTTGCTTTTGCCGCTCAGCGCGAATATCGCGATCGTCTTGCTGATACATGCCGTGAAAACGGATCAGCTGGAAGTTATCATCGGTAAACCCCCCCGTGATCGGATCCTGTAAGTCTTGATCAATGGTGCCACGCAAGTAATCACTTTGCTCTTTCAAACGCTCATTATCGGCCAGTGGGCCCAGTGTATCGCCCGCAAATTTCTGTTCACTCATTAGTACACATCCCTTTGATAGCGCTTATCTTTGCGCAATTCATTAATAAAGGTTTCCGCTTGCTCACGGCTTTGTTGACCCTGTGTCTGGGCAATCTCAATTAAGGCTTCATGGACATCTTTCGCCATTTGGTTGGCATCACCACACACATAGATGTAAGCGCCATTTGATAGCCATTGCCACACTGTCTCAGCACGCGCGAGCAACCGGTGCTGGACATACACTTTCTCAGCCTGATCGCGGCTAAAGGCCACATCCATCCGCGTCAGCAGGCCAGATTTAAGGTATTGCTGCCATTCAACCTGGTAGAGGAAATCGTCAGTAAAGGTGCGATCGCCAAAGAACAACCAATTATCGCCTTTCGCCTCGCGTTGCTCTCGCTCTTGCAAGAAGGCGCGGAACGGCGCGATACCGGTACCTGGGCCTATCATAATGATGGGAGTGTCATCACTGGTTGGCAGTTTGAAGTTATCGTTGTGCTCAACAAACACCTTAACCGTCTCGGCCGCTTCAGCGCGGTGGGCGAGAAAGCTCGAGGCGCCGCCTTGGCGTGATTCTCCGCTCTCATGCTGATAATCCACCAGCCCCACGGTGAGGTGCACTTCGTCCTCCACTTCCGCTTGGCTAGAGGCGATCGAGTACAAACGCGGAGTCAGTCGGCGCAATATCGATTGAAACTGCTCGACATTGAGGTTGACGTCCGCCAGTGCCAGCACATCAATCAGCTGAGTGCGATTCGCGAACTCGCGCAATCCGGCTTTGTCTTCGGTCAATGCGGTGAGTGTGTCGCTTTCCGATAACGCCGCCAACGCTGTGATCTGCTGCGGGTTAGAAGCGGTGATCTCATAGTGGGCAATTAACGCGTCTCGCAACGAGAGGCTGTCACCACCGATATCGACGGTTTCATCGCCACGCAGGCCCACCTTGGCGACGATGCTGTCCACCAGTTCGGGATCATTTTGATACCATACGCCCAACGCATCACCCGGCTGATATTCAATGCCGGATTCATCGAGATCGAGTTCAATATGGTAAACCGCTTTATCTGAGCCTCGTCCGGTAATGCGCTGGCAGGTGAGTAGCTCGGCCGTGTACGGGGATTGTTTGGTGTATTTTGCCTGCGCGGTAGCTTGATGAAGAGGCACCACCTGCGCATCGCCACTGGCCTGAAACTGCTGCTTCACCTCGGCTAAGGTTTGCTCTCGCCAAGCACTGGCCGTGGCTTCATAATCCACATCGCAATCAAGACGCGCGACCATCGGCTTGGCGCCAAGCTTTTGCAAAAAGCCATCAAAGTCTTTACCCGTCTGGCAAAAGTACTCATAGCTCGAATCACCCAAGCTCAAAACGGCATAATGCAGATGATCAAGTTTGGGCGCTTTCTTGGATTGCAAAAATTCATGCAGCTCAATGGCGTTGTCCGGCGGCTCGCCTTCTCCATTAGTAGAGGCGACAATGACAAGATGGGTTTCTTTGCCCAGTTGCTTACCTTTGTAGTTATCTGCCGCCACCAATTTGGCTGGGATCCCAGCCGCTTCCGCTTCCTGATGCAGCGCCTCCGCTACGCCTTTAGCGTTGCCGGTTTGTGACGCATACAAAATGGTCAGAGTCTGGTTAGGGGCAGAACTGGCTTGTGGCATAGCATTGGGTGCCGCCGCTTCACCAGCAGGTGTTTGGCTTAACCCCCAAAAATAACCACTAATCCAGGCCAGTTGCTGCGGTGACAACTCCGCCACGGCTTGTTGCAACTGGCCTATTTGCTGATCATTAAGCGGGCTGGTTAACCCGGAGAGATCCTTGAGTAACATGGTGACGACATTCCTTGCTAACATTGCGTGAATGCTAGCGTACCCTCACCAATTAATAACAATAAAGAATAGATACGAATGTTTTATAACGTTTTGTAAGGTAGGTGCGTAATCGCGTGTCATTGAGCGGGAAAATAATGTTAGTCAGCAATACGTACTTGCTGAAAACCAATCTCAAGCGCGTTCAAGGTCGCTTGGTCAATATCGGTAAAGCATTGTTCAATCCCTTCAGCATTGGTAAGCGCCATTAAACCGCCACTGGTGTGTCGACACTCAACCACCCACCCTTCGCTATCTAACGAAGGCTCAACGACCGCTTCAATCAAAAGCTGTTGACGGTATAAAGCACGGAGCTGTTCGGCTGTCATGATGCTTTGCCCACTCAATTGGATCACTTATTGAGTTTAGTCTCAGATAAGCAAAGCTGCCATGCGGGAAGCTTGATGCGCAGAGGCGATGTTATCACCGCCCCTGCTTTGAGGGGTTCTCTATTAAAAGAAGCCCAATGGATCAATGTCGTAGCTAACGAGTAAGTTCTTCGTTTGTTGATAGTGACCCAGCATCATTTTATGTGTCTCTCGTCCAATACCGGATTTTTTGTAGCCACCAAAGGCGGCATGGGCCGGATAAAGGTGATAGCAGTTGGTCCAGACCCGCCCTGCTTCAATCGCACGTCCTACACGATAAGCGCGGTTCATATCACGTGTCCAAAGCCCTGCGCCCAACCCGTACTCGGTGTGGTTGGCAATCGCCAACGCTTCCGCCTCATCTTTGAAGGTGGTCACTCCAATCACCGGCCCAAAAATCTCTTCTTGGAACACACGCATGTCATTGTGCCCTTGCAGTAAGGTCGGCTGCACGTAATAGCCGCCGCCCAAATCCTGATGGCTACCGCCAATTAAGACCTTCGCGCCTTCTTCTTGCCCGACCTTCAAATAGCTCATGATCTTATCGAACTGTTCGTCCGATGCTTGCGCGCCCACTTGGGTCTCGGTATCAAGCGGATTACCTTGTTTTATCGTGCCTGCGCGCTCAATCACGCGTGCGATAAAGTCGTCGTAGATGCTTTCCTGGATCAGCGCGCGCGACGGACAGGTGCATACTTCGCCTTGGTTGAAAAAGCCAAGCAACAGGCCTTCTACCGCTTTATTGATATAGGCTTCTTCTTGCTGCATCACGTCTTCAAAATAGATGTTGGGCGATTTTCCACCCAGCTCCACGGTTGAAGGAATGAGGTTTTCCGCCGCGCAACGTAGAATGTGGTGACCGACTGGCGTAGAGCCTGTGAACGCCAGTTTGGCAATCCGGGGCGATGTGGCAAGTGCTTGTCCGGCTTCGGCGCCATAACCATTGATCACGTTAACCACACCCGCTGGCAATAGATCACCAATCAATTCCATCAGCAGCAAGATGGTAGTTGGGGTTTGCTCCGCCGGCTTGAGCACCACGCAGTTCCCAGCCGCCAAGGCCGGCGCAAGCTTCCATGACGCCATCAGCAAGGGGAAATTCCACGGAATGATTTGTCCTACCACTCCCAATGGCTCGTAAATATGATACGCCACTGTGCCCGCATCCAGCTCCGCCGCGGAGCCCTCTTGAGCACGAATACAGCCGGCAAAGTAGCGGAAGTGGTCGGCGCAAAGCGGAATATCGGCCGCCAGAGTTTCACGCACCGCTTTACCGTTTTCCCAGGTTTCCGCCACCGCGAGCATTTCGAGGTTCGCTTCAATCCGATCAGCAATTTTTAACAGAATATTGGCGCGATCAGTGACAGAGGTTTTGCCCCATGCGTCTTTGGCGCCATGAGCCGCATCCAGTGCCAGATCGACATCATCGCTACTTGAGCGCGGCACTTCAGCAAGGGTTTCGCCAGTGCACGGTGACGTATTGGCAAAATACTGGCCTTTCACCGGCGGCACCCAATCACCTCCAATAAAGTTTTGATAACGCGACTTAAAACTCACCACTGACCCATCTGTTCCTGGTTTTGCGTAAATCATACTCTTTCCTTATTCCATGTTTGAGTTGATGGCGGAGCACGTACTGCTCTCTCCTTGCCGTTATTACTCAAAAAGCGTGGCAGAGTTTTTTATCGCTGGGTATTAGGCGAAAGTCGCAGTGAGACATGGGCAACAGATGCGAATAGGCGGAATCTTCAGGTATAAAAAAACCGCGCCTATGCGCGGTTTTTACTCGTTGCCTTGACGTTCAACCGATTAAAAGTCGAGCTCTGCACCAACAAAGAAGCCAGTCAGATCAAGCTCACCTTTGTTATTGTCAAAATAATCGAAATCGTGATCAATCATCCGATACCCGCCTCGTACGTTCAAATCAGCGGCCACTAAACCTAACTGATATTGCAAGCCCGCTTCGGCATCCAAGGTGCTGCTACCATCAAACTCGCCTTTGCTCACGGTGGCAAATACAAATAAAGGCGTGCCGACTAGACCTACACGTGCATCGGCATAAATGTTCGGTTGCCACTCGTCAAAGCTTTGTCCTTGAAACTTGCCAGATTGGAAACGCTGCATATTAATGCCCGCATCCACCGATACGAGATCGTTATCGAGAAACTCGTAGTAGGCAACAAAATCGATTTGGTCAAAATCAACTTTTCCCGTATCTGCTCCATCAACACTCACCGACGTTTGACGGATTTTTGCATTGGGGATCAGCGGAAGTGGGTGCTCAATTGCCGCATAGTAAGAGCCAGCCGTGCTCGCATCATCGGCTTCTACATTATTGACGTCAGCATCCATAAACCAAGCATCAGCGCCGACTTTTCCCCCGGCAAGGGTGGCTGCTTGAGACGGCATGGCCAGTAGCGCGGTAAACGCTGCGGCGGCAAGCGTCATTGAAGTGGTTTTCATGAAACTCTCCACATTGTCGATTAAAAAAGGTCGTCACGCGGAGGCGGCAAAGCCATGCCTTGTCGCCGATTGCTTAGAATAATAGCAAGCTTTGTGCCGAGGTGAAGAGAAAAAACCGCAACAGCATGCGTTTGCTGTGTCAACGCGCAAATTTTGTGCGCTTAGCGGCGACGGAATCGTGCCCAGCGCTTTTCATTGATAATCACTTCCGGCTCACCTTTGCGGCCGCGACGCTGGCGTTTAACCAGCCAAACGACCAAAGCGATCACCAAAAGCCATGGTAGTAGCTTAAGCAGGGTCCCTATCATCCCGGCCAACATCATCACAGCAAAGCCTGCCAGCATGGCCAGCACCATGCCCATGATGCTCACGCCTGTCATGAACAATACAACAGCAAAGCCAATCAGAAAGAGTATTTCGATCATTGCGATCTCCTTGTCTTGATAGCGAGACAGACTTTGCAGGTTTTAGGCCAATTTGTCACTCGATAATTGATCATTAATTCAATAGATTACAGAAATGCCTTCAAGATGAAATGAAGGTGCGGTTAGATTGACACCAACAAGTGGTGATTTTCACCGGATCAGGCGTCAAGCCATTGCTCAGGGATATGGCCCATTGCAGTGGTCAGTACCTCAATCCCCGCGCCCGGCTTGTGCGCATTCTCGCTGATATAACGGCGCCACTGCCGCGCGCCTGGCATATTTTGGAACAGACCTAACATATGGCGGCTGATATGATTGAGTTGCGCCCCGTAAGTAAGCTGCTGCTCGATGTATGGGAACATCGCCTCGACGGCTTGGCGACGTGTAATGCGAGGAGTTGTCTTACCAAATAAACGCTGATCGACCTCGGCCAACATAAACGGGCTCTGATAGGCTTGGCGGCCAACCATCACACCATCAAGATGCGCAAGGTGCTGCTCCGCCTCCTCAAGGCTTTTCACCCCGCCATTGATGGCAAGCGTCAGGCGCGGAAAATCTTTTTTCAGCTGGTACACACGCGGGTAATCCAGCGGCGGGATCTCCCGATTTTCTTTAGGGCTCAGACCTTTCAACCACGCCTTGCGCGCATGCACAGTAAACATATCGCAGCCACTCTTTTCACTGACGATACCCACAAAGTCAGTCAAAAATTCATAGCTATCTTGCTCATCAATGCCAATGCGGGTTTTCACCGTAATAGGTACATCAGTCACTTCACGCATCGCGGCCACGCACTGCGCCACCAGCTCAGGTTCAGCCATTAAGCACGCCCCAAATCGCCCGTTTTGCACCCGATCCGACGGGCAACCAACGTTGAGGTTAATTTCATCATAACCACGCTCGGCCGCCAGCTTAGCGCATGTTGCCAAATCCGCCGGATCCGATCCCCCCAGTTGCAACGCCACCGGATGCTCCTGCTCGTGGTAAGCAAGGTAATCCGCTTTACCATGAATGATCGCACCTGTGGTCACCATCTCGGTAAACAACAACGTGTGTTCTGATAGTAAGCGATGAAAATAACGGCAGTGACGATCGGTCCAATCAAGCATGGGCGCAACAGAGAAACGCTGCATCACCGTTTTTGGCGTCATATCAGGGCTGGCGGCGGTTTTGCTGGGGGTAGTCATGGTCTCGAATCTCTGCAAATTACGTTAAACGACGGTCGTTTTCGACAGGCGGACGCGGATTATACACATTGCATCGGTAAGATTTAAGCAGAACCATCCCGCTTGACCACGAGGCAGAAGAAACGCATAAGCTAATAGTATGGCAGCCGTTATGATGGCTTAAACGAAGCGTGCCCCTGTGAACCTATAACTGCTGCGAAAGCCGAAAGTATTTCTCTGCCACCAAGTAGCTGATCACCGCCTCTTTTTGTCGGTCGCGGAATTGATTCACCCATTGGTGAGCATTGTTGATGATCGCTTGTGCTTCATGCGGATGAGTGAGGTAATAGTCGATGACTGCCTCTAGGTTGGAGAAATCAGCGTTGACCTCGGCATAGTGGACCCCGGGGATTAATTGGCCCTCCATAAACCAGGTTTCATATTCCATTGGGGGTGACAAGCAAAGCGAGTTGGAGGACATGATCCATTTTAAATTGGTGGCAACGTCTTTCCCTTCCACACTGAGAATAAACTTATACTGTAGCTGCGCTTGCGGTGTCAGCGGGGCTTTTCGGTAAGCTTGGTCAGTATCATCCACGGGCCGAGAATCCCCGACATCAATGGTTGGATGCGTGTAAAAGCGCTGAAGAAGCTGGCGACGCTTGTCATTGAAACAGCGCCCGCGCCATACCGCGCTATCGCGTTTTTGCCCAAACGGCACAGGATCATTAATGAATTGGAAGTGACGCACCGCGTTGAGCTTGAGCAGAACGGCGTTTTGATTGTCGCCATGAATCGGTCGGCTTTTTACAAATGCTGGTGTGAATGGTGGTTGTGTCACATCGCCGCCTAAGTAATGTAGAAACAAGCCATTTGGGAACCAGCGCATTACCCGCAATATATCGAAAAAATACACCGAGCCGTGGTCTTGTCTCACTCGGCCCGTCTGGTGATCACAGTATTGCTCGGACAAGCAAAATGGTGCAGCCATACGGTTGTAGTAGCTGACGCGCTGGTCGATATCGGATTGATGCTGCTGATAAATGGGTAAAAGTTGCCGGCGCATCCAAGTGCGATACCAGTGATTTGGGATCGCATTGACGGCCAAATTGTAGCTGTAGTAGCGGAGTTTTTTCACCCTCTTGCTCCGTCAATCCGTTGGCGGGTGTCGGTTTACAGCAAAGCCTAACCGAGCAAGATGACGAGCAAATGAAATGGGCGAGAGAGCCAGTTACTCTGCTCTCTCGCGACAAGACTTATTCGATGGTGAATTTGCCTTTCATTACCGTCCAGTGACCTGGGAAAGAGCAGAAATAGGTTAAGTCTTTGCCTTGCAAGCCTTCAGTTGAGAAGGTGATGCTGGTGCTTTCACCGCCGCCAATCAGCTTAGTGTGTGCCAAGATGCGGTCGTCGCCTTGTGGTAGATAGTCGTTATCTGCCCCTGCACCCGCGCCTTTCATGGCGATATCTTGCAAGTTAGACGTTTCCGACAGCACCCAGTTGTGGCCCATAGAGGTCACAGGCATTGAGCCTTGATGCTCAAGTGTTAGCGTGACTTCGCTGCAGCTTGCTGGTACGGACAACGATGACTGGTCGTAGGCCATTTTATCGCCGGTGGTGACAGTTAACTCACACTCATTGGCAGCCGCTTGCGTTGAAACAGACGCGAACGCCAAGGCGGCGAGGGCTAACAGTTTTTTCATCGGTACATACTCCTATTATGGATGTAAAGGTATGTTTTTAATGCCTGTGGCACGCTGTCATCATACTGACATAACAGCGCAAAACAGTTAGCCGATTCAAAAATCGACTGATTGGTTTTTATTTTTACTTCTATCATTACTGTAGGGTGACTGATCGCGATCAAGTGATATTGGACTACCTATTTACACTTGTGGCAAAGCGCATAGGATGAGGATAGGTGGGGTGCGATGTTATACAGCTATGATAAGATAACTGACTGACTGTTAGCACTTTGAGGCGCTATGACCAACACCACTGGGTTACTGCACCACGCACAGCAGCTTTGTGAACAACGCGGCGTGCGATTAACGCCGCAGCGAACGCGCGTTTACGAGATTATCGCCAACTATTCACGCGCGATCACCGCCTATGAGCTGCTAGATGAGTTGCGTGAAACAGAGCCACAAGCCAAACCGCCAACGGTTTATCGTGCGCTAGACTTTCTGTTAGCGCAGGGGTTTGTGCATAAGGTGGAGTCAACTAATAGCTATATCGCTTGTTGTCATCTTGGCCACCAGGGGCACTGCTCCCAACTGCTCATCTGTGATCAATGCGGCACCGTGGAAGAGTGTCACACTGAGGAGCTTTCTGAGGCGTTGCGTGAAAAGGCGCAAACAATGGGGTTTAAGGTTCAACATCACGTGATTGAAACCCATGGTACCTGCGCACAATGCCTAGCCCACTAATACTGAATTGATTAGGACGGACATTCTTTATGGAAGCACAATTCGTCAACCCATTTCTTACTTCACTGATCAATGTGCTACAGACGATGGCACAGCTGGAAATCCAGCCAGAGAAGCCTCACTTGAAAAAGTCAGAGATCGCCAAAGGGGACGTTTCTGGGTTAATTGGTATGGTCGGCCCACAGACTAAGGGCTCCTTTTCCGTTACCTTTGATGAAGATATGGCGCTTGAAATCATGCAGCGTATGCTCGGAGAGCGGTCCGAGTCGATTGATGAAGAAGTGACGGATATGGTCGGTGAGATCACCAATATGGTGACAGGTGGCGCGAAGCGTATTTTGTCAGAAAAGGGCTTCGAATTTGAGATGGCGACCCCTGTGGTCGTATCCGGCAAAGGCCATACCATCAATCACAAAAGTGATGGTCCAGTGATCATCATGCCATTTAAATCCCCGCACGGCACTGCCTTTATTGAGATCTGTTTCGATCACTAAGCGGGCGTACGTCGCTGACGGCCACAAAATATAAAAACGCCGCGATAACCATCGCGGCGTTTGACTTTCTCAATCGCGGTTAGCTCAGCTTAGGCTTGGCGCCACTGCTTAAACGCGTTGATCAATCCATTGGTCGAGCTATCGTGGCTTTCAACCTGTTGCGCATCACCGAGCTCTGGCAGGATGTTACTCGCCAGCTGTTTACCCAGCTCAACACCCCACTGATCAAAGCTGAAGATATTCCAAATTACCCCCTGGGTGAAGATCTTGTGCTCATACATGGCAATCAAAGCGCCGAGTGTATAAGGGGTCATTTTCTCTACCAAGATCGAGTTGGTTGGGCGGTTACCTTCAAACACTTTAAATGGCGCAATCGCAGCCACGTCTTCGGCGGATTTGCCCGCTTGCATTAACTCGGCTTCAACTTGCTCACGGCTCTTACCAAACGCGAGCGCTTCCGTCTGGGCGAAGAAGTTCGCCATCAATTTTGCGTGATGATCGCCAATCGCATTGTGGCTGTGCACAGGGGCAATGAAGTCACATGGGATCAGCTTGGTGCCTTGGTGAATCAGCTGATAGAAAGCATGCTGACCATTGGTGCCTGGTTCACCCCAGATGATTGGGCCGGTTTGGTAGTCAACAGGATTACCGTTGCGGTCGACATACTTACCGTTTGATTCCATATTGCCTTGTTGGAAATACGCGGCAAAACGGTGCATGTATTGGTCATACGGTAAAATCGCTTCTGATTCCGCCCCGTGGAAGTTGTTGTACCAAATACCAATCAACGCCAATAACACCGGCATGTTTTGTGCCATGGGTGCGGTTTTGAAGTGGTTATCCATTTGGTGCGCGCCATCGAGTAAGGTGACAAAGTTGTCATAACCTACGCCCAAGCAGATAGAAAGACCAATCGCTGACCACAGTGAATAGCGGCCGCCAACCCAGTCCCAGAATTCGAACATGTTGGCCGTATCGATACCAAATTCAGACACCGCCTTTGCGTTGGTAGAAAGCGCAGCAAAGTGCTTCGCCACCTGTCTCTCATCGCCTGCTGCGTTCATTAACCAGTCACGCGCCGTGTGCGCGTTGGTCATGGTTTCTTGGGTGGTAAAGGTTTTTGACGCCACCAAGAACAAGGTGGTTTCCGGGTTAAGGGCTTTTAACGTCTCGGCCATGTGGGTGCCATCGACGTTAGAGACAAAGTGCAGGTTGAGATGGTTCTTATAAGGGGCGAGTGCCTCGGTCACCATATAAGGGCCCAAATCTGATCCCCCGATACCAATATTCACTACATCGGTGATCGCTTTACCGGTATAACCTTTCCATTCGCCACTGATCACGCGCTCGGAGAAAGACTGCATCTGTGCCAATACCGCGTTGACCTTAGGCATCACATCTTCGCCGTCAACCATTATAGGCGTGTTGCTGCGATTCCGTAGTGCTGTGTGGAGTACCGCGCGATCTTCTGTACGGTTGATTTTCTCACCGCTAAACATTGACTCAATCGCTTCAGCCACCCCGGTTTCGTCGGCGAGTGCCAATAACTTAGTCAGTGTCTCTTCACTGATCAGGTTTTTGGAATAATCCAACAGAATGCTGTCTTCGAATTGCGTTGAGAAGTGGGCAAATCGCTCTGGATTATCAGCAAACAGATCTGCCAGTGTATAGTCCTGCGCTTCTTCAAAATGGGCGGTCAGTGATTGCCACGCCACGGTCTGAGTGGGATTCGTTGTCTTTAGCATCATGTCATCCAAATCGCGTTGTGAGTGCTGCTGTGGGTATCACAGCAGGCAAGGATCCTGTATAACGTCAGCACCACCACGCTGTACGCAGCGGTCATTGGTGTAATATTACATAATCATGGCTCGATTCTCACATGCAATCGCTGTGAGTAGGTTGCGATCAATCATAGAATAGTTGGATCGCCTTTGAGCCAACTGCATACAATAAAGATCACAACAAGGATTGCTTATGTGGTATCAAACTGAGATTCGTCTACGTGCCCGGCCGCGCGGCTTTCACCTAATCACCGACGAGATCGTTCACGCACTTCCTATGCTAAGCGATATTGATGTGGGTATGGTACAGGTGTTTATCAAGCACACCTCGGCGAGCTTAACCCTCAATGAAAACGCCGACCCAACCGTGCGCCAAGATATGGAAGCGCACTTTAACCACTCAGTGCCTGAGCGTGCGCCTTATTATCGCCACACCGACGAAGGAGACGATGACATGCCAGCGCACATCAAAGCATCATTATTAGGCGCAAGTATCACTGTCCCCATCAGCCAAGGTCAATTGAATCTCGGTACGTGGCAAGGGGTTTATCTGGGCGAGCATCGCGACCAGGGCGGCACGCGTACCTTGGTGGTGACCTTGCAAGGCGCGCCACAAGCCAACGTCTAATCTCGCTGGCCAACATGCGTTCAGAGGGGTGACGCCGCCTAACCCGTCGCCCGCTGCTCAGAGGGGGTGGTCAGGTATTGGCGCGGCACACGGCCGGTTACTTGACATACGAGCTCATAGCCGATGGTGTCGACGAGACGTGCAATCCGTTCAACTGGTAGCTCAGGCCCCCACAGTACCGCTTCGTCGCCCACGCTATCGGTTGCATCTGGGCCAAGATCAACAGTGATCATATCCATCGATACCCGCCCGGCGAGTGGCACTTCGCGTCCATTCAACCAAACAGGGGTGCCATCGGGAGCCAGCCGAGGGTAGCCATCGCCATAACCGATGGCTAATACACCAATCAGCGTGTCGCGCTCGCTACGCCAGCGCGCGCCGTAGCCTACCGGTTCACCGGCTTTTAGCTTGCGAACGGCCATCACCCTTGAGGTTAAGCGCATCGCCGGTTTCAGGCCCAGCTGTTCACCCGTCAGTTCAATCCGCGACGAAATGCCGTATAGGCAAATACCGGGACGCACCCAATCAAAGTGACTCTGCGGCCAAAACAAGGTCCCCGATGACGCTGCCAGAGAACGTTCTCCAGGCAGCCCTTCCGTCACTTGTGTGAAGGTATCTATTTGCGCTTGCGTAATGGGATTATCCATCTCGTCGGCGCAACCGAAATGACTGAGAAAGCCAATTTGCGGTGCCACATTGTCACACGCTTTCAAGGCAGAGAGTGCGTCTGGCACTTGCTCAGGCTCAAAGCCTAAGCGATGCATTCCAGAGTCGACCTTTAACCATACGGGTAAAGGCTCACTCAGTGCTGCGTTGGTCAGCATGGTAACTTGCTCATGGCAGTGCACCGTGGCGGTCAGCTGGTGTTCAACCAATAGCGGTAGCTCGTCGGCTTCATAGAAACCTTCCAGCAAGACAATAGGCAAGCGTATACCGGCCTGGCGTAACGTCAGTGCTTCTTCAATCCGTGCCACCCCAAAGGCATCGCTATAAGGCGCAAGTGTGGTGGCAACCGACACTAACCCGTGGCCGTAACCATCGGACTTCACCACTGTCATCACTTTGCTATTGGGCGCTTGGCGACGCATCACCTGGATGTTGTGTACCATCGCCTCCGGGTCGATAACGGCTTTGGCGGCATTGGTCATGATAAAAGGATTACTCGTCATCAAACGCCGGCCCTGCATAATTATCAAATCGCGAATACTGGCCTTGGAACGTCAGCCGCACCGAGCCAATCGGGCCGTTACGCTGTTTACCAATCAGGATTTCTGCAATCCCTTTCATCGCACTTTCCGGGTTATAGACTTCGTCACGGTAAATAAACATGATCAAGTCAGCATCCTGCTCAATCGCGCCTGATTCACGCAAGTCTGAGTTTACCGGGCGTTTGTCGGCGCGCTGCTCCAACGAGCGGTTAAGCTGTGATAGCGCCACCACAGGCACATTCAGCTCTTTGGCGAGCGCTTTGAGCGAGCGAGAAATCTCAGCAATCTCAAGGGTTCGGTTCTCTTGCAAACCAGGCACCCGCATCAGCTGCAGATAGTCGACCATGATCATGCTGACCCCACCGTGTTCACGGGCAACGCGGCGCGCTCGCGAGCGCACATCGGTGGGCGTCAAGCCGGAGCTATCATCGATGTACATGTTCTTTTTCTGCATTAAGATCCCCATCGATGAGGAAATACGCGCCCAGTCTTCATCATCAAGCTGGCCGGTACGGATCTTGGTTTGGTCAACCCGTGATAGCGAGGCCAACATACGCATCATCAGCTGTTCCGCTGGCATCTCGAGCGAGAAAATGAGTACCGGCTTTTCTTGATCCATCGCCGCATTTTCACACAGGTTCATCGCAAAGGTGGTTTTACCCATTGAAGGACGAGCCGCCACGATCACCAGATCAGAAGGCTGCAAACCTGCCGTCTTCTTGTTCAGATCAGTAAAGCCTGTCGATACGCCCGTGACGCCATCTTGTGGGGTTTTAAAAAGCTCTTCGATACGTTCAAGGGTTTTACTGAGCACCGAGTCAATATGTTGCGGCCCTTCTGTCTCGCTGGTGCGCGACTCAGCAATGGCAAACACCTTACTCTCTGCCATATCGAGCAGATCTTCTGATGTGCGACCTTGGGTATCATAACCGGCGTCCGCAATTTCATTCGCCACCCCAATCAAATTACGCACCATAGCCCGTTCACGAACAATATCCGCATAAGCGACGATATTCGCTGCACTTGGGGTGTTTTTCGCCAACTCTGCGAGATAGGCAAACCCGCCCACATCATCCAAATGTCCGCCTTTTTCTAAATGCTCAGACAGGGTGATTAAATCCAGCGGCTTGCCTTCATCGAGCAACGACTTGGTAGACTCATAAATCAATCGATGCGGGCGGCTGTAAAAGTCATGGCCAACCACTTTTTCCGCAACCGCATCCCAGCGCTCGTTATCCAACATCAAGCCACCCAGCACAGACTGCTCGGCTTCGATGGAATGCGGGGGCACTTTAAGGTTAGCGACTTGCTGATCTTTTGCGGGTTTACGATTGTCTGCCATAAAAACTCACCTATTGCTACTGGAGGTCATTATACCCGCTGTCCTCGCAAGACGCTGCCCCACGCAGCATTTTTTTCCCAACGCTGAAGAAGTCGCCGCGATTTTAACGAAAATTTGACCGCTTATGGCGCCCATGCACCTAGGATAAGGCGCGATATTGTCAATAGGTGATTCATAATGAAAACGCCGTCTCTTTTTCTTCTGATGTCCGCACTGTATATGCCATATAGCCACGCCGCGGAAGCCGATTCGTCGCCTTGGCAAAGCGAGCTGTCTTTAGGCCTACAACAGTTGAGCGGCAATGCCGATTCACAGACAGTCAACGGGGAAGTCAATGGTCAATATGATGGCGAACAAACACGTTATCAAGCCAGCGCGAGCGTGCTACAAGTGGAAAAAGATGGAGAAGAAGATAAACGTAAAACCGAGTTAGAAACCCAAGCAAACCGCGGTATTAGCGCACGCAGCTATGTTTTACTCAACGCTACCTATGTCGCAGATCGCTACGGTCCTTATTTCGATGATTTTATGCTAGCGACAGGACTCGGTCATCAATGGTGGCAAAGTGACACACTCTCACTGAGCACAGAAGTGGGGCCAGGGTATCGCTACCAGCGCCCCAACCTTGATGAAATCGACGATGACGATCTCATCATGCCTTACTCGGTTCGCGAGCCGGTGATTCGTGCACAAGCCAAAGGAGAATGGCAACTGGTCGACAGTGTTCGCTTAGAGGGGAGAAGCATAGTGATATCAGGTGCCAGTAATACCAGCGTGGAAGGCGCCGTCACTCTGGCTTCCACCATTACTGAGAAGCTTTCGATAAAAATAACCAGCAAACACAACTATATGACGGATGTACCACCAGGACTCAAAAATCACGATAGCGTGCTCACACTCGGTCTTCGTTATCAGTGGCTATAAAAGACGAAAAAAAACCAGCCCGAAGGCTGGTCTTTTATCAACGTATTGATGCGCAATTACGCAGCAACAACGTTTACTTTTACCGTTGCGAACACGTCATAGTGCAGCTGTACGCTGATTTCGTACTCGCCAGTGTGACGCAGTGCGCCCTCTGGTAGACGAACTTCGTTTTTCGCAATTTCAACGCCGGCTGCAGTCACAGCATCAGCGATGTCACGGGTACCGATAGAACCAAACAGTTTACCTTCATCACCCGCTTTAGAAGCGATTTCAACCGCTTCTAGTGCTTCAACTTTCTCTGCACGCGCTTGAGCAGCGGCCAGTTGCTCAGCAACTTTTGCTTCTAGCTCAGCACGACGTGCTTCAAAATGTTCGATGTTGGCTTTGGTTGCCATAACTGCTTTACCCTGAGGGATAAGGAAGTTACGCGCATAACCAGATTTAACAGTTACCTGATCACCTAGGCCACCCAGGTTACCGATTTTATCAAGTAGAATAACTTGCATTCTTCAATCCTCTCTAACTTGGACAGTTCCGATTACTGATGCTTGTCAGTGTACGGCAGCAGGGCCAGGTAACGAGCGCGCTTGATAGCACGAGCCAGTTGACGCTGATACTTAGCACGAGTACCAGTGATACGGCTAGGTACGATTTTACCTGATTCGGTAATGTAGTTTTTTAGAGTCGCTACATCTTTGTAGTCGATCTCTGTAACGCCTTCTGCAGTGAAACGGCAGAATTTACGACGACGGAAGAAACGTGCCATGGGCTTATCTCCTGATCTAAATGTCTATGATGTTGTCGGCGTGCAATACCAATTTTCCCTCGCCTTGTCGGCTGGTTTGGTAGGCGAGAAACCCGCTTACCTTGATATGGCTGCCTAAAGCTAAATGTTGCGTTTGTTGTGTTGACACTTGCCCGCTGGCTACCACTGATAAGCGACAAAACACTTGTCGAGGTAGGTCAGCTTCAACCTGCGTGGAACGATGCTCTAGCACAAAGTGACAGTGCGGAATTCCAGCGGGGCTTTGGCGACGGACCGGACCTTTACTGATAACACCAGCAAGCTCCAACCGATTGGTCATCACAGCAATTACTCAGCTGCGTTTTCGCCTTCAGCTTGCGCTTCAGCTTTTGCTTCTGGTTTCGCTTCTGCACGCTCTTCGCGCTCAGGGCGATCTTCACGCTTAGCGGTACGCTCTTCTTTAGCCTTCATCATCACAGATGGCTCAGTGATAGCGTCTTTGGTACGCATGATCATGTTACGGATCACAGCGTCGTTGAAGCGGAACATGCTTTCCAGCTCGTCAATCACAGCCTGCTCAGCTTCTACGTTCATCAGAACATAGTGTGCTTTGTGCAGTTTGTTGATTGGGTAAGCCAGTTGACGACGGCCCCAGTCTTCTAGACGGTGAATCTGACCGCCTGCATCTTTGATAGACGCAGTGTAACGCTCGATCATGCCAGCAACTTGCTCGCTCTGATCAGGGTGCACCATGAATACGATTTCGTAATGACGCATTGAGTTGCTCCTTACGGATTAATCAGCTTCCACAATTGGCTCGGTCGTCCAGCGGAAGCAAGGAACGAAAAGTAAAAGACCGAGAATCAGGCGCGAGATAGTACAGAATTGCAGCGGTATAAGCAAACAGATTTTCTCTTTATCCGCCAATCTTTCTGTCACCGTGTCACCACAACGTCACAAGGCCCTAGCTGCGTTTTTATCGTAACACGCTCCTTACCCTCACCCTTTAAAACATAGAATATGCAGGCCACTTAATTCGCTTAAAACAACAACCTACTGATAACATTCTCCGTGATATCGGCCGAAAAAACATGACTAATCGCAAAAAAATCAAGAAATCAAGCCTGCAAACTGTCAAGTTTGTTTAATTTCCCACCAACATCACGCTATTGATGTACTTCTTTTTTACCGATAATTAATTTCTGAACCCGCGCTCAAATTATTGCATCCTCGCCTCCATTTCTTGGCACACATTGCCCAATATAACGATTTCATTGCCTAGGATAGACCTATGAGTCGGTTTTTTACTGCAAAAAGCGTAGGGAAGAACGCATCAAGCACTGACTGCATTGATGAAATTCGCTTCAAAAATTTTGGGAGCAAAATATGAAACTAATAACGCCATCGCGTGCCGTCGCGCTAGGCTTGGCGGGGCTCGCATTAAGTAGCCCCAGCGTGTACGCTGCGGTTGATTGCCAGCCATTGCCCGCTTGGCAGGACGGAAATACCTATACCTCAGGGGCTCAAGTCAAAGCGGACAATACCGCCTATGAAGCAAGGTGGTGGACGCAAGCCGATCCAGCCACCCAGTCTGGCGAGTGGAAAGCATGGAAGATCCTTGGCCAATGCGCGGGCAGCGTTAACCAAGCCCCTAACGCAACCTTAACCGTCTCACCGTCTGGGCCCGTTGAGGTTGACGACACACTCACCTTCACCCTCGCCGGAAGCGACACGGATGGCACGGTGACCTCATTTGCGCTCTCACAAGGCGACACCGTCTTATATGAAGGTGCAGAAGCGACCACCATTGACTGGCAAGCTGAACAAACGGGGCGTTTTACCTTTACCCTCACCGTGACCGACGACAAAGGCGCGACCGACACCCAAACATTGCAACAGGTGGTGGGTGATGACCCAACCGGCGGCGATGAGTATGCCTGTCGTCCGGCGGGTTTATACACCACCCCTGATGTCGAGGTGCCGTATTGCTCGGTGTATGACGAGAACGGCCTTGAAGACATGGGCGCCGATCACCCTCGCCGTGTTATCGGCTATTTCACCAGCTGGCGAAACGGTGCCAACGGCCAGCCCGCTTATTTAGTCAGCGATATTCCTTGGGAAAAGATCACCCACATTAACTACGCCTTTGCTCACGTCAACGCGGACAACCAACTGTCTATCGGCGATCCTAATGCCCCCGGTAACCCCGCGACCCAGATGACTTGGCCAGGCGTGGCCGGCGCAGAGATGGATCCAACCCTGCCGTACAAAGGCCACTTTAACTTGCTCAACAAGTATAAAAAGCAGCACCCCGACGTGAAAACACTGATCTCCGTAGGTGGCTGGGCCGAAACCGGGGGTTACTTCGGTGAAAACGGCGAGCGCATCGACAGTGGCGGTTTCTATACCATGACCACCAATGCCGATGGCAGCGTCAACCAAGCCGGCATCAAGGCTTTCACCGACAGTGCCGTCGCCTTCTTGCGCCAGTATGGCTTTGATGGTTTGGACATTGATTATGAATACCCATCGTCGATGAAAGACTCTGGCCACCCTGACGATTTCGAGTACTCCAACCCACGTCGCGCGCACTTGAATAAATCCTATCAAGTGCTGATGAAGTCGCTGCGTGAAGCGCTCGATAAAGCCAGCGCGCAAGATGGCAAGCACTATATGCTGACCATCGCCGCACCGTCATCGGGGTACTTATTGCGCGGGATGGAAACCTTCCAAACCACCCAATACTTAGATTACGTCAACATCATGAGCTATGACCTGCACGGGGCATGGAACGATCATGTTGGCCATCAAGCGCCGCTGTATGACACCGGAGAGGATTCCGAACTTAAACAGTGGAATGTCTACCAAACCCCTGAGTTTGAAGGGATTGGCTATTTAAATACCGACTGGGCAGCCACCTACTTTATGGGCGGTATGTCACCCGGCCGCATCAATATCGGTATCCCGTATTACACCCGCGGCTTTAAAGACGTACAAGGCGGCGATAAAGGCCTTTGGGGACGCGCGCCATTGCCAAACCAAAGTGAGTGTCCAGCCGGCACTGGTGTCGGTGAGAAAAACAAATGCGGCAACGGTGCAGTCGGCATTGATAACCTTTGGCATGATGTGGACGAGCTCGGCAACGAAGTGCCTGCTGGCTCCAACCCTTTATGGCATGTGAAAAACTTGCTCGATGGCAAACTCCCGGCCTATGCGGCGGAATACGGACTTGACCCTGAACAAGACCCCACTGATCGCCTTACTGGTAGCTATCAGCGTTACTACGATGACATCGCCAAAGCGCCATGGGTTTGGAACGAGGAAAAACGCGTATTCCTGTCGATGGAAGACGAAACCTCGATGGCCGAGAAAGTGGACTACGTAATCAACAAAGGCCTAGGCGGGGTGATGTTCTGGGAGCTGGCGGGGGATTATCGCTATGATGATCAGCGTCAAGCCTATTTTATGGGTGACACCCTGACCTCGCTGGCATACCAAACCTTTAAGCAATCCGGCAGCGACTACTCACTGCAACGCGGCGATGCCAACTTCCAAGTGCCAAGCGAGCAAGTGGATGTCACGTTTGACGCGCTGAACTTCCCAGTGGGCGATGACAACTACCCTATCCGCCCGACGTTCCGCTTTACCAACCACTCGGATCTGGACTTATCGGGCGCCACCATCAGCTTTGATGTGCCAGTGTCTACGTCGGCCATTTTTAAATCTGACTGGAACGCCCAGAAAAAGCTGCGCATGGAAGTGGTCCGTGATAGCAGCAACGCCAGTGGTAACAACATCGGCGGATTTGATGCCACGCATCATCGCTTTGCCATCACCTTGATTAACGAATGGGGTGGCATTGAGCAAAGCTTTAAGCCGGGTGAAACCTTGGACGCTCAGGTGATGTACTACATGCCGATCACTAACCCGACCAATATCACCATCGAAAAAGATGGCCAGCGCTATGCGCTGAAGCAGGAGTATCCAAGCCTTCCGCCTGCGTTCCCCGGTAGTACCGGCCAAAGTGGCGGAGAGTCTCAGTGTCCCGGCGTCGATGTCGCCAGCCTGAGTACCTACCCCAACTGGCCTAACGGGAGCAATCATGCCAGCGGTGGCGACCAACTTATCTACCAAGAGGCGGTGTGGGAAGCCAAGTGGTGGACCCAAGCGGCCCCCGGTGGTCAAGCTTGGCGCCAAGTCTGCAGCCTCTAATCCATTTCTGGTCTTGAATAAGGGGGCTAAGTGACCCCGTTAAGGAGTCGTTATGTTCAAGTCTTCGTTTACTCAACTTTCCTGCCGTACCGCCATCGCCCTTGCATTGGCGGCAAGCAGTACACAGGTGATGGCACATGGCTATTTAGAAAGCCCCAAAGCGCGCCAGGCGATTTGCCATGAGCAAGGGGGTTATTGGTGGCCTTCAGATGGGTCAGGTATCCCTAACGCCGCCTGTCGCGCGGCGTTCTTAGAATCGGGGCACTACCCGTTTGTGCAACACCATGAATCGGCGCAATTGGTGGCGGATTACCGCAATATGAATGCCGTGAAAGCAGCCGTTACCGATGGCAACTTATGTGGTGCCGGCGATCCTAATAAAGCCGGGATCAGTTTGCCCTCACCGGATTGGCAACGCACCGAGGTCACCCCAGATGGCAATGGTCAAATTGACGTGCGCTTTCGCGCCACCACACCTCACAACCCAAGTTTTTGGGAAATTTATCTCACCAAGCCAGATTACAACAGCGCGACCGATGCGCTGACGTGGGACGATCTCGAAAAGATCGACACCTTTGGCGATCTGCCCATTGTGGTCGGCGATGACGGTAACCGTTATTACGAGATGACCGTGACCTTGCCCGCCGAGCGCCAAGGTGATGCCATTCTCTATAGCCGTTGGCAACGCATTGATCCGGCCGGTGAAGGCTTCTACAACTGTGCCGACATCACCATCACCCCTAGTCAGACAGCGCCAGCCCAGTGGCACGAGCTGGGCTACTTTGTCGCGCATCCACAAATGGCAGCATTAGGCGATCGCGTGCGTGCCCGCTTGCACAATCGCCAAGGCCAAGAAGTGGTGGATGTCACACTCACCCTGACCGACCAAAATGTAGCGAATTGGCCACAAGCGCTGGCCAATCTTATCGAACAACAAGCTAACGAGCCCTTGCGTATCGGGGTGATGCGTCACGGCGAGATCCAGTTTAATGCCGATGACGTGGTGCAAAACCAAGTCTTTAGCCACCACGATAGCTATAGCTTCAATCTGTCGGTGATCCCGGCTACCGACGAACCCACCAGCAACCTGCCCGCGTGGCTCGCTTCTGAGGTCTATGTGGCCAAGGATCGCGTGCGCTACGGCGATAACATCTACCAAGCCAAATGGTGGACACGCAACGAGCAACCCGGCGCTGCCCTTGTTTGGCAACGCGTGACACAATAAGGAGCAAACATGAAGCCAATGACCCTACTCTCTCTGGCGATTGCTGGGGCACTGGGTGCCAGCCACGCCGTGGCGGCCCCCTCAACCCCAAGTTTGGACTGGAAGCCACAAAACTATTCTTTTGTTGAAGTCGACGAATATGGCCGCGGATCGTACAAAGATCTGGTGCAACGCGTGGATGAAGTCCAAATTGAAATTAAATGGAATGCCTGGTCCGGTGATGGCGGTGACAGCTACAAGGTGTACTTTGACGATCAGGTCGTCAATCAAGGCACCTTACCGGCAGGCACCAAGTCTGGCACAGTTACATTCCCTTATGACAAAGGCGGCCGCCATCAACTTAAACTCGCCTTGTGTGAAGGCGGCGTGGATGGCCAGTGTGCGACCAGTGCCGCCAAACCCATCGTGATCGCAGACACCGACGGTGTGCATCTTGACCCACTGCCGATGAATGTCGACCCCAACAACAACGACTACCCCAAACAACCTGATACCGTGGTGGGGGCATACTTTGTCGAATGGGGCATTTATGGTCGTAACTTCGATGTCAGTCAGGTGCCCGCGGGGAATCTCACCCACATCTTGTATGGCTTTATCCCCATTTGTGGCCCCAATGAGTCATTGGGCGACATCGAAAATGGCAACAGCTTGCGCGCGCTGGAGCTTGCCTGCCAAGGCTCAAAAGACTATGAAGTGGCGATCCATGACCCTTGGGCGGCGATTCAGAAAAAACTGCCCGGCACGCCAGCTAAAGATCCGATTGGTGGCACCTACGCGCAAATGATGGCGCTCAAACAGCGCTACCCGGATCTGAAAATTCTCCCCTCCGTGGGTGGCTGGACCCTATCCGACCCCTTCTATGATTTCACCGACAAGGCCAACCGTGATGTCTTTGTTGCCTCAATGAAAGAGTTCCTGCAAACCTGGAAATTCTACGATGGGGTCGACATTGACTGGGAATATCCAGGCGGTGGCGGTGCCAACCCTGATTTAGGTGACCCAGATAAAGATAGCCAAGCCTACGCGGCCTTAATGCGTGAGCTGCGCGCGATGTTGGATGAGCTCGAAGCCGACACGGGCCGTGAGTACCAACTCACCTCGGCCGTCGGGGCCGGTTATGACAAAGTCGCCAATGTCGATTACAGCGCCAGCGCACCGTACATGGATTACATCTTTGCCATGACCTACGACTTTTTCGGCGCATGGAATAATGTCACCGGCCACCAAACCGCCATTTACTGTGGTAGCCACATGAGCGCGGGCGAATGTGATGGCACCGGCGTCGATGACAACGGCGAACCTCGCAAAGGCCCGGCCTACACGCTCGATAATGGCGTGCAATTACTGCTAGAGAGCGGTGTGCCTCCGGAAAAAATGGTGATCGGTACCGCGATGTACGGTCGTGGCTGGGAAGGCGTTTTCCCTGCCAATGCAACCGATCCTAGCAATCCGATGACCGCGCCCGGTAACGGCCCCATCAAAGGCAGCACCGCTGATGGTATTTGGGAAGCGGGTGTGATTGACTACAAAGGCGTCGTCAAATCAATGCTCGGCAGCGCGGGGAACGGTATCAATGGATTCCAACCCGGTTATGATGAGCAAGCTGAAGCGGCCTACGTTTGGAACCCAGACAACGGCAAGCTAGTCACTTACGACAACCCACGCTCGGTCAAAGCCAAAGGCCAGTATGTACGCAACCACAACTTCGCCGGTTTGTTTGCTTGGGAAATCGATGCCGACAATGGCGATATCCTCAATGCGATGCACGAGGGCTTAGCACAGGATGGTCAACCACCCGTCAATAACGCCCCCACCGTCACCCTTGCACAGCAAAGCTATACGCTGGCGCCCGGAGCGTCATTAACCATTGCGGCCAATGGGCGCGATCGGGATGGCGATACCCTGACCTATCTCTGGCAAGGTGATGCGGCATTGGCGCTGACCAATAGCGACACGGATTCGGTCACCGTGACCGCCCCCGATGTGAGCACCAGCACCGACTATTCTCTGTCGGTGACGGTATCGGATGGCCAAGCCAATGCCGAGGCCAATGCGACTATCGAGGTGGTGGTACCGGGTGAAAACCAAGCCCCTACCGTGGCACCTATCGCCCCAGTTAGCCTGAAAAGCGGTGAGCAAACCCGCGTGACGGTTGAGGCGAACGACCCAGATGGCGATACACTCAGCTACACCTACCGTGCATCCGGCGATCTGGCCGTTTCTGGCACCGGGGATCAAGTATCGCTAACGGCACCCACAGTGACGGAGAATCGCGACTATGTGGTCACGGTCGAGGTCAGCGATGGCGACAAAACCACGCAAGCACAATTCACGGTCACCGTGACGCCGGCCAGTGGCTTGCCAACGTGGGATGAAAACACCGTGTATGTGGGCGGCGATCGCGTCCTGTATCAAGGGGTTGAGTATCGCGCCAAGTGGTGGACCAAGGGTCAGCGCCCAGACCAAGGCGGGCCATGGGAGCGCGTCGGGGATAGCCAATCCAACCAAAGCAGTGAATGGCAAGCGAGCGTCGCTTATTCCGGCGGCGATGAGGTTGAATACAACAACCAACGCTACCAAGCCAAGTGGTGGACCCGAGGCGAAAAGCCAGGCAGCGCCGCGGTCTGGCAATTACTGTAATGGTTTTTCACTTCCCAAAATGACAAAACGCCCCAAGCCGGGGCGTTTTTCTTCAACGGAGAACAAGAGAGGTGGTATTTAGCGACGCTGACGCACCGCTTCATACAAACAGACGCCCGTCGCCACGGATACATTCAAGCTCGACACGCTGCCCGACATCGGGATCCGGATCAGCTCATCACAGGTTTCACGGGTCAAACGGCGCATGCCATCTCCTTCTGCGCCCATCACTAAGGCTAGCGGCCCCACTAATTTGGTGTCGTAGACATCATGATCGGCCTCACCCGCGGTGCCCACAAACCACACGCCCTGCTCTTTGAGCGTCCGCATAGAACGCGCCAAGTTAGTAACACGCACCAAAGGCACGACTTCAGCCGCGCCACAGGCCACTTTTCTCGCCGTGGCATTGAGCTGAGCGGATTTGTCTTTCGGAACAATCACCGCACTGACTCCCGCCGCATCCGCGGTACGTAAGCACGCCCCCAAATTGTGCGGGTCGGTGACACCGTCAAGCACCAGCAACAAGGGGTTCTCGGTATTGGCGAGGATCGCCTCCAAGTCATTCTCGTTGTACTGACGACCCGGTTTGACACGGGCAACAATCCCCTGATGCGACGCACCTTGGGTTTTATCGTCTAGCGCTTTGCGGCCGACTTGCTGAATACTGACGCCCAGCATCGCAATCTCATTGAGCACAGGTACCAGACGTTCATCCTGGCGCCCTTTTAACACCATCACTTCGATAAAGCGGGAAGGATCGGTCGCTAAAATCGCTTTAACGGCATGAATACCGTAAATTACTTCATTACTCATGATTTACTTCTTTTTCTGACCCGCTTTGGCTTTTTGTTTCTTCGCCTTTTTCTTACGCGCTTTTTCCGCTGGCGATTTCACTTTACGCTTTTTGCCGTTTTTATCTGCAGGCGCCTTATCGGCTTCAACATTTGGCACCGCACCGCGTTTGAGCTGTTGGCGAACCGAGGTTCGCTCACGACGGGCTTGCGGGTCTTTATTCGACTCCGCACGGCCTTTCTTGCGTTTATCGCGCGCGGTTTTGCCCGGGCGACGGGCTTTGCGCTCAGAGCCTACCAGCTCAAAGTCGATTTGTCGCTCATCCAAGTTCACCGCCAAGACTTTCACGGTCACCTGATCGCCGAGCCGGAACACACGACCCGAGCCTTCGCCCACCAGACGCTGACCCACCATATCAAAGCGATAGTAATCGTTATCGAGGTTAGAAATATGCACCAAGCCATCGATATGTAGCTCATTAAGGCGGACAAAGAAACCAAAACCAGTGACATTGGCAATCACGCCCTCTAGCTCATCGCCAACGTGATCTTGCATGTACTCACATTTAAGCCAGTCTGACACATCACGGGTGGCATCATCGGCACGGCGCTCTGTTTTCGAGCATTGTTCACCCAGCACATCTATATCATCAAACGAGTAGTGATAGCCGCCAGTGGGTGTCCAACGGTCTTGGTTTTTACCCGCTTGCTTGGCAACTAGGTATTTAAGCGCTCGGTGCAACAGCAAATCTGGATAGCGACGAATAGGCGAGGTAAAGTGCGCGTATTGCTTGAGCGCCAAACCAAAGTGGCCTTGGTTATCCCCCTGATACACCGCTTGTTTCATCGAGCGGAGCAACATGGTTTGGATCAGTTCACTGTCAGCACGACCATGGACCACATGCATCAGTGCCGCGTAATCTTTCGGCGTCGGCTCTAGACCACCGCTCAGGCTTAAGCCTAACTCGCCTAAAAAGTCTTTAAAGCCGCTAAGACGTTCCTCTCCTGGCGCTTCGTGAACACGAAAGAGCGCCGGCTCTTTGTGTTTTTCCACAAAGCGCGCCGAGGCAACGTTGGCCAAGATCATACATTCTTCGATGATCTTGTGTGCATCGTTGCGCTCCACTGGCACAATACGGTCGATTTTGCGCTGCGCGTTGAAAATAAATTGGGTTTCCACCGTCTCAAATTCAATCGCCCCACGCTGCTGACGCGCATCACTGAGCACCTTGTACATATCGTGTAACGTTTCTAAGTGCGGCACCAATGAGCGGTAGCGCTCACGCAGTTCCTCATCGCCTTCCAGAATATGAGACACCTTGGTATAAGTCAGACGCGCGTGGGAGTTCATCACCGCTTCGTAATGTTTGTAACCAGATAACGCCCCTGATTCTGAAATCGTCATCTCACACACCATACATAGGCGGTCGACTTGCGGATTCAGCGAGCATAAGCCATTAGAAAGCACTTCCGGCAACATAGGCACCACTTGGTTCGGGAAGTACACCGAGTTACCGCGGTTTTGCGCTTCTTTATCCAGCGCCGAATCAGGACGCACATAGTAACTGACGTCGGCAATCGCCACCCACAGGCGCCAGCCGCCCGAGCGTTTACGTTCGCAATAGACCGCATCATCAAAGTCGCGGGCATCTTCACCATCGATGGTCACCAGTGGCAAATCACGCAGATCGACACGGCCCTCTTTGGCTTTTTCTGGGACCTCTTCACTCAAGCTTTTCACTTGCTTGAGCACCGCATCCGGCCATTGATGAGGAATATCGTGGGTGCGCATCGCGATCTCGATTTCCATGCCGGGTGCCATGTTCTCCCCCAGCACTTCAACAATCTTACCGACAGGATTGGTTTGTCGGGTCGGACGCTGCATGATCTCAACCACCACCACATTGCCCATACGCGCGCCCTGAGTATGATCTTTATCAATCACGATATCTTGGCCCAGGCGGCTATCGTCTGGCACGACAAAGCCCATACCATCTTCCACAAAGTAACGGCCTACAATCTGACCTTGGCGCGCTTCGGTGACGCGCACCACACGGGCTTCTTTACGGCCGCGCTTATCGGTGCCAACACCTTGGGCTAAAATCACATCACCGTGCATCACACTGCGCATTTGGTGGTGAGGGAGCATCCAGTCATCGTGGTTGCCTTTGCCTTCTGGGCGCAGAAAACCAAAGCCGTCACGGTGACCAATCACGGTGCCTTTGACCAAGTCTAACCGCTCGGGTAAGGCATAGCATTGACGACGGGTGAACACCAATTGTCCATCACGCTCCATGGCGCGCAGGCGTCGACGTAGCCCTTCATACTGCTCATCACCAGCTAAGCCAAGGTGTGAAAACAGATTATCGCGGCTCACTGGCGCCTTGAAGCTGCGGATTACTTCCAGCAAATGCTCTCGGCTGGGGACCGGATTGTCGTATTTCTCCGCTTCACGTGCCTGGTGTGGATCCGCAGCGATGTTGTTTGGGGTATTATTTGTCGAACCTGTGTCTTGCGACATAGACCTTTTCCTATTGGCGTATGTTGATTTCATTATATCTGTAAACTGTCGCTATTGCGCCGCGATGATCGCAGTTTGACGTTTTGTTTCAGCGCCTTGCTTGCAGGCAACGAGAGGAACATGGCGCATCGGCCATATCAAATCAGATTGGGAACAGATGTGTATAGAGAGTGTAACGGATTTTGCGCATAAAGTCGCCTACTGGCGCCTTTCGCGGTCACCAATAGCTGGTACGCCGTTTGGCGCGGGCGATAATATTCTGTGGCATCCGTGCTTCAAGTGCGGCACGAAGCTCTGAAATACGGTTGCGGGTACGAGAGTCTGCGGTGATGGTTTGATATAACCAGCGATAAGCGTCTTCATAATCAAGTGGCGACCCGACATCATCCACTAGCAACTCAGCCAGTTGGATCCGGGCACGCGTATCACCCAATGAAGCGGCTTCGCGCAGGTAAGGAATCGCCCGACGTTGATCCTGTTGGACCAGCGTGCCATTGGCGTAGTAACGGCCAATTTGCTCTAGCGCAGCGGGTAGCCCTTGCTGCGCCGCTTGCTTCATGTAGTAAACACCGAGATCCGCGTCTTGATCCACACACACTCCCCACGCCAGCATATCGCCATATAAAAACTCGTAGGCGGGAGAGCCGACACGGGTAGCTCGGGCTTCGATGTCTTGCACGAGCTGGCATTCGTCTTGTTCGACGCGCTCAAGGTGAGAGTTGGTTTCAAAAAGGGTGATAAGTTCACTTTCTTCGTATAATGGCACAGCCGCCCCGACGTCCGCGCGGGCCGTTGCTGTCGTCAGCGTCGCTGTCGTCAGAGAAAGTGAAAAAATCAGCGTTCGAAACTTCATGCCTACTCGCTATTCAACCAAGAAACCCAACAGCAACGCGCACGCTCGCCGTGTGCTTTTTTGTATCGGCACCTTGCATACTGACTTTAGCAAAGGCGGCAAGTTTTTTCCGCTTTCACGCGATCTGGCTTCCAACGCTACACCAAAATAGTAAAAAAGCCAGCGATCAACGCTGGCTTTTAGTATCGAACCGTCTCACGTGCTTAGCTATTAAAAGGATGCACTTTGATGATGGTTTCGTTACGGTCTGGACCGGTCGAGATCACATCGATAGGCACACCAGTCAGCTCTTCGATACGCTTGATGTAATCGAGCGCTGCTTGCGGCAGTTCGTCGAGAGATTTCACTCCAAAGGTGTTTTCACTCCAGCCCGGCATGCTTTCATAGATAGGCTCGATGTGCTCATACGCGTCAGCTGCTAGTGGAGACACCTCAACCGTGGAACCGTCTGCCATCTTGTAACCGGTGCAGATTTTGATTTCTTCCAAACCGTCCATCACGTCTAGCTTGGTTAAGCAGAAGCCTGATACCGAGTTAATCTGCACAGCACGACGCATTGCCACCGCATCAAACCAACCACAACGACGCTTACGGCCAGTAGTCGCACCGAACTCAGCGCCCTTGGTGCCGAGATGCATGCCAATCTCGTCATCCAGCTCAGTCGGGAATGGGCCTGCGCCTACTCGCGTGCAATAGGCTTTGGCGATACCCAGCACATAACCAAGATGACGCGGACCAAAGCCAGAGCCTGCCGCGACACCACCAGCGGTGGTGTTCGATGAAGTCACATACGGATAGGTGCCGTGGTCGATATCAAGCAAGGTGCCTTGTGCGCCTTCAAACATGATTTTGTCACCACGCTTGCGGGCATCATCCAGCTCTTGGGTGACGTCCATCACCATACCAGTGAGAATGTCCGCTTGCTCCATGACTTTCGCCAAGGTCTCTTCGTAGCTCACCGGCTCAGTTTTGTAAAAATGCTCGAGCTGGAAGTTATGGAATTCCATCACTTCTTTGAGTTTTTCAGCAAAAGCTTCTTTATCAAACAAGTCGCCAACGCGTAGGCCACGACGGGCAACCTTGTCTTCGTATGCAGGACCAATACCACGGCCTGTGGTACCGATAGCTTTCTTACCGCGTGCTTGCTCACGTGCCGCGTCAAGCGCAATGTGATAAGGCAGGATCAGTGGACAAGCTTCTGACAGGAATAGGCGCTCACGAACCGGCACGCCACGTGCTTCCAGCTCACCCATTTCTTTCAGCAAGGCGTCCGGGGACAGCACCACGCCGTTGCCGATAATGCATTTAACGTTGTTGCGGAGGATACCAGAAGGAATCAAGTGTAGGACGGTCTTTTCACCGTCAATGACAAGAGTATGACCTGCGTTGTGACCGCCTTGATAGCGCACCACGTATTTTGCATCTTCAGTCAAAAGATCAACGATCTTTCCCTTACCTTCGTCACCCCATTGGGTGCCGAGAACGACTACGTTATTACCCATCTTCTTCGATATGCAGCTAGTTAAAAATGGATTCTAGCACCTTAAAAACTCGGTTGCAGTCATTTTTTAACCGTATTGACATTTTCACCGCTCTTCTCGGTACCAGGTGGCTGAATGCTAGGTTAAAAACTGGTAAGCCAACACACACCCAATCACCACCAAGCAACCGCCAATACGCCGCAACTGGGTATCAGATTGCTCACCTAAAGCCATGACCATTTGTCGCCACTGTTTGGGCAGTAACATCGGCCCTAACCCCTCAACCACTAATACCAGCGCTAGCGCGCCCCACAAGCTAGTCATCCTTACCTCCTACGTCGAAAACAGGGGATGACGACATAAAAAAAGACAAGGCCAGAACCTTGTCTTTTATGCGTCGCTACCCATCTAACGATTTACTTTTCTATCGCTTCAGGTTGCTTCATGTATTTGAAGAAATCACTCTTCGGATCCACAACCAGCATATCGCTCTTACTGTCAAAGCTCTTACGATACGCTTGTAGCGAGCGAACAAAGCTATAGAACTCAGGCTCTTTTTTGAACGCACTGGCAAACAGCTTCGCCACTTCTGCGTCAGCTTCACCACGAGTGATCCGCGCTTGACGTTCTGCTTTGGACAGAATTGTCGCCACTTCTAGCTCGGCTTGCGCTCGAATAATTTCCGCTTGCTCGCGACCTTGTGCACGATGACGACGGGCAACGGCCTCACGTTCAGCACGCATACGGGCATAAATCGACTCACTGATTTCACTCGGGAGGTTGATACGCTTGATACGCAAGTCAATCAACTCAATCCCTAAATCACGCGAGCCCTCGCTGGCCGCACGCTCAAGGACGCTTTCCATCACTTGATCACGTTTTTCAGACACAATCTCTTTGATGGTCTTATTACCAATTTCGGCACGCAGGCCATCGGCAACACGACGTTGCAACAGAGATTCAGCCGTCAATTTATTACCGCCCCCCGTGGACAGATAATACTGACCAAAGTCTTTAATACGCCATTTGACGTAAGAGTCGATAATAACGTCTTTTTTCTCTGCGGTGACAAAGCGATCAGCGCGATCATCCATGGTTTGAATACGCGCATCCAAGGTCTTAACGCGATCAAACAATGGCAGTTTGAAGTGCAGACCCGGTTGGTAGATCTTGGCAATATCATTGTCCGCTTTTAGCACGCGTCCAAAACGGATAACAATGCTGCGCTCACCTTCACTCACCACGAAGATCGACATCAAAAAGACCACTGCCGCTAGGACGACAACGGGGATCATCATCTTACGCATGCTTAGTATCTCCCTTCTCGTGATGAACCAGAACGCGGCGCCGACTCTTGCTGTTTAGGCTGCGAGCTTTGCTCAAGCTCAATACCGTACTGGCTGCTCGACGTTTCTTTACGCTGGTTAGCGCCAACGGCTGCGCCTCCCATTAACTTATCCAGTGGGAGATACATGAGGTTGCTGTTTCCGCTTTGCGAATCCACCATCACCTTACTGGTATTGCTATATACTTCTTCCATGGTCTGGATGTATAGCCGGTTACGCGTCACGCGTGGCGCATCACGATACTCAGGCAACAGTTTCTCAAATTGAGAGACTTCACCCTCAGCTTCGTTAACCGTACGCTCTTTGTAACCCAGTGCCGCTTTTTTCAGCGTTTCTGCACGACCCGTTGCTTTCGGCAACACATCATTGCGATACGCTTCAGCTTCACGGATAAAGCGGGCCTCATCCTCTCGCGCTGCAATCGCATCATCAAAGGCGTCTTTGACCTGCTCAGGTGGGCGCGCATACTGGAAGTTAACATCCACCACCAACAAGCCCATTTTGTACTTGTCGATGATGTCGTTCAGCTCAACTTGGGTGCGCTCACGCACTTCTTGACGACCACGGGTGATGATGTCATCCATCAAAGAGTCACCCACGACCGCGCGCAATGCCGAATCAGTTGCTTGACGCAAGCTATCATCGGCGTTGGTCACGCTATACAAATACTGCTGTGGATCCATCACGCGGTACTGAACGTCCATTTCAACGTTGACCACGTTTTCATCTTTGGTCAGCATCAGGCCAGAGCTATTGAGCGAACGAATCGACTCCACGTCCACCGTGCTTACCGTATCCACAAAGGTTGGTTTCCAGTTCAGGCCCGGTTGAACGATACGATCATACTGACCAAACCGTAAGACCACACCACGCTGAGCTTCTCCGATGGTATAGAACCCGGAAATCCCCCAAACAATGATGCCTACTAGCGCGAGGACGCCTAGCCCTGCCATACCACCGCCGAACGATGGTCCTTTACCTTTGCGGCCACCTAAGCCGCCCAGTTTGCGACTTAGTTTGTTAAACAATTCATCAAGATCCGGTGGCCCTTGATTACGGCCTCCACGATTCCCCCAGGGGTCTTTGTCGGGACCGCCATTGTTTCCTGGCTCATTCCACGCCATTCGCGCACTCCATCAAATTGATCTGACGATAATTTTTTACTCTAGCAGCCTAATCACTGACGATAAAGTCGCCGAGCTGGTTGCCTTCTCTTTTTTCTAGTCGATACCAGTCTGTTTGTGGCAGCCTGACATCGACAAGTAGATGCCCATCATCTTGGTACTCTTCACTGACAATGCATCGCATCTGGTGAAATTTACTTTGCATTCGTCCGGCCATGCTGGGTGGTAGCCGTAATTGATGCCGCACCATGGTGCCAGATAAACGCTCGGTAAGGGCTTCAAATATGAGCGCGATACCCTGACCAGACAACGCTGACACCCATACTGCTTTCGGAACGCCCTCTTCGTCCCGTTCAATACGAGGCTCAGCCTGATCCAGACTATCTATTTTGTTCATAATGATAAGATGAGGCACATCCGCCGCATCGATTTCATCCAACACACTGTTGACCGCCTCAATGTTGTCACCAAAGCGTTCATCACTGGCATCGACCACGTGTAACAACAAGCTCGCTTCTTGTGTTTCTTGAAGCGTTGCTTTAAATGCCGCGACCAAGTCATGCGGTAAGTGACGAATAAAGCCAACGGTATCCGCCAATATTGCGGTACCGACGTCGTCGACTTCAATACGGCGTAATGTCGGATCCAAGGTGGCAAACAGCTGATCGGCCGAATATACCCCCGCTTCGGTGATCCGATTAAACAAGGTCGATTTGCCCGCATTGGTATACCCCACCAATGACACAGTCGGCACTTCTGCCCGTGCGCGAGCGCGCCGCCCTTGCTCTCGCTGTTTCGCCACTTTATCCAGTCGCTTTAAAATCGCTTTTACCCGATCACGCACTAAGCGACGGTCTGTTTCTAACTGAGTTTCACCCGGGCCACGCAAGCCAATCCCGCCTTTTTGACGCTCAAGGTGAGTCCAGCCTCGCACAAGCCGGGTAGATAAGTGACGTAACTGTGCCAGCTCAACTTGCAACTTACCCTCATGGGTACGCGCGCGCTGGGCAAAAATATCGAGGATTAATCCGGTTCGGTCTAACACTCGGCATTTAAACCGTTGCTCTAGGTTGCGCTCTTGCGCCGCGGATAAGGTGTGATTAAAAATCACAATGTCCGCGCCGACTTGTTGCACTGTATCTGCTATTTCTTGGGCTTTTCCCTCTCCAACAAAATATTTGGGATGAGGGGACTGACGGCTGCCGACAACAACTTGCAAGGCGTCGACACCCGAGGATGACACCAGCATTTGAAATTCGCTGAGATCATCCCACTCGCCATCATGGGTAAAATTTATATGAACGAGTACAGCCTGTTCACCGGCCTCGTAACGGTCAAACAAGCGATAGACTCCTTAGCAATAGAATGCTTTATTCCTCAGGTTTTTCTTGCTGACGTTCGCCCTGTGGACGCTCACCAGCTCCTTGGTTATTGTTGTGGTGGCTCACAGCACGTGCCGGCACAACGGTTGAAATCGCGTGTTTATACACCATTTGATTAACCGTATTTTTTAGCAGGATCACGAACTGATCAAACGATTCGATTTGGCCTTGCAACTTAATACCATTTACTAAGTAAATGGAAACAGGAATGCGTTCACGACGTAACGCGTTCAGGAATGGGTCTTGTAATGATTGCCCCTTAGCCATTATTTCTTTTCCTTATTTGTTTGTAATTGTAGTCAATTGTCGCGGTTAAGCAGCGTCCTTGTCAGTGACAGTATACATCAAGTTTCCGTCCCTGCCGTCAACGCTTTTGTCACCGTTTGTAAAGACAGCGACGGCGTGTCGCTATCAAGCCAAGTCACATTATCCCAGCCTCTTAGCCAGGTTATCTGACGCTTGGCTAACTGGCGCGTCGCGCAAATCCCACGGTAAACGGCTTCATCATGGGTGCAACGTCCGGCCAAATAGTCCCACATCTGACGGTACCCGACACAACGAATCGAGGGCAGATCGACATGCAGATCTTCGCGTTCGTATAGTGTGCGTACCTCTTTTTCAAACCCCGCGTCGATCATTTTATCGAAACGACGCTCGATGCGGCGATGCAATTCACCTCGATCCTGAGGCGCTATTGCAAATTGGTGTACCTGATACGGCAAAGGTTCACCTTTTTTTTCTGTTAATGCTGTTAGGGTCTGGCCACTGATCCGATAGACTTCTAACGCCCGCGTAATTCGCTGCGGATCGTTGGGGTGGATCCGCGCCCCCGACACGGGATCAACCTCGCACAACTGAGCATGTAATGCTTCCCACCCATGCTGTTGCGCCTCGTTTTCTAACGCTTCACGGATGTCAGGATCCGCACTCGGCAACGGTGATAGTCCTTCTAGCAATGCTTTAAAATACAGCATGGTGCCTCCCACCAACAGTGGGATCTTACCATCCGCGACGATCCGCGCCATTTCTGTGAGCGCATCGTCACGAAAGTCTGCCGCCGAGTAGGCCTGAGACGGATCACGAATGTCGATCAAACGATGGGGGGCTTGCGCTAATTCCTCCGCGGTTGGCTTAGCTGTCCCAATATCCATCCCGCGATAAATCAGTGCCGAATCAACACTAATGATTTCCACTGGCAAAGTCTGGCGTATTGCAATGGCCAAATCCGTTTTCCCGGATGCAGTCGGCCCCATCAAAAAAATCGCTTTAGGCAGCGGATTAGTCATGCTGTAATGCTTCTATCACTGAGGTCAGGTCGAGGCGTTTAAAGTAGCGCTGGCGCCCCTTTTCTAACGCATCCCCCTGCCAATATTGTTCAATGTCCGATACGGTTTGTACCGCTTGCGCAAGGCTGACTGGATCCGATGCTACTGTCAACTGCTTTGCCAGCCAACTGCACATACTCGCGCTGTGATCCGTGTGGGATTGGTCGGGGTCTAACCCACCCAAACAATCCAACAGTGCCGGTATAAACGCTTGCAAGTTATGTTGGCGTAGCGGCTGACAGACTGACATCACCATTAATTGCTGCCCTTTGGGGCGAATATGAATGCCAAACTGGCCAAGTAACGCCTGATACTGGATCACGCGCTGACACTCCTCTTCAGAGGCCGATAACCGTTGTGGGATCAATAGAGGTTGAGTGACTAACCCCTCACCCAGAGCGGGTTGTAACGCACCTTGATGACGCCAGCATGCCAACCGGTGATGATCGGCTAACCATAATCCCTCGCCCCAGGACATCAACACATAGTGCTGCTCAACCACTGCAAGCACCTTGCCTAATCCAGACTGACCCGTGCTCGCCACTGTTGAGGCGGTATCGAGCGTTGCTGGGACGCTGTCAAAATGCGATAACGTCGTCGAACGCGCTGGCGTGGCCTCACCAAGGTCAGCCCCGGCATCAGATTGGGGGGTCATCAATGCTTGATACGCTTGCGTCGCCTGCTTTGAAGGTGAGCTTGAGGGAGCAGACGGTCTTCCCGGCCAGCCTGAACCGTGAGAGGGCCGGCCACTGCGTGAGCCGTCACTGGCGTCGTGCTGATACGATACCGTATCACGCGGCAACGTGGCCTGTGACCCACCGCTCCCCTCACACTTCCCCGGATAATCAGGAAACGCGTCAACCGCGTGTTGGTAAGGATTGGGGTTGGCAGTCGCGGAGGCTCGCGGCTGATAAGTGACGGCTTCTCTCACTTCGCCCGTCTCAGGGTCCACACTGTGGTCTTCAGAGAACAACGCTTGTTGTAAGCCGTCATAAATGGCTTGATAGATAAAATCATGCACCAAGCGCGCCTGATGAAAACGGACTTCATGTTTGGCCGGGTGCACATTGACATCTACTTGATGCGGATCGACATCAATATACAGCACGAAAGCGGCATACTGATCCTGGGCAAGGCTTTGTTCATAGCCTTGACGAATCGCGTGGTTAATCAGCTTATCTTTCATCATTCGCTGATTAACAAAACAATGCTGCATATCGTTTTGTTGTCGTGCGCCTGCCGGTGTGCAGATCCAGCCTGTCAGTGCCATGTCGTGGTGATGCAGGTCAATCCGCAACGCATGCTCAACAAATTTTTGCCCACAAATCGCCTTAACACGACGCAGTGGATCGCCATTTTCTGGTACACGTCGATATTGGCGCACTTGCGTGCCGTTGTGGCGTAGATTGATGGTGATATCAAACCGGCTCAATGCAATGCGGCGTAATAGCTCATCAATGTGGCCAAATTCGGTTTTGTCGGTGCGTAAAAATTTGCGCCGCGCTGGAGTGTTAAAGAATAAGTCCACCACTTCCACGGTACAGCCAACCGGATGGGCGGCGGGTTTGACATTCACCGCCATCTCTCGCCCTTCGGCAAACGCCGACCATGCTTCTTGCTGGTCAGCTGGACGCGAGGTGATGGTAAGACGTGATACCGAGCTAATACTCGCCAGCGCCTCGCCGCGAAAGCCGAGGCTCATGATCGCCTCAAGATCGTCAAGGCTATGGATCTTAGACGTGGCGTGTCGACTCAGGGCAAGCTGCAGATCGGCTTTGCTGATCCCACCACCATTATCACGCACCCGGATCAGTTTGCTCCCGCCTTTTTCAATATCCACATCAATGCGGGTGGCCCCGGCATCAATGCTGTTTTCTACCAGCTCCTTGACCACCGAGGCAGGACGTTCGACCACTTCCCCTGCTGCAATCTGGTTGGCAAGGCGCGCGGGTAAAATCTCAATCGCCATATTAGCTTCCTGGGATGATCAGAGTTTGCCCGACCGCCAGCGTATCAGAGCGTAATTCATTGGCGCGACGAAGGCTCTCAATCGTCACCCCGTAATTGCTAGCAATTTTGCCAAGGTATTCACCGCGTTTGACTTTGTGCTTCACCGCTGGCGGTGTTGCGCCCGGCACTTTCAGCTTTTGCCCGACCCAGAGCGTGTCAGACTTCAAGTTATTCGCACGGCGCAGCGTCGCCACCGAGACCTGATAATGCTCGGCAATTTTGCCGAGAAACTCGCCGCGGCTCACGGTGTGCGTCAGCGTACGCGTTGATGTTGCTTTACTTGTCTTTCCTGCTAATTTGGCGACATCCACATTGGGGATCGATAACACTTGGCCCACCCGCAACGTATTAGAGGTCAACCCATTCGCCGATTTTATCGCGGCGACGGAACTCTTATATTTTTTAGCGATGACCGACAGTGACTGACCGGCACTGACTTTATGTTTGACGCCGTTTTTGCGCGCAGCAAACAAGGTGCCATCCGGCGGGAAACGCTCAAAATAATTGCGAATACCATGATAGACCGCATCCGCGAGCCGGCGCTGGTGATCACGCTGAAATAGCAGGCGTTCTTCTTGCGGATTCGAGATAAAGCCCACCTCGACGAGCAAAGACGGTATGTCTGGTGATTTTAATACGGCCAGACTGGCATGCTCTGGACTCGATTTATGCAATTTAGTGACTTTGCCAAGCTCCTTTAATACCCGTTTCGCGACATTAAAGCCTTCCTTTTGCGAGTTGCTAAACTGCAAATCCAACACCGCACGGCTTAAATACTCGTCCTCATTATTCTGTGCCAGTAAAGAGCCTCCACCCAACAAGTTGGACTGCTCTTCGTGTTTTTCAATCCAGCGACCAATTTCACTGTTCGCCCGGCGACGAGAGAGTACCCATACTGACGCGCCACGAGGCTGTGGCTTATGGAAGCCATCCGCGTGTACCGAGACCAATAAATGGGCTTTGTGTTTACGTGCAATTTCGGAACGACGGTTCAAGTCGACAAAATAATCGCCCGTACGGGTTAAGACCGCACGCATGCCGGGAACAGCGTTAATACGCGCCGCCGCTTGCTTAGCGATGGAGAGCGTGACATATTTTTCAAATTTGCGGCTCGGCCCCACCGCACCGGGATCGTTACCGCCATGCCCGGCATCAATTGCCACCACGATATCCTCGGTGCCAAAAGGCAATGCGGCCACCGTCTCACGCCGCTTTTTTTCAGCAACAGACAATGCCGGTTTATTTTTATCCACTTTCTTAGGATGGGGTAAATCAACCACCAGCCGGTGGCCATATTCTCCCCCAGGGGCGAGCGAGAAGATATGTGGTTTCGCACCGTCTTTTAACTCAAAGACTAATCGATACGTCGATGCCTCGGGCGGACTACTTTTACGGATTTTACCCAGAATATCGCTGCCTTTAACCGGCTTAGGTAAGCGCGTCGCCAGCTGGCTCTGCTTTAAGTCAACCACCAACCTATCGGGGCGTGACAGTGAGAAATAGCTAAAATCCGGTTTATCTTCAAGATCCACCACCACCCGTGTCTCATTGGGGGCGGGCCATACGCGAATATTTTCAATCTTATTGGCCCAACTTGTTGCACTCAACAAACTGGCGATCATCAAGATGCAAAGCCGCTGCCACATCATGCTAGTCTTCCCATTCTAGACGGTCGATAATTGCTACCCCAACATGGGTATTCGCGTCAATAATCAGTTCACGTTGCTCGCCGTCATAGCGCAGCCTAATGTCTAGATCGGCGCGCGGTAACCAGCCTTGGCCTTTTTCCGGCCATTCAATCAAGCAAAGCGCCTGATCATTAAAATAATCACGGATCCCCATAAACTCCAACTCTTCTGGATCGCCCAGTCGATAAAGATCAAAGTGATAAACCTGCCATGGCGTTAACAAGTAAGGCTCCACGAGCGTATAGGTCGGGCTTTTCACATTACCGGTATGTCCCATTGCTTGCACAAAGCCGCGACAGAACGTGGTTTTGCCGGCGCCAAGATCACCGTGCAAGTAACAAGTGGTACTTTGCGTACATGCACGCGCCAACGCGGCACCAAACGCCACGGTGCGATCGGCATCTGTCAATGAGGTGGTAAAAGTCTGGGTCATACTACAAAGGGATCTCATCTTTATATGGGTATTCGTCGCACCTTGCATGGCTACCGCCACCCGTGCGCTAATCAACTAATTGTTGCAAATAGGGGAGTAAATCGCTGGCCAATAACCCCCGTTCTCCTGCCTCGGCCGCCTTATCACCCGCTTTGCCATGAAGATAGCACCCCAGAGCCGCGGCAGGAAATAAGTCCACGCCTTGCGCAAGTAGGCTGCCTATTACACCCGACAGCACATCGCCCATTCCCCCTGACGCCATGCCAGGGTTGCCGACATTAGCAACAGCATAATTTGTGCCATCATATACGATTGTTCCCGCGCCTTTAAGTACGGCAACGCCACCATAACGAGTGTGTATCGCTTTGACGGCAGCAAAGCGGTCAAGTTCCACATCTTTGGTGTCACAACCTAATAAGCGCGCCGCCTCTCCGGGATGGGGAGTGAGGATCCAGTCATCACGGTGTTGTGGCTGCCGCGCTAACTTATTAAGGCCATCGGCATCAATCACCTTGGGCGTCCGAGCACTCACGGCGATCGTCCACAACGCATCCGACCACGCACTCTGGCCCAGTCCCGGGCCAATGACCAAATGGGTTGCCCATGCGAGTGTCTCGCTGAGTGATTGGCCCGGTGCCCAATCTTGTGTCATCAACTCCGGCTGACGGGTGACCAGCATCAACGTATGCGCTTTTTGTGTCACTACTTTGACAAGTCCGGCACCGGCTCTTAACGCCGCTTGCGCTGATAAGGTCACCGCACCCGCCATACCTTGATCGCCACCTAAACACAGTACACGCCCAAACTGGCCTTTGTGTGCACTACGCGCGCGCTTTGGTAAATACTGTTCAATCCAGTCGTCGCAAACAAGGTAGCCGGCGGGTGTGCACTGACGCGAGAACGCCGTCGCCACGTTCAAGCCCGCGAACAATAATTTACCGCGATAAGAGACAGCTTGGCCGGTGAGTAATCCTTGTTTTAACGCAATCAAGGTGACGGTCATATCCGCATCAATGGCCGCGCCTTTCACGCAGCCACTATTGGCACAAAGCCCAGAAGGAATATCTACCGCCACCACAGGTACATCCGCGAGGTTGATAGCGCTGATCGCCTGCGCAAACGTTCCCTCCACGGCACGCGATAATCCAGTGCCCAAGATAGCATCGACCACGACATCAAACTGGCTGATGGTGGGTGGGTGTTCCACATAGCTACCACCACAATCTTGCCACTCTTGCCAAGCAGTCGCCGCATCCCCCTCCAGTTTATTTGGGGTCACTAACGACCAGACGGTAACGTTCAACCCTGCGGATTTGGCAAGCCGCGCAATCACATAACCATCACCCGCGTTATTCCCGGCGCCACATACGATTAATAGTCTGGCCGCATTGGGATAATGTTGATTAATACAGTCAAACACTGACTGTCCCGCGCGTAGCATTAACTGATACAGGGGAATCGACAATGCACGCGCGACCGCTTGCTCGCCTTCTCGAACTTGCTCTGCGCGATAGAAACTCTGTGGTAAACTTGTTGCCATTAAGTGCCTCCATTGATTGTTCTGCACCACCCAAGGCCTCAGGATCTACCGCTATGTCGCAACCCAAGTCCGATGCATCCATTGATTTCGACCACCTCGCCCAACGTATCAAGCAATGGGGGCAAGCGCTAGGCTTCCAGCAGGTGGGGATCACGGATGTTGATCTCAAGCAACATGAAGCGCAATTACAGCGCTGGCTTGATAACGGCTATCACGGTGAGATGGCGTGGATGGCCAGACATGGCATGATGCGCGCGCGCCCCGATGAGTTAGTGCCAGGCACGGTACGCGTGATCAGTGTGCGGATGAACTACTTACCCCCCAATGCCGGTTTTGCGCATACGCTGGCGCATCCAGAGCTTGGGTACATTAGCCGTTACTCTTTGGGACGGGACTACCATAAATTGATCCGCAACCGCTTAAAAAAGCTTGGACAACAGATTGAACAAGCGGTCGGCCCCTATGGTTACCGCCCTTTCGTCGACTCCGCGCCAGTCCTTGAGCGTCCTCTAGCGGAAAAGGCAGGACTGGGTTGGACAGGCAAACACTCCCTGATCCTCAATGATGAAACGGGATCCTGGTTCTTCCTCGGTGAGTTATTGGTGGATCTTCCTTTACCTGTCGACACCCCTGTCGAGAATCAATGCGGTAAATGTGTTGCCTGCATGACCAGCTGTCCCACTCAAGCGATCATCGCAGAGGGCGTGGTCGACGCCCGTCGCTGCATTTCCTACCTGACCATCGAATATGACGGCGTGATCCCCTTAGAATTTCGCCATGCCATCGGTAACCGTATCTATGGTTGCGATGACTGCCAGTTGGTTTGCCCGTTTAACCGGGAGGCCGAACTGACCTTAGAGGCCGACTTCCACTGTCGCCCCAGCCTTGATCAGCAGCCGCTCACCACGCTTTTCAACTGGGATGAAGACACTTTTTTATCGCTAACCCAAGGCTCAGCAGTACGCCGGATAGGGATTAAAAAATGGCGGCGCAACTTGGCTATTGCGATGGGTAATGCCCCCTTCGATCAGGCGATCATCGATAGTCTCAAGGCGCGGCTCGGTGAGGACGAGCTGGTTGACGAACATATTCACTGGGCGCTCAGCGAGCAAGAGAAAAAACGACAGCGTATTGATGTCAAAACGCTACCCACAGGGACGCGTCGTCTCGTGCGCATCATAGAAAAAGGATTGCCTCGTGACGCTTAATCAGGGCTTACAAGCAGAAAGATGATGCTATTCACATAATGTGGAAAACCGTCACGCAATGCGCATTTATGGTGCGCTTTTTGATAGTTAAACACATTGATGGTGCATTAAGCGAGCAAGATCACGTAAGTGAATAACACTGTGGAAAAGCGTTAGCTAACCTGAAAGAAAAGCCTAAATATCCCTTACCTTACAATCATTTACGGTATTTTTGTATTTATTGCACGTGTGCAACATAGATACCGTGCCTGATGATAAGATAACCAGCACTATACACAGCAACAAATCCATTAACTGGTTTATCCACAGCGCTTGACCTGTGGATAAGTCTGTGCAGTGTTGGTAAAAAACCGCGCCACCATGCGCTTTCAGAGAAAGCATGGGCAGATGGGATTTGTGTAAGAAATGATGCTTCACAGCATTAAAGATGGCGCTATCTTAAACGCCACACTGGTGGTTAACCAAGTGATTGGAGCGACACACGGGGTTCGAACCCGTGACCTCAACCTTGGCAAGGTTGCGCTCTACCAGCTGAGCTAGTGTCGCTTATTCCGAATTGTTGTTTGGAGCGACATACGAGGTTCGAACTCGTGACCTCAACCTTGGCAAGGTTGCGCTCTACCAGCTGAGCTAATGTCGCATTGCTGATGCATTACATCGCATTTTAATTTGGAGCGACACACGGGGTTCGAACCCGTGACCTCAACCTTGGCAAGGTTGCGCTCTACCAGCTGAGCTAGTGTCGCTTAGATCGACCTGATCAATTTCAGATCGAGACTAAATTTGGAGCGACATACGAGGTTCGAACTCGTGACCTCAACCTTGGCAAGGTTGCGCTCTACCAGCTGAGCTAATGTCGCTTTCAACAGACGTTTCACGTCGTTAGGGCTGCGAATTATACGAAGAAAAAACCGGGTTGCAAGTGCTGATGAGCAAAATTTTGGTTTTTTCTTTTAATCGCTCAAAAGAGCATCAGATCGATGACTGACTCATCAGATCGTTAAGATCCTCTCGCGATAGAAGCGTAATTCTGCAATTGATTCTCGGATGTCGTCAAGCGCTAAATGGGTTCCCTGTTTAGAGAAATCATTCAACACCTCTGGTTGCCATCGACGTACCAGCTCTTTTAACGTGCTCACATCCACGGTGCGGTAATGAAAATAGCGCTCAAGTGCTGGCATGTGTCGGTAGAGGAAGCGCCGATCCTGTCCCACACTATTACCGCAAATCGGTGACGCGCCAGACGGTACCCATTGCGATAAGAATGCGATGGTTTGCTCAATGGCGGTTTGTTCATCAATATCACTCTGTTGTACGCGCGCCACTAAGCCAGACTGGCTATGCGTTCGCGTGCACCAATCATCCATTTTGTCGAGCTCACTTTGCGGTTGATGTATCGCCAGCACGGGCCCTTCCGCCAGAATATTCAACTGTGCGTCCGTCACAACGGTCGCGATCTCAATGATCTTATGGGTATCCGGATCTAGCCCTGTCATTTCCAGATCAATCCAGATTAAATTGTTTTCACTGAACGCCATTGAACTTGCCTTTTTTATCGATAAACCATGTATCATACTGTGCTTGATATGAAAGCCAACTTAACCGATAAGAGTCAACGTGGCAAAAAAGAAAAAACTGACGAAGGGTCAACTGCGACGGGTAAGATCCAACCAACAACGCCGGATCAAAGACAAAGATACCGATCGGCAATGGGACGATGCCGCGCTAGAATCCGCACGGGAAGGGCGGGTTATCACGCGGTTTGGCCAGCATGCCGATATTGAAGATCCCGACACAGGTAAGATACATAGATGCAATATTCGCCGCACTGTCCATAGTTTGGTCACGGGCGATCGTGTCGTATGGCGACCCGGAAAAGAAGCGCTCGATGGCTTTGCCGGCGTTGTGGAAGCGGTGCATGAGCGTGACTCCGTGCTCACTCGTCCCGACTATTACGATGGGGTCAAGCCAGTAGCCGCAAACATTGATCAAGTGGTGATCGTGGCCGCTATTTTACCTGAGCTGTCGACCAACATTATCGATCGTTATCTGATTGCCTGTGAAGCACTGGATATCGCCCCCCTGATTGTGATTAACAAGGTCGATTTGTTGGATGAAGAAGGCCATGAGATGGTCGATGATCTGCTCGATATTTATCGAGATATTGGTTATCCCCTCGTGATGGTCAGTGCGGACTCGGGCGAAGGCATGTCAGCGTTGATGACACACCTAGACCAGCATGTGAGTGTTTTTGTTGGGCAATCCGGCGTCGGGAAGTCCAGTTTGGTCAATACCCTACTCCCTGATGTGCACGCACATACGCATCAGGTGTCAGAAAATTCAGGGCTTGGTCAACACACCACCACCGCCGCTCGCTTGTATCATTTTGATCAAGGCGGCGATCTGATTGACTCCCCCGGCGTCCGTGAGTTTGGCTTGTGGCATTTAGAGCCGGAACAAATTGCTCATGGCTTTGTCGAATTTCGTGATTATTTAGGTGGCTGTAAGTTCCGCGATTGCAAACATGGCGATGATCCGGGGTGTCTACTGCGACAAGCGGTCGAAGACGGGCACATTAGTGTCGAACGTTTTGATAGCTACCATCGCATCATTGAGAGCATGAAAGAAGCCAAAGACAACCGTCAGTTCTCTCGTAATAAGCAACACTGAGCGACTGTCACTTCACTCAGATCCGCGACACGGCGCGCCCGTATAAGCGCGTCACTGGCATCATCAACCCAACAAATGGTTAGGACTACACTGTGCGAGACGATTTGAAAGTCGGCCTACAATATCTTACGCCGAAACACGCGTTAACCCGATTAATGGGCAAACTTGCGAGCTTAAAAGGTGGCTGGTTAACCACTGCAGTCATCAAGTGGTTTATCAAGCAATATCACGTCGATATGAGCGAAGCGAAAGTCAGCGATCCGAGTTACTATCGCACCTTCAACGATTTTTTCGTCCGTGAGCTGAAGCCCGCACTACGCCCAATCGATGGCGACGAGACAACACTGATCTTTCCGGCTGACGCCTGTGTCAGCCAAGCAGGCGCGATTGAACAGGGTCGTTTGATTCAAGCGAAAGGCCATAGCTTCTCACTGACTGAACTTATCGGTGGCGATGACAGCTTAGCAGCAAAGTTTGATCAGGGAGAGTTCGCCACCTTATACCTCTCTCCCCGCGATTATCACCGCGTCCACATGCCGTGTGACGGCGTATTGCGAGAGATGATCTATATTCCTGGCGATTTGTTTTCAGTGAATCCACTGACGGCAGAAAACGTACCAAACCTCTTTGCGCGGAATGAGCGCGTGGTGTGCGTCTTTGATACTGCATTTGGACCCATGGCGCAAATATTGGTCGGCGCCACCATTGTTGGCAGTATCGAAACCACCTGGGCCGGGACGGTGACCCCGCCAACCGGTGGCAGTATTCGTCGTTGGCAATATCCAACCGACGGTGAGCAGGCGATGCACTTTTCTCAAGGAGAGGAAATGGGCCGATTCAAACTGGGCTCTACCGTGATTAACCTCTTCCCCAAAGGGGCGGTACGCTTTGATGATGCCGTCATACCCGGTGAGCCAACACAATTAGGGCAAGCTTACGCACATTGCCAGCACTAGCTCCCGCTAAAAATCTAGAAAAATGTGAAATATGGGGCATTTATGCCCCTTTTTTGTGTGGAAATTCGGATATTTTTCCCGTTAATTCAAGATAAAGCACCGTATCATAAAGATATTCTATTTCTGATAACAAGGCGCACGCGAGTCTTCGCGTCTCAGGCGGAACGCGCTCGCCCACCCATGACGAAGGAGCGTATTTGTGGTCAATGCTCGTCTTATCAAATTGCTGGTCGCCCTCGGCTTACCGCTGTTATTACTGTTAGCCCCTACCGATTGGTTACCCATTGCTAACCTCACTATCATTCAGCACCGTTTATTGGCGATCTTTCTGATGGCGGCCTTGCTGTGGGTTCTTGAGCCTGTGCCTGTTTTTTCGACGTCTTTATTGATAATCACACTACAACTAGTGATGATATCTGATAAAGGCTTACACTGGTTTCGCGGTATCACACAGCATCACCCCCGCGGAGACTTAATTCCTTATACCGACATTCTCAGCGCCTTTTCATCCCCTATCATTATTCTGTTTATGGGCGGGTTTTCACTGGCTATTGCCGCGTCAAAATATGAACTCGACATCAATTTGGCACGTGTGCTGTTAAGGCCGTTTGGTCAACACCCTAAATTTATCATGCTTGGCCTGATGCTGATTACCGCGGTATTTTCGATGTTTATGTCCAATACGGCCACCACGGTGATGATGCTAGCCCTATTAACACCCATTATCGCGGTTTTACCCAAAGGGGATCCTTTGGTCAAGGCACTTGTGCTGTGTATTCCCGTGGCGGCGAATACCGGTGGTATTGCCACCCCTATCGGCACACCGCCTAACGCCATTGCGTTACAGTATCTAACCGGGGAATACAAAGTCTCTTTTCTGGGCTGGATGCAAATGGGGCTGCCTTTTGTCATTGTTCAACTCACCTTCGCTTGGTGGCTATTACAACGGCTCTTTCAGAGTCAACATACCCGCGTGAATCTTGCTTTAGAGGGACGCTTTTTACAAAGCTGGCAGGCGTATACTGTCTATATCACCTTCGCCCTCACGATCGTGCTGTGGCTCACCACCAGTTTGCATGGCATGAACACTTATGTGGTGGCGGTAATTCCACTGGCGATTTTTACCCTCACCGGCATTATTGGTAAGCCAGAACTTAAACAAATCAACTGGGATGTATTGTGGCTGGTTGCCGGCGGGATTGCGATGGGGATCGCGCTCGACCAAACCGGTCTCGCCGCGGCGCTCGCCCATGCGGTCGACTACAGCCTGCTTACCGCAATGACAGTGCTGGTTACCTTATCGATTATCTGCTGGCTGATGGCAAACTTTATGTCTAATACAGCGACCGCTAACCTCTTAATGCCGATAGCCGCAGCCATTGCTTCCTCCATGCCCGCACTGGCAAGCATTGGCGGTATGCAAGGTCTATTAATTGTCGTCGCCTTCTCGGCCTCCTTGGGGATGATACTGCCAGTTTCGACGCCACCCAACTCCTTGGCGTATTCAACTGGCTTTATCAGCAGTCAAGATTTGGTCAAAGTCGGTCTGATCTTAGGCATAAGCGGCTTAGGCCTAGTTTACAGCGCGGTTGTCTTACTTACGTGACATGCGTTTAACAATTGAGAAATAAAAGCGATAAATTCGCCTCATTCTGTGTAAGTGGATATTTTTCATCGAGTAAAAATGGGATAACACTGATGATGTGAGTAAGAAAGCCAGCTGAGCGTTGAGGATAAACCCATTTTTTGCAAAATTCTTTATCCCTCATTGACTCAAGCTTTCTACAATTAAGCAGATACTCAATAAGAAAGTATCATCAATACGTGGTAGTACGAGGGATCTTTAATGAAATTCACCATCAAGACCAAAATATTGCTTGCTGTTGCTTTGGTCGTTGCCTTAGTCAGTGCCGTACAGGCATGGTTTTCTGTTAATCAATTGGAACAAGAGACGCAACAAAACGTCACTGAACAAATGCGCGATGTCGGTCTTTCCACCAGCAACTTTATCGAGGAGTGGCTAGATATTCGCAGCGACATGCTGGTTGCCAATGTGCCATTGATTGCGACACAACCCAATGTTGATCGAGAACTCTTATTAACCAAACGCCAAGGTGACTTTCTCACCGTTTACGCCGGCTTTGCCGATGGCTCTGTTGCTTATGGTGACAAAACGGAGAGCTGGCCAGCCAATTACGATCCACGAACGCGACCTTGGTACAAACAAGCCAACGCCGCCAATGAACTAATCATCACCCCGCCTTATGTCGATGCTAATGGTGCCGGCATGGTGATCAGTTTTGCTAAATCGTTCAATCAACGCTATGAAGGCGTCATCGCGGCCGATCTTTCCGTTGATGCCATTGTGCAAGAAGTGCTCAATGTGCGGTTGCCCAATCAAGGCTTTGCTTTTTTAGTTGATAGTCACAACAACGTCGTCGCTTATCGGGATACCGCGCTCAGTACCAAAGCGCTCACCGAGGTTGACGATGAGCTCACCCCCGCTTTTATCCAACAGGCACGTAACAGTGATGCACTCGCGACCATTACCTTTGACGGCGATGACAGAGAAAAACTGCTCGCCGTGACGCCCGTTGAAGGCGCTGACTGGAGCCTTGGCGTGGTACAAGACAAAAAGTTAGCGTTTGCGTCTGTCTCAGAGCAGATTGTTTCCACCTTGGTGACGTCAGTGATTCTCTTTGTGATCATTGCATTGATTGCCGGTGCCCTTATTCACCGGATGTTGGCACCGCTAACCCAACTCACCCATGCAGTAAGCTCACTGTCAAAAGGCAGTGGGGATCTGACTCAGCGCCTTGATATTGTTCGTAAAGATGAAATCGGTGAGTTAGCCGGACACGTCAATGCGTTCCTGGAACAGTTACAAGCGATGATAGGCCGCAGCGTCACCCAGAGTGTGACCTTGTCTGACAGAGCCGACCAATGCCGCAACCTCGCCCACCAATCCAGTAGCTTGGTGGGTCAGCAGCAAGGCGATGTGGATCAAATTGCTACCGCCATCCATGAGATGTCGACCACGGCCAACGAAGTGGCCAGTAACGCCGAACAAACCGCTCGCTCAGCCCAAGAGGCAGAGGGCTCATGCCGTGACGGCCTAGAAGTGGTGGAGAACAACCGTGATGCTATTACCCAACTGGCAGAGCAAGTCGAGCAAGCGACGGATGTGATCCGTGAATTGGATACCAACTCACAAAGCATCAACCAAATTATCTCCACCATTCAGGATATTGCCGAACAAACCAACCTACTCGCGCTTAACGCCGCCATTGAGGCAGCTCGTGCCGGTGAACAAGGGCGTGGCTTTGCTGTGGTCGCCGATGAAGTGCGTGTGTTGAGCCAGCGCACTCATGACTCCACGGAAGAGATCCGTAACATGATTGAAACGCTACAAAACACCACTCAACGCGCAGTGGATGGCATGACCCAAAGTAATGATATGGCGACCTCGAGCGTCGAGCGCGCCGCCTCTGCGAGCGAGAAACTCAACGAAATTACCCGTGCCATTGGCGATATTTCGGAGATGGCTGCACAAATTGCCAGCGCGGCTGAAGAGCAGCGTGCAGTGACCGAAGATATCAACCGTAATACCCAAGCGGTGCGTGACCTCTCGTTAGAGATCCACCAAAAATCCAATGAAACGGGCGAGCAAGGTGAGCAAATGGCGCAAGACGCGCAAGAAATGCACAACGACCTCTCCAAGTTCAAAGTATAACTTGAGCCACCGCAGTCTGCCTGCCAAGGTAGGCAGACTGTCACTGGCAGAAAGATCACAAATTCATCCTTCTTCTCTCTCTTCACCGCTTTTATGACCACATTTTGTCTGATCGATCCAACTATAGTGCAAACGTTGCGTATACACTTGTGACACTTTTCAACGAGATGGAAATGTGTCTATGCCCAAGCCGACAATTAAGCTGAAAATCATTGTGGCCATTGCCTTTATTGTGGCTCTGGTCAGTGCAGTGCTTGCCAGCATTTCTGTGCGTCAACTCCAAAGCGAGACGACCAGCAGTATTACCAAACAAATGCATGATGTCGGGGATGCCACTGTTCAGTTTATCGACAGCTGGCTGAGTACGCGTGCCGATATGCTATTAGCAAACGAATCACTGATCGCCAATCAGGCCAATGTCGATCGCGAGCTTTTGGTGACCAAGCGAGCGGGGCATTTCCTCTCCGTGTATGCCGGCTTTGAAGATGGCCGCATCGCCTACGGTGATAAAAGCGAAGATTGGCCCGCCGACTATGACCCGCGCACTCGCCCTTGGTATCAAAGCGCCAGTAACGCGAATGGCTTAATCATTACCGAGCCCTATCAAGATTTCGATGGCAGTTTGGTGGTCAGTCTCGCCAAGGCCTTCAATGGTCAATATCAAGGGGTACTGGCTGCCGATGTCACCGTCACCGATATTGTCGAGCAAGTGTTAAATTTAAAACTCAGTAATGGCTTTGCCTTTCTCGTCGATGGTGACAACCGCTTAGTGGCCTATCGCGATACCGATCTCAGTCGCCAACCCCTCACTGAGCTGGATGAAGAGCTCACACCCACATTTATGGCTAGCGCGAGCGCACAACGTCAGCTCACCACCTTTCAACTCAATGGCAAAGAAAAGCTCATCGCCGCTATCGAGGTCCCGAATACCGATTGGACCTTGGGTATCGTCGAAGATAAGGCGCAAGCCTATGCCTCGGTATCAGAGCAAATTACCTTTGTGGTGATTGCCTCCGTGATCTTGTTTATCGTGATTGCCTTTGTCGCCGGCGCGTTAATCAAACAACTACTTAAGCCATTAGGCGAGCTGACAGGCGCTGTGCGTACCCTCTCTGCCGGTGAAGGCGATCTCACGCAAAGGATCAACATCGCCCGCCAAGATGAAATTGGCGAATTGGCTGGGTACGTCAATGCCTTCCTTGCCCAGCTCCAGCAAATGGTAGGTAAAGCGGTTAGTCAGAGCATGACATTGTCAGAAAGTGCAGAAGAATGCCGAACCCACGCCCTGCAATCCAGCCAGTTGGTTGATAAACAGCAAAATGATGTTGACCAAATAGCGACGGCTATCCACGAAATGTCAACCACAGCCAACGAAGTAGCAAGCCATGCTGAAGATACAGCCTCATCCGCACAACAAGCCGAGCAATCTTGCCAAGAGGGGTTAAGTGTGGTCGGTGATAACCGCAACGCCATTACTCAACTCGCCGAGCAAGTGGAGCGTGCCACCAATGTGATCCGTGAGCTGGATGAAAATGCACAAAGCATTAACCAAATCATCGCGACCATTCAAGGAGTGGCCGAACAAACCAACTTGCTTGCCCTTAACGCGGCGATTGAGGCGGCCCGGGCTGGTGAGCAAGGGCGCGGCTTTGCGGTGGTTGCCGATGAAGTGCGAGTATTAAGTCAACGGACGCATAGCTCCACCGAAGAGATTCGCAATATGATTGAGACACTGCAGCACACCACGCAACGCGCGGTCGATGATATGACCCAAAGTAACGAAATGGCGACATCAAGTGTGGAGCGCGCCGAAGCGGCCAGTGAGCGCCTCAATCAAATCACCAGCGCGATTGGTACTATCTCGGAAATGGCGATTCAAATTGCCAGCGCCGCAGAAGAGCAGCGCGCGGTGACCGACGACATCAACCGCAATACCCAAGCGGTAAAAGATCTCTCCTATGAGATCCACCAGCAAGCCAGTGCTACCGGCGATCAAGGTGAAAGCATGGCACAAGCCGCGCGGGACATGCATCAAGACTTATCCAAGTTTAAAGTCTAACGTCTTGTCGTCACGCCCCTAACGACGAACGCCGCCTTCGGGCGGCGTTGTTTTTCCCGCTTCTACGCACGTGATACCGGAAAAGCGGTGACCGCATCAATGTGGTGGCAACCGAGTGCCAACATCACTAAACGGTCGACGCCCAATGCTACCCCAGCGCAATCAGGTAAACCACTTTCCAGCGCGGACAGTAAGTGCTCATCGATAGGCTGTGGCGATAAACCGCGCGCGACTCGTGCGATATTATCCGCCTCAAACCGCTGTCGTTGCTCGTTGGCGTCTTGCAACTCATAAAAGCCATTAGCCAGTTCAATGCCTTGGTAATACACCTCAAACCGATGCGCAACACGCGTGTCTGCTTCGCTGATTTTTGCCAGCGCGGCTTGCGATGCAGGAAAGTCATAAATAAAGGCGGGCGCCTGCTGGCCAATATTCGGCTCGACCATCACGGAGAAAAGCAGCTGCAGCAAGGTGTCTTTGTCCGTTTCATCTTCAGTGATATCGGCAAGCCCTTGGGTCGCGGCAAGTGCACGCAGCTGAATAATATCCGCGGTTAACGGGCACAGTCCGGTGAAGGATGCAAATGCCGTTTGATAGCTCATCCGTGTCGCACCTTGGCACCTGAGTACCGCTTGCAACAAGGCATCCATTTCATCCATTAGGTCATGGTGGGTATAACCAGGTTGATACCACTCCAACATCGTAAACTCAGGGTTGTGGTAGCGCCCGGCTTCTTCATTTCGAAACGCTTTACTGATCTGATAAATAGCCCCACTTCCAGCGGCCAATAGCCGCTTCATATGGAACTCTGGACTGGTCATGAGGTGCAAGGCGACGCCGTCAGCAAAACCCGGCCCAACCAAAGACGTTTTGAAACTATGAAGATGCACATCGGTCACCGCTGCTTGACTCAGTGCCGGGGTATCCACTTCCCATACCTCACGTTCAGCAAAAAATTGACGGATACGGGCTATGATAGCAGCGCGTTTTTTTAATTGTGACACGCTTGCCGTTGGCTGCCACTGATTCATCTCACTCATTCGTTACTCTTGCGCTTTCTGGTGACGCCAGTCTATCGCTGCCGTCTGGAATGACAAGTACTCACAACCGGTGTCGCACGACGCACATGTGTCACATGCCGCATTTTCTTTGTCAGCATTTTCCCTTTTTACAAGAGAGGCCGACACTTAACGACCCACCTCACACTTTTATGCAATTTAACACCCATGCCCGCAAAATCGCGACAATTCCCCGACTGAGTCAATTTTTGCTTTGCACAGATTGCCTACCATGACAGCAGAACAATAAACAAGCCAAGCACTGGCTTTCCCTACACTGGAGGATGAACGTGCAGATCCTTACCACAGATATTGCAGTGATTGGCGCCGGTGGCGCTGGGCTGCGCACTGCTATTGCGGCCGCTGAGGCCGATCCCTCGCTTAATATTGCGCTGGTATCTAAGGTCTACCCGATGCGCTCCCACACTGTGGCCGCAGAGGGTGGCTCGGCTGCCGTCATCAAGGATGAAGACAGCCTAGACAACCACTTCAATGATACCGTCAGCGGTGGCGACTGGTTATGTGAGCAAGATGTCGTCGATTACTTTGTTAAACATTGTGCCCACGAAATGGTACAACTCGAGCAATGGGGCTGCCCTTGGAGCCGAAAAGACGATGGCAGTATCAATGTCCGCCGCTTTGGTGGCATGAAAGTGGAGCGCACCTGGTTTGCCGCGGACAAAACCGGTTTCCATATGCTCCACACCCTGTTTCAAACCTCGACCAAATACCCGCAAATCCAGCGTCTCGATGAATACTTTGTGATTGATTTGATTGTCGATGACGGCCAAGTACAAGGTTTGATTGCCCTCCATATGGCGGAAGGCGAGCTGGTCTGTATTAAAGCCAAATCAGTGGTGCTAGCCACTGGCGGCGCGGGACGCGTTTATAGCTGTAATACCAATGGTGGCATTGTCACCGGTGATGGCATGGCCATGGCTTATCGCCACGGCATCCCGCTGCGTGATATGGAATTTGTCCAATATCATCCCACTGGATTGCCTGGTACGGGAATTTTAATGACAGAAGGCTGCCGTGGCGAAGGTGGTATTATTGTCAACAAAGACGGCTATCGTTACCTGCAAGATTATGGTCTCGGGCCAGAAACACCGGTCGGGCAGCCAAAAAACAAATACATGGAGCTCGGCCCACGCGATAAAGTCTCGCAAGCCTTTTGGCATGAGCAACAAAAAGGCAATACCATCAAGCACACGCTCGGTGACGTTGTGCATCTTGATTTGCGTCACCTCGGCGAAGATTACATTCAAGAACGACTACCGTTTATTTGTGAGCTCGCCAAAGCCTATGTCAATGTTGACCCTGCCAAAGAGCCGATCCCAATTCGTCCTACCGTGCACTACACCATGGGTGGCATTGAAACGGATGCCCAAACCGAAACGCGCGTTAACGGCTTATTTGCGGTTGGTGAGTGCTCCTCCGTCGGTTTGCACGGCGCTAATCGACTCGGCTCAAACTCGCTCGCTGAATTAGCGGTATTTGGTCGTTTAGCGGGTGAAGGCGCCGCAAAACGGGCAGCGGCCTTCACAGGTTGGAATCAAGCGGCTATTGATGCCCAGATTCAGAACGTCAAAGCGCGCATTGATAAGCTCTTGAGCCATCAAGGCGAAGAAAACTGGGCGGATATTCGCAAAGAGCTGGGCGAGACAATGGAAGCCGGCTGCGGTATTTATCGTCGCCACGATCTAATGCAAGCGACCATTGATAAAATTGCTGAACTCAAAGCTCGCTATCAAGATGTTGCCATCCAAGACCAAGGCAGTGTGTTCAATACCGATCTGCTCTACGCCATTGAGGTCGGCTATGGCTTGGAAGTCGCAGAAGCCATGGCACATTCTGCCATCCAGCGTAAGGAGTCTCGTGGCGCTCACCAACGGCTAGATGAAGGCTGCACCGAGCGTGATGATGATAACTACCTCAAACACACCTTGGCGTTCTATCAACCCGAGAGCGGTCCTCGCATTGACTATGGCGATGTCAAAATCACCAAATCACAACCACAAGCGCGCCTATATGGCGATGCGGCGGAACACGCCAATGGTGGCAATGTGGATCAACAAGAGGAGCCCGCATCATGACGCAAACTACCTACCAGGTCTCAGTGCTCAGATACGATCCGGCAACGGATGATGCGCCTTACTCGCAATCTTTCGTTGTACCCGGCGATGAAACCATGTCGGTCTTGGATGCGCTGGGGTATATCAAAGACAACCTCGATAAGTCGCTCTCTTATCGCTGGTCGTGTCGCATGGCCATTTGTGGCTCATGCGGGATGATGGTCAATGGCGTGCCCAAGCTCGCTTGCAAAGCGTTTTTACGTGATTACGCCAAAGGGGTGGTGATTGAGCCTTTGGCTAATTTTGCCATCGAAAAAGATCTCGTTGTCGATATGACGCCCTTTATTGAGCGTCTTGAAGCGATCAAACCTTATATTTTGGGCAATGATCGCCGCCCTGAAGACGGGCCCAATACGCAAACGCCTGAACAAATGGCACGCTACAAACAGTTTGCCGCTTGTATCAATTGCGGCTTATGCTACGCCGCTTGTCCTCAGTTTGGTCTCAATCCCGACTTTCTTGGTCCTGCCGCGATCGCGCTGGCACACCGCTATAATCTTGACAGCCGTGACAAGGGGAAAGCCCAACGCATGCCATTGATTAATAGTGATAACGGCGCGTGGGGGTGCACTTTCGTCGGCTACTGCTCAAAAGTGTGTCCGAAGAGTGTTGATCCTGCAGGTGCAGTCAACCAAGGCAAGGTGGCTTCCACCCAAGATATGGTGATTGCCATGTTTAATCCTAATAAAGATGGGCAGGAGGTAAGAGGATGAGTAATCGCAAACCCTATACACGCCCCATGCCGCGTACTTGGTGGCTCGACCATCCGTTCTACCGCTTTTATATGGTGCGAGAAGCGACAGTACTGCCTTTGGTCTTCTTCACGCTTAGTCTCACCGCTGGGTTAATCTGCTTGGTTCAGGGACCGCAAGCATGGCAAAGCTGGCTGGATTACATGGCCCACCCGGTTGTGATTATCTTGAACCTGGTTGCCTTGGTCGCCAGCCTGTTTCATGCCACCACCTTTTTCAGCATGATGCCGCAAGTGATGCCGATTCGCATTAAAGGCAAACTGCTCGACGGTAAATGGGTGATTGGTGCGCAATGGGCCGCGGTGGCGGTGATATCACTGATTGCTCTGGTGCTCATTTAGGAGGTGTTATGATCGATCCCAAACCCAAACGTTCTGATGAGCCCATTTGGTGGAGTTTATTTGGCGCCGGGGGGACCTGGTTCGCGATGTTTACCCCGGTGACTGTCTTGATTCTAGGGGTGCTCATCCCTCTTGGCATTATTGACCCATCCGCATTGAGCTATGACCGCGTGATGATGTTTGCTGATCACTGGCTGGGTAAACTGCTGATCCTCGCCACGCTGGCGCTACCAATGTGGCACGCCATGCACCGCATTCATCACGGGCTGCATGATTTGAAGCTGCATGTGGGGTTAGCAGGCAAAGTGGTGTGCTATGCCATCGCTTTTGCCGTCAGCATTGCCGCCGTGCTGTTGGTGTTGATTGTTTAATCCCAGTAAAAACGAGGCATAAAAAAAGCCCTGGCTGAAGAAGCGCAGGGCTTTTTTGCAAAGGTTACTTAACCCGTCCAACGTACTCACCCGTACGGGTATCGACTTTAATCACTTCGCCGATTTGAATAAACAAAGGCACGCGAACCACAGCGCCTGTGCTCAGTGTCGCTGGCTTACCACCCGTGCCTTGCGTATCACCTTTCAAACCAGGATCAGTTTCCGTCACTTCGAGTTCAACAAAGTTAGGTGGGGTAACCACGATAGGGTCACCATTCCAAAGCGTAAGCGTACAAGTGTTGTTCTCGACTAGCCACTTGACGTTATCACCCACTGCGCTCTCATTAGACGCAATTTGCTCAAAGGTTTCATTGTTCATGAAGTGATAGAATTCACCGTCTGTGTACAGGTAATCCATCTCGACTTCAATCACGTCGGCCGCTTCAACGCTGTCACCCGATTTAAATGTTTTCTCTAGTACTTTACCGGAGATCAACTTACGGATTTTGACACGGTTAAACGCCTGACCTTTGCCTGGCTTTACGAATTCATTTTCGGTAATGACACACGGCTCGTTATCGAGCATAATTTTCAAACCGCCGCGGAATTCATTAGTGCTGAAAGACGCCATCTTGATCCTCTTAACATCTTCGAGTTTTCACAAATGTCGCACATCATAACCCGAATCCAACCTGCTGTTGAGCGAAACTGGATCAAAGAACTCGCAGAGGCGATCACAGATCCCAATGAACTGCTGCAAATGCTTGATATTTCACCACAGGGATGGGAATCCGGTTTTAAGGCGCGACGTTTGTTTTCACAGCGTGTCCCACGCAGTTTTGTCGCCAGAATGGAAAAGGGCAACCCTCATGACCCATTACTAAAGCAAGTACTGCCGATTGCGGAAGAATTTAATGAGGTTGACGGGTTCAGCGCTGACCCACTGGAAGAGCAAGACAATGCGATTCCTGGTTTGTTACACAAGTACCACAACCGTGTGTTGCTGATCGTTAAGGGAGGCTGTGCAATAAATTGCCGTTATTGCTTCCGCCGCCACTTCCCGTATCAAGATAACAAAGGCAGCAAACGCGTGTGGCAAGGGGCGCTGGATTATATCGCCGCTCATGCAGAGATAGACGAAGTGATTTTATCGGGTGGCGACCCGCTGATGGCCAAAGATGAGGAGCTCGATTGGCTCATCAGTGCTATCGAGCCAATAACACATGTTAAACGGCTGCGTATCCACTCTCGCTTGCCCGTCGTGATCCCCGCACGCATCACCTCAGCGCTGACCGAGCGCTTATCGCACTCGCGTTTACAAGTGGTGATGGTCACCCACATCAACCATGCCAATGAGGTCGATGACGAGCTAAGCGACAAACTCCACATGCTGCGACAAGCGGGTATCACACTGCTTAACCAAAGCGTGCTTCTCAAAGGCGTGAATGATAGTGCGGATGCGTTGGTGGCACTGAGCCAACGACTGTTTGAGGCTGGCGTTTTGCCTTACTACCTGCATGTATTGGATAAAGTCCAGGGCGCCGCTCACTTTTTAGTCTCAGACGATGAAGCGCGCACCTTAATGCAGGAGATTATCGAGCAGCTCTCCGGCTATTTGGTCCCTCGACTGACACGGGAAACCGGTGGCCGAGCAAGTAAAACGCCGCTGGATCTCCATTTAGAGTGAATAATCAGAAACTTATTCAATATAAGCTGTTGATTTATTATTAATTCCATGGCTTATTAAAAGAAAACTCACCACAAGGATGTGTTATGTCTCTGATTATTCGTCAATACCACGCCGACGACATTCCGGCGATACGTGATATCTATGCGCAACCCAAGGCTCAAGCAGGCACCCTGCAATTGCCGATGCCGAGCCTTGCCATGTGGGAAAAGCGACTTAATCAGGTACCTGATGGCGTATACCCGTTGGTTGCTGAGCTGGAGGGGAAAGTGGTCGGCAACCTCGGCTTGGTCATTGCCGCGAATCCTCGCCGTCGCCACGTTGCAGATATTGGCATGGGCGTTCACGATGCCTATCAAGGCCGCGGCATTGGTAGTGCGCTCATGGAAAAAGCGATCGATTTAGCCGAAAACTGGTTGAACGTATCACGGACAGAGCTGACCGTTTATACAGATAACGCTGCTGCGACCCGCCTCTATCAAAAATTTGGCTTTGAAATAGAAGGCACCGCCAAACAGTTTGCGTTCCGTAACGGCGAGTTTGTTGATGCCTATTATATGGCGCGTACCCGCTAATCAAGCCACTCAGGCATGCTGTCGGGTTTAGCGTAACTGAGCCGTCCCACACGGTCGGTGCAGTGGTAGCTGTCTAAGCCACTCAATGCGACGGTGCCTGCTTGCTCAATATCGACAAAACCATCATGGCTGATGCAGCTATCTGGAACATGCGCTTCAATGATCTCACCAACCAATAGGTGGGTGCCATTAATGGCCATGGTATGCTCCTCACGAAGAATGAGACCAAGACGTATTGCCGCTTCTTGAACATAAGGCGCATTGATTCGCTCACGCCATAAGGGCGTCAACCCCACTTGCTCAAATTCAGACACTCCGTGTGGGTAGCGTGCTGACGTTTGATGCGCCGCGACAACCATCTCTTTTTGAACATGGTTGAGTGTATAAACCCCGGTTTCGCGAATGTTTTCTAACGTATCACGCGGTACGGTATCAGGGCGGATAATCACACCCATTAACGCTGGGTTGGCCCCTAGATGAAACGCAGAACTCACAATGCACAAGTTTGTCTGTCGATTTGAGTCACTGGTGCCCAACAGGTTCGCCGATTTAAAGCCGGACAGGCTATTCACGAACGCCGCGCGATAACGCTTTTCCATCGCCAGTATATCGTCTCTCTCATACACACTCAGAGCCATATCCATCCTTACTTAAGTTGGCATTGTTGACAGCGAGCTTGCCCCGTTAACAGCGCGGATAGGCGATAACGGTGTTGGGCAAAGAACAGATACAGTTTATCAGCAAACCAAGCAACACCAGGCCAGCGTAGCCACTTCACCCAATATCCTTTATTCACAGCCCGCCAAGCGACATAAGTTGCATCTAAACCATACACCATCTGCCCGCTGCTATCTTGCGCATGCAAAATGCGATTTGCAGAGCTGGGATCGACATGAGGAAACCGATCACAAAAATCGCCTTGATGAATATCAACCAGCTGCAACGCACCCTCGGTATCCCAGCTAGATAACTTACGCATTTCTTTCACGCATAAAGGACACATGCTGTCATAAAATACAGTCACCATATTCACACCTCCTAGCAAAAGACTTACGCACAGAAGGGAAAAGAAGATCAGAGAAACGCACGGTAGAAAAGCTAGCAGGAAGGGAAAGCATAAAGCTCAGTACAAAAATGACAAACACAAAAAAGCCCCGACCGTGAGGTCAGGGCTTGGTGTTTTCTTATCAAAGTCTTACATCTATTTGCTTTGATGCTTAAATTGCGAGCTATGCGCAGGGAGTTTTGAAGCGAGACGCGCAGTGTATGCCAATACATGAGCATCGCAGCTATCAAAAATCACAAGCAATAGGCGCAATTTATAATCAAAGCCTGGCGATGTCCTACTCTCACATGGGGAGACCCCACACTACCATCGGCGCTGCTTCGTTTCACTACTGAGTTCGGCATGGAGTCAGGTGGGTCCAAAGCGCTATGGTCGCCAAGCAAAATTGGGTGTGTCTTCACTTTTCAGTCAAAACACAAATCTAGAAAGCTGTTTCGTTCTCGCCACAATCAACTGGCTTATTTTAAGTCCAACCCAAAACCCCTTGGGTGTTGTATGGTTAAGCCTCACGGGCCATTAGTACAGGTTAGCTCAACGCCTCACAGCGCTTACACACCCTGCCTATCAACGTTCTCGTCTAGAACAACCCTTTAGAGAGCTCGAGGCTCTAGGGATGACTCATCTCGGGGCCAGCTTCGCGCTTAGATGCTTTCAGCGCTTATCTGTGCCGAACTTAGCTACCGGGCAATGCGTCTGGCGACACAACCCGAACACCAGCGGTTCGTCCACTCCGGTCCTCTCGTACTAGGAGCAGCTCCCCTCAATCATCCAACGCCCACGGCAGATAGGGACCGAACTGTCTCACGACGTTCTAAACCCAGCTCGCGTACCACTTTAAATGGCGAACAGCCATACCCTTGGGACCGACTTCAGCCCCAGGATGTGATGAGCCGACATCGAGGTGCCAAACACCGCCGTCGATATGAACTCTTGGGCGGTATCAGCCTGTTATCCCCGGAGTACCTTTTATCCGTTGAGCGATGGCCCTTCCATTCAGAACCACCGGATCACTATGACCTACTTTCGTACCTGCTCGAGCCGTCACTCTCGCAGTTAAGCGGGCTTATGCCATTGCACTAACCTCACGATGTCCGACCGTGATTAGCCCACCTTCGTGCTCCTCCGTTACTCTTTGGGAGGAGACCGCCCCAGTCAAACTACCCACCAGGCACTGTCCTCACCCCAGATAATGGGGCTAAGTTAGAACATCAAACATACAAGGGTGGTATTTCAAGGATGGCTCCACAGCAACTGGCGTCGCCGCTTCAAAGCCTCCCACCTATCCTACACATGTAGGCTCAATGTTCAGTGCCAAGCTGTAGTAAAGGTTCACGGGGTCTTTCCGTCTAGCCGCGGGTACACAGCATCTTCACTGCGATTTCAATTTCACTGAGTCTCGGGTGGAGACAGCGTGGCCATCATTACGCCATTCGTGCAGGTCGGAACTTACCCGACAAGGAATTTCGCTACCTTAGGACCGTTATAGTTACGGCCGCCGTTTACCGGGGCTTCAATCAATGGCTTCTCTTGCGATAACCACATCAATTAACCTTCCGGCACCGGGCAGGCGTCACACCGTATACGTCATCTTTCGATTTTGCACAGTGCTGTGTTTTTAATAAACAGTTGCAGCCACCTGGTATCTGCGACTGCCCATAGCTCCATCCGCAAGGGACTTCACCGCGGGCAGCGTACCTTCTCCCGAAGTTACGGTACCATTTTGCCTAGTTCCTTCACCCGAGTTCTCTCAAGCGCCTTGGTATTCTCTACCCGACCACCTGTGTCGGTTTGGAGTACGGTTCCTACTTACCTGAAGCTTAGAGGCTTTTCCCGGAAGCATGGCATCAATGACTTCACCACCTTGGTGGCTCGACATCGTGTCTCGGCCTTGATTTCCCGGATTTGCCTAAGAAATCAGCCTACGCACTTGAACCTGGACAACCATCGCCAGGCCCACCTAGCCTTCTCCGTCCCCCCATCGCAGTAAGCAGCAGTACGGGAATATTAACCCGTTTCCCATCGACTACGCCTTTCGGCCTCGCCTTAGGGGCCGACTTACCCTGCCCCGATTAACGTTGGACAGGAACCCTTGGTCTTCCGGCGAGGAGGTTTTTCACCCCCTTTATCGTTACTCATGTCAGCATTCGCACTTGTGATACCTCCAGCATGCCTCTCAGCACACCTTCAACAGCTTACACAACGCTCCCCTACCCAATATCCATAAGGACATTGCCGCAGCTTCGGTGTATCGCTTAGCCCCGTTACATCTTCCGCGCAGGCCGACTCGACCAGTGAGCTATTACGCTTTCTTTAAATGATGGCTGCTTCTAAGCCAACATCCTGGCTGTCTGAGCCTTCCCACATCGTTTCCCACTTAGCGATAACTTGGGGACCTTAGCTGGCGGTCTGGGTTGTTTCCCTCTCCACGACGGACGTTAGCACCCGCCGTGTGTCTCCCGGATAGCACTTACTGGTATTCGGAGTTTGCAAAGGGTTGGTAAGTCGGGATGACCCCCTAGCCTTAACAGTGCTCTACCCCCAGTAGTGTTCGTCCGAGGCGCTACCTAAATAGCTTTCGGGGAGAACCAGCTATCTCCGAGTTTGATTGGCCTTTCACCCCTAGCCACAGGTCATCTCCTAACTTTTCAACGTTAGTGAGTTCGGTCCTCCAGTTGATGTTACTCAACCTTCAACCTGCCCATGGCTAGATCACTCGGTTTCGGGTCTAATGCAAGCAACTGTCGCCCAGTTAAGACTCGGTTTCCCTACGGCTCCCCTATGCGGTTAACCTGGCTACTTACATTAAGTCGCTGACCCATTATACAAAAGGTACGCGGTCACCCCATCACTAAGTCACCTCTGCTGGATTGGGCGGTTGACCCACGCTGCGCGTGGTTAACCCAATCAACAAAGTGATAGCGTCTCACTAAGATGAAGTGTCTTAGTGATGGGGCTCCCACTGCTTGTACGTAGACGGTTTCAGGTTCTATTTCACTCCCCTCACAGGGGTTCTTTTCGCCTTTCCCTCACGGTACTGGTTCACTATCGGTCAGTCAGGAGTATTTAGCCTTGGAGGATGGTCCCCCCATGTTCAGACAAGATATCACGTGTCCCGTCTTACTCGTTTTCACGCCTAAGGCGCCGTCGGTTACGGGGCTATCACCCTTTATTGCCAGGTTTTCCAACCTGTTCACCTAACGCCTAAGCCGCTTAAGGGCTGCTCCGGGGTCGCTCGCCGCTACTGCCGGAATCTCAATTGATTTCTTTTCCTTCGGGTACTTAGATGTTTCAGTTCCCCGAGTTCGCCTCTTAGCGCTATGTATTCACGCTAAGATACCTGCTTATGCAGGTGGGTTTCCCCATTCGGACATCGATGGCTCAAATGCTTCTTACCAGCTCACCATCGCTTTTCGCAGGTTAGTACGTCCTTCATCGCCTCTGACTGCCAAGGCATCCACCGTCTACGCTTAATCACTTAACCATACAACCCCAAAAGGTCTTGCATGAAAACAATTAAGGTTTTGTTTTTGCCGGACTCAAAATAGAGACTTTGCTTATCAAATAAGACAAAGCCCAAGCACACTTGATTGTGTGAGTGACATTACTGTCACTGATTGAGAACTTTACTGTCATTCTTAAAGAATGACTTGTCAGCTTTCCAGATTGTTAAAGAGCATGTGAATCTATCAATACGATAAACCACTTTTTAAAGACACTTATTATCATAAATGCGCTTAAAAAGTGGTGGAGCTAAGCAGGTTCGAACTGCTGACCTCCTGCGTGCAAGGCAGGCGCTCTCCCAGCTGAGCTATAGCCCCATCATAATTCCTTAGACAGACTTCTTCGAAGAAGCCACTTCGCTTAACCCAGTCAGATTTGAAGTGAGAGGCGCAGTGTGCGCTAGCACATGAGCATCGCAGCTATCAAAGATGACGCAGGGTAAGTAGAAGTGGTGGGTCTGAGTGGACTTGAACCACCGACCTCACCCTTATCAGGGGTGCGCTCTAACCAGCTGAGCTACAGACCCATCTAAGGTACGAGCCTTTCACTAAGGCATTCGTATCTCTTTGACTTTCAACCTATACAATCTGTGTGAGCACTCGCAACAATAGCGTCAGTAAGGAGGTGATCCAGCCCCAGGTTCCCCTAGGGCTACCTTGTTACGACTTCACCCCAGTCATGAACCACACCGTGGTAAACGCCCTCCCGAAGGTTAAGCTATCTACTTCTGGTGCAGCCCACTCCCATGGTGTGACGGGCGGTGTGTACAAGGCCCGGGAACGTATTCACCGTGGCATTCTGATCCACGATTACTAGCGATTCCGACTTCATGGAGTCGAGTTGCAGACTCCAATCCGGACTACGACAGACTTTAAGGGATTCGCTCCACTTCGCAGCTTCGCTGCCCTCTGTATCTGCCATTGTAGCACGTGTGTAGCCCTACTCGTAAGGGCCATGATGACTTGACGTCGTCCCCACCTTCCTCCGGTTTATCACCGGCAGTCTCCCTGGAGTTCCCACCATTATGTGCTGGCAAACAAGGATAAGGGTTGCGCTCGTTGCGGGACTTAACCCAACATTTCACAACACGAGCTGACGACAGCCATGCAGCACCTGTCTCAGCGCTCCCGAAGGCACGCCTCTATCTCTAAAGGATTCGCTGGATGTCAAGAGTAGGTAAGGTTCTTCGCGTTGCATCGAATTAAACCACATGCTCCACCGCTTGTGCGGGCCCCCGTCAATTCATTTGAGTTTTAACCTTGCGGCCGTACTCCCCAGGCGGTCTACTTAATGCGTTAGCGCCGAAAGCCAAAGTCTAAACCTCAACCTCCAAGTAGACAGCGTTTACGGCGTGGACTACCAGGGTATCTAATCCTGTTTGCTACCCACGCTTTCGCATCTGAGCGTCAGTCTTTGTCCAGGGGGCCGCCTTCGCCACTGGTATTCCTTCAGATCTCTACGCATTTCACCGCTACACCTGAAATTCTACCCCCCTCTACAAGACTCTAGCCTGCCAGTTTCAAATGCGGTTCCGAGGTTGAGCCCCGGGCTTTCACATCTGACTTAACAAACCGCCTGCATGCGCTTTACGCCCAGTAATTCCGATTAACGCTCGCACCCTCCGTATTACCGCGGCTGCTGGCACGGAGTTAGCCGGTGCTTCTTCTGCAGCTAACGTCAAGCCATGCACTTATTAAGTACACCACCTTCCTCACTGCTGAAAGTGCTTTACAACCCGAAGGCCTTCTTCACACACGCGGCATGGCTGCATCAGGGTCTCCCCCATTGTGCAATATTCCCCACTGCTGCCTCCCGTAGGAGTCTGGGCCGTGTCTCAGTCCCAGTGTGGCTGATCATCCTCTCAAACCAGCTAAGGATCGTTGCCTTGGTAAGCCATTACCTTACCAACTAGCTAATCCTAACTGGGCCCATCCCAACGCGATAGCTTACATGTAGAGGCCACCTTTGGTCCCAGCTCGTAATGAACTAAGACATTATGCGGTATTAGCCGTCGTTTCCAACGGTTATCCCCCGCGTCAGGGCAGGTTCCCAGCCGTTACTCACCCGTCCGCCGCTCGACGTCCAGCAAATCCACCGAAGCTTCAATGCTGCCGTTTCCGCTCGACTTGCATGTGTTAGGCCTGCCGCCAGCGTTCAATCTGAGCCATGATCAAACTCTTCAATTTAAGTTTGGTGTTTCCGTAGAAACTGCTCAATGAATACTGATTACTGTTTATCTCCGAAGAGACAAACGAATTGACTGTGCCGAACAACTATAAAAGTTGTCGTTTGGTCACTCAGTTCATCGAATAAATCTTTTTGTCTATTCTTAACGAGTGCCCACACAGATTGCATAGGTCAAATTGTTAAAGAGCGCCGCTCAATTTTGAGCGGGAGTGGCATTTTACGCCACTTTGGCATCGAGTCAAGCGTTTTGTTTGCTTGGCTGTTTTGCCGTTGTTAGCGCGGTTTGCCGTGCCAACGAGAAGCGCATTATAGAGAGGTAATTTTGTGACGCAAGGGGTTTTTAAGAAAAACTTTCCAGGCGAACAAAAACCCAACAATATGCATTATTACTGAGCATTTCCACGCTAAAACACGGCAAAAAGCCACCTAAAATTGGTGGCTTTCGTCCGATAAGTACTTATAAGTCCTGTCTTGCGATGATTTGGTCGTTTTCAACATCAAGGAAAACAGACCGCCCTGGTATCAGCTCGCCACTTAGAATTTGCTGAGCAAGCGGGTTTTCAATTGTCTGCTGGATAGCACGTTTGAGTGGACGCGCACCATAGACGGGGTCAAAGCCACCTTTAGCGACTTTTGCTAAGGCTGCGTCTGAGACCTCAAGCTTAAAGTCTCTTTCGGCCATACGGTGAGCCAGATCTTGCATCTGTAGACCCGCAATCTCTTTGATATGGTCTTCGGCTAATGGATGGAAAACCACCGCTTCATCGATTCGGTTGATGAACTCTGGACGGAAATGATTCGCAGCTACTTCCATCACGGTGCGTTTTATACCCGCATAGTCCAGTTCACCGAAATGCGCCTGAATCTGCTCTGAGCCAAGGTTTGACGTCATGATCACCACCGCATTGCGAAAGTCGACGGTACGGCCTTGACCATCCGTCAGGCGACCATCATCCAGCACCTGTAGCAAGATATTAAACACATCCGAATGGGCTTTCTCTATCTCGTCGAGCAGAATGACAGAGTAAGGGCGGCGACGTACCGCTTCGGTCAGGTAGCCACCTTCTTCATAACCCACATAGCCTGGAGGCGCCCCCACAAGGCGAGCCACGGAGTGCTTCTCCATAAATTCGGACATATCAATCCGAACCATGGCATCTCGGCTATCGAACATAAACTCGGCAAGTGACTTACATAGCTCGGTTTTACCTACCCCCGTTGGCCCTAGGAAGAGGAATGAGCCGATCGGGCGATTCGGATCCGCTAAGCCCGCTCGGCTGCGGCGAATGGCGTTGCCGACAGCACTGACCGCTTCATCTTGTCCAACCACACGCTCGTGAAGCGCTGACTCCATTTTAAGTAGCTTTTCTTTCTCGCTTTCCAGCATGCGCGAGACTGGAATACCTGTCTGGCGTGCAATGACATCTGCGATCTCCGCATCCGTGACACGGTTTTTAAGCAATGTCATTTCCTGCATCTCTGCCTGACTGGCAAGATCCAGCTGCTTCTCAAGCTCCGGAATTTTTCCGTATTGCAGCTCTGACATCCGGCTCAAATCACCCGCTCGACGAGCGATTTCCATGTCAGTACGTGCTTGCTCTAACGCTGCTTTAATATGTTGAGCACCAGACACGGCAGCTTTCTCAGTGTTCCAGACCTCTTCCAATTCTGCGTACTCACGCTCTTTTGCTTCTAACTCGTCGCGAAGCGTTTCTAAGCGCTTTTGGCTCGCACTGTCTTCTTCTTTTTCCAGTGCTTGCTGCTCTATCTTCAGTTGCACAATACGACGCTCAAGCCTGTCGAGTGAGTCTGGCTTTGAGTCTATTTGCATCCGAATACTGGAAGCGGCCTCATCAATCAGATCGATGGCTTTATCTGGCAGTTGCCGATCGGCAATATAGCGGTGTGACAAGCTCGCAGCAGCAACGATAGCCGGATCGGTAATCTCTACCGCATGATGCAATTCATAACGCTCTTTGAGGCCTCGCAAAATGGCCACCGTGTCTTCGACATTCGGCTCACTCACCAATACTTTTTGGAAACGACGCTCTAATGCCGCATCTTTCTCCACATACTGCCGATACTCATCCAGCGTGGTGGCCCCAACACAATGGAGTTCACCACGTGCCAAGGCAGGCTTAAGCATGTTGCCCGCGTCCATGGCCCCTTCAGCTTTGCCTGCACCCACCATGGTATGCAGTTCATCGATAAAGAGGATGACATTGCCTTCCTCTTTGGCAAGCTCGTTGAGTACCGCTTTTAGACGCTCTTCAAACTCACCTCGATACTTCGCCCCTGCAACTAATGAACCCATATCAAGAGAAAGAACGCGTTTACTGCGAAGCCCCTCTGGCACCTCACCATTCACAATGCGTTGGGCAAGCCCTTCAACGATCGCGGTTTTACCTACACCGGGCTCACCAATCAGCACTGGGTTATTCTTGGTGCGGCGTTGTAACACTTGCACCGTACGACGGATTTCATCATCACGGCCAATAACAGGGTCGAGCTTGCCTTGCTCTGCACGCTCAGTAAGATCAATGGTGAATTTTTCGAGGGCTTGGCGGTTCTCTTCCGCATTCGGATCATCAACTTGCTGGCCGCCACGGACTTTCTCTATCGCTTCTTCTACCTTTTGCGACGTCAACCCGTGGCTACGCAACAGATCTCCCAACTGGCCTTTGTCTTCCACCGCCGCCAAAACAAAAAGCTCTGACGAGATATATTTATCTTTACGCTTTTGCGAGATTTTGTCGCACAGGTTAAATAGCGTGCCTAGGTGGTTTGAAAGCTGCACTTCGCCACCCGTGCCAGTGACTTGTGGTAGGCGGTCTAATAACTCAGAGAGACTGGAACGCAACTGGCTCACATCCACGTTCAGCATGGTCAATAACGGGCGGATGGCACTGCTGTCTTGGTTCAGGAGCGCGGTCATCAAGTGAACAGGCTCGATGTATTGGTGATCTCGCCCTAATGCCAGTGATTGCGCATCAGAAATCGCAATTTGGAATTTACTCGTAAATCGGTCAAGGCGCATAGTTCCTCCCACTTAACACCTCTAGTTGATGAATAAATGGGCACGATTGCGGCGCTTTTCAAGCACCTTTGTCGATTTTATTTCACCCGCCAGATGCAGGTTGCCATCCGGCCTGTTTGCCCATCTCGTCGATACGAATAAAACTGATCCGCCTGCTGGTAGGTACAAAACTCCCCACCATAAACAGCAGTAACGCCAGCCTGTTGGAGTCGTTGCGTCGCGAGCATATAAAGATCAGCGAAGTACTTGTGGTTGTCGGTAGGCATAAAGGCGACCTTGGCTTCCGGTGACAAAGTGGTAAATGCCTGATACACATCTTCCCCTACCTCGAAAGCTTGGGGGCCAATCGCAGGCCCCAGCCAAACGAGGCATCGGCTTGGCGCCTCAAACATCGATAATGTCGATTCCAGCACACCATGTAATAATCCGCGCCAACCTGCGTGGGCCGCCGCGACTTGCTGACCATCGTCACTGCAAAAAAGTACTGGCAAGCAATCAGCCGTCATGATGGTACAGACTTGGCCTGTTGTTTCGGCGAAGGCCGCATCTGCCTTGGGGTGAGGGTCCTGGCTTGGCAGGCGCGTGACCTGGGTGCCATGTACTTGGTCCAGCCAGGTAATATCGCCCTCGACCTGCTTTGCGAGTAGCAGTCGGTTTTTGGCAACATCATCAGGTGCGTCGCCAACATGCATCCCCAAGTTCCAACTCGAAAAGCGCCCATGGCTCACGCCACCAACACGCGTGGTCGTCAGCGCACGCACATTGCTTGGGGCAGGCCAGTCGGGCTCGAGGTAGCGCATCAGTATTCCTCTTCTCCATATTGGCTTTGATCATCCCTTAGCAGCTCAGTCAGTGCGACCATGTCATCTGGAATCGGAGCATGCCATTCCATTTGCTCGCCAGTGACCGGATGATCTAAACGTAGCATGGCCGCATGTAGCGCCTGGCGCCGGAATTGGCGTAAGCCTTGGATGAGCGCATCATCGGCATGACGAGGCGGTTTAGCCTTGCCACCATATAGCGGATCGCCCACTAAGGGATGATTCAAGTAAGCCATATGGACACGGATCTGGTGAGTCCGGCCCGTTTCCAAGCGCAAACGTAACCGCGTGTGGCCACGAAAATGCTCGGCCACGCGATAATGGGTGATCGCGGGCTTACCTAATTCATGCACCGCCATATGGGTGCGTTTCGTTGCGTGGCGGCCAATCGGCTTATCCACCAAACCACCACCGGTCATATTGCCAATCGCAATCGCTTCGTACTCACGGGTAATTTTCCGCTTCTGTAGCGCCCGAACTAGACGTGTTTGTGCTGGGATCGTTTTGGCGACCACCATTAATCCCGTGGTGTCTTTGTCCAAACGATGGACGATCCCTGCTCGAGGTACGTCTCCTATTTCCGGATAACGATACAAAAGACCGTTCAGTAAAGTACCATCAGGGCAACCTGCGCCTGGGTGAACAACCAACCCCGCAGGTTTATTAATCACCAACAAGTCGTCATCTTCATAGACAATATCGAGCGGAATATCTTGCGGGATCCAACGGTCATCATCCTCGATTTCCGCAGTGATCTCGACGCTTTCTCCTCCCATCACTTTTTGACGCGGTTTATCAATGGCCACGCCATTGAGTGACACCTGACCAGCTTGGATCCAGGTTTTGATCCGAGAGCGCGAGTAATCAGGAAACAGCTCAGCGATAGCTTGGTCGAGCCGCTGACCTAGTTGATGATCTTGGATCTGATGGGATAACTCTATCTGTTGTGCCATATCGAACTTTTCTGTGATTTCTATGACTAAACCCTTGCGACAGTCGTTATAGTGGCGCTTGGCATATCGCCTGCAAACGCCTTTTGCTATAGTCGCCTGTCACTGGATAAAATAGCCGGAATAATGACATTGTATCTGTTTGCCGCTGCGACCGTAATCCAGATGGCATAAAAACTTTTCAAGGAAGTGCGATAACCCATGAAACGCCTAACCCTGACTGCGCTACTCGCAGCCTCTCTACTCGCCGGTTGTTCAAGTAACGACCAAGTCGTTCAAGACGATCCGCCATCCAAACTGTATCAGGATGCTGAAGCGCAGTTAAATCAAGGGGCTTGGATAACCGCGATTGAAAAGCTGGAAGCACTAGATTCACGCTATCCTTTTGGTGCTTATTCTGATCAAGTGCAGCTGGACCTTATTTATGCATATTACAAAAATGATGACTTGGCTTTGGCCGAAGCCACGATCGATCGTTTTATGCGTATGCACCCAGCGCACTCAGAAAGTGACTGGGTGGTTTATATGCGTGGTCTTGTCCATATGGGCCAAGATCGTAGCCTCATTCACGATATCTTACGTATGGAGCGGGATGACAGAGATCCGCAACCAGCACGTAAAGCCTTTGCCGATTTTCGTCGCTTACTTGAGCGCTATCCCAACAGTGAATATGCCGCAGATGCCAAAGCGCGGATGACCGCATTGAAAAACCGCCTTGCCAACTATGAGCTCGCCGCCGCTGATTACTACATCCGTCGCGAAGCATGGGTTGCCGCGGTTAACCGTTGCCAAGCGTTGCAGCGTGACTTCCCTGATACAGAGGCAGCCCGCGCATCGTTACCTTTGATGCTGAAAGCCTATGAAAAGCTTGGACTCGAAGAACCTGCAGAGCGAACAAGAAAACTTATCGCTAAGAACCCAGCGTAATAGCAAGTCAAAAAGCTTGATAATCAAAACCTCCGCCAAGGAGGTTTTTTTATGTCTATAGATTACCGGTGAAAAGCGCGCTTCACCGAGTAATATTGGAATCGACTCTCGGCTTCAGTGTTGAGTGAGAACAGCCACACGCTTGTCGATGTATAACGGTTCAGAGAGTTTGAAGCGGCAGGTTATTGAAGCAAAACGCGGACAATGTTGGTTTAGATACAAAAAAGCCCTGACCGTAAGGTCAGGGCTTGGTGTTTTTTATCAAAGTCTTACGTCAATCTGCTTTGATACTTTAATCCGTTTTTGCCTTCAGATTTTTCCAAAAATCTGAAAACAAGAAAGCAAGCCTGGCGATGTCCTACTCTCACATGGGGAGGCCCCACACTACCATCGGCGCTGCTTCCTTTCACTACTGAGTTCGGCATGGAGTCAGGTGGGTCCAAAGCGCTATGGTCGCCAAGCAAAATTGGGTGTGTCTTCACTTTTCAGTCAAAACACAAATCTAGAAAGCTGTTCATTCTCGCCACAATCAACTGGCTTTATTTTAAGTCCAACCCAAAACCCCTTGGGTGTTGTATGGTTAAGCCTCACGGGCCATTAGTACAGGTTAGCTCAACGCCTCACAGCGCTTACACACCCTGCCTATCAACGTTCTCGTCTAGAACAACCCTTTAGAGAGCTCGAGGCTCTAGGGATGACTCATCTCGGGGCCAGCTTCGCGCTTAGATGCTTTCAGCGCTTATCTGTGCCGAACTTAGCTACCGGGCAATGCGTCTGGCGACACAACCCGAACACCAGCGGTTCGTCCACTCCGGTCCTCTCGTACTAGGAGCAGCTCCCCTCAATCATCCAACGCCCACGGCAGATAGGGACCGAACTGTCTCACGACGTTCTAAACCCAGCTCGCGTACCACTTTAAATGGCGAACAGCCATACCCTTGGGACCGACTTCAGCCCCAGGATGTGATGAGCCGACATCGAGGTGCCAAACACCGCCGTCGATATGAACTCTTGGGCGGTATCAGCCTGTTATCCCCGGAGTACCTTTTATCCGTTGAGCGATGGCCCTTCCATTCAGAACCACCGGATCACTATGACCTACTTTCGTACCTGCTCGAGCCGTCACTCTCGCAGTTAAGCGGGCTTATGCCATTGCACTAACCTCACGATGTCCGACCGTGATTAGCCCACCTTCGTGCTCCTCCGTTACACTTTGGGAGGAGACCGCCCCAGTCAAACTACCCACCAGGCACTGTCCTCACCCCGGATAACGGGGCTAAGTTAGAACATCAAACATACAAGGGTGGTATTTCAAGGATGGCTCCACAGCAACTGGCGTCGCCGCTTCAAAGCCTCCCACCTATCCTACACATGTAGGCTCAATGTTCAGTGCCAAGCTGTAGTAAAGGTTCACGGGGTCTTTCCGTCTAGCCGCGGGTACACAGCATCTTCACTGCGATTTCAATTTCACTGAGTCTCGGGTGGAGACAGCGTGGCCATCATTACGCCATTCGTGCAGGTCGGAACTTACCCGACAAGGAATTTCGCTACCTTAGGACCGTTATAGTTACGGCCGCCGTTTACCGGGGCTTCAATCAATGGCTTCTCTTGCGATAACCACATCAATTAACCTTCCGGCACCGGGCAGGCGTCACACCGTATACGTCATCTTTCGATTTTGCACAGTGCTGTGTTTTTAATAAACAGTTGCAGCCACCTGGTATCTGCGACTGCCCATAGCTCCATCCGCAAGGGACTTCACCGCGGGCAGCGTACCTTCTCCCGAAGTTACGGTACCATTTTGCCTAGTTCCTTCACCCGAGTTCTCTCAAGCGCCTTGGTATTCTCTACCCGACCACCTGTGTCGGTTTGGAGTACGGTTCCTACTTACCTGAAGCTTAGAGGCTTTTCCCGGAAGCATGGCATCAATGACTTCACCACCTTGGTGGCTCGACATCGTGTCTCGGCCTCGATTTCCCGGATTTGCCTAAGAAATCAGCCTACGCACTTGAACCTGGACAACCATCGCCAGGCCCACCTAGCCTTCTCCGTCCCCCCATCGCAGTAAGCAGCAGTACGGGAATATTAACCCGTTTCCCATCGACTACGCCTTTCGGCCTCGCCTTAGGGGCCGACTTACCCTGCCCCGATTAACGTTGGACAGGAACCCTTGGTCTTCCGGCGAGGAGGTTTTTCACCCCCTTTATCGTTACTCATGTCAGCATTCGCACTTGTGATACCTCCAGCATGCCTCTCAGCACACCTTCAACAGCTTACACAACGCTCCCCTACCCAATATCCATAAGGACATTGCCGCAGCTTCGGTGTATCGCTTAGCCCCGTTACATCTTCCGCGCAGGCCGACTCGACCAGTGAGCTATTACGCTTTCTTTAAATGATGGCTGCTTCTAAGCCAACATCCTGGCTGTCTGAGCCTTCCCACATCGTTTCCCACTTAGCGATAACTTGGGGACCTTAGCTGGCGGTCTGGGTTGTTTCCCTCTCCACGACGGACGTTAGCACCCGCCGTGTGTCTCCCGGATAGCACTTACTGGTATTCGGAGTTTGCAAAGGGTTGGTAAGTCGGGATGACCCCCTAGCCTTAACAGTGCTCTACCCCCAGTAGTGTTCGTCCGAGGCGCTACCTAAATAGCTTTCGGGGAGAACCAGCTATCTCCGAGTTTGATTGGCCTTTCACCCCTAGCCACAGGTCATCTCCTAACTTTTCAACGTTAGTGAGTTCGGTCCTCCAGTTGATGTTACTCAACCTTCAACCTGCCCATGGCTAGATCACTCGGTTTCGGGTCTAATGCAAGCAACTGTCGCCCAGTTAAGACTCGGTTTCCCTACGGCTCCCCTATGCGGTTAACCTAGCTACTTACATTAAGTCGCTGACCCATTATACAAAAGGTACGCGGTCACCCCATCACTAAGTCACCTCTGCTGGATTGGGTGGTTGACCCACGCTTCGCGTGGTTAACCCAATCAACAAAGTGATAGCGTCTCACTAAGATGAAGTGTCTTAGTGATGGGGCTCCCACTGCTTGTACGTAGACGGTTTCAGGTTCTATTTCACTCCCCTCACAGGGGTTCTTTTCGCCTTTCCCTCACGGTACTGGTTCACTATCGGTCAGTCAGGAGTATTTAGCCTTGGAGGATGGTCCCCCCATGTTCAGACAAGATATCACGTGTCCCGTCTTACTCGTTTTCACGCCTAAGGCGCCGTCGGTTACGGGGCTATCACCCTTTATTGCTAGGTTTTCCAACCTGTTCACCTAACGCCTAAGCCGCTTAAGGGCTGCTCCGGGGTCGCTCGCCGCTACTGCCGGAATCTCAATTGATTTCTTTTCCTTCGGGTACTTAGATGTTTCAGTTCCCCGAGTTCGCCTCTTAGCGCTATGTATTCACGCTAAGATACCTGCTTATGCAGGTGGGTTTCCCCATTCGGACATCGATGGCTCAAATGCTTCTTACCAGCTCACCATCGCTTTTCGCAGGTTAGTACGTCCTTCATCGCCTCTGACTGCCAAGGCATCCACCGTCTACGCTTAATCACTTAACCATACAACCCCAAGAGGTTTTTTTTTTGCGCGAGACTGTCTTAAAAAGAAATCTGCGTCGCAAAACCACTGAGTGTTGAATCATCAACCAATTAAGGTTTTGTTTTTGCCGGACTCAAAATAGAGACTTTGCTTATCAAATAAGACAAAGCCCAAGCACACTTGATTGTGTGAGTGACATTACATGTCACTGATTGAGAACTTTACTGTCATTCTTTAAGAATGACTTGTCAGCTTTCCAGATTGTTAAAGAGCATGTCGTTTATTGCTAAATAAACCACTTTGTAACCACACTCGAAAGTATGTTTATAAAGTGGCGTCCCATAGGGGAGTCGAACCCCTGTTACCGCCGTGAAAGGGCGGTGTCCTAGGCCTCTAGACGAATGGGACACGCTGATATGTTTGGGAACATATCCTCTTTATAACTTCAACCTATACAATCTGTGTGAGCACTCGCAACAATAGCGTCAGTAAGGAGGTGATCCAGCCCCAGGTTCCCCTAGGGCTACCTTGTTACGACTTCACCCCAGTCATGAACCACACCGTGGTAAACGCCCTCCCGAAGGTTAAGCTATCTACTTCTGGTGCAGCCCACTCCCATGGTGTGACGGGCGGTGTGTACAAGGCCCGGGAACGTATTCACCGTGGCATTCTGATCCACGATTACTAGCGATTCCGACTTCATGGAGTCGAGTTGCAGACTCCAATCCGGACTACGACAGACTTTAAGGGATTCGCTCCACTTCGCAGCTTCGCTGCCCTCTGTATCTGCCATTGTAGCACGTGTGTAGCCCTACTCGTAAGGGCCATGATGACTTGACGTCGTCCCCACCTTCCTCCGGTTTATCACCGGCAGTCTCCCTGGAGTTCCCACCATTATGTGCTGGCAAACAAGGATAAGGGTTGCGCTCGTTGCGGGACTTAACCCAACATTTCACAACACGAGCTGACGACAGCCATGCAGCACCTGTCTCAGCGCTCCCGAAGGCACGCCTCTATCTCTAAAGGATTCGCTGGATGTCAAGAGTAGGTAAGGTTCTTCGCGTTGCATCGAATTAAACCACATGCTCCACCGCTTGTGCGGGCCCCCGTCAATTCATTTGAGTTTTAACCTTGCGGCCGTACTCCCCAGGCGGTCTACTTAATGCGTTAGCGCCGAAAGCCAAAGTCTAAACCTCAACCTCCAAGTAGACAGCGTTTACGGCGTGGACTACCAGGGTATCTAATCCTGTTTGCTACCCACGCTTTCGCATCTGAGCGTCAGTCTTTGTCCAGGGGGCCGCCTTCGCCACTGGTATTCCTTCAGATCTCTACGCATTTCACCGCTACACCTGAAATTCTACCCCCCTCTACAAGACTCTAGCCTGCCAGTTTCAAATGCGGTTCCGAGGTTGAGCCCCGGGCTTTCACATCTGACTTAACAAACCGCCTGCATGCGCTTTACGCCCAGTAATTCCGATTAACGCTCGCACCCTCCGTATTACCGCGGCTGCTGGCACGGAGTTAGCCGGTGCTTCTTCTGCAGCTAACGTCAAGCCATGCACTTATTAAGTACACCACCTTCCTCACTGCTGAAAGTGCTTTACAACCCGAAGGCCTTCTTCACACACGCGGCATGGCTGCATCAGGGTCTCCCCCATTGTGCAATATTCCCCACTGCTGCCTCCCGTAGGAGTCTGGGCCGTGTCTCAGTCCCAGTGTGGCTGATCATCCTCTCAAACCAGCTAAGGATCGTTGCCTTGGTAAGCCATTACCTTACCAACTAGCTAATCCTAACTGGGCCCATCCCAACGCGATAGCTTACATGTAGAGGCCACCTTTGGTCCCAGCTCGTAATGAACTAAGACATTATGCGGTATTAGCCGTCGTTTCCAACGGTTATCCCCCGCGTCAGGGCAGGTTCCCAGCCGTTACTCACCCGTCCGCCGCTCGACGTCCAGCAAATCCACCGAAGCTTCAATGCTGCCGTTTCCGCTCGACTTGCATGTGTTAGGCCTGCCGCCAGCGTTCAATCTGAGCCATGATCAAACTCTTCAATTTAAGTTCTTTTGTTCGCTTTCCTATAAAGGAAAGACAAACGGCTCGATAAATACTGTTTTGTTCGTCTCTTACGAGACAAACGAATTGACTGTGCCGAACAACTGTAAAAGTTGTCGTTTGGTCACTCAGTTCATCGAATAAATCTTTTTGTCTATTCTTAACGAGTGCCCACACAGATTGCATAGGTCAAATTGTTAAAGAGCGTGTTGACTTCGTGGTCGGCATTTCGTGACTTGCGTCTCGTTGCCCCGTCAACAGGAAGCGCAGTATAGAGATCTCAGTTTTTCCCGCAACCCCTTTTTGCAAAAAAAATCTCACCTGAACGAAATTCGTACAAAATCGTTTTTTTTGTCTATTTTAACCCTTGTGTTTTGCCGCCAGTGTTCACCTTGGCTTACATCGCTCATCATGCTTTTCACTCTTCTCCACTCAAAATGAGGCATACATCATAAAAATTGGCTGGTAGCATGGCCTGCCTGTTTCTCACTTGGGAGTCATCGATATGAAGCATTGGCTTTTTCTAGGGTTTGCTATTGTGGCAGAGGTGATTGCAACCGCATCACTCAAAAACAGTGACGGCTTTTCTAAGCTCGTTCCTTCGATATTAGTGGTGGTGGGATACAGTTTCTCTTTCTATCTACTCGCCCTCACTTTACGCGCAATTCCTGTAGGCATCGCCTATGCGATATGGGCCGGCGCGGGCGTGACATTGATTGCTTTGATTGGTTGGCTAGTCTTTGACCAAAAGCTGGATGCACCGGCGGTGATAGGAATGGCACTGATTGTCTCGGGTGTCGCAGTGATGAATATTTTTTCATCTGCGTCTCCGCACTGAGCCGCGTTATTGGCGTCAGCCCGAGAACGAAAAAACCCAGCCGAAGCTGGGTTTTTTCATTTATGAGGGAAAGGCGATCACATCATGCCGCCCATTCCGCCCATGCCACCCATACCAGCAGCCGCGCCCATATCAGCACCGCCGTCTTTTTGTGGCAGATCGGTAACCATGGCTTCAGTGGTGATCATCAGACCCGCAACAGAGGCAGCGAACTGTAGTGCACTACGTGTTACTTTAGTTGGGTCAAGAATACCCATCTCAATCATGTCACCGTATTCGCCAGTTGATGCATTGTAGCCAAAGTGGTTATCGCCAGATTTCACTTTGTTAGCAACCACTGAGTCTTCATCACCTGCGTTGGTCGCGATTTGACGAAGTGGTGATTCCATGGCGCGCAGTGCAACACGGATGCCCACGTTTTGCTCTTCGTTGTCACCTTTCAGCTCGCCAACTTTGCTCGCCGCACGGATTAGGGCAACACCACCACCGGCAACCACGCCTTCTTCAACCGCCGCACGTGTTGCGTGCAGGGCATCTTCAACGCGATCTTTCTTCTCTTTCATCTCGACTTCTGTCGCCGCACCGACTTTGATCACTGCAACACCGCCAGCCAGTTTAGCGACGCGCTCTTGCAGTTTTTCTTTGTCGTAGTCTGAGGTTGCTTCCTCGATTTGCTGGCGAATCTGCGCAACACGCCCTTCAATCGCCGCTTCCTCACCGACACCGTCAACGATAGTGGTGTTGTCTTTAGTGACAGTGACACGCTTGGCTTGACCTAGGTCTTCCAGCGTCACTTTCTCTAGGTCCATGCCGATTTCTTCAGAAACCACAGTACCTGCCGTCAAGGTTGCGATATCTTGCAGCATCGCTTTACGACGGTCACCAAAGCCAGGGGCTTTCACGGCAGCAACTTTGACGATGCCACGCATGTTGTTGACAACCAGGGTTGCCAGCGCTTCACCTTCAAGATCTTCTGCAATGATCAGCAGAGGACGAGACGCTTTAGAAACCGCTTCAAGGGTTGGTAGCAGCTCGCGGATATTCGAGACTTTTTTGTCGATCAGTAGGATAAATGGGTTATCCAGCTCAACGTTACCGGCTTCTTGGTTATTGATGAAGTAAGGAGATAGGTAACCACGATCGAACTGCATGCCTTCTACGACGCTCAGTTCGTCTTGCAGTGATTGACCTTCTTCAACGGTAATAACACCGTCACGACCGACTTTTTCCATCGCTTGAGCGATGATCTTACCAACAGTGTGGTCAGAGTTCGCAGAAATGGTACCCACTTGCTCAATCGCATTGTTGCTGGTGCAAGGCGCAGACAGTTTTTTCAACTCTTCAACCGCCGCAACAACCGCTTTGTCGATACCGCGCTTTAGATCCATTGGGTTCATGCCCGCCGCGACTGCTTTCAAGCCTTCATTGACGATAGATTGCGCCAATACAGTTGCAGTTGTCGTTCCGTCACCCGCAGCGTCGTTCGACTGAGACGCCACTTCTTTTACCATTTGTGCGCCCATGTTCTGGAATTTGTCTTCCAGTTCAATTTCACGCGCAACAGAGACGCCATCTTTGGTGATGGTTGGTGCACCGAATGATTTGTCTAGTACTACGTTGCGGCCTTTAGGGCCTAGTGTGACTTTCACGGCATCAGCCAGAACATTCACACCTTCGAGCATTTTCGCACGCGCGTCGTCACTAAATTTAACGTCTTTAGCAGCCATGATTCTATTCCTTTCTTACATTATTGATTGGAGGTGAAATGAATTATTCAACGATTGCCATAATGTCGCTTTCAGACAAGATCAGAACTTCTTGACCCTCGATTTTTTCCGTCTTGGTGCCAAAGCCTTCAGAGAAGATAACAGTGTCACCCACTTGAACGTCCAATGGCTGCACATTGCCGTTTTCAAGAATACGGCCTTTGCCTACCGCCAGCACTTTACCGCGGGTAGACTTTTCTGCAGCAGAACCAGTTAACACGATGCCACCCGCTGATTTAGACTCAGCTTCTTGGCGCTCAACGATAACGCGATCATGTAGTGGACGAATGTTCATCGGTCGTCTCCTGAATTAGTAATGATGTTCCGTTTGATGAAGTAAGTATGCACACAGGCCGTACATGCGTCCGGTTCCTGATGTAATTCCCTATGTGGGGACGCCCTTTTTCTTTCCCAAGGGTTTTACAGTAATTTTTTTGTTTTTTTAGACTGGCAACTTTCTCCGATTGTGAGGATCCGCTAGGGTAAGCCGTCCCAACCCAGTAATAAGCGATTATGAACGACAAACACGGGCTGCTCTCCGCCCCGATCAACCTCACATTGCGTAAGATGACCGTGCCCATGGTATTTGGGCTGTTCGCGATCATCATGTTCAATGTGGTGGATACCTTCTTTATTTCACTGCTTGGCACGGAAGCACTCGCTGCGGTGAGCTTCACCTTCCCGATCACCTTTGCGGTTAACTCCATCACGCTCGGGTTAGGGGTCGGCATTGCCGCCTTGGTGGCGCGATTGCTTGGTCAAGGCGATCATCAAGATGCCGCGCGGGTGTCGAGTCACGGCTTGACCTTGGCGGTATTCATAGTGATGTCCGTCGGTTGGCTGGGGGCGGCTACCATCAATCCAGTGTTCTCCGCACTGGGAGCAAGCGACAACTTATTGCCGTTGATCCACGACTATATGCAGGTATGGTACCTCACCATTCCATTGCTCGTGGTACCCATGGCAGGAAACGCCGCTATCCGCGCCACGGGCGACACCAAAACGCCGGCGAAAATCATGATGGTCTCCGGCCTGATTAATGGGACGCTCGACCCCTTACTGATTTTTGGCTTGGGTCCGTTTCCCGAGCTGGGCGTAAAAGGGGCCGCCATCGCCAGCGCCGTCAGTTGGGCGGGGGCATTGATAGCCGCGCTAAGTATACTGATTCGCCGTGAACGGCTACTAATCGCACCACAATGGACCAAACTGGCGACAGACGTGCGTCAAATCCTTAAAATTGGCATGCCCGCTGGGATGACCAATGCCTTAAACCCGGCGGCAGGTGCCATTTTAATGATGATGCTCGCCTCGCAAGGGACAGAGAGCGTTGCCGCCTATGGCGCCGCGCAACGCATTGAAGCCATTTTATTAATTGTGATGATGGCAATGACGTCATCGCTCACGCCCTTAATGTCGCAAAACTTTGGCGCGCAATACCATCAACGGGCCTTTCAGGCACTGTTTAGCGCGATGCGCTTTGCCATCTTGTTCCAGTTTGCCTTGTACTTGTCGCTATGGCCTTTTATCGATCTGATTGCGGATTTGTTCAGTGACGATGTGCGGGTTCAACAAGAAATTGCCCACTATTTGATGGTGGTTCCGGCCAGTTACGGCTTACAAGGCACCTTGATGTTATTGGTCGGCGGCCTGAATGCGATGAAGCGTTCATTGCATTCGTTCGCCTGCAACCTCGTCCGTTTGTTTGTCTTCTTGGTGCCCTGTGCGTGGCTGGGCGGCATGGTCAACGGCACCCATGGCCTGTTTGCGGGAATAGCCATTGCTAATCTACTGGCCGGTATTATGGCGTACCTGTATGCCGTGGTGCTGCGCCGTCAGACACTGGCTTCGTCACTGCCGGTCTGATCCAACTCATGAACGCGGTGCTGCAGAGCGTCTAACGCCTGATAAAGCGCTTGATACTGCGCCGCACTGAGTCCCTCAAGCATGGCTGTTTCCCACTCCAACACCTTGGGGACAATAGTCTGATAATGGGTGCGTCCTTTATCGGTCAAATGGACTAACGCGGCGCGCTGATCACCTTGGCACGCGCGTCGCTCTACCAGTTGGTGCTGCTCTAAACGGGTAAGCAAGCGCGACACTTTTACTTTATCCAGCCGCGTTTCTGCGGCTAAATCTTTCGCCATCACGCCATCCCGTGCCCCCAAAGAGGCCAGCACGCGCCATTCTGGACGCGATAATCCAAACTCTGCTTCATAACGTGCCGCAAGACTATCGGCCACCAACTCCGCCGTGTGAACCAGCTTATAAGGCAAAAAGCTATCGAGCGCTAAATGAGGAAGGGTCATACCAGTTAGTTTCAAGTGAAATCATATGACCTACTTTACGAGAGGCTTCGATAAGATGCAAAGGTAGTGCTTTGTTTACACTTACGATTTTTAGGCGGCAAAAATACTGAACACTCAAAGTAAAATATTTGTTAACAGAGCGTTGCTTTTTCTCGTCTCTGATCGCTAGTATAAACGGATAGATTGTTTCTTTTGAAACTATTTGGCCGTCCCGGTGAGCACGGCCGCCCAGCACAAGGAGCGAGTTATGCGAAAGTGGTTTTCATTCCCCATTCGTGAAGGGGATGCCTCACGTCAAGCCCACTGCGACTTTCCCGAGGGAACTTACGAGCGCGAGTGTGGCAAGGAAGGCTTTTTTGGCCCGGCCAGTCATATGTATCACCGCCATCCCCCGACGGGCTGGAGCGAGTGGGAAGGCCCATTACGACCGCATGCTTTTGATACCAACCGAGTTGAAACGCAAGGCACGTCGCCAATGGATGCACCTGTGCTGTTATCTAATGCCAACGTTCAGGTTCGCTTATGGCGCACCGATACCGCCATGTCTTATCTGGTGCGCAACAGCGATGGCGACGATTGCTTGTTTGTCCATCAGGGCGAAGGCTCGCTGTATTGCGATTATGGCCACTTGCGCTATAGCAAAGGCGATTATTTGATCGTTCCTCGCGCCACCAGCTGGCGACTAGTGCCGGATGAGGCAACCACCTTGTTGATGATTGAAGCGACTCATGGCTCCTACATGAGCGCCGAACGAGGCATTGTCGGCGAACATGCGGTGTTTGATCCTGCAGTGTTAGAACATGCGCGCATTGACGAACGCTTTAAAGCCCAGCAATCCGACAGCGAAAGCTGGCAGGTGATGATCAAATCGCGCCAACAGCTTAACCGTGTCACCTATCCTTATAACCCACTCGATGCCGTGGGCTGGAAAGGCAATCTCACCGTATTCCGGCTCAACTGGCGAGATATCCGCCCGTTGATGAGCCATCGTTACCACTTACCGCCATCCGCGCACACCACCTTTGTCGCGCAAGGTTTTGTGATTTGTACCTTTGTCCCCCGCCCGATCGAGTCAGATCCTGGCGCACTGAAGGTGCCTTTCTACCACAATAACGATGACTACGATGAAGTGCTTTTCTATCACCAAGGTGACTTTTTCAGCCGCGATAACATTGATGCCGGCATGGTGACTCTACACCCTTGTGGCTTCCCACATGGTCCTCACCCAAAAGCCTTTGCCGCAGGCAAAAAGCATCAGAAAAAAGAGACCGACGAAGTGGCGGTGATGATTGATACCCGCATGCCACTTGATATGGGCGACGCGGCGAAAGCCACCGAACTGACCGATTATGTTTACTCTTGGCGCACGCCAAGTGACGCAGAATAGCGAAGGAGAAAGCAATGAAACTGGCTTCACTCAAACACGGACGTGATGGCAAATTGATTTTGGTCTCTCGTGACCTTACTCGCGCCGTCCACGCCGACGATATCGCACCCACACTACAAGCGGCACTCGATCATTGGGCGACACTGGCGCCCAAACTGACTCAGCGCTACGATGCGCTCAACGACAACCAAGTCAGTGAGTCCTTTGCCTTTGACCCAAGTGTCTGCGACTCACCACTGCCCCGCGCCTTTCAGTGGGCCGATGGTAGCGCCTACGTTAACCACGTTGAACTGGTGCGCAAAGCACGCGGCGCACAAATGCCTGAGAGTTTTTGGACCGACCCACTGATGTATCAAGGCATGTCTGATGGCTTTCTCGGCCCACGTGACGAGATTGAATTAGTGGATGATGCATGGGGCTGTGACTTTGAAGCCGAGCTAGCCGTCGTCACCGATGATGTGCCCATGCACCTAAGTGCCGACAAAGCGGGCCAACACATTAAACTGCTGATGCTGGTCAACGATGTTTCCCTGCGCAACCTGATCCCCGTCGAGCTTGCCAAAGGGTTCGGCTTTTTCCAATCCAAGCCCGCCTCTGCCTTTTCGCCGGTGGCGGTTACCCCCGATGAGCTTGGCGATCACTGGCGCGACCATAAAGTCCACTTACCGATGCATGTCACCCTCAACGGCGAATGGTTCGGGTCACCCGATGCGGGTGTCGATATGACCTTTGATTTTGCCCAGTTGGTCGCGCATGTGGCGAAAAGCCGTCATGTCAGTGCCGGGACCATTATTGGCTCCGGCACCGTGTCCAATACCGATCGCAGTAAAGGCTCTTGCTGCTTAGCCGAAAAGCGCATGCTGGAAATTATCGACCAAGGCGAGGCAAAAACTCCGTTTATGACCTTTGGCGATAGCGTCACTATCGATATGCGCGACAGCCAAGATGCGTCTATTTTCGGCGCCATTGAGCAAACTGTGACCCGTTACATCGCTGAGTAACCTTGATGAGCGCCTAGTACCTCTAGGCGCGCTTGACGTTGACGCCGTCTAGGAGCTTGTATGCTGCTTTATGATTACAGTAAGTCGACCGCGGCCTACCGCGTCCGCATCGCCCTTGGCCTTAAAGGCCTCAGCTACCAACGAGAAACCGTGTCCCTGCTGGATAAACACCAGCAAAGCGACGCCTATCGTTCGCTCAACCCCGCCGGTTTAGTGCCGACCTTGGTCGATGGCGATGTTACCTTGAGCCAATCGCTCGCCATTATTGAATACCTCGATGAGCGCTATCCACAGGTCAAACTGCTCCCTAGTGATCCAGTGCAAAAAGCCCAGTGCCGCTCACTGGCGCTCGACATTGCCTGTGATGTACATCCACTCAATAACTTGCGGGTTCTGCAATACTTAACCGGCCCCTTTGGCCACAGTGATGACGACAAAATCACTTGGTATCACCATTGGCTAAAACAAGGGTTCGATGGCTTGGAAGCCAAACTACAGGGATTAGACAGCCCCTTTATCGGCGGAGAAGCGCCCAATTTGGCCGATATTTGTTTGGTACCGCAGCTTTTTAATGCACGCCGATTTGCGTTTGATTTAACGGCCTACCCAACTTTGACGCGCATCGAGGCACAGTGCCAAACGCTGGATGCATTTATACAGGCTCACCCTGATAAGGGCTAAGGAGAGGACATGAAAGACGGATTGTTGTGGACGCCGGATAAGGAACGTCAAACCCACACGTTACTCGCCGCGTTTATCCGTGCCGTGAATCAGACTCACGGCACCCAGCTGAATGGCTATAACGATCTTTATGCCTGGTCAGTACGTCAAAGCGGCGATTTTTGGCAACAGTTATGGCAATTTGCCGGCGTGATCGGTGACCCGGGCGAGAGAGTGTGCGATATCGACCCCGAGCACCCCAATCGAGATAGCCACTGGTTTCCCTCCGCGCGCCTCAACTATGCCGAAAATCTGCTCAAACACGCCGAGCAGTATGCCGACCAACCAGCGATGATTTTTAGCGGTGAGCATGAGGTAGCACGAACCCTCACTTGGCGTGAGCTCGTCGATCAGGTCGCGGCCATCCGTCACTACCTAGAGACGCAAGGTGTTCAGCCGGGCGATGTGGTTGCCGGCTATTTACCTAACCTGCCTGAAACCGTGATTGCGATGCTTGCCACCGCGGCGTTGGGCGCGATTTGGACCTCAACCTCACCGGACTTTGGCGTCGACAGTGTGTTGGACCGTTTTGGCCAAACCGAGCCCAAAGTGCTGTTTACCACCGATCACTATCACTACAACGGCAAAACCTATGACTGCCTAAGCAAAGCGCAGCAGGTGGTGGATAAGGTACCGGCCATTGAGCGCCTAGTGGTGATCCCTTTTGATGGTGATCGACCTTCTTTACCCGCTGGCGTGGATAATTGGCAAGATTTATTAGCCCACGACGCGCCGCCGCTTCGCTTTACCCGCGTGGCATTCAATGCCCCACTCTTTGTGCTTTACTCTTCCGGCACCACGGGTAAGCCCAAGTGCATTATTCATTCGGTAGGGGGGATATTGCTCAATCACCTGAAAGAGCATCAACTCCATTCAGATGTGCGCCCCGGCGATCGCTTTTTCTACTTCACCACCTGCGGCTGGATGATGTGGAATTGGCAGGTCAGTGCCTTGGCAAGCGGCGCGACCTTGGTGCTTTATGATGGCTCGCCGTTTTATCCGGACGCAGGCGTACTTTGGCGACTGGCCGAGCAGCACCAGCTCACCCTTTTTGGTACCGCAGCGAAATACTTAGAAGCATTGGAAAAACAAGGTGTGGCGCCGAAAGATGATTACTCGCTGGCGTCGCTACGCGTCCTATGTTCGACCGGCTCGGTACTTGCGCCCGAGCAGTTTGATTATGTCTATCAAAAGATAAAGTCTAATCTGCAGTTAAGTTCGATTGCGGGTGGCACTGATATTTGTGGCTGCTTTGTTCTTGGCAGCCCACTGTCACCGGTTTATCGCGGCGAAAGCCAAAAGCGCGGCTTGGCGCTTGATGTACAAGTGTTTAACCCCCAGGGCCAAGCAGTTGAGGAGCAGAAAGGGGAGCTGGTGTGTTGTAATAGCTTCCCCAACCAGCCGGTTGGCTTTTGGCACGATACCGATGGCAGTCGCTATCACAATGCCTACTGGAACAAGATTGATGACATCTGGTTCCATGGTGACTATGTGCGCCTGACCGCACAAGGTGGCATGGTGTTTTATGGTCGGTCTGATGCGGTATTGAACCCGGGCGGGGTACGAATTGGTACGGCGGAAATCTATCGCCATGTTAACCAGCTTAGCGAGATCATGGACTCAGTGGTCATTGGCCAGCAATGGCAAAATGATGTCCGCGTAGTGCTATTCGTCAAACTCGCTGCTGGTGTGACACTGGATGAGCCGCTCAAGCAAACCATCAAAAAAACCATCCGCACCCAGTGCACGCCGCGTCATGTTCCCGCCGTGATTGCCGAGGTGAGCGATATTCCGCGCACCAAGTCAGGGAAACTGGCCGAATTGGCGGTACGCGATGTGGTCCATGGCCAAGACGTGGCACAGTTAAGCGCCTTGGATAACCCAGCATCACTCGATCAATACCGTCAGCGCCCCGAGCTCACCCAATAAGCGGACGTTATGATCGAAAAAGGCCGCTTCTTCATGCGGCCTTTTTGCTGGGTTTAACTCCGAAATGGCTTAGCGCAGACGATGGTCATCATCGTCGTCATCTTTGCGCTCATATTCCCCCTCAAAGGTGTTGCTATCGTCACCACGGCCTCCGCGACGGAAAGGATCCTCCCCAAAGGGTCCTTGCGCATTGCCCCCTTGATGGAAGCCACCTTGGCTAAAGCCCGCTTGAGAGACAGTGACGCGCTTCATCACTTGTTTGGCGAGCGCGGCACGCGGTGCTGGTAGCAGCACCAACATCCCCATCGCATCGGTCATAAAGCCTGGCGTTAACAGCAGGACGCCGGCGACGGCCAGCATCACGCCTTCAAGGATTTGCTGGGCGGGCAATTCTCCGCGATTAAGCCTGTCTTGCACCGAGGCCAAGGTCATCAGTCCTTGGCTGCGCACCAAAGAGGCACCGACGAATGCGGTGATCAAAACCAGCGCCAGTGTGGGCCACAATCCCAACCAACCACCAACCTGAATAAACAGGCCGATTTCAATCACTGGGACCAGAATAAATAGCAGCAATAAGATTGGAAACACGATTCACCTCGCGCTGGAAATGGACTTTTCATCCTAACATCAAAATCCGCCAAACGCCGAACAACGAAACCGAATTTAGCGCTTGAATCAATGTGCAAGAAAGCGCATTTTGTCTATGCGCCATGCTACAGCTGTGACCGGGGTCAGCCCTTTTCACCGCATTATATGCTGTAATGGCGGCTGAAAGGATGTAACAGATAATACATCCAGCCAAAATCTCTGAGGAATGGATTCTACAGCAAAATTTGTGGCGACGTTTTAATCATTATAATAACTTGATGTTAAGGCCAACGCATGTCTCAGACGATTGTAACACCCAATGAAACCTCGATCCTCACTACTGCAACCCGTTTAGAAGAAGATTTACTCGGCCAACGCGCGGTACCTGCCGATGCCTACTACGGTATTCATACGTTGCGGGCAGTGGAAAACTTTACCATTTCCGGTACCCGGATTTCTGATATCCCCGATTTCGTTCGCGGCATGGTTTACACCAAAAAAGCCGCTGCGATGGCAAACCAAGAGCTTGGTGTTATTCCTGCCGATGTCGGTGATTACATCATCAAAGCCTGTGACCAGATTTTAGAAACCGGCAAATGCATGGATCAGTTCCCCTCGGATGTCTTCCAAGGCGGCGCAGGCACCTCTGTCAACATGAATGCCAACGAGGTGATTGCCAACCTTGCGCTTGAACTGATGGGGCATGAGAAAGGTGACTATGATGTGATTAACCCCAACGATCACGTCAATAAGAGCCAATCCACCAACTGTGCGTACCCAACAGGCTTCCGTATTGCCGTTTACAACAGCATTCTCAAGCTGATGGATGCGATTGATTACCTGCAAAAAGAATTCGATGCCAAAGCTGAAGCCTATGCGCATGTCATCAAAATGGGCCGCACCCAGCTGCAAGACGCGGTACCGATGACGGTCGGGCAAGAATTCAAAGCGTTTTCAGTGCTACTGCGCGAAGAAATCAAAAACATTAAATATACCGCCGCGCTACTGTTAGAGGTCAACCTCGGCGCCACCGCGATTGGCACCAAACTGAATGCCGCAGAAGGCTATCAGCAACTGGCGGTGAAACGCCTAGCTGAAATCACAGGCTTGCCGTGTATCCCAGCAGAAGATTTGATTGAAGCCACGTCAGACTGTGGATCGTATGTGATGGTCCATGGCTCGCTAAAACGCCTGGCGGTGAAACTGTCGAAGATTTGTAACGACCTCCGACTGCTCTCCTCGGGCCCACGTGCCGGGCTCAATGAAATTAACCTACCTGAAATGCAGGCCGGTTCATCCATCATGCCCGCTAAGGTTAACCCGGTGATCCCAGAAGTGGTGAACCAGGTTTGCTATCGCGTGATGGGGAATGACACCACCATCACCTTTGCTGCCGAAGCCGGTCAATTGCAACTTAACGTGATGGAGCCGGTGATTGGCCAGGCGCTGTTTGAGTCTATCTCCATTCTGGCGAATGGCTGCCGGAACTTGGGTGAGAAGTGCGTGAGTGGGATCACCGTTAACCAAGCAGTGTGCGAACACTACGTGCTTAACTCGATTGGGATTATCACTTATCTTAACCCCTTTATCGGCCACCATGAAGGCGATATTGTCGGCAAGATTTGCGCCGAAACGGGCAAGAGCGTCAAAGAGGTGGTGCTCGAGCGTGGTTTAATGACCGAGGCGGAGCTGGACGAGATCTTCTCGGTGGAGAACCTGATGCATCCTAAGTATCGCGGTAAACGCTTTAACGCCTAGTGGGTCAGTCATCAGTGGGTCACTCACAACAGACACCAACCACCTACAGAGACAACAAGGGCGCTGATAGCGCCCTTCTTTTATACCTTCAATTGCCGTTACAACACCTGGGTAATCAGCAAACCACAAGCGATACTGAACACCATACTCAGCAAGCCTGGTGCCATAAAGCTGTGATTAAAAATATACTTACCAATCCGCGTGGTGCCGGTTCGGTCAAAGTCGATGGAGGCAATGATCGGCCCGTAGTTAGGAATAAAGAAGTAGCCATTCACCGCTACAAAGGTCGCAATAATCATCGAAGGCGGCAGCCCCAAGGTAATCGCCACAGGCACCAACACCGCTGTCGTCGCACCTTGGCTGTTCACCATGACTGACAAAGCGAACAGCGCAAATGCAAATGTCCACGGTGCCATCTCAACCAAGCCAGACACCGCCTCTTTGACCATCTCGCCATGGCCACCAATCAAGGTATCACCGAGCCAAGCAATACCAAAGATTGCGACAATCGCACGCATCCCGGCATGGAATACCGAACCTTGGCTAATCGCATTGCCGTCCGGCTTACAGGTCAAAATGATCAGTGCCCCCACTGACAACATCACGATTTCAATGGTATGCGCCATCCCCATTGGCTCGCCATCAAAGGCCGGTCGCAGGGTTGGGAATGCCCCCATTATGACCACGGCTAAGGCACCAAATAAGAACAAGCCAACCGATTTCTTCGCCTCCGGCGTGACTTCGATATCTTCAACGGCCAAATCCGCTTCCATTTCTCGACGAAAGTCGGGATCTTGTAAGCGGCGTTGATATTCAGGATCGTCTTTAAGCTCTTTACCCAGCTTATTAACAATCACACATGCCAAGGCAAGGCCAATAAAGGTGCTGGGAATGGTAACCGACAGCACATCAGTAAGGGTAATCCCTTGCGGCTCTAAAAAGGCCACACACGCCACCACCGCAGCGGCGATGGGGCTGGCCACAATCGCAAATTGCGAGGCAATGACCGCCATCCCTAACGGACGAGCCGGACGAATGCCACTTTTACGACTGACTTCAGCAATCACCGGCAATACCGAATAGGCAACGTGTCCGGTTCCCGCCATCATGGTGAATACATAAGTCACTAAAGGGGCAACAAAGGTAATGTGACGCGGGTTTTTACGTAATATATTGGTGGCAATTTTAATTAAAAAATCCAAGCCACCTGCTGCTTGCATCGTGGCTGCCGCGGCGACCACCGCCATGATCATTAATAAAACATCAATCGGCGGATGCGTGGGCTGTAAACCAAACCCAAAACTTAAGACAGCGAGCCCGACCCCGCCCATCACACCTAAACCAATGCCGCCGATACGGGCACCAATTAAGATGCAGCTGAGTACCACTAATAACTCAACCAAGAACATAACTTTCTCCTACTTTGGATAGACGTCCCCACGCGTCCGTTCACATGCATTCATTGTCTATGGCACGCCCATGGCGTATTGGGGGTAGATACGATATGACGGCTCCTCCGTCGGCCTATCGCCACTAATAAGCACCATCCTTGGTGGGAGATGTGAGCAACCGCGCTCAGCACCATGGCCAAATCCTAACCAGGTGCCGTCACGCGCATGTTGATTCAGGTAAGAAAAAGTAACACTTTTCGCGAACTGACAACAAAAAGTTCGGGAAATGAGATCTTTAACCTGGACGCTGATGGACTTTTCATTCCTTCCCCATGATGTTATGTTATATCATAACAAACAACGGAGAGTCGTTATGAAAGCCAATATCCATCCCGAATACCGTTCTGTCGTTTTTCATGACACCAGTGTTGACGCCTATTTTATTGTCGGCTCAACCTTGCAAACATCACGTACCATCGAGTGGCAAGATGGCAAAACCTATCCTTACTACCCACTGGATATCTCGAGCGCCTCACACCCGGTATATACCGGGAAGGCACGAGCGACGAACAAAGAAGGGCGCGCGGCACACTTCGCGCGTAAGTTTGGCCAAGTCGGCCGCCGCAAAAAGGCGTCGTCATGAAGGTCGTTAACTCACTAAAAAGCGCCCGCCAGCGCCATCCTGATTGTCAGGTTGTCCGTCGTCGCGGGCGCATGTTCGTCATTTGCAAAACCAATCCACGTTTTAAGGCGGTGCAAGGGCGCGCGAAAAAACACGCCTAAGCGTCGGCGACGCACTGCCACTGATGGGGCAGTGCTTCTCGGCGTGCAAACATCTTGATGTGGCTACTGACCGTCTCAGTCACCAAGGTTAAGCTCGCTTCATCATCGGCATGGCATGTAACACGCAACTGGGTTCCTTGCACCTGCATATCACACACTCCCGCAGGGAAATGTACGCGTCCTGTTTGCTCATCCCAGCTCGCCTCGACTTTGCGACCAAAGTGACGACACAAGGTCTGCAAGTAACGTGGGGCATGCTCGGAGTCAATCATCGTCGTCATACTAGGCATCAATGCTCCTTGATAGGTGGGCGCAAGCGCCCACCTCTTTGCGATTAAAATTGATAGGATGCCGTCAATTTAATATTGCGACCGGGCTCGTAATCGAGGATTTCTGCGCCTCGTTTACCTGAGGTTGACGCATGCGAGCGATAGCGACTGTCAAACAGGTTGTCGACCCCTGCCGTCAAAGTGAACCCGTCTACTGCCATCGGTTGCCACTGAGCGAACACGTTGTGGACTGTGTAGCCCGGCTTAGTCAAGTTGCTATCAGGAACGGTGGTCGATCGCTGAATTTGAGTGTTCCACCCCAGCAAAACATCCCAACGGGTCAACGCGTAATCCGCATTCAAAGCTACGGTATCGCCGAGGTGGCGGGCGCGACCAAAAATCTGATCCAGTTGATACGCCTCTGAATAACTCACATCCGTGCGACTGTAACTGGCTGACGCCGTCCACTGCTGCCATGCCCAATAGGCACTGGCTTCAAAGCCACGATAGGTGACATCGCCACGGTTGGTGGTTTCATAAGCCCAGTTGCCACCGCCATCTTTGTAGCTGCGCACCACAATTTCATCATCGAGTTCAGTGCGAAACACCGTCAAATTGGCGGTCAACAAGTAGTCTTTTTGCGCCGCTGCATTAGACAGGCGCACGCCAGTCTCATCGGTCCGGCCATGCTCGGCTTTCAAGTCTTTATCCGCGCTTTCACTCAGTGCTGTGGTGGTAAATGACTCGTTCAATGGTGGCGCTTTGTGCAGCTCCCGGCTATTGGCAAACACGGTGAGATAGTCGTTAGCGACAAACTCGGCCCCCAATGCCAACGACACATCATCATAACGCTGACTCGAGCTGGTCGCTCGGCGATCAAAGCTGTCATAACGCGCCGCGGGCGTCACCGAAAAACGTGGGGTCAGCGCTATCTTGTCTTCCACATACAGCGCAATCTTGTCGGCCGATTCCAAAATCTGTACACCCGGTTTGGCAAATTGGGTGTCGTTGTCTTGATTTTCATAGTGCGCACCGTACGCGAGTTGGTGATCGCCAATACGCTGTGACACACTGAGTTTTACCCCAAGGTTCGTGTCTTCCGCCACGTTGACGCCTTTGCGGTCAGCCAGAAATGGGTGGGTGGCAAATTCGGTTTCATCACGGGTGAGTGACAGCTGGTTATAATAGGCCAGCGCTTTCAATTCGATAGCTTGTGACGGGGTGTATTCGTAATTGATCGTGGCGGTATCGCGATCGTAGGTCACTGGCAGTATCATTTCACCGGTACGATTGCGGTTGAAGCTTACACCCATATCAGGACGCGGCAGATAGTCGCCCTTATCGCGATACTTATCATAACTGAGTTCAAAGCGATGCCCACTTGCAGGCTCCCAGCCTACTTTTACTAAGCCATTAGTGATCTCTCCCTCACCGCCAAAGGTGCGATTACCGTCACCATCTTTAAAGTTGTCCCGATCAAAACGGCTAATATATGCCATCGCATCCCATTCATCACTCAACAACCCATAAACGGTCAACGAGCCTTGTTGGGAGTCATTACTGCCCCAACCAGCACTTAGGCGTGCTCCAAATGTCTCATTAGCACGCAAGAGATCGTAGGGATCTTTGGTTTCAAACGCGACCGCACCCCCTAGCTCGCTGGTGAGAATCGACGAGGCGCCCACCGCGACATCAACACGCTGCAAAATGTCAGGACTTAAAGTGAGGTTGCTGATGTGGTGGAACATTTTACCGCCTTGAGAGGCGCCATCGACGGTGATATCCAGATCTTGTTCGGTAAAACCACGGATATTAATGCGCTGGGTGAGCGAGTGCGTGCCCCCCACATCCACACCGGGGATATCACGCAATAGATCAGAGAGGTGATCCGGTTGCTTGACGGTGAGATCCGTTTCTCCCAGGTAACGGGATGAGCTGGACACTTGCGTCCCCCATACTGAGACCGTTTCTATGCTTTCATCCTCAAGATTATCAGCAGCCACCGCAGGGGCACATAGAGCACTGGCTATACTAAGCGTCAGCAAGCCCAGACGTGCTGGGACAGGTAGTAACAACGTCATACTTCATTTCCTTCGTGGATAACCCAAACAACTAAATGATACTAATTCGCATTTATGTTACTATTTCAGTGCTTTTCAGGAAGAAAAAACAATTATGCGCACGCATCAAGCTTTTATGCGCAGAGCGTTTATGCATAGCACGTTTATGCGGCGTGTTACGGAGGAATACGATGGCAGCACCCGTCTCTGTTGTTTGCACACAGCGAGAGTCCAGCGCAGATGGTCACGCCGAGATCATGGCTAATCACTCAAAACGGACGCAATCCTTGGTACGGGGACAGTTTTCACATACTTCATGTCCGGGTGGGTTGCATATCGATAGCGGGATCACCGATGAATTATGTGATGCCAATGTCCTCCACCGTGCCCATCAGGGGATCATGCTAGTGATAGTCCTCGAGGGCGTGCTGGAGTTTGCCTACGATGACCACACGTATCGGTGCAATGCATGCCACCAGCCCCAAGCACTTGCCGTCTCCGTGTGCCGTGACAGCACTTTTCGTCGTCGCTTAATTGCAGGGAATCACCTTAAAAAAGTGAATATATTGCTTCCGCCCGAGTGGCTTGATGGGTATGCAGACGAGCAAGCCTTGCCACTGCTTAGTGCCTTGCATCGTCATCATTTAGGCTGTGTACGCTGGCAACCTAGTACCGCCATATTCGACCCCATTCACGCCTTATTACCCCGCTTTAGTAGGCAAAACGAGGCTGATCCCCTGACCCAGCACCTCCATGCACTCACCATCATCAAGCACCTGTGTGAGCAAGCCTCTCATCTCACCATTGAGTCTGTTACCGAACTCATCCCTGCCACCTATGAGCCACAAATCGCAAAAGCCGTCGCGTATATTGAAACTAAGCTGCACACCGCATTAACCTTATCGACCATTGCACACGCATGCGGCCTGAGTCGCAGCACACTGCAGCGCCGTTTTCGTACCCATCTAGGCGTGCCCGTTTCAGATTACATCCGTCGTCGTCGGTTGGTGGTGGTCAAAGAAAAGTTACTGCATGAGGCGATTTCAATTGGCGAAGCGGCTTACTGGGCGGGCTACCATCATCCCTCTAATTTTGTTACCGCCTTTAAGCGTCAGTTTGGCATGACCCCCGGCCAATTGATTCAATCGCAAACCCATACAATGTGATCATGGTATGCGTGTATACTCATCCTATTGGCATGAAAAGGAAAAAGTATGAGACAGGGTCGCCGCTTTGCACTAACGGCTGGGTTATTGATTGCCGCACTGGGTGCTGGTGCGCTTTACATCGTTCGCTCGCAACAAGTCACCGCACCGGCATTTATCACCGTCAACTCGCAAGCCGCGCTTGATGCAGAGCTCGCCAGCGCCGCGGCTAATCAACAAATCGCTTTGGTTGATTACTACGCCGATTGGTGCATCCCGTGTAAACAATTCGCGCAAAAAACCTTCACTGACCCGGCAGTGGCTCAGCAGCTTAGCCACATGCACCGGATTAAAGTGAACCTGAGTGATAATCGTCCGGAAGATTTTGCGTTAATGCGCAGCCAAGACGTGGCCGGGCTACCCACACTCGACTTTTGGTTAGCCAATGGAGAGCGTCATGCGACCGCCCGCATTACCGGCTTTTTAGCCCCTCAAGCTTTCATGGCGCACCTACGTCAGCATGGATTGCAGCATGAAGTAAAAAGCGAGCACTGATCAATCTCTTAGTTCTCTTGTTACAAAATTGATAAACCCCATATCTGGTGGTAGTTTTATTGAAAACAAAGGGAAGATAGCCGCATTATGGAAGCGCAACACACCATCGTTATCGCCGACGATCATCCACTGTTTCGGAATGCCCTCTTTCAATCCGTGCATATGGCGATAAGCGGTGCCAATCTGCTAGAGGCAGACAGCTTAGACAGTCTAAATCAGATCTTAGCGCGAGAGGCTGAGGTCGACTTGGTGCTACTGGATCTAAAAATGCCGGGCGCCAATGGCATGTCGGGCTTAATTGCGCTGCGTCACCATTATCCTACCCTGCCGATTGTGGTGATCTCTGCCAGTGAAGAGCCGAGCGTGATCCGCCAGGTACGCGCTCATGGTGCCTTTGGCTTTATTCCTAAATCCAGCGATATGCGTGCATTGGTACAATCGTTAACCCAAGTGCTCGAAGGCACCCCCTGCTTTCCTGATGATCTCGGCGAAGACGATGAAAGCGAGCGCTTATCTGACAAACTCGCCACACTGACGCCACAGCAGTACAAGGTGTTGCGGATGCTATGCGATGGGCTTCTGAACAAACAGATCGCCTACGACCTGTCGGTTTCCGAGGCGACTATTAAAGCGCACATGACGGCCATCTTTCGTAAGCTAGGAGTAAAAAACCGCACTCAAGCGGTGATTTTATTGCAGCAATCTAATATCGAACTTTGATACGCTAGCGCCCCAGACACCGACTTTGGAGCGCTTATGTTAAGTATTCTTGCTACGCAATTCGTGATTTTATGGGCCGTGATCGACCCTGTCGGTAGCGTGCCCATTTATCTCTCACAAACCAGCCACATGTCCACCAAACAAAAACGCCGTGTCGCGGTGAAAGCCGTGGCAATTGCCTTTGCTATTTTGCTGTTCTTTTTAATTGTCGGTCAGATTTTGCTCGAAGCCATGCAAATCCCCTTGCCCGCGTTCCAAGCAGCTGGTGGTTTGGTATTACTGTTGTTTTCGTTAACCATGATTTTCGGTGAAGGAAAACCCGGCCAAGAAGCCAAAATGCTGAGTGAAAACGTGGATAAAGCCGAAATTGCCGCCACCGCTGTTTATCCGCTCGCCGTCCCTTCCATTGCTTCCCCTGGTGCCATGATGGCGGTGGTCATGCTCACAGATAACAATCGGTACGCCATTGCTGAACAAGCGGTGACCGCTGGGGTGATGTTTTTTGTATTGGTCGCGACCTTGGTCTTACTCCTCGGGGCCAATGTGATTCACAAAGTCATTGGCAACGTCGGCGCGTCGATTATCAGCCGCGTCATGGGGCTGATACTTGCCTCGGTCGCCGTTGCTAATTTGCTCGAAGGGATCCAAAAGTTTTACCACTTAACTTAGACCTTTGGCGCAAATCTTGGCTGGCTCAACCCGAGCCAGCCGTACCTAGCTCACAAAAACCCTGCTTTTTCCGATCATTATCACTTACTGCGCTCGACTAAAGTTGCAATGTCGCGCTGTTCATCCCCTGCTATCGTCTTCAAGTAACATTCCATTAACGTGCTAAACAAGGAGAAGGCGATGGCGTTTCAAAGCAAGGAACACGCGAAAGCCTACTGGGACAGAAACGTAAAACTGATGATCAGTCTGCTGATTGTCTGGTTTGTTGTCTCATTCGGCTGTGGGATCTTATTCGTGGATGCCCTCAATACCATTCAAATTGGTGGCTATAAACTTGGATTCTGGTTTGCTCAGCAGGGATCGATTTATACCTTCCTCGGCATCATATTTGTGTATGCCAAACAAATGCGCAAACTCGATCGCGAGTTCGGCGTGGACGACGAGTAAGAGGACTAACACATGGATTTAAGAACCATTACTTATATTGTTGTCGGGTTCACGTTCGCCCTCTATATCGGGATTGCGATCTGGGCACGCGCAGGCTCCACCAAAGAGTTTTATGTCGCCGGTGGCGGGGTTAACCCTGTGGCCAACGGGATGGCAACCGCTGCCGACTGGATGTCAGCCGCGTCCTTTATCTCTATGGCTGGCTTGATCTCATTCATGGGCTATGGCGGTTCGGTGTTTTTGATGGGCTGGACCGGCGGTTTCGTGCTTCTCGCACTGTTGCTCGCCCCTTATCTACGTAAATTTGGCAAATTTACCGTGCCAGAGTTTGTCGGTGAACGCTTCTACTCAAAAACCGCGCGCATTGTTGCTGTCGTTTGCTTGATCATCGCCTCTGTCACCTATGTTATCGGCCAGATGAAAGGGGTCGGGGTGGCTTTTGGTCGCTTCCTAGAAGTGGACTATTCCACTGGGCTTTTAATCGGGATGGTGATTGTGTTTATGTATTCCGTGATGGGCGGGATGAAGGGCATTACCTACACCCAAATTGCTCAGTATTGCGTACTCATTTTGGCTTACACTATTCCCGCAATCTTCATCTCCCTCAAACTGACAGGTAACCCATTCCCACAGCTTGGTCTAGGCAGCACCATGGCAGGCACGGATCAGTACTTGCTCGACCGGCTTGATCAGGTGGTGACCGAACTCGGCTTTGTCGAATACACCACCGCGGTGCGCGGCAGTACACTCAACATGTTTGCCTACACCATGTCACTGATGATAGGTACCGCCGGTTTGCCCCACGTTATTATCCGCTTCTTTACGGTTCCTAAAGTGCGTGATGCACGGACATCCGCCGGTTGGGCGCTGTTCTTTATCGCGATTTTATACACCTCAGCACCTGCGGTGGCGGCGATGGCGCGCTTGAACTTAATGGACACCGTCAATCTGCCTAATGGCGACAACCTTGTCTATGACGAGCGTCCAGACTGGTTTAAAAACTGGGAAACCACCGGGCTTTTGGGCTTTGAAGACAAAAACGGTGACGACAAGATCCAATACACTTCGAACCCAGACACCAATGAGCTACGTGTTGACCGCGATATCATGGTGCTGGCAAACCCAGAGATTGCCAAACTCCCTAACTGGGTGATTGCCCTGGTCGCCGCCGGGGGCTTAGCCGCTGCCTTGTCGACCGCGGCTGGGCTGTTACTCGCGATCTCGTCAGCGATATCCCATGACTTGATTAAGGGGGTCGTCAATCCGAATATCAGTGAAAAAGGCGAGCTACTGGCAAGCCGGATATCCATGGCATTAGCGATAGCGGGTGCAGGCTACTTGGGGCTCAATCCACCAGGCTTTGCGGCCGGGACAGTGGCCCTGGCGTTCGGCTTGGCCGCATCATCGATTTTCCCGGTGCTGATGATGGGGATCTTCACCAAAACCATTAACAAGGAAGGGGCGATTGCAGGTATGGTCGCGGGGATCAGCGTCACCCTGTTCTATGTATTCCAGCATAAAGGGATTCTGTTTGTCGCTGATTGGACCTACTTAGAAAGCCTGGGTAGCAACTGGATACTGGGTATCGAGCCAAATGCCTTTGGCGCGGTGGGCGCTGTATGTAACTTTGTGGTGGCAATCATTGTTTCACGCCTGACCAAAGAAACACCGCAAGAGGTACAAGATTTGGTCGAGCACGTTCGTATGCCATCTGGAGCCGGTGATGCGCAATCACACTAATCCGGTGTTCATCTATCAAGCCCCTTCGGGGGCTTTTACACGGTTTGTAACTTCCAGCCAAGGAGAGGCATGATGTCAACGGTCACGCGTTTACTCACCAATAAACATGTGGTTATTGCGATGCTGGTTGCGCCAGTATTAGCGGTGATCACCTATTTTGCCGTCGATGCCAGTGTGTCTGAGCCGCCTAAAGCCGCTCAGCCAGGGCAGAGTTACCCGCTGGCGGTCCGTTCTAACTGTCGCTATACCAGTGGCTTCTGTCAGCTCGAAAATGGTGATATGAAACTCAAACTGGAATCGCAGGGGGTTGATAACAACCGGCTAACGCTGCGGTTAGTCAGCGAGCTGCCGTTGGAGGGCGCACAAATTGGCCTGACAGACATCACATCGCAAACCATGCAAATCCGCGATGAAACAGGCACGACCTGGACGGTTACCCTCCCTGCTCCAAGCAGTGAGGAGACGCAAATTCGTCTAGCCGTCAGTATGAAGGGGAGCCACTATTACGCAGAAACGCCAGTGACATTTATCGAGCATAAAACATTTTATACCGAGCACCAACAATCTCAGGACGCTTCATAGCGTCAGCCTCGGCATACGGCGTCAGTACGTTAGGTAACCACTTACGCATCAGGCGACATCAAGGATGCTCGGATCGCCGCCACGATGGTGGCGATTTTGTTTTCATACGCTTGCTCCGTGAGCCAATGACTGACATCCGCCCAGCCATCACCGTCCAGGTGAGCGAGCTCATCAAGGTCAATATGTCCATCAACCGGATTAAAGTGCCCTGCCACTTTAACGATGCCAACATCGGTTTCTAAACGGGGTAACGAAAAAGGGGTCATGATTTTCCTCGCTGTTGTAGTAACGCACGCAACTTGAGCGGCTTTACCGGTTTGGAGAGATACATAAAGCCTAGTCCAGTCACGGTCTGTTGTGTCTCGGCACTGCGGTCAGCACTGATGATCACTCCCTGAAAGCAACACCCTAGTTTTAATTGGCATTGTTGAAGCACTTGCAGCCCGGTTTGCTGGTTCGCCAAATGGTAATCGCTCAGCACAAACTCAGGCTGCCATTGGTCACCGATCGTCTTGATCGCGCCACTCACATCGGGGGCGCAGCGAACGTCGCATCCCCACCGTGATAAAAGCTGCGCCATTCCATCTAAGATCTCTTGTTCATTGTCTACACATAAGACACGGCAACCTTCGAGCTCTCGCGCCGAAGCGGTGGCAGGCACCACCGGGCTTAACTCAATCTTTTCCGCTTGGCTCGCATTCACTGTCATTGAGAACACCGTGCCCCGACCCGGCCAGGACTGCAATGCCAGAGGCTGAGAGAGGATTTGGCTAATGCCCTTCGCGATCGCCAACCCTAAGCCCAGCCCTTGCTCGGCCCCTTCGCGGTCAATGCGGGTGAACTCTTGAAAGATATCTTGCTGACGCTCAAGGGGGATCCCATCACCGTCGTCCCATACCTCAATACGGTAGTCGCGTCCTGCCCGTCGCACACCTAACACCACTCGGCCCTCAGGATTGTAGCGAAAGGCATTGGTCAAAAAGTTTTGTAGTACTCGGCGCAGCAAGTTCTTATCAGACTGAACCCAAACCTGGCTGGTCACAACGCGAAAGTCCAATCCTTGGCGACGCGCTAACACCCCAAATTCCGCTTCAAGCGCATCAAAGACTTCACACAATGGAAAGGATTCAATCCGTGCTTTCATTTTACCCGACTCCAGGCGCGAGATATCGAGCAAGTCACCAATCAACACTTCCGCACTTTCTAGTGCGCTCTCTATATGCTGAGCAACGGCTTCGGTATCTCGATTGGCCGCCATTTCACTGAGTGATGAAGCAAACAAACGTGCCGCGTTAAGTGGCTGCATCAAGTCGTGACTGACGGCGGCTAAAAAGCGACTCTTCGACTGTGAGGCGGATTCGGCCTTGCGGGTGGCATCAATCAACTGGCTATTCAGTCGCTCCAATTCCCGCGTTCGCGCTGTCACCCGCGCTTCAAGGGTTTCATTAGACTGCTTGAGCGCCGCTTCCGCATCCCGAAACGCGGTAATATCGGTGAAGGTCATGACAAACCCCCCGCCTGGCATCGGATTGCCCTGCAACTCAATGACCCGTCCGTCTGGATGCACACGCGAAGAGGTATGCGGCTTTCGTCGTGTTAAGTGCAGGACCCGCTTGCTGACATGTTCTTCCGGATCACCCGGCCCACAGAGTCCGCGCTGGGCATTGAATCGAATTAAGTCCGCGACCGGTCGCCCGACCTGGATAAGCCCGGGTGGAAACTGAAACATATCAATGTAGCGCTGATTCCATGCCACCAGCCGCAGTTGCTTATCCACCACAGAGATCCCTTGGTTGATATGCTCAATCGCCCCTTGCAGTAATCCCCGCGAGAAATCGAACAACTCAGAGGCTTCATCAACAATGGTGGCAATTTCTTCCAATTGCATGTTGCGCCCCTGCAGGGCTGATGAAAGGACTAAGCGTGCCGATGACGAGCCAAATACCCCAGCCAACACCCGCTCGGTGTGACGGATCAGCGGTGCACTGGCTTGTTGCTGGGGCATCAGCTCTTCACCACGCTGCTCGGCAAATTGGCTAAACGCCTGACGCATACGCCGACGGCCAACAAAGCGTGCCGCGAGCATTTCCAGCTCCGCCACGGTGACTCGGCTTTGATACAAGCGCGCGTCATCGTTTTCCGGCAGTGGCATGCCAACAAACGCAGCGGCCTGTAAACGCTCACTGAGTGAGGGGCGCGTGAGTAAAGACACCACCACAAAGCCAAGAGCATTCATTAACACACTGAAGGCCAGCCCCCAATCCACGGTATTTAGGTGAGTAAAAGGTGCAAAGTCGGGAGGGGTAATAAGCCAAATCAATAGATTAGATTGCCCATCCCCTGCCAGCATGCCGGTTTGAGTCATCATGGTCACCAGCCATAGTGAAAACCCTATCAGTAAGCCCGCATACACGCCTTTTTTGTTGCCTTGACGCCAGTACAAGGCACCAATCATCGCAGGGGCAAACTGCGCAATGGCCGCGAAGGAGAGAAAGCCGATTTCCGACAACGTGGGCACAGTGAGGATGAGGTGATAGAAGCCCCACGCTGCAATTAAGATCAAAAAGATCAGCGCACGGCGAACATTGAGTAACAGCCCAGAGAACTGCGCAAAGTTACGTGATTTCAGTTTCATGCGCCGCAACAACAGGGGCATCACCAAGTCATTGGATACCATTATCGCCAGCGCAATGGTGGAAACAATCACCATCCCGCTGGCAGCCGATGCCCCACCCATAAACGCCAGTAGCGCCACTCCCTCAGCTCCTACCGATAGCGGCAACCGAATCACGTGAGTATCGGCAGGCGCCCCAGGTAACAACGCTTGCCCCGCATAGGCGAGCGGCAGGACAAAAATCAACATCAGCAACAAGTAGGTCGGGAAGACTTTACGCGCGGTATTCAAATCACTCGCGCGCGTGTTCTCCACCACCATGGTGTGAAACTGGCGCGGCAAGCAAATGATCGCCGCGCCCGTCAAAAACGTGTGGATGATTAAGCTACCCACATCCGGGCGACCAATCACGCCTGAGTCCTCCAAACTCACAGGCAGGCTCGGCGCTTGAAATAACAGCCACACCACAAAGATCCCCACCCCCAGAAATGCGACCAGCTTGACGATCGACTCGAACGCGACTGCCATCATCATCCCTCGGTGGTGCTCCGTACTGTCGATATGCCGCGTACCAAATAACACGGTAAATACGGCCAAGGAGATACACACGAGCCAGGCGATTTGGGGTTGAGCCAAGCCAACGCTTTGCCCTAGCTCTGGGGAAAGCACATCAAGTCCCATGGCGATCCCGCGCAGTTGCAACGCGATATAAGGCAACACGCCCACCACGGCAATCAAGGTCACCATCACCGCCAAGCCCTGCGATTTGCCATATCGCGCCGCGATAAAGTCGGCAATAGAGGTAATGTGCTCGCGCTTGGCGATCAAAATCATGCGGGCAAGAAAACGCCACCCAAGGGTAAACACCAGAATAGGGGCAAGATAAATCGGCAGAAATGACCATGGCGAGCTGGACGCTTGCCCAACTGTGCCGAAAAAGGTCCAAGAGGTGCAATACACCGCGATAGAAAGGCTATAAATCCACGGACGCCATGAGCGTAACCAGCGCGGCTGACGATCACCATACCAAGCAATCGCAAACAGTGCGCCCATATAAAGCAGTGAAACAGAGACAATTACCCAGCCTTGTGTCATGGCTCCCTTCCTGACGCAATCCTTTGCCGAACCCTTGAGCTGGGTGTAACACGGTACCGGCGCCCACTCAATCGTCTCGTATTCGCTTTGTGGGCACCCTAGCTAACTTTACTGCAAGCCTAACCGTGCTTTATTACAGTTTAGGTCTGCCTATGCCACCTTAGCTTGCTTGGCACGCCAAAAGGCCGGTTCACGCAGCGGTAAAACAAAAACAGGCAGCGCGAGCAGTGCCATGGTATAGAAGGTGCCAGAGGGCGATACGGCATAAATCCACCCGCTTGCCGTGGTCAGCGCCGCCACCACTGCGCCCATTGGCAACGCATTGTACGCCGCTTGTGTGGCCACCAATCGCGCCCCACACTCGCGCTGAATATACTGCATCGCGCCCAGGTGCGCGCCGGCAAACGTAATGCCGTGGAGCAGTTGCACCAGGATCACTGGCACCGCGGCGGTCGTCGTCCCTGTGATCCCCCAACGCAGCAATACACCCACAGCCGCCAATTGGAACAAGGCTTTGGATGACCAGCCATTAAAAAGCCGCGCGCCTAAGGCAAAGACGGCTACTTCCGCCACCACCCCGAGGCTCCACAAATAGCCGACAATGCTCTCGCTATATCCAGCCTGCTTCCAGTAGATCGCACTAAAACTGTAATACGCTGCGTGGCTGCCTTGCAGCAGGGAGGCGATTAACAAGAACACGACCACCTGACGGTCGCGGAAAAGCTGACGCATCGAGACTTTGCTATTGGTCATATCGCGCTCGCTTTGTGGCATCAATGTCGGCCGACGCAACGTCAGCAACAAACAGGCAGACAAGCCGCCAATCGCGACCCAAGGAATAATCGCCGCCGATTGCTCGGTCACCAGCCACCCGGTCAAACTCGACCCAACAATAAAGGCGATCGATCCCCAAAGACGGGTTCGACCATAGTCGATAACTTTATGGCGCGCATAATAGTTGGCAAGCGCATCTGACAGCGGGACGGAGGGACCAATGGCAAGATTAAACAACACAGTCACCAACGCCAGCCACCACACATTGGCTCCCATTAAGGGGTGCAATACACACGTCACTAACGCCATGAGCGTCAATGCCCTCAGAGCGGGCAGCAAGGCTTCAACCTGTTGCACACGCGGTGTAAAGACTAAATTAGCCACACAACGGGTCGCGAAACCGAGTCCTATCAAGGTGCCGATCACACCTGAATTTAGGCCTAGGTACTCAAACCATACCGCCCAAAACGGCAGATACACACCATAGGAAAAAAAGAAGCCACCAAAGTATTCTGACAGCCAGCGAAACGGAGAACATTGGGTTACGGTCATCTCATTACTTCACATTAAGATAGATACTCGCTAAGTGTCGCAGCTCTGTGCGAGGAAAAAAAGACACGTGCACCACGAATGTCGACAAATGCGTGGGGGTGGCCAATCCGTATACGTCCTTGGCTAGACTAAAGTCGGCTAGCGAGATCGAAAAGGGTGAGACACACTGTGAATACCACAGTGAGGAGTTCGACTATGCCTGAACCTTTTGACACCTCTCATGCGCCCTTTGACTGCCTAACCGCATCACAAGTCAAACAATGCCGCCAAGCACTCGACGTTGCCTACTTTCGCCGTGGCGACACCCTGATCCAACCCGGTGATACGGGCGAGCAGCTCTTTATCATTATTAAAGGCAGCGTGGAAGAAGTGTCAGAAGACGGTAAGGAAGTATTTTCTCATTATACCACCGACGACTTATTTGACGTGCCAGCGCTGCTTAATGGCACCGCCAAACATCGATACCGTGCGCTAGAAGATACCCTCTGTCATTTATTGCCTGCTGAGGTGTTTCTCGCCATTTATCATCATAATCACGCGTTTCGAGGCTACTTTGATACCAACCTTCAGCGCCGACAAACGCTGATGGTGCAAGCGCGTCAGCAGCAAAACCTCGCCGAGTTTATGCTCACTCGGATTGATGACAGCAATATTCAACCTGCCTTGTGTGTCGCCTCCGACGTACCCCTGCATGTTGCCACCGCCCAGATGAAAGCCGAGCGCTGCGACTGCGCCTTGGTAGATGATGAAAAGGGCGACTGCGGCATTATCACCCGCACCAATTTGCTTCATGCGCTCGTGCTAGAGGGCTACGATCAATCCGTGCCTGTTGGCGAGGTGGCCACACGTCCGGTGATCAGTGTCGAACGCGGCGACTTTCTCTTTCACGCCATGATTAAGATGACACGCCAGCGCGTAAAACGTGTCCGGGTCGTCAATGAACACGGAAACACTGCAGGGATGCTCGATCTTCCTCAGGTACTGAGCCTCTTTTCCACTCACTCTCACGTACTTAACTTACAGATTGCCCGCGCACAAACCATTGACGAACTGGTGATCGCCGCAAACAGCCAGAGCAAGCTGGTACACACCTTATTTAATAATGGCATTCACACCCGCTTTGTAATGCAGCTTATCGCCACCGTGAATGAGCAAATCATGGAAAAAGCCTTCCGCTTGTTAGTGCCCGAGGCTTACCAAAGCCAGTGCTGCTTGGTGGTAATGGGCTCTGAAGGACGCGGCGAGCAAGTGCTTAAAACCGACCAAGACAACGCCTTGATTCTCGCCGACGATCTCAACTGGCCCGATTGCCAACAAGTGATGGAGACCTTTTCACACACGCTCTATCAACTCGGTTACCCGCCCTGTCCGGGTCACGTGATGGTCAGTAACCCCAAATGGGTGAAAACCGCCACGCAATGGCAGCAAACCGTGCGTAATCTGGCACAAAGTGCCAATCATCAAAGTGTCATGGACTTGGCGATCCTCGCTGACAGCCAGCCGATCGCCGGCGATCTGAGTCTGATTGATGCGATCCACCCCCCCCTCAACGACACCTTGACCGACAATATGTTGACGCTCAACACCTTTGTCCGCCCTGCACTCGCCTTTCGCGTCCCTCTCACCGTGTTTGGCTCGCTCAAAAGCAGTAAAGAAGGGCTAGATATCAAAAAAGGCGGGATTTTCCCCATCGTCCATGGCGTGAGAACCATGAGTTTAGAAAAGGGCGTGCGCCACACCAACACCTTTGAGCGGCTGGAGCAGCTTGCCAACCTAGGGGCACTGGCGGAAGAAACGGCGGAAAACCTCTCCGAGGCCTTGAAGCTGTTTATCCGATTACGTTTAAGGCAACAATTGAGTGGCGAGCCACAAAGCAATTACCTCGACGTGGCACACCTCCCTTCGAGCGAACGCGACTTGCTACGCCACGGGCTGCATGTGGTGAAAAAGTTTAAAGAGTCACTCGCTTTCCATTATCACGTGAGGGACTAATTTGAATTGGCTGACTCGGCATTGGTACCGTCATCGTCTACGACACTCACCCTATCGGGACTTATTTTTGCCCCCCGACTCAAACACGCTGATTTCACTGGACTGTGAGACCACCAGCTTGGATCCGCATCGTGCAGAGTTGGTTACGATTGCGGCCACCCCGATCAAAGGCAACCGGATCCTCACCAGTCACGCCCTCACCTTGACGCTGGCCGCGCCAGAAAGTCTGAGCGCCGGCTCGGTCAGAATTCACCAACTCCGCCACCAAGATCTCACCCATGGAGTCAGTGGGGAACAGGCGATCACTGCGCTGGTCGACTTTATTGGTAACCACCCCTTAGTTGGTTACCATATCCGTTACGATAAATGCATTCTTGATCGTTACGCGCGCCAGTACCTTGGCTTTCCACTGCCCAATCCTCTGATTGAAGTCAGTGATATTTATCAACGCAAACTCGAGCGCCTGCTCCCTAATGCCTATCACGACATCAGCATGGAAGCCATTAGTCGTCACCTCGATGTCCCTTTGCCGGCCCGGCATGATGCGTTGGATGATGCGCTCGCCGCGGCATTGATTTACGTCCGCCTCACCCAAGGTGAGATGCCCATGCTGCAATCCAAATAACGCATCGAAGCCGCAACTGGCGCACAAACGCAAAGACAAAGTGGGATCCAGCCCCCACTATCTGGCCTGACAACTGCGCAAATCGCTTAAAAATCAATGGGGTCATCCTAAAGTCTAATTGTCGGACGACCCGATATGTCACACCTTTACTGCATGGTTTTCGTTTGCCAGGCAGCGGTAACGCCTGACATCTCATGACATGGAAGCGCCGCGTGGAGCATCGCGGACACGAGGAGAAACAGGATGAGCGATAGTCACGTATACCCCGTCATGCCTTCAATTGCACAAAAGGCACACGCGGATGAAGCCAAGTATCAAGCACTCTATCAGCAGTCAGTGACCGACCCGGAAGGCTTTTGGCGCGAGCACGGGCAAATTCTGGATTGGATGGCGCCTTATACCAAAGTCAAACACACCTCGTTTGATACCGGCCATGTGGATATCCGCTGGTTTGAAGATGGTACCTTGAACGTGGCAGCCAACTGTATTGACCGTCATCTTAAAGACAAAGGCGACCAGGTTGCCTTAATTTGGGAAGGCGACGATCCAAAGGACGATGCCACGCTCACTTATCACCAACTCCACCAGCAAGTATGCCAATTTGCCAATGTCTTAAAAGACAACGGTGTCAGAAAAGGCGATGTGGTGTGTCTGTACATGCCAATGGTGATGGAAGCGGCGGTGGCGATGCTGGCCTGTGCCCGTATTGGTGCCGTGCATACCGTGGTGTTTGGCGGCTTTTCTCCCGAAGCACTGGCAGGCCGGATTATTGATTCCAATGCCAAGGTAGTGGTGACCGCCGATGAAGGAATACGTGGTGGCCGTGCGGTGCCCCTGAAGAAAAACGTCGATGATGCCCTCGCCAATCCCAATGTGAAGTCGATTGAAAAAGTGGTGGTCTACCAACGCACCGGCGGCGATATTGACTGGCACAATCATCGTGATGTCTGGTGGCACGAGGCCACTGCGAAGGTGTCTGATAACTGCCCTGCTGAAGAGATGAAAGCCGAAGATCCTTTGTTTATTCTCTATACATCTGGCTCCACAGGCACGCCAAAAGGGGTACTGCATACGACCGGTGGCTATCTGGTGTATGCGGCGATGACCTTTAAGTATGTCTTCGACTATCAAGAGGGAGACGTGTTCTGGTGTACAGCGGATGTTGGTTGGATCACCGGCCACAGCTACTTGGTATACGGGCCGCTGGCCAACGGCGCGAAAACAATCTTATTTGAAGGCGTCCCCACTTATCCAAGCACCGCACGAATGAGTGAAGTCGTCGATAAGCACCAAGTGAATATTCTTTACACCGCGCCGACCGCCATCCGTGCATTGATGGCCAAAGGCAATGAAGCCGTCGCTGGCACCCAACGCGACTCACTGCGGATCATGGGCTCGGTGGGTGAACCCATTAACCCAGAGGCATGGGAGTGGTATCACAGCACCATTGGCAACCAAGCCTGTCCGATTGTCGACACCTGGTGGCAAACGGAAACCGGTGGGATCTTGATCACCCCACTGCCCGGTGCCACCGCACTAAAACCGGGCTCGGCAACGCGTCCTTTCTTTGGCGTACAGCCGGCCTTGGTGGATAACATGGGCCATATACTCGAGGGCGCCACCGAGGGTAACCTCGTGATGCTCGACTCGTGGCCAGGACAGATGCGTACCGTCTTTGGCGATCACGACCGCTTCGAGCAAACTTATTTCTCCACCTTTAAAGGCATGTACTTTACCGGTGACGGGGCGCGTCGTGATGAAGACGGCTATTACTGGATCACCGGGCGCGTCGATGATGTCCTCAATATCTCGGGTCACCGAATGGGTACCGCCGAAGTCGAATCCGCGCTCGTCGCATTCGATAAAATTGCCGAAGCCGCGATTGTTGGTGTGCCACACGATATCAAAGGCCAAGCGATCTATGCCTATATCACCCTTAATGCCGGTGAAGTGCCCAGTGCCGAACTCCACAAGGAAGTCAAAGAGTGGGTGCGCAAAGAAATTGGCCCGATTGCGACGCCCGACTTCATCCACTGGACGGATGCACTGCCTAAAACCCGTTCAGGCAAAATCATGCGTCGCATTCTGCGCAAAATCGCCACCGGTGATACCGGTAGTCTGGGCGATACCTCGACATTGGCCGATCCCAGTGTGGTGGATAAGCTTATCGCAGAAAAAGAAAGTGTGGTCTAACCCTCACGAAAGATTGCTTAGCAACCTTTGCCGCCTGCGGGCGGCTTTTTTGATCCCCAGCACACGGGAAACGGAACTCTTTCCCTCCCTCGCAATCACACAAAAAGTAGGGGCATGAGGGGTCACCTCGCGTCAAACCGCCCGTCACTCACCATTTTTTGATAGCAAAAGGACAAAGTGTGCTGATTAGACCAGTATTTTGCTGCGATTTGCGCTGAAGTCTCTATAATTGCTGTCAGTAAGGACAAATTTGCATGGTATGCGCCGTCATAACATGCCCACCGGCTGGAATCCGCATTAAGCTGCACAATAACAGCGAATAGGAGAAGTAAGCGTCAAGATGTCTACAAAAAACCAAGTTTTAGTTTTAAATGGCCCAAACCTTAATTTGCTTGGCAAGCGTGAGCCCGAGCATTACGGCGCCCAGACCCTTAGCCAAATCATGGCGGGCTTAGAGGCACAAGCCGCTACCTTGGGTCTCAGTCTTGAACACTTTCAATCCAATAGCGAAGCTAGCCTCATCGATAAAGTCCACCAAGCCATGGAGACCGTAGACTTTATCATTATCAACCCAGCAGCGCTGACCCATACCTCTGTCGCCCTGCGTGACGCCCTATTAGGGGTCGACATCCCTTTTATCGAAGTGCACTTGTCGAATGTCTACGCACGTGAGTCCTTCCGGCATCACTCGTACTTTTCGGATAAAGCCGTCGGGGTGCTCAGCGGCTTTGGTGCTGATGGTTATGAATTCGCCTTAACAGCGGCCGCGCGTCATTTGGCGTTTGCGGCTGAGTAAAACAAAACATAAAGAAGAGACCTATCATGGATATCCGTAAGATTAAGAAACTGATCGAGCTTGTTGAAGAGTCAGGCATCTCTGAGCTAGAGATTGCCGAAGGCGAAGAGTCAGTTCGTATCAGCCGCTCTTCCCCAGCGGCGCCTGCGCAAATGGCTGCGCCACAATACGCACCGGCACCCGCCCCGGCACCCGCCGCGCCTGAAGCGCCGGCCGCCGAACCTGCAAGCGCACCGCAACCGAGCGGGCATCAAGTGCTTTCACCGATGGTCGGTACCTTCTATCGTGCACCAAGCCCAGAATCGGCCGCATTTGTCGAAGTCGGTAGCCACGTGCAAGAAGGCGACGCCTTGTGTATTGTCGAAGCGATGAAGATGATGAACCAAATCCAAGCCGACAAGAGCGGTGTGGTCAAAGCGATTCTCTGTGAAGACGGTCAGCCCGTTGAATTCGACGAACCACTCGTGATCATCGAATAAGCGAGGGCGCATGTTAGATAAAATTGTAATTGCTAACCGCGGTGAAATTGCATTGCGCATTTTGCGTGCGTGCAAAGAGCTGGGGATTAAAACCGTCGCGGTACACTCGACCGCTGACCGCGATCTTAAACACGTGTTGCTCGCCGATGAAACCGTCTGTATCGGCCCTGCACCGAGTAACCAAAGCTATCTGAATATTCCTCGCATCATCAGCGCCGCTGAAATTACCGGCGCGGTGGCCATTCACCCCGGTTACGGCTTCCTATCCGAAAACGCTGATTTTGCCGAGCAGGTTGAGCGTTCAGGGTTTGTCTTTGTCGGCCCCAAAGCCGAGACCATCCGCCTGATGGGCGATAAGGTATCGGCGATTGAAGCGATGAAGAAAGCAGGGGTGCCCTGTGTCCCCGGTTCAGATGGCCCGCTGGGTAGCGATCAGGAAAAAAACAAAACCATTGCCAAACGTATTGGCTATCCGGTGATCATCAAAGCATCCGGTGGCGGCGGTGGCCGGGGGATGCGCGTGGTGCGCTCTGAAGCGGAGCTTATCGATGCGATTGCCATGACCCGCGCCGAAGCCAAATCTGCATTTAGCAACGACATGGTTTACATGGAAAAATTCCTTGAGAACCCTCGCCATGTTGAAGTGCAAGTCTTGGCCGACGGTCAAGGCGGGGCGATTCACCTGGGTGAACGCGATTGCTCAATGCAGCGCCGTCACCAAAAAGTGGTTGAAGAAGCGCCAGCCCCTGGAATTACCGCAGAGATGCGTAAATTCATTGGCGAGCGCTGCTGCCGCGCATGTGTTGAGATTGGTTATCGCGGCGCAGGTACCTTTGAGTTCTTATATGAAAACGGCGAGTTCTACTTTATTGAGATGAACACTCGCATCCAGGTCGAGCACCCCGTTACCGAAATGGTGACTGGCGTCGACTTGGTCAAAGAACAACTCCGCATTGCGGCGGGTCAGCCACTGTCGTTCACCCAAGACGACATCCAAATTCGCGGCCACGCGGTGGAATGCCGGATCAACGCTGAAGATCCAGAGCGCTTTATCCCGAGCCCAGGCAAAATTGAACGCTTCCACTCTCCAGGCGGAATGGGCGTGCGTTGGGAGTCACACGTGTACGCGGGCTATCAGGTTCCGCCCCATTATGACTCCATGGTTGGCAAGCTTATCTGTTACGGCGAGAACCGTGACGTCGCGATTGCGCGTATGCGGAATGCCCTCGCGGAAACCGTGATTGATGGGATTAAAACCAACATTCCTCTCCAGCTCGATATTATGAATGACGAGCACTTCCAACACGGCGGTGCCAACATTCATTATCTCGAGAAGAAACTCGGCTTGTCGTAATCATGCCGCTGGCCATCATCGAGGCCATGCCATCAACGTTAGCAACCAAACCGCCGTTAATCGGCGGTTTTTTGCATAAAACCCGCGCTAACTGGCAAAAAATCCCACCCACCCTCAATGCTCATCATGCTGTCATCATCTTGTGCAGCGAGCACAGTATGGATCTGGTAAAATCGCCGTATTCCTTTTCCGACACGAGACTCACCATGCCTTGGATCCAACTCAAATTGAATGCGACGTCTGATAACGCCGAAGCGATTGGCGACCTGCTAATGGAAGAAACCGGCGCGCTGTCTGTCACCTTCTTAGACGCTAAAGACACACCGGTTTTTGAGCCCTTACCCGGTGAAACCCGCTTATGGGGCGAGACAGATATCATGGCCTTGTATGATGCGCACACTGACATGAGTGATGTATTGGCCATGATCAGCACCAGCCCACTGCTCGCTGATGACTTTGCCCATAAAGTAGAGCAACTGGAAGACAAAGACTGGACGCGCGCATGGATGGATAACTTTAAGCCCATTCAATGTGGCCAGCGACTTTGGATCTGTCCAACCTGGTGTGAAGTGCCTGATGATAAAGCTGTGAACGTGATGCTCGACCCGGGCCTCGCCTTTGGCACCGGCTCACACCCAACTACCGCACTGTGCTTGGAATGGCTTGATAGCCTAGATCTAAGTGGCAAAACCGTGGTCGATTTTGGCTGTGGATCCGGCATTCTCGCGATTGCGGCGATTAAACTGGGTGCCGAGCGTGTGATTGGTATTGATATTGACCCACAAGCGCTGTTGGCATCAAAAGACAACGCCGAGCGCAATGGTGTCGCCGACCAACTTCACCTCTATCTTCCTAAGGACCAACCGGCCGATCTCAAAGCCGATGTGGTGGTTGCTAACATTCTTGCCGGACCGTTGCGTGAATTATCGAGTGTCATCAAAGGCCTGATCAAACCCGGCGGTCAGCTAGCGATGTCTGGCGTGCTAGAAACTCAAGCGGATGATGTGGCGAACCATTACCGTGACAGTCTCACTATCGACCCGATTGTCGAGCGCGAAGAGTGGTGCCGCATAAGCGGGAATTTACCTGCTTAAACAGCTCATTGGCACCCATAAAGCCTGACACACTCGCCACGCCAGTGCATCAGGCTTATTTAATGAGCATACCGAACTGCTTGATTAATCAGCGAAACGCCATCGATACAAAAAGAACTGTAAAAATCAAGCCATCAATGCTCAAATATTGTCCTTTTCAGATACTGAAAAAATGCGTAAAATGCGCGCCCTTGCTGACTCAGAGCGGCTGAAGAGGATTTAGAGCTTTTGCGTATCGGACCCTACACCCTGGATGTCCCCTTGATCGTGGCCCCAATGGCCGGCGTGACAGATAGACCATTTCGTGAGTTATGCCTTGCATATGGTGCGGGCATGGCGATCAGTGAAATGATGTCGTCGAATCCGGCGTTGTGGCGAACGAGCAAGTCGCAAAAGCGCATGGTTCATATTGACGAATCCGGTCTGCGTTCAGTGCAAATCGCGGGGGCTGAACCCGAGCTTATGGCTGACGCGGCGCAGTTTTGTGTGGAGAACGGGGCGCAAATTATTGACATCAACATGGGTTGTCCAATGAAAAAGGTCAACAAAAAGTTAGCAGGCTCTGCCTTGCTAACGCGGCCTGATCTCATTGAACAAATCCTCAAAGCCACGGTAAACGCGGTGGATGTTCCCGTGACACTCAAAACGCGCACAGGCTGGGATCCGGACAATAAGAATTGTGTTGAGATCGCCCGGATGGCGGAAGATTGTGGCATCCAAGCCCTTGCACTGCATGGCCGCACGCGTGCCTGTATGTACAAAGGTGAAGCAGAATACGACAGCATTAAGGCTGCCAAGGCAGCGGTATCCATTCCGGTGATTGCCAATGGCGACATTGACTCACCAGAAAAAGCTCAGTATGTCCTCGACTACACGGGTGCGGATGCGGTAATGATTGGTCGCCCTGCTCAGGGACGCCCGTGGATTTTTCGCGAAATCCACCACTATCTCACCACAGGTGAGCACTTGCCTGCCCCTTCGTTAGAAGAGGTTAGGACGATTTTGTTGGGTCATGTTCAAGAGCTTCATCAGTTTTATGGGGAGCTCAAAGGGTTACGTATTGCCCGTAAACACGTGGGCTGGTACCTAAAAGAGCATGACCAAATTGGCGACTTTCGCCGCACCTTCAACGCAATCGAAGATGCACCACAGCAGATCGATGCGCTGCAAGGCTACTTCGACAACGTTGCATAAATACGAGAAGAGCTGACAGAATATGTTCGAACAAAACCTGACTTCCGAAACATTGACAGTAACGACTGTAACTTCACAAGATCAAATTACGCAAAAGCCACTTCGTGACTCTGTAAAAGCGTCCTTGAAGAACTACCTCGCGCAATTGAATGGCCAGGAAGTCAACGATCTGTATGAGCTTGTCCTCGCAGAAGTTGAGCAGCCACTGCTGGATACCATCATGCAATACACGCGCGGCAACCAAACCCGCGCAGCCACCATGATGGGCATCAACCGCGGTACATTGCGTAAGAAACTGAAAAAATACGGCATGAACTGATTGCCGAGGAATAAATCCTTGATAATAAAGCCGTGCCACCTTCTTGGGGACACGGCTTTTTTGTTATCTGTTCCCCTAACATGTCCATTCGATAAAGGCTTAAGGCTTTGCATATCAACCAATTAACCCTGACCGGCTACAATAACTGTTTTACTGCTTCGGCTTTTAATGGTTTGGGATCACGTTTATGCTCATAGACACCTCTTTTAGCGAGTTTAGATAACTAAAAGCAGCCTAACAAATCAGTGGCGATTCAGGCACAAGCATGACACTCAGACTGAAGTTGACCATTTAAGATAACTCCATGCACCTCAGCTGGCGTTTCATGTCTCTGCGCTTAGCTTTGTCTCCCAGAAGTTTTTCGGACCGCTGTCAGCCTCTCATAAAGAATAATCTAGATCGTTGATTTGAAGAACATCACTTGTGGCACGCAAGCTATTTCAGTTGGTCATAACGACAGAGATCATACAATCTGCTGCTTCACCAGCAGATCGAGCCTTTAAAAAACAGTATCATATTAAGTCTTATCAAGCTGAACAGACACCACCATACGCAGCGGCGAGCAAATGAACATAGCTATCGAGGATATCCTAGACCTTAAAACCCTGGTTGAGTCTGACCAAGTCGAGTTCAAACTGGCTGGCGGTAAAGACGGTAAAGGAGCATTGCCCAAAGACTTCTGGTCATCCTACTCGGCCATGGCCAACGGCCGTGGCGGGTGGGTTATACTCGGTGTTCTAGAAAAACATGGTGAGTTCACTCCTGTTGGCGTCAGCGAACCCGAAAAATTGAAAACAGACCTTTTCAATCAACTCAATGATCGCGACAAGGTCAGTAGCAATGTAATATCCAATCAGGATGTACAACATGTAATGCTACAGGATAAGCCTGTACTGGCTGTTCACGTTCCACCTGCATCTCGCAAGCAAAAGCCTGTTCATCTGAAGAAAACGCCTTTCGGAAATACTTACTTACGTATACACGAGGGAGATCGTCGCTGTGACGATGAAACAGTCAAGCGCATGCTCGCTGAACAGCTCTATGACAGTCGCGACAATGAAGTTCTTTCGGATCATTACAGTTTTGCTGATGATATCAGCATTGATAGCTTGAAGACCTACCGCAACCTGCTCGCAGCACATAGTCCCCAGCATCCATACCTTGAATATGAACTCTTCGAATTATTCAAAAAGATAGGTGGATGGCGAAAAGACCGTGAAACAGGCAAGCAAGGGATCACCATAGCAGGCATACTCATGTTCGGTAATTGGGAAGCTATTACCGCAGCAGCGCCTAATTACTTTGTCGATTATCAAGAACGACCCGAAGCCAAGACTGAACTACGATGGATTGATCGTGTCTGCCCTGATGGCACTTGGTCAGGCAACCTTTTTGATTTCTATCGCAAAGTCTACCAAAAGCTTACAGCCGAACTAAAAGTACCATTCACGCTAGAACAAGGACAACGCAAAGCTGATACGCCTGTTCACACTGCACTTCGTGAAGCACTAGTCAATTGTATCGTCCATGCAGACTTTACTGAGCGCGTTTCTATTTTAGTCGTCAAACGGCCGGATATGTTCGGTTTTCGAAATCCCGGTCTAATGCGAATACCTCTGGAAGAGGTAATTGCAGGGGGAACCAGTGATTGTCGCAACCGTCTGCTACATCAGATGTTTCTTCTGATAGGCTTAGGCGAACGAGCGGGTTCTGGTATGCCAAAAATCTTTAGTGGGTGGAAATCCGTAAACTGGCGCACTCCAAAGCTCTGGGAGAAAATGCCGCCGGCTCAAACATTATTAGAGCTATCTACAGCGAGTTTAATCCCAAATGACATTCGTAAGCTTCTACACCAACAATTTGGTGAGAGCTTTAACAGATTGGATGACTTTGAACAACTCATTGTGACAACCGCAGCGGTGGAAGGGTGGATCAATCATGAACGTGCTTGTCAGCTTACAACTCGTCACTCAAGGGAAGTGACACTCGCTTTACCTCGTTTAGAAGCTAAAGGGTTTCTTGTTTCAAATGGGGAGCAGAAACAAAAGACCTACACATTGCCCGGCGTAACGCTACCTACTCCAGACGAAGTATTTGCCTCTATTAGTACTAGAAATATTGCAAGCTCTCTCGAAACCTCCACATATAGCAAGCCTAGCTCCACACATAACGGTTTTAACTCCACATATAACGAAGAGAGCTCCAAACATAGTGCCCCCCCATCAAATAGAGATAACCACGGCCGTCTCATCGCTCTAGAGCATTTTGACTTACCATTTATAGACAGAGTGGAAGAATTGAGCAGTAGCCTCAGAGAAGAGCTAATGGCTTTTGCTCAAGCACCTAGAAAGAAAAAGCGTCTCAGAAAAGAACAGATGACCTCTGCTATCGCCAATGTATGCCAGGGGCACTACGTTTCCGCCGCTGCCTTAGCTGTCATTTTAGATAGAGACCAACAATCAATACGGCAGCAGTACCTTAAGGCTATGGTAGACAATGAGCAGCTTGGTCTGGCCTTCCCTCAGTACAAAAATCATCCAAGACAAGGCTATACCTCATTAGTCCAAGAGGACTAAGGTAAAAGCCAAACAAACACAAGAAACCTGACAATATGGCACGAGCTAATCAATCATTCGTTTGGTTATGATAAAACGGGCTAGCCGTCAATCGGTTAGCCCGTTTTAGTTATCTATGAGCGCACAAAGCGCCCCACCCTAGCAACATGAATTGGAGTCTTCGCTGTCCGCCAGGGTTTCTAATATCGAGCAATGGGTCGCGTCATCGTCGTCCATACCGCAGCAGGCGGCATTTAAACGTGTCAGTGCATGCTTGACCCGCTCAAGCGCCGCTATCTTCTCTGAGACCTCATTCAGGCGTCGCTGGGTGATCCCCTTCACTTCTGCACAAGTGTGTAAGGTCGCTTCTTCGCGAATGTCGGACAACTCGTGAATTTCATCAAGCGATAACCCCATCTCTTTGCCGCGCAAAATGAACATCACTTGGCTAATGTCCTCATCGGCATAAAGCCGGTATCCACCTTCGGTGCGCGCACTCGGCGCCAGCAAGCCTGATTTTTCATAAAAACGCAGTGTATCGGTGGAGACACCACAGTGCTTGGCTAGCTCACCTATTTGCAGCAACTTGGTCATCACCGCTCCTTTTCATGTTGGATGAACTCTCTTTTTGTAGCAAAGGCGGGCCCTTATGACCAGCGTTGCATGAGAGCCAGAAAGCACTGAGGTGTAAAAACAATAAAAATGTCGCCATCAGCAAATAGCAATCGATTGCGTAGACAAAATCAGATAGAATGGCGCCGTTTTGGCGCTTGCTGGTTTAATAAAGCTCACCCCTGTTGTTATACATAGTGAGCTTTGATAAGCATTCAATCTGTCAGTGAAGAGAACTAAGCCATGGAAAATCTGCGTCCTATTCGTCGCGCGTTACTGAGCGTGTCTGATAAAACCGGTGTGGTCGAGTTTGCCCAAGCACTCGCCCAACGCGGTGTCGAACTGCTATCGACCGGCGGCACGGCCCGTTTACTCGCAGAAAACGGCCTTGCGGTCACCGAAGTCTCCGAGCATACCGGCTTCCCAGAAATGATGGATGGCCGCGTGAAAACCCTCCACCCGAAAATTCACGGCGGCATTTTGGGCCGACGCGGGCAAGACGATGCAGTGATGGAACAGCATCAGATCGCACCGATTGATATGGTGGTAGTGAATCTCTACCCGTTCGCACAAACCGTTGCCAACCCAGATTGCACACGCGAGCAAGCCATCGAAAATATCGATATCGGCGGTCCGACCATGGTGCGCTCAGCGGCGAAAAACCATGCCGACGTCACCATTGTGGTGAACAGCCAAGACTATGATCGCGTGCTCACCGAGATGGATCAGCACCAGCAGTCTTTGACACATGCCACGCGCTTTGATTTAGCGATTGCCGCGTTTGAGCACACCGCGGCCTACGATGCCATGATTGCAAATTACTTTGGCACCCAAGTCCCTACCTACCATCACGCCGAAGACAGCCAAGACTCGCCATTCCCACGTACCCTGACGCAACACTGGGTCAAAAAGCAAGACATGCGCTATGGCGAGAACAGCCATCAGGCAGGCGCGTTTTATACTGAAGCCCAACCGCAAGAGGCCTCGGTGGCGACGGCGACCCAGCTACAGGGCAAGGCGCTGTCTTATAACAATATCGCTGACACCGATGCGGCACTGGAGTGCGTGAAAGAGTTTGAACAGCCTGCCTGCGTGATTGTAAAACACGCCAACCCCTGTGGCGTTGCCATTGGCGAAGACTTACTCAGTGCCTATCAGCGTGCGTATCAAACCGATCCGACCTCAGCATTTGGCGGCATTATTGCCTTTAACCGTGAGCTGGACGGCGACACGGCACACGCCATTGTTGAACGTCAATTTGTTGAAGTGATCATCGCACCTCGCGTCAGTGAGGCCGCCAAAGCGGTGGTTGCGGCAAAGAAAAACGTCCGTCTTCTCGAGTGTGCCCAATGGCAAGCGCGCACCACAGGGTGGGATAGCAAGCGCGTCAATGGCGGCTTGTTAGTCCAAGCCCGCGACCAAGGTATGGTCGGTTTAGACGATTTGCGTATTGTCACTGAGCGTCAGCCCACAGACAAAGAGCTAAGCGATGCGCTATTTTGCTGGAAAGTGGCAAAATACGTGAAATCAAACGCGATTGTGTATGCCAAAGACAGCATGACCATCGGCGTGGGCGCCGGTCAAATGAGCCGCGTCTACTCGGCAAAAATAGCCGGCATCAAAGCGGCCGATGAGCAGCTCGAAGTGGCCGGTAGCGTGATGGCTTCTGATGCCTTCTTCCCTTTCCGTGACGGCATTGATGCTGCGGCAAAAGCCGGGATCACCTGCGTGATCCAGCCGGGTGGCTCGATGCGTGATGAAGAAGTGATTGCCGCCGCCAATGAGCATGGCATGGCGATGGTCTTTACCGGTATGCGCCATTTCCGCCACTAAGTGGGTGATGAAGGAGAAAACATGAAGGTTTTAGTGATTGGTGGCGGTGGCCGCGAACATGCCCTAGCGTGGAAAGCCGCGCAGTCATCGAACGTCGACACCGTTTACTGCGCACCGGGTAATGCCGGCACCGCCCATGAGAAAAAAGTCAGCAATATTGCCATCGCCGCTGATGACGTCGAGGGGTTGCTGGCCTTTGCCCGCGAGCAACAGATTGATTTAACCATCGTCGGCCCTGAAGCGCCCTTGGTGTTGGGCGTGGTCGATGCCTTCCGTGAACACGGCTTGGCCATTTTTGGCCCCACCCAAGCAGCGGCGCAACTTGAAGGCTCCAAAGCCTTCAGCAAAGACTTTTTGGCGCGTCACGGCATTCCCACTGCCGCCTACCGAACCTTTTCGACGGTTGAGCCCGCGCTAGCCTACATCGCGGAAAAAGGTGCGCCCATTGTGGTCAAAGCCGATGGCTTGGCCGCCGGGAAAGGGGTCATTGTGGCGATGACCGAGCAAGAAGCCACCGAGGCGGTGCGCGATATGCTCTCAGGCAATGCGTTTGGTGAAGCCGGCCACCGCGTGGTCATCGAGGAATTCCTGCAAGGTGAAGAAGCAAGCTTTATCGTCATGGTCGATGGTGAGCATGTGCTCCCCATGGCCACCAGCCAAGACCACAAACGGGTTGGAGAGGGCGATACTGGCCTCAATACCGGCGGGATGGGCGCATACTCGCCTGCTCCTGTGGTCACCGATGCGATTCACCAACGCGTGATGGACGAGGTGATTATGCCCACCGTAGAGGGAATGCATGCAGATGGCACCCCCTACACCGGCTTTTTGTACGCAGGACTTATGATTACCGCCGATGGCACGCCAAAAGTGATTGAGTTTAACTGTCGCTTTGGCGATCCGGAAACCCAGCCGATTATGATGCGCTTGCAATCAGACTTGGTTGCGCTTTGCTTGGCAGGTAGCGAAGGGCGTCTTGATAAGGTCGAGTCTCACTGGGATCCGCGTGCAGCCGTGGGTGTGGTCTTAGCCGCTGGCGGCTATCCAGGTGAGTATCGAAAAGGCGATCGCATCACGGGTTTACCCACCGATAGTGAGACGGCCAAAGTGTTTCATGCCGGTACCGCGCTGAAAGACGGTGATATCGTGACCGCTGGCGGACGTGTGCTCTGTGCGACCGCATTAGGTGAGAATGTTACTACGGCAAAACAAGGGGCTGACGCGCTCGCGGCCTTGATTCATTGGCCAGGTTGCTTCTACCGCAATGACATCGCCCACCGCGCCGTTTCCCGCGAGCAAACGGCATAATTGTCGCAACATGATTTAAAAAATGCGCCCTATTGGCGCATTTTTTATTCATCCAATAAGCGAGGGCGCTGTAAACAACGCTTTTCCCCCTCGACATGCACCAAAAAGTCTATCTGGTCGCGACCGATACTAGGGCTGCCTCCCGCAATCACAAAGGTGCCAGGCTGGTTAATACGTTGCACCAAAGACGGTGTCATCGTCTCGGGCAATGCCCAACGCTGACGCTCGCCGTCGCAATCAACCCAATGTTCACCTTGTCGCTGCGCTTGCAGCACCGAGACATTGTTGGCTAGTTGCGCCTGTGCTTGGCGCTCAATGTGATTCGCTTCTTGATACAAGCGGGATAACGTCGCACTGTCTAAAGGCAACAGCGCATCACCTTGATGATAGCGCTGGAACACCGGCTCACCATTGGCGTCAAACCGTACGTGCATCGAAAAGGGCACCAAGCGGTTATCGACCCGCTTTTTTCCTTCACGCTTTAACGCACGCAGACTACCCGCTCGCCAAGCATATTCGCTGCGGTACTGGCCGTAATCGCCTTGCCACGCTCTCTCCGCTAAGCCGATAACCTGCCCCTGTTGGCTATCTAGCCAATAAACGGCGCGATAATCGCCCGCGGCGAATGCGGTGGTATGAGTGACGGGCTTTGGCGGCTTACCACTAGAACAGCCTGTCAGTGCCATCACTAAGGCAAGTATACAGAGGTGAAAGCGCATGGCGGGCTCAGAGACAAAAACGCCATAGCGGGAGGCTATGGCGACATCAGCATGCGTGCTTACTTAACAGCGTCTTTTAACGCTTTACCTGCGACAAACGCAGGGACGTTTGCAGCAGCGATTTGAATTTCTTGACCCGTTTGTGGGTTACGACCGGTGCGTGCTGCACGGTGGTTAAGCTTAAACGTACCGAAGCCAATCAGTTGTACCTGCTCGCCTTCTTTCAAGGCGCCTTCTATACCGCCCAAAGTCGCTTCCAAAGCTGTTTTCGCTTGTGCTTTTGAAAGGTCCGCTTTTTCTGCGATCAGGTCGATCAGTTGGGTCTTGTTCATTATGTCTTCCCTTCTAGGTTTTTTAGAGACGAAGTCACTCTAATTCAAAAGAAGCCCGGCTGGCAAAGGTTTGTGGCGATGAGTGTGGCTGTATGGAGGCTCTTTAACCACAAACTGAGCGCGATCTCACAATTTGTTGCGTTTTTTCTCAGTTGAATGGTTGTAAAAGCCCGCCAATGGCCTGATCTTTAGGGTGTTGATTGGCTTTTAACTCCGGAAATCTATGCTCATTCTGGTTCTTTTTATCTCGCTTTCGATTGGCGTCTCCTTCATTTGCTCCGTACTTGAGGCGGTACTGCTCAGTATCACACCCAGCTACATTGCGAATCTCCGCCACCAAGGGCACCCTGCGGCCGAGCGCCTCAATGCGCTTAAAAAGGATATTGATCGCCCCTTGGCCTCGATTCTGACCCTCAACACCATTGCACATACTGTGGGGGCAGCCGGCGCGGGGGCACAAGCGGCTCACGTGTTTGGTGACGCGTGGGTCGGCGTATTCTCCGCCGTATTGACGCTTGCCATTCTGCTTCTCTCAGAAATCATTCCCAAAACCATTGGCGCCAACTTCTGGCCCCAATTAGCCCCTGGCGCGGCACTGGTACTCAAGTGGATGGTGTGGGCACTGACGCCATTCGTTTGGCTGTCTGAGCAGATCACCAAGCGGCTCAGCGCGGATACCACCCATGTCAAACTACGTGATGAAATCTCAGCGATGGCAATGCTGGCATCAGAAAGTGGGGAAATGGGGGAAGACGAAACACAAATGCTTCATAACATGCTGAAGTTACGTGACCTGCCCGCAACACAGCTGATGACACCGCGCCCGGTCCTGTTTCGCATTCCTGCCGAGATGGATGTGAATACCTTCCTTGACGAGCACGGTGACTGCCCGTTCTCTCGCCCGCTGGTTTACGGTGAGCAGCGTGACGATATTCTAGGCTTTGTCCACAAGTCCAATATCTATGAAGCCAAAACCCAAGGCGCTGGCCAAACGCCGATAGGCAATCTTATGCGCCCCCTCGCGGTGATCCTTCCCGGGAACAGTGTTTTGCAAGCATTTGATATCTTAATGATCCGCCGCGCTCAGTTGGCGATGATTGTCGATGAATATGGCACGGTGCAAGGTATTATCACCTTGGAGGATGTGTTTGAGTACTTAACCGGGCGAGAAATTATCGATGAGGCGGACACGGTCACTGATATGCAACAGCTCGCTTATCAACGTTGGGATGCTTGGAAGAAGCAGCACAACATGATTGAAAGCCAAGATGACGATGAACCACCGGTCCAGCGACATACGGATGAGTCATGATCAGAAAAGGCGGCGCGCGCCGCCTTTTTATCGGGTGACGCGTGCTTACTCGACACCTAATCCAAGGTTACTGACGCCCGCCTCACGCAGCTCTTGGCGGATGCTTTTGATCATCTCCACATCACGGCTTTCCGCACTTTTTAGCACACGGAAAATCGCCCATTGGGCATCCCACTCTTCACAAACCGCTTCAAACCTCTTTTGATTCTCATCCGTCACCGCCTCACCGGTCTGTGCTTCTTCTAGCTGCGCTACGCTGTGGATAGATTGCTGGGAGACTTTCAGGGTAATAGGGAGTATTTCATCACGATCCAATAAGGCGTGAAGAAGCTGAGACAAGGCGATGCAGGCATCAATCGCCGGATAAGTCAGATAAATGGCATCCTCATCAGCGACCGGAATTAATGGCTCTAGCTTTTCCAATTGCCGTTCGAAGTCAATTTTGGCACTTTTAACCGTCTGCGATTCCCATACCGCATCGAGAATATTGCGAAACGCTTGCGGGTCGGCAAATTCAGTTTGGGCACAGTAGAGCGCATAGTTAGGGACCATACGTTCCACCAGCGCAGCCATAAAACTAATGTGCTGCCAGTTTTCACATTTTTCCAAACGCAGTTGTAAAGGGTTTCGTAACATAGTCAGTGAGTCTTTAATAACGGGAAGGTATGTTGTCCTCATGGAATGCGGCCAGTGTACTTGATTCCCCTCACCATAAAAAGGAGCCTTTGTGGATAAAATCTACGTTATCAGCGAGCATGTCGAGACGTATCACCAGTTGCTTGAAACGGCTCAACTTCCCGATCTCGCTATCACCTCATCCGCAGAGGAGGCCAGTGTCTGGTTGGCCGATCCGCCGCTTGCGGCCCCGCTATTACCCAACGCCAAGGCATTGCGTTGGCTTCAGTCGACCTTTGCCGGTACCGATGCCCTGATTAAAGCCCCTTTCCGCGACTATCAGCTCACCAATGTGCGAGGTATTTTCGGCGCATTGATGGCCGAATATGTCTTCGGGTTTGTGCTCAATGAAAGCCGGCATATAAGCCAGTATGCCGAACAGCAAGCACAGCGTTGCTGGCAGCCTCAGCCCTATCAGTCGTTGCGAAGACAAACGCTCGCCCTCTTAGGCACCGGGGCGATTGGCCAGCATATCGCGACCGTCGCACACGCCTTTGGCATGACCGTACTTGGCGTCAACCAAGATGGGCGGCCCGTCGATAGTTTTGATCACACTCTGACACTACCAGCATTAGAGCAACGCTTAGACAAGGTGGATGTGCTGGTCAGTACCTTGCCCGCCACGCCTGAGACGGATAAATGTTTGAATGCGGATTTTTGGCGACAGGCACAAGACCTCATATTCATCAACGTTGGACGGGGTGCCACCTTGGATGAGGCCGCCCTGCTCCACGCGTTAGATAACAAAAAACTCGGCTTGGCGGTCTTGGATGTAATGCAACAAGAGCCACTGCCGAAGCAGCATCCCTTTTGGACACACCCCAACGTGAGAGTGACTCCCCATATTGCGGCGGTCAGTTTTCCTGAGCAGGTGTTTGCGCTATTTGCCGATAACTATCGCCGCTGGCATGCAGGCGAACCGCTCATGCACTCAGTCGATTTTGACAAAGGTTACTAGATGCTTTTCGAGGATTTAGACACGGCTTTAGCCGCGGCCCGAGCGTGTCGGTTATGCCAACACTGGCTACCCGATGGACCTCGCCCTGTTATCCAAGCCAGTGCTAACGCGCGAGTACTGATTATCGGCCAAGCACCAGGACAACGTGTGCATGAGAGTGGGCTGCCATTTAATGACCCTAGTGGTGATCGTTTGCGGGAATGGCTGGGGGTCACTCGCGAGCAGTTTTACCAGCCAGATTTATTTGCCATCATGCCCATGGGTTTTTGTTATCCCGGCAAAGGTCAATCGGGCGATTTACCGCCGGCACGTATCTGCGCGCCTGTTTGGCACCAGGCAATCAAAGCGCATCTTCCTCACGTTGCGGTAACCTTGCTGATTGGCCAATATGCACAGCGGTACTATTTAGCCAATAAACCAAAAACATTGACCGAGACCGTCAAGCACTGGCAAAAGTGGGCGCCTCACACCTTTGCGCTGCCTCACCCTTCCCCCAGAAACACCTTGTGGTTACGTCGCAATCCGTGGTTTGAAGAGGAGGTGGTGCCCGCCATGCGCTATCACGTTCAACAGGCTTTATACGATTGAGGCTAAAAAGAACAACGCTCGCCAACTGGCGAGCGTGTTTTACTAATCGTGGTAAGGGCGCGAGAGTTCATGCACCGCATCAATGAAGGCACCTGCGTTTTCTGGCGGCACATCCAAATGAATGCCATGTCCAAGGTTAAACACATGGCCCGTGCTTTCGCCAAACCCTTCTAGGATGGTAGCAACCTCTTGGCGAATGCGTTCTGGGCTCGCATAGAGCATTGATGGATCCATATTGCCTTGCAGCGCCACTTTGTCGCCAATTCGCGCTTTGGCATCCGCGATGTTAATGGTCCAATCAAGCCCCACACCGTCACACCCTGTGGCCGCAATACGCTCTAACCACATGCCGGCATTTTTGGTAAACAGCGTCACTGGAACACGACGACCGTCGTTTTCGCGAATAAGACCATCCACGATTTTCTGCATATACTGCAAAGAAAAGTCGTTATAGTCGCGTGGCGTGAGCACGCCCCCCCAGGTATCAAACACCATGACCGACTGAGCGCCGGCTTTAATTTGGGCATTCAAATAGCTGATCACGCTATCGGCAAGTTTATCGAGCAAGGCATGCAGCGTTTGAGGCTCGGCATACATCATCTTTTTGATTTTGGTAAAGGCTTTTGAGGTTCCCCCTTCCACCATGTAGGTCGCCAGCGTCCACGGACTTCCCGAAAAACCAATCAAGGGCACGTCACCATTTAACTCGCGACGGATGGTACGCACAGCGTTCATCACATACTGCAACTCCCCTTCGGGATCGGGTATGCCAATTTTATCCACATCAGCTTTACAGGTGATGGGGCGGGAAAACTTGGGGCCCTCGCCCGTTTCAAAGTACAGCCCGAGCCCCATCGCATCAGGAATGGTGAGGATGTCTGAGAACAAGATCGCCGCATCTAAATCGAAACGACGCAGTGGCTGCATGGTGACTTCGCAAGCCAGCTCGGCGTTTTTACACAATGACAAAAAGTCCCCCGCTTGCGCGCGCAGTTCACGATACTCCGGCAGATAACGACCCGCTTGACGCATCATCCATACCGGCGTGCAATCGACTGGTTGCTTGTAGAGGGCGCGTAAATAACGATCGTTTTTTAATTCGGTCATTGTGTTAAACCTGTATGCGAATAGTGGCGCTCATTGTATCACTGTGCGACAGCAACAACAGCCAAGCTTTGTTAACAGGATCATAAAACTGTCACCTAGGGACGGCAAAGGATTGCTGATCATTTAACCACATGTTACAACCAACCTATAACGACAATAGGTCTACGAAAGACAACATGTTCGCATCTTACCCCGGCTCCCCTACGGCCGGGTTTTTTTATGCCTGTGCCAAGGTGCAGCTGGCCTCAATCAAGCGTCAGGCTTTACTTTATTAGCTCCTAAGAAGCAATGTAAAAATTTAGTACGGTCATCAGCCCTGGATGGAAATAGTCATCACTTACTTGAAAAATATTGACCTTCGCATCCCATAGTAAGGCCTCAACACGATCCTTTCTCGGCCCACATTCGACTGACTGGAAACACAGGAGCATCGCGCGATTGAATCCTATCTTCACTCGGTGCACAATCGAAGAATCGGCGATAAGTTCTTGAAAAGTGCTCCTGCGAGGTAAAGCCGCTACTCACGGCTACATCTGAAACACTCAAGTCAGTTTGCTGTAGAAGACGATGAGCCCGATTAATTCGAAGCTTTAGATAATACTGTTTTGGAGAGAGACCAACTTCTTTTCGGAAGCGTCGCTCTAGCTGGCGAACCGATAGTCCAACAAACTCAGCCAGCGCTTTTGCATTTAAAGGTGACTCAAGTGTCTGGTGCATCATTCTGACTAGACGCCGCATCTGAGCTGAAGTAGCCACGTGATGTTCTGGCGCATGGGAAAGCTGCTTCGCATCACTACGGCGCTGACGCCGCTCAAGTAGATGGTCTCGTAATGTATCAACCAACGCTACCTCAATTTTCGTCACCAGCCAGGCCAGCATCATGTCTATTACAGCCGTTCCCCCAGCACAGGTCATGCGATCCCCTGATAGGTTATATAGCTCGCTGACTGGTTCAATTTTTGGGTAAAGCTCTTGAAAAGCCTCAAGATTATCCCAGTGCACTGCGGCTCTATGTCCATCCAGTAATCCTGCTGCGGCGAGAACATCGACGCCCATTTCTATACCGACAAGCCTAACGCCCGCTGTATCACAATGTCTCAACCACATACTGATCTGTCGATCGCTACGAAAAGCCTTAGTTTCAAAACTGGCTAATACAAATACAGTATCGAACTCGCTCGGCGCGGGCCACTCTGTTTCAACTGCAATGGGAACACCGTTTGAGGCCGGAACAGTAGGCTCAATACCTAAAAGGCTCCATTCGAAGCGCGTTTCTTGCGCCAACCAATTAACAATAAAAAGCGGATCCAAAAGACAGCCGAGACCAGAAAAAGAAAACTCAGGAAACAGCAATATACCAATACGATGAGTAGAGCTTTTTAGAGGCATCCGTTATTTAGCTCCGGTAATCGCTTTCTTCCCGATCAAGGACTCGCATCAAAGCAGCAAGGTGGGCCTGCGGTGAGCCCATTTTTATATAGTCATCCCACTGCTCTGCTGTAAGTCGCGCCACCTCTTTAGAAACAGGAGATAACGGCAAACCACTGGCACGGGCCACTAAATAATAACGGCAGGCTCGCTCAAAATAGTAGAGGTTATCGAAAGCGGTAGCCACGTCCGGGCCGATTGCAATGACACCGTGATTACCGAGTAATAAGATCGGTTTTCGATTATCAGCCATAGCAGCTAAACGTTCTGCTTCATCGCCCAGCCCCATCCCCTCAAAGTTGTGATCAACGCTGAATCGTTCAAAAAAACGCATAGAACTCTGCTCAATCGGAGGAAGCTCTGGGTTATCAAGACAAGATAAAGCAGTAGCATAAAGACTGTGGCAATGTAGAATGCAGCCTATATCTCTATTTTGCCGATGCATTGCACCATGTATCGCCCACGCTGTAGGATCTATATCAGCAGGTTCAGCTTCCGTGTTTGCCGCAACTTCGAGCAAATCACTCGCTTTTATCTCGGAAAAATGCCTACCGGCAGGATTTATCAAAAATTTTTTTTCTCGGTAGTTGGTCATCACACTACAGTGGTTCGCTGCTGCCTCATGCAAGTCTAAACGCGCCATCCAGCGAAACACACATGCTAGCTGCTCACGCAATGTTCCTAAAGTACCCTCCTGATTCAATGTCATTGTGCTGTCCTTAATCATTAATAATGAATCCAGCGTGTTTTCAACGCCATATATTTGTGCATACCAGCTAGACCATAGTCTCTACCAATCCCTGACTGTTTCATACCTCCAAAGGTCGTTTGTGGACTAACCGCATCAACACCGTTGACTGTAATCGTCCCTGCTTGAATTAAGTCGCAAAGACGGTGAGCTCGGCTAAGTCGTTGCGTCCATAGAGAGGCAGCGAGGCCGTAGCAACTATTATTCGCTAAAGCCACTGAATCCATATCCTTTTGAAAGCGCGTAACTGTCAAAACCGGGCCAAATATCTCTTCTTGGAAGATTCGATGCTTCGCTTCTACCTCAGTAAAAATGGTGGGCATGACAAAAAGAGAGCCCTCACCTACAGTGACCACATCACCACCGACTAGCAAGTTTGCCTCATGCTTTCCCACCTTAAGATAGTCTATGAATTGTTCAAATTGCGACCTGCTCACGATAGGTCCAAGATTTGTGTCAGGGTTTAGTGGATGACCAGGGATCAATTGCTTAATTTTTTTTTGAAGTAAGGTGAGAAACTCTTCGGCTATACCGTCTTGAAGTAAAAGTCGAGAATGCGCAGAGCATACTTGTCCCGCGTTGGTAAAAACGCCTGAAATAACCGCGTCTGCTGCTGCATCAAGATCTGCGCAGTCGTCAAAAACGATATGAGGACTCTTACCGCCACATTCGAGCCAAACGGGTTTCATGTTGGACTCACCAGCGTACACTAGGAATCGTTTTCCTATTTCTGTTGAACCAGTAAACCCGATAGCGTCAATATCTGGATGACGACCTAATGCTTCGCCGGTAACGTGACCATATCCAGGTAAAACATGAAGTACTCCGCGGGGTAATCCTGCCTCCTCACAAAGCTCCGCTAGCCGCAATGCTGACAAAGAAGACTCCTCAGATGGCTTGAGTACCACACTATTCCCACCCGCTAATGCTGGCGCGAGTTTTACCGAAGCATTATGTAAAGGATAATTCCAAGGAACGATAGCACCAATAACGCCTAATGGCTCGTAAGAGACGGTCGCCTGCACGCCATCAGGAGAAGCTGCGACTTGATCGTAGTGTTTATCTTGCAACTCACCATACCAATCAAACAAAACCGCTGACTCTTCGACATCTTCTAAAGCTTCGCTAATACATTTTCCTACTTCCAAACAATCTAATAGCGCCAGCTCTTGTTGATGTTCTCGGATTGTTTGAGCAATATTTTTCATAATTACGCGACGTTCACTTGGAGCAAGTCCAGACCATAGCCGCCTTTCAAAAGCATTTCTCGCTGAAGCAACCGCGTGATCAACATCTTGAGTACTGGTCGCGGCAATCTGAGCTAATGGTTGCTCTGTCATTGGGTTAATAGTAGGTAGTGTCGTACCATCGCTAGAAGGGCAACGAACGCCATCTATCCAAGCATTTCCATTAACGCGAATTTCGGCAGCTCGAGCCTGCCACTCCTGAAATGTAAAAGACATGTCAACTCACCATTGTAACCTGGTTTAAAAAATATACGCTTACGCAAATGGGCTTTACAGCTAACGCTGTTTATTCTGCCATTCTGGGTGAACCCAAGTAGGTGCGTCTGATAGAGGTAAAGGAGGACGGCCTAAAATTAGGTCTGCCGCTTTTTCAGCAATCATGATCGTGGGGGCATTCGTATTCCCGCTTACAATCACTGGCATAATGGAAGCGTCAATCACACGCAAGCCTTCAACGCCATAAACTCGAAGATTAGGATCAACAACCGCTTCGTGATCTTCCGCCCCTCCCATTTTACAAGTACCTGCCGCATGATAACCGGTTTCGGTCGTTTGGCGTGCCCAATTATCTAACTCATCATCACTTTGATATTCGACGCCAGGTGATATCTCTTTTCCTCTAAAGACATCAAATGCCGGCTGCGATACTAATTCACGCACTAGTCTGACGGCCGAGCGCATATCTGCGCGATCACGCTCAGTACTTAAATAGTTAAAAACAATCTCTGGTGCGTCTGCTGGATCCTTGCTATTTAAGCGTACTCGGCCCAGACTTGTTGGCCGCATGAGATCGATATGTATTTGAAAGGCGTGTTCTTTTAACGTATCTACGGTTCCCGGTTTAACCGCCAGCGACATAAATGTAAGTTGAATATCAGGGTACTGAACCCCTTTTCGCGAGCGGATAAAAGCACCAGCCTCGAACTGATTGCTCGCTGCCAGACCCGTTTTTTGAGCGAACCAGCGCAGACCCGTCCATGCTTTGAGAGGGAATCGTGTCCAAGGGGCATTGGATACCGGCTTGGGGCATCGGTAAGCGATAACCGTATCAGGATGATCACTTAGTCGGCGACCAACACCTTCCAGTGAGCACTGAACAGGAATTGACCAACGTGCTAACTCTTCTTTCGGTCCAATACCAGACAACATTAGCAGTTGCGGTGTGTTGATTGCACCACCACAAAGTAACACTTCACGCTTGGCCATTATTTCGTGGGACTCGCCACTTCGCTGGTAACGAATACCAACCGCACGTCCCTTTGAAACTAATACTCTCTCCGCAAGCGCACCTGTGATAACGGTCAAGTTGTTCCGTTGGCTAGCACGTCTTAAGTATCCTCTCGCAGTACTCCAGCGGCGCCCCTGCCAAGTCGTCTTGTCGACTCGTCCGAAACCTTCTTGACAATAACCGTTGACATCATCAGACAACACATATCCCGCCTGCTCTCCAGCAGCGAGAAAAGCCTGAGAGAGAGGGTCATGTGGTTGTCCTGCGCTAACTTTTAAGGGCCCACGGTCACCGTGGTAATGATCTGCGCCTAACTCATGACATTCCGCGCGCATGAAATAAGGCAAGACTTCTCGATAGCTCCAACCATCACATCCACTAGCGGACCAGGTATCATAATCAAGCGCATGCCCCCTAATATAGACCATACCATTAATGGACGACGAGCCTCCTAAGGCTTTTCCTCTAGGTGTAGCAACGGACCGCTGGTTAAGCCAAGGCTCTGGTCCCGACCAGTAATGCCAATTAAAACGATCAGAATCAATTGCAGCTCCCATAGCAGCTGGCATATCGATTTTCCAAGATTTATCACGTGGCCCCGCTTCCAACAGTAAAACTTTATTTTTGCCATCTTCCGTGAGTCGGTCAGCAAGAACGCAGCCAGCCGAACCTGCACCGACAATGATGTAGTCATATTCAAACTCATTGCGCATAGCGCGTTCGTCCCTTTTTACTGGTGTGACTGATTAATGCCATGAAGAGCTCGGAAAACGAGCCGATGAAAGTGTAAAACTAAATGCTCACTTTCATTACTGCGCTCACTATCAATCATATAGCGCCCCTGATCATAACCCAGAGAGTGAAGGCCTTTCTGAACCGAAATATTAAGATCAATGTCTTCTGGACCAAGGTCATTATTCATCCAGTCAATTGCCGCACGCGATACCTCAGGGAGTTCATCGTATGGTGTATAATAACCAAAGCGTAAGATCGTGTGCTCCTCATCCAAAGGAATCATCATAAACGTGCCCATACACTTTGAGTAAGGAAATTGATAAAAGGTGTTATGAGGCCAAAGACCTATATTGAAGAAATCACTTGCATCAATATCGCTATCAACAGGCACGCCATATGCTGATTTGGCTTCTCTGTTAGCAGGAGCTGAATACGTCCACCAGTTATCCTTATGAACTAAATTGTATTCCGAGAAATCAATTAATGAGGCTAGGTCAACGTGATGCGGGCCGGATAACTGAAAATGGTATCCTTCAATAGAGTTATCCATGATGACTTTCCAGTTCGCTGGAATAATTACATCATCCTCTTGGACCAGCTTCATTTCATCCATCTTAGGAATTGACTGACGAATTGCGGCTTCCGCATCGGGAAAAAGCGTCTCCATATCAATTGCATTACTGTCTAAATTGAAGAAGACAGAGCCTGCAAACTCTTGCACACGCACGGGCGGAATCCGATGCTCGTCAATATTGAACGTTGGAATATTCTGGCTACGAGGAGCCCCTTTAAGCGCGCCGTTTTGACCATAGCACCACGAGTGATAGGCACAGCGAATTAAACCTTTTTGCACACCTCGAGTTTCATTGAGTAGGCGATTTCCTCGATGCTGACAAACATTGTGAAATCCATGAATATCCCCTGCCTTATCGCGCATCAGAATCACACTCTGATCAAATATGTCGCGCACAACATATGCACCTGGCTCGGACAATTCATTAACGTGACAGCCAAAGTGCCACGCCCCCATGAAAATGCGGTCTCTCTCGGCTTCAAAGATAGTTCGGTCATAAAAATAGCGTGAAGGAAGTGTAAGTGCCTGCTCAGGGATCTGCTCATCCCAACTGGTTTGACTCTGTGACATGTTTTACCTCTCACTATTTAATAGAAAAGGGAATTATAAAGATGCCACACGAAAGAGCATGATTAAAAACGACACTCAATCCAAAGATATATGGTTATTACGGGCAAAATATTGTCGATTAAAATCATAAGACTCGGTAAGGCACATAAAAAGCAATTGACTAAAAACGACATATAGACAAATTTTACCACCTTGAATATGGTCACCCTCACTTAAAGCTACTATCCATATCTCGATAGAAAGCAGTCGATACGAAAGCATTAGAAACACGCACCGACAACCAACCATTTTAATAGTCATTGATGAAGAGCTCGGTGAATAACTTGCAAACAACCGCTAGAGCATATAGGGTTCGAAATTGTTACAAGTCAGCAAATTTAAGATATTGAAAAAGAGCCACAATAAAATTGTGCACTCAAAAAAATCTGTATGTGTGGGTTAGGATATCCCATCACACATGGATAGCCATTGCTGACTTCCCATTGAGGGATTAGGCCCTGCGCCTCTTTATTTTAATAATACACATGGAAAGGAAAGCATTATGAAATTACGTTCGATTATTGCTATGAGTATGTTGGTAAGTAACGGCGCGCTAGCCCAGCCTGAACGATGTGAGACCATTAGTTTTGCTGATGTAGGCTGGACAGATATTACTGCTACGACTGCATTGGCCTCAGTAGTTCTAGATAGCATCGGCTATAAAACTGAGAGTAAGCTACTTACCATTCCAGTAACTTTGAAGTCATTAGCAAATGGAGACGTTGACGTTTTTCTTGGCAACTGGATGCCAACAATGGAGGCTGATATTGCGCCTTACCGCGATGCGAACTCTATAGACTTGCTAGGTAAAAACCTTGATGGTGCCAAATATACATTATCAGTGCCTCAATATGTCTACGATGCAGGAGTGACCAATTTCAAAGACATCTCCGAGTATGCTGATAAATTTGAAGAGAATATTTACGGTATTGAGCCTGGCAATGATGGTAATCGCCTCATTCAATCTATGATCGATAAAAATGCTTTTGGGCTTAAGGACTTCGAACTCGTATCCTCTTCTGAAGCGGGAATGCTTTCTCAGGTCAGTCGCGCCGTGAAGCGAGGCGATTGGATCGTTTTCCTAGGGTGGGAGCCTCATCCGATGAATGCCCGCTTCGATCTGGCATACCTTGATGGCGGAGATGATTATTTTGGCCCTAATTATGGCGGAGCCACGGTACATACCAATACGAGGAAAAACTTCACAAAGGAATGCCCTAACGCTGGCCGCTTCATAGATAATATCCAATTTACACTTACCATGGAAAACGAGGTGATGACAATGATACTTGACGACGGACAGAAACCCGAAGCCGCTGCCAGAGCGTGGCTAGCTAAACATCCCAAAACCTTAAATACATGGCTTGAAGGTATTAAAACTACCAAAGGTCAACCAGCAATAGAGGTCGCAAAGTCCTCATTAAAATAAGTATAGGATATAGACTTGAACAGAGAGAATTTTAGTTTATCCTCGACCCGAGTACCTTGATCGAAGGTGCTCTCCCTTAACCATTTTCTATTAACTCACTTTGAGTCTATGCTAGGCATAAAATCGAGATAGCTCGATTTTGTGCCTAGCATTCACAGCTTATCGGTGACGAATAATATCAATCAATAATATCAGTTAGTTATGAATTGGTGGCAGTTCTTTCGTCAGAGCTTGCTTCTCATTCATGAACTCTCCCGTAATGGCAAACCCTAGAAGCTTGTCATCATCTCCTCGAAATAACGCCTTGATATCTTCACTCGCTCGCTCGACATGCCAGCTCCCGTGTACATCGGCTGGGGGTGGATAAGCAGCTGTGGGACAACAAGGTGTTTTTACCATTACTGGCATCGCGCCATATGAGATATCGGTAGGCTCTCCAGTCAAGGTTTTCGCTAGCGCACGCGCGCAGCTCATCAATGGTTGAACGTAAGGCAATACATGGCCATCAACCTCAGCACAATCTCCGAGTGCATAGATATCTGGTAGGCTTGTCTCCAATCGACGATTGACACAAATACCATGAGCAACATCCAGTCCCGCTTCCGCAGCAATAACAGTATTGGGTCGCAAGCCCACGGCCGAAATCACACGATCGACTTCGAGTATTTCACCACTATTTAAGTAAAGAGAGAGTCCGTCACTTGTCTCATCAATGCGCTCTACAACTACTCCAAGATGAAAACAAACCCCCTCGTCACGGAGGCTCTGAATAACACGATCTCCTACTATCGGTGGCAACAATCCCGGCATAACACTCTCGCTAGGCGCTATCACATTGACATTGTAACCGCCACTTCGTAGATCATTGGCGAACTCACAACCGATTAACCCTGCCCCCATTATAGCGACTCTATCCACGCCTACGAGCGCATGTCGGAAAGCTCTATAATCCATTAAGTTATTGATAGAGTATACATGCTTGAGACCATCGCCGCTAAGATTCAGACGAATAGCACTTGCCCCGCAGGCAAGAATCAAACGGTTATAACTCACACGCTCATCATCAAGTAGAACCTGTTTCGACTCGGAATCAATGCCCGTCACACATGATCGAGTTAACAACTCGACGTCTAACCGCTCAGCCATTACATCTGCCTGGAACTGAACTAACTCATCTGGTGTCTTTTCTTTTTGGAAGCCGGTTGAAAGTATTGGCTTGGAGTAGCTGTTACCATCGTCGGCAGTAATCATAAGTATCGATGTGCTTTTGTCATACTTTCGAATTTCCCGAGCAAGCGTATAACCAGCTAGACCGGTACCAACGATCACGATCGGCGCTTCACTAGTGCTCATGCCGAAACCTCCTAATCCATTAAACGTTATTGCCGAACACTGGTTAGCCAATCTCAACCATCTCAAAGTCCTCTTTGCCTACGCCACAGTCTGGGCAAACAAAGTCTTCTGGGACATCTTCCCAAGCCGTACCCGGCTCTATCCCCTCGTCGGGCCATCCTTTAGCTTCATCATAAATCCAGTCACAAACTAGGCATTGCCACTTTTTCATTGATACCTCCAAACAACAAAATTGGAAGGAAAGCATAATTGTTGAAGATCTCACATGCAAACATCGTTCACATTGTCGACTCTCTTGTTGGGTAAAGTTTATTTTTCAAACAATGTAATCGGGTAACTTTTTAATAGGCGACTGATGTTGGCAGCCGTATTCATAAAAGATATGTTCGCATCTTACCCCGGCTCCCCTACGGCCGGGTTTTTTTATGCCTGTGCCAAGGTGCAGCTGGCTTCAATAAGACGTCGAGCAATGGTGCCTTTAGGCGCGACTGGCGGTAGGGCGTCGCTGTCAAACCATTGTGCATCCCTCAATTCCTCATAATCTGGCCTTAGCTGACCGTCCGCATAGTCCGCCAAGAAGCCCATCATCAGATTGGAGGGAAACGCCCAAGGCTGGCTATCCATATAACGGATATTTTTAACACGAATGCCCGTCTCTTCCTCGACCTCACGCGCCACACACTGTTCGAGTGTTTCTCCGGGCTCGACGAACCCAGCAATCACGGTGTACATCCCCGTTTTATGCCTTGGATGTTGTGCGAGTAGTAACCGCTTATCATCACGTACCGCCACAATCACACAAGGCGACACACGCGGATAATCGTGACGCTGACAGTTGGCACACCGCATCGCTACCGCCTGAGCGTCAAACTCCGTACGCTGACCACAGCGACCACAATAGGCTTGCTGCTGGCGCATATAATCGAGCTGAACCACACGCCCCACTAATGCAAACAAGTCGGCTGACAGGCTGGGGAGTAAGTCTCGTAAACCGGCCATCTCATCATCCGGAAGCACCGGGTTACAATTAAATATCCCGACCACAGGCAGCTGCTGATAGTCACCGACAGTCACCATATCACCGCCAGAAAAGGGCAACTGCGACAAGGGGATACATGGCAGCTCACCCTCTGGTAGCCACAGTTTGCCCTTGGTCATCGCGCACACATAGACGGCTTGTTGATTCTGAGACATGGTCACTTCCTTAGCCTTGCAGCTATACTTGAATACTGGCAATCTAGCTTTATAACGTGATGCAAAGGATTGAGCAGCCCGTTAATTTTCAGCCGGCCTTATATAGTGCCATTCATTCGCTGGTCGATCACGAGGATACCGATCATGCTGAGACAACTCGAACGAACCAAAGCACAATGGAGCGGTTACGACGAGGTTATCGATTACTGGCTCGAGCTACGTCGCCAACTGTTGGTGGAATATTACAATGTGGCTGGCGTGGCCGCGAAAAAGAAGCAAACCTTGCCAACCAAAGCGGAGCTTGACCGCTTCTGTGACTACCTAGTCGATTACATCTCCACCGGTCACTTCAAAATTTATAATATGGTCATGGAACGTTGGCAGTCGACAGGCTTCTCTGCCACAAAAGAGACAGACAACCTCTATTTCCGTATTGTCGACACGACTGATCCACTGTTGGACTACAACGATAAGTTTAGCGCGGTCGACCTCGACGATGATGATTATGACGCCACGGATTTCGACCAAGACATGTCTGCGATTGGTGAGTGGCTAGAGCAGCGTTTTGAGTTAGAAGATACCCTGATTCGCGTCATTGCCGACAGCCTTGCTCATCCACCCGGTGCGTAACTCAACCTGCCGGTTAGCCGTATAACGCCGCCAACCTGGGCGGCTTTTTTGTTGCTGTCATCACTGACAACCCCACACGCCAGATAAACAAAAGGCACCTCCGAAGAGGTGCCTTTTTATTTCGCTGTGGGCGTTGATGTTATCAACGCTTCCACGCTTAGCTGTCGTCGTTCAGACCTGCATTTAGCAGTGCAGCAAGATCTTGCGAGGCTTGCTCAGCATCGACCTGAGGTGCCACAGGCTGCTCTGGCTCGGCACGTTTCGCTTGGCGATCTTTGTGATACGCGAAGCCAGTACCGGCTGGGATCAGACGACCCACAATCACGTTCTCTTTCAGACCACGCAAGTCATCACGCTTACCGGCCACGGCTGCTTCAGTCAGCACGCGCGTCGTTTCCTGGAACGATGCCGCTGAGATGAATGACTCAGTCGCCAACGAGGCTTTGGTGATACCCAGCAGATCACGACCAAAGGTCGCCGGCTGCTTGCCTTCCGCTTCCAGATCGCGGTTAGCAATCATCACACGTGAGTATTCCACCTGCTCGCCTTCCAAGAACTCTGTATCACCGGCAGACTTAATGGTCACCTTACGCAGCATCTGACGCACGATGGTCTCGATGTGCTTATCGTTGATCTTAACGCCCTGCAGACGGTAAACGTCTTGGACTTCGTTAGTGATGTATTCTGCTACCGCGTGAATGCCACGCAAGCGCAGAATGTCGTGTGGTGATTCAGGACCGTCTGCGATCACATCACCTTTCTCGACTTTTTCACCTTCGAATACGTTGAGCTGACGCCATTTTGGAATCATCTCTTCGTAAGCTTTACCCTCTTCTGGCGTGATAATCAGGCGGCGCTTACCTTTGGTTTCTTTACCGAAGGAAACAGTGCCTGTGATCTCTGCCAAGATAGCAGGCTCTTTTGGCTTACGTGCTTCAAACAGGTCAGCAACACGTGGTAGACCACCAGTAATATCCTTGGTACCGCCGCTTTCTTGCGGGATACGAGCAAGGGTGTCACCAATACCAACGCTTGCACCATCGTCTAGTTGAACAATCGCTTTACCTGGCAAGAAGTACTGAACCGGCATATCAGTGCCAGGTACCATCACGTCGTTGCCTTGAGCATCCACCAACTTCACTGCAGGACGCTTGTCTTTACCGGATGATGGGCGCTCAGACGCATCCATAACCACAATAGAAGACAGACCAGTTAGCTCGTCCGTTTGACGCTGCATAGTCGCACCATCAATCATATCCACGAAGCGAAGGCTACCTTCTACCTCAGTGATGATTGGCATGGTGTGTGGGTCCCAGTTAGCCACCACGTCGCCGGCTTCAACGGCTTCACCGTCTTGCTTACCAAGCATGGCACCGTAAGGGACTTTGTAGCTCTCTTTGGTACGGCCAAACTCATCCACAATGGTCATTTCTGTGGCACGCGAGGTAATCACTAGCTTACCATCGCTGTTAGTCACAGACTTGGCATTGTGTAGGTGCATAGAACCTTTGTTCTTCACCTGGATGTTGTTTTCTGCTGCTGCACGCGATGCCGCACCACCGATGTGGAAGGTACGCATGGTCAGCTGTGTACCTGGCTCACCGATAGACTGAGCGGCGATAACACCCACAGACTCACCGTGGTTAACCAAGTGACCACGTGCCAAGTCACGCCCGTAACAGTTCGCACAGCAACCAAAGTCAGTTTCACAGGTCACGACAGAGCGCACTTTGACCTTGTCGACAGAGTGGTGCTCAAGGATGTCACACCATTTCTCGTCCAACAGAGTATTGCGTGGTGCCAGCACTTCTTCTGTACCCGGCTTAAGCACATCTTCGGCCACCACACGGCCCAGCACACGCTCACGCAGCGCTTCTTTTACGTCACCGCCTTCGATAACCGCCATCATGTGGATACCGCCTTCGGTACCACAATCGGTTTCGGTCACGACCACGTCTTGGGCAACGTCAACCAGACGACGCGTCAGGTAACCTGAGTTCGCCGTCTTCAATGCGGTATCCGCGAGACCTTTACGCGCACCGTGCGTGGAAATAAAGTACTGAAGTACGTTCAGACCTTCACGGAAGTTCGCGGTGATTGGCGTTTCGATGATCGAGCCATCCGGTTTAGCCATCAGGCCACGCATACCAGCGAGCTGACGGATCTGTGCAGCAGAACCACGTGCACCTGAATCGGCCATCATGTATACGCTGTTGAACGAGCTTTGCGTCTCTTCTTCACCGTCACGGTTAATCACTGTCTCGTTAGACAGATTATCCATCATGGCTTTCGCGACTTGCTCGTTCGCCGCCGCCCAAATATCGATCACTTTGTTATAGCGCTCACCAGCGGTCACCAGACCCGACTGGAATTGCTCTTGGATTTCCGCAACTTCACTCTCAGCCGCTTCAATCAGATCGTATTTCGCTTGTGGGATCACCATGTCGTCGATACCGACAGAGGTGCCCGATAGCGCTGAGTAAGCAAAACCTGTGTACATGATTTGGTCAGCAAAGATAACCGTATCTTTCAGACCCAACTTACGGTAACAGGTGTTGAGCAAGTTAGAGATTTGCTTTTTGCCCAGCGGCTGGTTAACCAAGTCAAATGACAGGCCTTCCGGCACGATGGTCCACAGCATGGCACGGCCAACTGTGGTATCGACTAGCTCTACTTTCTCAGTGCGAGCGCCCATCTCATCGATATCGATTTGCTTGATGCGCACTTTTACACGGCTATGCAGTTCAGCATGACCGGTACGGTAAACTTTTTCAGCTTCACCTGGACCAGCCAAGTACATACCTTCGCCTTTACCGTTCACCTTCTCACGGGTCATGTAGTAAAGACCCAGTACCACGTCCTGAGACGGTACGATGATAGGATCACCGGATGCTGGCGATAGGATGTTGTTGGTCGACATCATCAACGCACGCGCTTCGAGCTGGGCTTCCAGCGTCAGCGGTACGTGAACAGCCATCTGGTCACCATCGAAGTCAGCGTTATAGGCCGCACACACCAATGGGTGTAGCTGAATCGCTTTACCTTCGATAAGCACAGGTTCAAACGCTTGGATACCCAAACGGTGAAGCGTTGGTGCACGGTTCAGCAGGACAGGGTGTTCACGGATGACTTCATCCAAGATATCCCATACCACAGCTTCTTCGCGCTCAACCATCTTCTTGGCGGCTTTGATAGTGGTCGCCAGACCACGGGTCTCAAGCTTGCCGTAGATAAACGGCTTAAACAGCTCGAGTGCCATTTTCTTTGGCAGACCACACTGATGCAGACGCAAGTATGGACCCACGGTAATCACCGAACGGCCAGAATAATCAACACGTTTACCCAGCAGGTTCTGACGGAAACGACCCTGCTTACCTTTGATCATGTCAGCCAGCGATTTCAGCGGACGCTTGTTCGAACCGGTGATCGCTCGGCCACGACGGCCGTTATCCAGCATTGCATCCACAGACTCTTGCAGCATGCGCTTTTCGTTGCGCACGATGATGTCTGGGGCCGCAAGATCAAGCAGGCGCTTCAAACGGTTGTTACGGTTGATCACGCGGCGATACAGGTCGTTAAGATCTGATGTCGCAAAGCGGCCACCATCCAACGGCACCAATGGACGTAGATCCGGCGGCAACACAGGCAGCACGGTCAGGATCATCCATTCAGGGTTGTTACCTGATTGCAAGAAGGATTCAACCAGCTTCAAACGCTTGGTGATCTTCTTACGCTTGGTCTCAGAGTTGGTCTCTTCGAGCTGCTCACGCATTTGTTCTGTCTCAACCGACAGATCCATGTTCGCCAGCAGTGCTTTGACTGCTTCAGCGCCCATGCGCGCGTCAAATTCGTCGCCCCACTCTTCGAGTGCGTCTAGGTATTGTTCCTCAGACATCATCTGACCACGCTCGAGGTTGGTCATGCCGGGTTCAATCACAATATACGACTCAAAGTAAAGCACACGCTCGATGTCACGCAGTGGCATGTCCATCAGCAAGCCGATGCGCGATGGCAGCGACTTCAGGAACCAAATGTGGGCAACAGGAGAAGCCAGCTCAATGTGACCCATACGCTCACGGCGTACTTTGGTCTGAGTAACTTCAACGCCACATTTTTCACAAATGACGCCGCGGTGCTTGAGGCGCTTGTACTTACCGCAAAGACACTCATAGTCTTTGACCGGGCCAAAGATACGTGCACAGAACAAACCGTCACGTTCAGGCTTAAAGGTACGGTAGTTAATGGTTTCTGGCTTTTTCACCTCACCAAACGACCATGAGCGAATCATGTCAGGTGAGGCAAGACCGATTTTGATCGAATCAAATTCTTCGGTCTTATGTTGTGCTTTCAGAAACTTAAGTAAGTCTTTCACAATCGGCTCCTGTGAGGAGTTGACCCATAAAGGCGCTGACAGGCAGCGCCTTCATATTCTTACCGGAGAGAGTAGCGCGTGGCTTACTCGTCTTCCAGCTCGATGTTGATACCCAACGAGCGGATTTCTTTCAGCAATACGTTGAAAGATTCCGGCATGCCCGGCTCCATACGATGGTCGCCATCCACGATGTTTTTATACATCTTGGTACGGCCATTAACGTCATCCGACTTCACGGTGAGCATTTCTTGCAGGGTATAAGCAGCACCGTATGCTTCCAGTGCCCATACTTCCATCTCACCGAAGCGCTGACCACCGAACTGTGCCTTACCACCCAGCGGCTGCTGCGTGACCAAGCTGTAAGAGCCTGTTGAACGGGCGTGCATCTTGTCGTCAACAAGGTGGTTCAGTTTCAGCATGTACATGTAACCCACGGTTACTGGACGCTCAAACTTCTCACCCGTGCGGCCATCGTAAAGGTCAAGCTGACCTGACTCTGGCAAATCACCCAGTTTCAATAGCTCTTTGACAACCGGCTCAGGCGCACCATCAAAGACAGGAGATGCGGTTGGCAGACCATCACGCAGGTTATTGATCAACGTGCGAACTTCCTCGTCAGTCAGTTTACTGATGTCCACTTCCTGACGGGTCTCACCCAAATCATAGACCTTCTGCAAGAACTCACGGAATTTCGCCAGTTCCTGCTGCTCTTTGAGCATGCGGTTGATCTTGTCACCAATACCTTTCGCCGCCAGACCCAAGTGCGTTTCTAGGATCTGACCGATGTTCATCCGCGAAGGTACACCCAATGGGTTCAGTACCAAGTCAACAGGCTCGCCTGACTCATCGTAAGGCATATCTTCGATCGGGTTGATCTTAGAGATAACACCTTTGTTACCGTGACGACCGGCCATCTTATCGCCTGGCTGAATGCGACGTTTCACCGCAAGGTAGACTTTAACAATCTTCAACACGCCTGGGGCAAGGTCATCACCTTGAGTGATCTTGCGACGCTTGGTATCGAATTTCTTATCAAAGTCGGCTTTGATTTCGTCGTATTGCTCAGCCAATTGCTCAAGCTGGGTTTGCTGTGCTTCATCATCCAGCGTTTGCGTCAACATGGTCTGACGATCCATGCCGTCGAGCTGGTTGTCGGTATAACCGGCTTGAGAAAGCAGTGTGCGAACACGTGCCATCAGACCGCCTTCAAGGATAGAGAACTCCTCGGTCAGGTCTTTTTTGGCTTCTTTTAACTGCATTTCTTCGATTTCGAGTGCACGCTTGTCTTTTTCTACGCCATCGCGAGTAAAGACTTGTACATCGATAACCGTACCAGACACACCATTCGGTACACGCAGTGACGAGTCTTTCACGTCAGACGCTTTTTCACCGAAAATGGCACGCAGCAGCTTCTCTTCTGGTGTCAGTTGCGTTTCGCCTTTTGGCGTCACTTTGCCGACCATGATATCGCCGCCTTTCACTTCGGCACCGATATACACAACCCCTGACTCATCCAGCTTAGACAGCGCCGCTTCACCCACGTTTGGAATATCCGCGGTGATTTCTTCGCTACCCAGCTTAGTGTCACGCGCCACACAAGACAGCTCTTGGATGTGGATAGTGGTCAAACGGTCTTCCTGAGCCACTCGCTCAGAAATAAGGATGGAATCCTCAAAGTTGTAACCGTTCCACGGCATAAACGCGATACGCATGTTCTGACCCAGTGCTAGCTCGCCCAAGTCAGTCGATGGGCCGTCAGCCAGTACGTCACCTTTTGCCACTTCGTGGCCCGGCATCACGGTTGGACGCTGGTTAATACAGGTGTTCTGGTTAGAACGTGTGTATTTGATCAAGCTGTAGATGTCGATACCGGCTTCGCCTGGTACCAATTCATCTTCATTCACTTTCACCACAATACGTGAGGCGTCAACCGACTGAATGGTACCGCCACGTTTGGCTACCGCGGTCACCCCTGAGTCAACCGCTACATTACGCTCGATACCCGTACCCACTAGCGGCTTTTGCGCACGCAATGTTGGTACAGCTTGACGTTGCATGTTCGCACCCATCAAGGCACGGTTCGCATCATCATGCTCAAGGAATGGGATCAGCGACGCAGCCACGGAAACGACCTGGTTAGTCGCAACGTCCATATACTGAACATGGTCGCGTGGGTGCAAACCTGACTCACCCGTTTCACGCGCGGTGATCAGCTCATCGGTGAAAGACCCATCTTCGTTCAACGCAGCGTTAGCCTGCGCGATAACATAATGGCCTTCTTCAATCGCCGACAGATAATCAATTTGGTCCGTCACTTTACCGTCAACCACTTTACGGTAAGGTGTTTCCAGGAAGCCATAAGCGTTGCAGCGCGCAAACGCAGACAGTGAGTTAATCAGACCGATGTTCGGCCCTTCCGGTGTTTCGATCGGACATAGGCGACCATAGTGCGTTGCGTGTACGTCACGCACTTCGAAACCAGCACGCTCACGTGTCAGACCACCTGGACCCAAGGCAGAGATACGACGCTTGTGCGTGACCTCAGACAATGGGTTGTTTTGATCCATAAACTGTGACAGCTGAGACGAACCAAAGAACTCTTTCACCGCCGCAGAGATAGGCTTGGCATTAATCAAGTCTTGTGGCATCACGTTATCGAGATCGCCCAAGCTCAAACGCTCTTTTACTGCACGCTCTACACGTACCAAGCCCACACGGAACTGGTTTTCTGCCATTTCACCCACAGAGCGAATACGGCGGTTACCGAGGTGATCAATATCGTCCACTTCGCCAATACCGTTACGGATATGGATCAGTTTACGCATCACCTCAATGATGTCTTCTTTGCTCAGTACGCCAGGTCCAGTGAGATCGTCACGACCCAACGAGCTGTTGAACTTCATACGACCCACAGATGATAAATCATAGCGGTCTTCGGAGAAGAACAGACTCTCAAACAGTTGCTCGGCGGCTTCACGCGTTGGTGGCTCGCCAGGACGCATCATGCGATAGATTTCAACTAGCGCCGTCAGACGGTCCGTGGTGTTGTCGATACGCAAGGTATCTGACATGTACGGGCCATGGTCCAGATCATTGGTAAACAGGGTTTCGATACGTTTATGACCTGCTTGCGACAACTGCGCCAGTGTCTCCAGGCTGACCTCTTGGTTAGCCGAGACAATCACTTCGCCAGTGTCCTGATTGACGTACTCACGTGCAGAGATCTTGCCCGCAATGTACTCAACTGGTACTTCGATGTGATCAACGTTATCTTTCGTCAACTGACGGATATGACGCGCAGTGATTCGACGACCCTGCTCCACGTAGACTTTGCCATCCGCTTCGATATCAAAGCTCGCGGTTTCACCACGTAGGCGATCAGGTACCAACTCCATCACTAGAGATTTACCTTTAACTTCGAAAACAACTTTTTCGAAGAACAGGTCCAAAATCTCTTCAGTGGTGTATTCCAGCGCACGCAGAATAATCGAAGCTGGCAGCTTACGACGACGATCGATACGAACGTATACGATATCCTTAGGATCGAATTCGAAATCCAACCATGAACCACGGTATGGGATCACGCGTGCGTTATATAGCACTTTTCCTGAGGAATGGGTTTTACCCTTATCGCTGTCGAAAAAGACGCCCGGACTACGGTGCAGCTGGGATACGATAACCCTCTCAGTACCATTGATGACAAAGGTACCATTTTCAGTCATGAGCGGAATTTCGCCCATATAGACTTCTTGTTCTTTGATGTCTTTAACGGTACCAGCCGGGGCATCCTTATCAAACATCACCAAGCGCAGTTTGACGCGTAGTGGGGCCGAATAGGTTACGCCGCGAATTTGGCATTCTTTGACATCGAAAACTGGCTCACCGAGACGATAGCTAACGTATTGCAGCTCGGAATTGCCGTTGTAGCTCTGAATTGGAAAGACAGAGCGAAAGGCAGCTTCAAGACCGTATTGCCCTTCTGGATCCTGCTCGATAAAGTTCTTAAAAGATTCAAGCTGGATCGACAGCAAGTATGGCACGTCCAGAACTTGCGGACGCTTACCAAAATCCTTACGGATACGCTTTTTCTCGGTATAAGAGTAAACCATAGGGTTCCTCAGCTCGCTGATAAGTGACCCAAACTGTCCAGTACAAGGGACAGTGACTAAACAACCACCGTTTAGTGTAGGAAAATCAAAGCGCTTGCTTTGATTTTTTTTGCATGGTCAGCAGTGATAAAACGGGGTGAAAATTTCACTACTGCCCTACAGCGCAAAAAGGCCGGTGGCTTTTTAGCCACCAGCCAATGCCTTTTCAGGCTAGGAAATTAAGTATAAATTACTTAACTTCAACAGAAGCACCAGCTTCTTCTAGCTGCGCTTTAAGCGCGTCAGCTTCTTCTTTCTCAACACCTTCTTTCAGAGGTGCTGGTGCGCCGTCAACAAGCGCTTTCGCTTCTTTCAGGCCTAGACCCGTTGCGCCACGTACCGCTTTGATAACGGCTACTTTGTTCGCACCCGCTTCAGTTAGGATAACGTCAAATTCGGTTTGCTCTTCAACCGCTGCGCCTTCAGCCGCACCGCCAGCAACAACGGCTGCTGCCGCTGATACGCCGAATTTTTCTTCCATAGCTTCGATAAGCTCAACAACTTGCATTACAGACATGTCTGCAATTGCGTCTAGGATTTGCTCGTTAGTGATAGACATAACAATTCTCTTTAAAGTCAACAATAAAAGGATTAAGCAACCAAATTAAACGGGCGATTAGGCCGCGTCTTTTTGATCGCGAACAGCGGCGATAGTACGAACCAGCTTGCCGGCAGAAGCTTCTTTCAAGCCCATCATTAGGCGTGCAATTGCTTCGTCGTACGTTGGCAGTGTCGCCAGTACCTCTGGGTCAGTGATCGCGCCTTCGTATGCAGCAGATTTAACCTCAAACTCTTTGTTTTCTTTTGCGAAGTCTTTGAAAAGACGCGCAGCGGCACCTGGGTGCTCGTTAGAAAACGCAATCAGAGTTGGGCCAACAAAAGTGTCTTGCAGACACTCATACTCAGTGCCTTCAACTGCACGGCGAGCCAGAGTGTTACGCACGACTTTCATGTAAACGCCCGCTTCGCGCGCTTGTTTACGTAGAGAAGTCATTGCGTCCACCGCGACACCGCGAGAATCAGCAACTACTGCAGACAGGGCTCCACTGGCAGCTTCGTTGACTTCAGCAACAATTGCTTTTTTGTCTTGAAGGTTTAAAGCCATTTGGATTTGCTCCTGGATTGTTTAACACCACTCTCTACAGCTTTGCAGAGAGAGCTTGTACGGTGCAGATCCAAGAAAGACGAGAAATCTATCATGTTCTGGCACCGTCTACGTAGGAAGATTAAGTTCGTAATGAACGCCTACGGTCTTGGACGAAGTTTGCCGAAGCAAACTCAGCCATAAAATTGTCAAGCGAGAGAGTATAAACGACTCTCTCGCTAGTCGCAATTAGTTAACGCTTGCTTCCAAAGAGTTTTGGTCGAGAGACACGCCAGCACCCATGGTTGTTGAAAGGCTAACTTTCTTGATGTAAGTACCTTTAGCTGAAGTTGGCTTCGCCTTCTTCAGTGCCACCAACAGCGCTTCCAGGTTTTCTTTCAGGCTGTTCGCGTCAAAGTCTACTTTACCGATAGTGGTATGAATGATGCCATTCTTGTCGTTACGATAACGAACCTGACCTGCTTTCGCGTTTTTAACCGCTTCAGCAACGTTAGGGGTTACCGTACCCACTTTCGGGTTTGGCATCAGACCACGTGGGCCTAGGATGGTACCTAGCTGACCAACAACGCGCATTGCGTCTGGTGAAGCGACGACGACGTCAAAGTTCATTTCGCCTTTCTTCACTTGTTCAGCAAGATCTTCCATACCGACGATATCCGCACCGGCTTCTTTCGCCGCGTCAGCGTTCGCACCTTGTGTGAACACAGCAACACGGATGTCACGGCCTGTACCGTTAGGCAGTACGGTCGCGCCACGAACGTTTTGGTCTGATTTACGAGCATCGATGCCAAGGTTGACAGAAACGTCAACACTTTCAACGAAATTTGCAGTCGCCAGTTCCTTCAGTAGAGCAACGGCTTCGTTGATGTCGTACTCTTTGGTCACATCAACTTTTTCGCGGATTACGCGCATGCGCTTAGTCATTTTAGCCATTGTCTTAACCCTCTACGTTCAGGCCCATTGAACGGGCAGTACCCGCAATGGAGCGTTTCATCGCTTCGATGTCCGCACCGGTCATGTCTGCCGCTTTGGTTTCTGCGATCTCTTGGATCTGCGCGTCAGTCACGGTACCCACTTTTTCAGTGTTCGGACGACCTGAACCAGATTTCACGCCTGCCGCTTTCTTAAGAAGAATCGCCGCTGGTGGAGTCTTGGTTACGAAGGTGAAAGAACGGTCACTGTATACAGTGATAACAACAGGAGTTGGTAGACCTTTCTCGATAGATTCGGTCTTCGCGTTAAACGCTTTACAGAACTCCATGATGTTCACACCGTGTTGACCCAGAGCAGGACCAACCGGTGGCGATGGGTTAGCTGCACCCGCTGCAACTTGCAGCTTGATGTAAGCTTCTACTTTCTTTGCCATTATTCAATTACCTTATTTTGGGTACTGACGTCTATCTTGCGATAAACTCCCCGTTTAACAAAAGGGCGCGAAATTATAGTCAAATTTCGCGCCCTTGCCAACCGTTGATGATGCTTTTTTGATCAGGTTTTTTCTACCTGGCCAAACTCAAGCTCAACTGGGGTTGCACGGCCAAAGATTGAGACAGACACCTTAAGGCGGTTCTTGTCATAGTCCACTTGCTCGACAACACCGTTAAAGTCTGCAAACGGTCCTTCTGTGACACGCACCACTTCGCCGGCTTCAAACACGGTTTTGTGAACCGGAGACTCACTCGCTTTTTCGAGGCGATTGAGAATAGAGTCTGCTTCTTTATCAGAAATAGGTGCTGGGCGATCTGAGGTGCCACCAATGAAACCCATCACACGTGGCACACCGCGTACCAAGTGCCAAGATTCATCGTTCATCACCATTTGGACGAGCACATAACCTGGGAAGAATTTACGCTCGCTCTTGCGACGTTGCCCCTGGCGCATTTCAACCACTTCTTCGGTTGGCACCAAGACTTCCCCGAAATAGTCTTCCATTTCGTGCATTTTGATATGTTCGCGCAATGACTGCGCTACACGGCTTTCAAAACCAGAGAAAGCCTGGACCACATACCAACGTTTTTTGGGAGCTTCGCTCATGTACTTTTACCTCACACGCCAGTGATTAGGCGGACTAGACGGACCATGATTCCGTCAACGCCCCACAAGATGAGCGCCATAACGACAGTAACAGCCAGAACGATGAGAGATGTCTGTAAAGTCTCTTGGCGGGTCGGCCAAATCACTTTACGCACTTCCATACGCGATTCGCGTGCAAACGTGATCGCAGCTTTTCCTTTCATCGTGAGTGCAGCAACACCACCGGCAGCGGCAACCAATACCACCACAGCAGCAGCTCGCACTACCACAGACACGTCACTGTACAGGCTATTCCCTATCACGGCTGCGGCCAATAGGACAAAAACAACACCCCATTTAAGGATGTCCATCGAACCGGATTGGGTCTCAGCGTTCGCTTTCATACATTCTACCTGTAACAAGTCTACATAGACGGCAGTGCCTTTCAGCCATCCACAATCAGTGTTTGGCAAAGGCACATGGTGATCATAACGCCTCAATAAAGCTCGATACGATCACTAAACTCTGCGCTTGCTAACAACTACTGGCTAAATTCACACCAGCAGGAGCGTCAAACGCAGAAAAAGGGCATCAAATGATGCCCTTTTTACTAGTGTTTCGTCAAATCATTATTCAATGATGTTAGCAACAACACCAGCGCCTACAGTACGGCCACCTTCACGGATAGCGAAACGTAGACCTTCGTCCATCGCGATAGGTGCGATGAGCGTTACAACCATCTTGATGTTGTCACCAGGCATTACCATCTCAACGCCTTCTGGCAGCTCGATAGTACCGGTTACGTCAGTAGTACGGAAGTAGAACTGTGGACGATAGCCTTTGAAGAACGGCGTATGACGGCCACCTTCGTCTTTGCCCAGCACGTAAACTTCTGACTCGAACTTGGTGTGCGGCGTGATTGAACCCGGCTTCGCCAGTACTTGGCCACGCTCAACTTCGTCACGCTTAGTACCACGCAGAAGAACACCAACGTTCTCACCCGCACGGCCTTCGTCTAGAAGCTTACGGAACATCTCAACACCAGTACAGGTGGTCTTCGCGGTGTCTTTCATGCCCACGATTTCAACGTCGTCACCTACAGTGATGATGCCTTGCTCAACACGACCGGTTACAACCGTACCACGGCCTTGGATTGAGAAGACGTCTTCGATTGGCAGGATGAACGGCTTGTCGATCGCACGCTCTGGCTCTGGGATGTAAGAATCTAGCGCTTCTGCTAGCTCAACAATCTTCTGCTCCCACTGCTCTTCACCGTTCAATGCACCCAGTGCAGAACCTTGAATAACAGGGCAGTCGTCACCTGGGAAGTCATACTCTGAAAGTAGCTCACGAACTTCCATTTCAACCAGCTCAAGCAGCTCTTCGTCATCAACCATGTCACATTTGTTCATGAACACGATGATGTTTGGAATACCAACCTGACGGCCAAGTAGGATGTGCTCACGCGTCTGTGGCATTGGGCCATCAGTTGCCGCAACAACCAGGATACCACCGTCCATCTGCGCCGCACCGGTGATCATGTTTTTCACATAGTCAGCGTGTCCTGGGCAGTCAACGTGTGCGTAGTGGCGAGTCGGTGTATCGTACTCAACGTGAGACGTTGCGATGGTGATACCACGATCACGCTCTTCTGGTGCGTTATCGATTGACGCGAAATCACGCGCTGCACCGCCGTGTACTTTTGCAAGTACCGTACAGATAGCTGCGGTCAGCGTCGTTTTACCATGGTCAACGTGGCCAATAGTACCAACGTTAACGTGCGTTTTCGTACGTTCAAATTTTTCTTTAGACATGACAGTCCCTCTAAGCACGGTATTTCGGTGGCATTACGACCACACAACCAACAATCAGGTTTGTTGAGTATATATCAAACGGCTTGAAGTTACCTTGGAGAGGATGGTGCTGATAGGCAGATTTGAACTGCCGACCTCACCCTTACCAAGGGTGCGCTCTACCGACTGAGCTATATCAGCACTCTAAAAAGAGTGGAGCGGGCAGCGGGAATCGAACCCGCATCATCAGCTTGGAAGGCTGAGGTAATAGCCATTATACGATGCCCGCAATCGTTACTCGTAGAGCTATTCAAACAATTTGAAAATGGTGGTGGAAGAAGGATTCGAACCTTCGAAGGCTGAGCCGTCAGATTTACAGTCTGATCCCTTTGACCGCTCGGGAATTCCACCTAAATTTTGGTGCCGGCTGCCGGAATCGAACTGGCGACCTACTGATTACAAGTCAGTTGCTCTACCAACTGAGCTAAGCCGGCGACAAGTGCTGCGCATTCTATGCCATGGATTTGAGGGGTGCAATAGGGAATTTTAAAAAAATGGGTGATTTTTTCGTCTTTTGCGTATTTTCTCGCGTGATTGTTGCGAAAATAACCAACCGGTTCACTTAACGCCGATCGTCGGCGCTTTTCCTTCCCTGTCGTTTGCGGTATCGTCACCCTCTTTACTGGCTTAAGGCACATGGATCATGAATGCAACGCTAACGCCTTATTTGTCGTTCGAGCGTCAACAATGGGCTGAACTGAGGGATGCAGTGCCCATGACGCTCACAGAAGATGACATTGACCGCTTGCGCGGCCTTAACGAGCATTTGTCGATGGATGAGGTGCGCGATATTTATCTTCCTTTATCCCGGCTGCTTAATCTCTATGTAAAAGCGCGCAAAAGCCGGACGGAAGTGCTAGACGAGTTTTTATCCCAACCGGTATCAAATCATGTGCCTTATGTTATTGGCATCGCGGGCAGCGTCGCCGTGGGGAAAAGTACCACCGCACGCCTTTTAAAAGCCTTGCTGACACGATGGCCTGACCATCCCAAAGTGGCGCTGGTCACTACGGATGGCTTTTTGTATCCAAACGCCGAACTTGAGTCGCGTGGCATCATGCATAAGAAAGGGTTTCCGCAATCTTATGACATGCGCAAACTGGTTGAGTTTGTGGCTGACGTCAAATCAGGAAAAGACTGTGTCACCGCGCCGATTTATTCTCACCTGGTTTACGACATCACCTCTGACGTGCAAAACGTAGAGAAACCCGACATCTTGATCCTCGAAGGGCTCAATGTGCTGCAAAGTGGTATGGATTACCCGCACGACCCCCATCATGTGTTTATTTCCGACTTTCTCGACTTTTCTATCTATGTCGACGCCGAACCAGACTTGCTAAAGCATTGGTATATCGAGCGCTTTATGAAATTCCGCCGAGGTGCCTTTCTCGACCCACAAGCCTACTTTCATCACTACACGCGGTTATCGGTGGACGAAGCCACTCAAAAAGCCGCGACCATCTGGGATGAGATTAACGGGAAAAACTTATCGGAGAACATTCTACCGACCCGTGAGCGCGCCAGCTTAATCTTAGAAAAAGGTGCCAACCACTCCGTTCAACATATCCGTGTGCGCAAATAGTGCTTGCGAGAGCAGGATTAGTCATCGCGTCTTAGAGAGATCTCTCCACCCAAATAAGGCGTGATGTCACCCTCAACGTCAAGCAATAAGGCACCGTGTTCATCGATACCGCGCTCAATACCACGGACTTCTCGATCGCCCATCAGTAGTTTAACAGGGCGGTCGATAAAGTTATCCAACTTAGGCCAGTCGGCCATGATGCTCGATAGCCCATGTTGCTCATAGTCAATCAGTGCGTCTTTTAAACGCGCAATCAAGGTTGCCGCCAATGTATTACGTGATGGCATGGGATGGCAGGCCTCCGCTAAACGCGCCCAAGGCTGGTCAATGTTTTGATTCAAATGTGCCCCCATGCCAATATTTAACCCCATGCCAATCACAAGGTGAGCCGCATCGCCCGTTTGCCCCGTCATTTCCACTAAGATGCCAGCGAGCTTTTTATCCTGAAAATACAGATCGTTGGGCCATTTCACCTTCACACCTGGCGCGCCTAGTTCATGGAGCGCTTTGGTGATCGCCACGCCGACCACCAGGCTCAGCCCCATCGCCGCCGCAGGGCCGGCATCTAAACGCCAATACATCGACAAATACAAGTTACTGCCAAAAGGCGACTCCCACGCGCGACCACGGCGACCCCTTCCTTGCTGCTGATATTCAGCCAGGCAAACGCTGCCTGACGCAAGTTGTCCCACACGTTCCATCAAGTACTGATTGGTCGAATCAATGACCGGGATCGCGGATAAAGCGGGCACGTCGGTATGCTCACGGAGCCAGACGTCATCCAGCAGTTCTATCGGTTGTGATAAGCAATAGCCTTTGCCCTGCACCCGGTAAATATCCAGCCCCCACGATTGCAACACTTTAATGTGTTTGCTGATAGCGGCTCGGCTCATGCCTAGCGCATCGCCTAGCATCTCGCCAGAGTGGAATTCACCATCAGATAAACGGTCTATAAGAGTCAGTCTAGCGTTATGTGCACTGCTCATTGTGCCTCCAAGCTGGTTTCACCCGTGGCACCCATAAAGCGCACCTCATGGTGCAAGGTCACACCAAACCGCGACTTGACGTCGTCGACCACCTGCTTGGCTAATTGAATGACGTCTTGGCTGCTTGCCTGATTAGCGTTCGTCAGCACCAGGGCTTGTTTAGGATGCACACGCGCTCCTCCCACTTGCTTGCCTTTTAAACCACATTGGTCAATCAGCCAGCCTGCGGCGAGCTTCTTTTTTCCCTCTCCGGCAGCGTACATGGGCATCTCGGGATAACGGGCTTGCAAGGCTTGCGCCTGGTGTGCATCAAGCACCGGGTTTTTGAAAAAGCTGCCCGCATTGCCACACTCTCGGGGATCCGGGAGCTTGGCTTGGCGGATCGCACAGACCGCCTCAAAAATGGTTTGCGCTGATACCTGCTCTGGATCGAGATCCGCTAACGCACCATACTTGAGCACGGGCTGCCACGCTTTCGCTAATCGAAACCCCACTTGTGTGATCACCCACCCTGTCATCACGTCGGTTTTAAATATCGAATCGCGATAACCAAATTGACAGGCATCTCGGGTCAGACGACGGGTTTGCTGAGTCAATGGATTGACGATATCGACATACGCGCAGCGCTCGCAAAACTCGACACCATAAGCACCAATGTTTTGAATCGGTGCGGCGCCGACACAGCCAGGAATAAGCGCGAGGTTTTCCAGCCCGGGCAAACCATTATCAATGCTCCAAGCGACTAAGTTATGCCAGGATTCTCCAGCCCCCACGTGCAATATCCAGTGGTCGCTCTCGTCATCGACTGACACACCGTTCAGGCGATTAAGCACCACCACGCCCTGAAAGTCTTGGCAAAAGAGCAGGTTGCTACCTTCTCCCACCACTAACTTAGGAAGCGCTAGGTCGTCAGCGTGCTGCCAAATAGCATATAAATCCTCCACCGTGTGCGCTTCCACGATCGCATGAGCGTGGGCGGGGAGACCAAAGGTGTGATGGGGTGTCAAAGACACATCAGATAACCACTTCATCAATGCATTACGCTGTCAGAAAAAATCATGGATAGGTATACTACCTGTCCTGCTCGTATTGCGCATCTATTAGGCTATGGATCATTACCACATTCACCCACTCGAGCCGTTACGGTTTCCTCTCGTGGCGCGATTTTATAAAACCTACTATCCACCGGGTAAACCGAAAAAGGATGAACATATCTGGGTGGTGGATGGATCCTGCGGTTTATGTGGCGCGGTGCGCTTTCAGCCGCGTCAAGACTACCAACTGCTCACTGGCATGCTGCTGCATCCGCACTTGCGCGGGACCGGGTTAAGCCATCAACTGCTCGACGCCGTCCAGCCCGTATTGGCGCAGCGTCCAAGCTTTTGCTTGGCATTTCGACCATTGACCGCCTTATACGCGCAACACGGTTTCAGCAGTGTGGACACACAAGCCCTGCCAGAGGAATTGGCGGCGCGATACCAGAGCTACTGTCATAGCGGTAAAGACTTAGTCGCGATGAAATACACACCTAAAGCGTGATATTTACAACAAAGCCACGCGCAGTGATCCATGACTTGATCTAATTTCTGGTATAATTCAGGGTTTAGCATCAAACCGCTCGACTCTGGCCGTCGAACAACAAGAGGTAACAATGGATTCAGCGAACGCAAACCGGCAGCTTATCGACCGCCTGCCCACCATTGCGCACCAGCCAGACAATCTCGAAACCTTATTAGATGCCGTCTCGTTTAGAGAGCGCTTGCTCTGTGAAATAAAAAAGGCGAAATCCAGGATTTACCTCGTCGCCTTGTATCTGCAGGATGATGAGGCTGGACGTAGCGTGCTTGATGCGCTTTATGAAGCGAAGCAGGCCAATCCTGATCTTGATATCAAGGTATTAGTCGACTGGCATCGTGCACAACGAGGGCTGATCGGTGCTGAGCAGTCTGATGGCAATGCAGGATTATATCGCGCCTATGCCGAGCGTTACCCGCATAAAATAGAGGTACTCGGCGTACCAGTCAGAAACCGAGAGGTGTTTGGCGTCCTACACCTAAAAGGCTTTGTGTTTGATGATACAGTGCTTTACAGCGGCGCTAGCTTAAACGATGTTTATTTAGCGCAACATAATAGATATCGATACGACCGCTATCATGTGCTCAACAATAAAGCGCTCGCCGACACCATGGCAGACTTTATTGTTAATACCCTGACAGCAGATAGTGCGGTCAACTGCCTCACCTCGCCAGACCGACCCAATAGCAAAGCACTTAAGCCTAGCATTCGTGAGTTTCGCACCCAGCTACAGCGTGCGAGCTATCGCTACGATGATGAGCCTCTCCGCGAGGATCAAGTCGGGCTAACCCCTATGGTCGGACTGGGTAAGCGTAAGAACAAGCTCAACCGCTATATCTGCCACCTAATTGCGAGCGCGCAAAAAGAGTTGGTGATTTGCACTCCTTATTTTAATCCGCCACGCAGTGTCGTCAGAGAAATTCGTCGTGCACTACGCCGAGGCGTGACGGTGAGCATCATTGTTGGCGATAAAACCGCCAATGACTTTTACTCGCCGCCAGAGGCACCGTTTAAGACCATTTCGGCACTCCCCTATCTGTATGAAGTCAACCTGCGCCACTTTGCACGTCGTAACGAAGCGGCGATTGCCAAACGCCAGTTAAACATCCATATTTGGAAACATGATGACAACAGTTTTCACTTAAAGGGAATTTGGGTCGATCGCCAATACATGTTGCTGACAGGTAATAACCTGAATCCACGCGCATGGAAGCTAGACTTAGAAAACGCCATCTTGATTCATGATAAGCATCAGCAACTCGAAGCGCAGAAACAGAAAGAAGTCGACAAGATTCTGGCACACACTCAGTTGGTCGGCAGCTATAAACAGATAGAAAAAATGGAAGACTATCCCGCCCCGGTCAAGCGTCTGCTCAAGCGGATAAAACGGGTTAAGGCCGATCATTTACTCAATCAGATACTCTAGGTGATGATGCAATGAAACAAGCCAAAATTGCCGCGATTGATGTGGATGCGCAATGCACCTTCACGCCGCTTTGTCCTGATGAATTGCCTGTGCCAGAGGGCGACACCATCGGGCCGGCTCTGAACCAGCAGGCGGCGTTGGCTGATTTACGCATACTGACCAAAGATGCACATCCTACTAATGCGGTCTGGGTCGTCGACGACCCCGCGGACATGTTTCAATCGTTGCCACACAAAAACGCTGACCTTACTTGGGTCAAGCATGCTGTGCCCGGCACCAAAGGATTTGAAACTCTCGACGGCTTGCCTCCCGTTACCGATTACGACTATGTGGTTTGGAAAGGCATCGAGCCTGACCTTCACCCCTACGGTGCGTGCTTTCATGATATTGAAGAGAAGCTCAGCACGGGCTTGATTGAATGGCTACACAGCCAAGCCGTAGAAACCGTCATTGTCGGTGGCTTGGCAACCGATTACTGCGTCAAAACCACGGCTATCCAATTGAAAAAGCGCGGCCGTTTTGACGTCATTGTTAACCTCGCAGCATGTCGCGGCATTGACCCCAGCACGGTATCATCTGCTTGTGACGAAATGGTCGCTGTCGGCATTCGGCTCGTGGATAGCCAAATCGCGTTAAGCTGCTTACTTCCGCGTTAATTCGTATCGCAGTGAATCAACGATTTCTACTGCGATCTTACTCGCTATTCTAGCGAAACCTACTGCCTACATACATCAATAAATATGAGTCTTTAGACATAAAAACACTTTGACTCACAAGATTGCTAGGCTTATTGAGCGCTATCCTCTAATGTCCTGTTAACTATTTTCACAGTAAAAAATAAGTTTGGAGGATAGCATGCTCAAACCTACCGCACTGGGTCTCCTGATCGGCGCGTCATTATGTAGCACCGCTTGGGCGATACCTGCTTCGCAGCTTGATGCACTCGGAAACGGGCTCGATGTCCAATACCAAGTGCTTGATAATAAGCAAGATGACTGGCGTTCATTTACTGGTAACGTGGCGTTTACTAACCAAAGTACTCAGACGCTACCTAAAACGGGCTGGACGATTTATTTCAGTCACATCCGCATGATCAACTCGATCGACACCGATCAACTTAAAGTCTCACACGTCAACGGCGATCTCTTCAAACTCGAGCCTACTGACAGCTTTGTTCCGCTCGCCCCCGGTGATCAATTAGTCGTCGGCTTTAATGCCTCTGACTGGCAAGTGGCTAAATCCGATATTATGCCGAATTGGTATTTAGCCTCCGACGATGAAACTGGCACGCATACCGCGTTGATTACCAGCACCAGTAACCACAAAAATGGCCAAGTGCCCACCAAGCCGGATGATGAACTCACCTTTGTCGGTGACTTTGACACGCCCGTAAAGTGGAAGCGCTACGGCGGCGCATTGACTGACCACTATGACCCGTTCACGGCCGAACAGCGTTATGCGCGCAATGCCGATCTTTCCTTGGTCGATACCCAAGGACACGTGCTACCCACGCCGGCCAGTCGCATTGAGAAAAATGGCCATGTCACTCTCGATAGCGAGTGGACCGTGGTCTACGACAACGGCTATCAAGCACAAGCACAATGGCTTGCCGATCAGCTTGGCATTTCAGCCACCGACTGGGCACCCACTAAGCAAAAAGTCATTCATGTGGGATGGGGAAAAGTCACCCTTAATGGAAGCGACCAGTGGCATGAAGCTTATCGCTTAGATGTGCAACCTGAGCCGCAACGTATTGAGATTGACGCCCCTGATGAAGCGGGAGCCCTATACGCCGCGCAAAGCTTGCTGCAACTTAAAACCGGCGACACACTCAAGGCGGTATCGCTAACTGATGCACCCCGCTTTGCTTACCGAGGCCTGTCTGTCGATGCCGCACGAAACTTCCGTAGTAAAGAAGCCATCTTTAAATTACTCGATCAGATGGCCGCACTGAAACTCAACAAACTGCATCTACGCCTCAGTGATGATGAAGCATGGCGCATTGAGATCCCAGCCCTTCCTGAACTGGCGGACGTCGGTAGCAAACGCTGTCATGACTTGTCAGAGACCAACTGCGTGCTGCCCTTCTTAGGCGCAGGGCCTGACGGCACAGAAGCATCAAATGGGTACTACACCACGGACGATTATCAAGCGATCTTGCGTAAGGCAGAGGCACTCAATATCACCGTCATTCCAGAAGTGGATATGCCAGGTCACGCGCACGCGGCCATTAAAGCGATGGAAGCGCGTTATCACAAGTTCATGGCACAAGGCGATGAAGCCAAAGCGAAGGAATATTTGCTCACGGACTTTGAAGACGACACCCAATACCTCTCTGTGCAAATGTTCACCGACAATGCGATGAATGTTTGCATGGAATCCAGTTATCGCTTTGTCGATACGGTGGTTGCCGCGCTCGTCGATGCGCATCGAGACATACAGCCACTCGATACATTCCACTTTGGCGGTGATGAAATTGCCGGTGCTTGGAAAGCGTCGCCCGTCTGTCAGTCCTTTATTGCAGACAACGATGCAGGTGTGAACAGTGTCGACGATCTGAGTCAGTACTTTGTCGAGCGTATTTCGCACATTACCCAACGTCATCAGCTCGATCTCGGTGGTTGGGAAGATGGCCTCATGCACAACAACAACGTCTATCCACGTGCACAACTTGCCAATGAACACGTCTATGGCAACGCGTGGCAAAATATCTGGGAGTGGGGCGTTGCCGATCGCGCCTATAACCTCGCTAACAATGGTTATGGCGTTATCTATAACCAAGCCACACACCTCTATTTTGACCATCCCTATGAGCCAGATCCAAGTGAACGTGGCTATTATTGGGCACCCCGTTTTACCGACACCCGTAAGACGTTTAGCTTTATGCCCGATGACCTCTACGCTAACGCAGATGAAAAACGTAATGGTGCACCTATTACCAAACAAGAGGTATTAGACGCTGCAACCGTGAAAACTCTGACGCGTCCAGAAAATGTGCTCGGTTTACAGGCATCTATTTGGAGTGAAACCATTCGCTCTGATGGCCAATTTGAATCAATGACCTTCCCTCGTCTCTTTGCCATGGCTGAGCGAGCTTGGCACCGTGCCGAGTGGGAAGCAAGCACTCAAACCGGGCAAGAGGCGGATCAAACCAAACGCAAACTGGATTACAACCTCTTTGCTAATCAGCTAGCGAACTACTGGTTCCCCCAACTTGAGCAACAGGGTGTTGGCTTCCGCTTACCGGTTCCGGGTGGGGTGATAGAAAGTGGTACATTGAAAGCGAACTCGCCATTCCCTGGGCTCACCATTGAGTATTCAACCGATAATGGTGCAAGCTGGCAGGCCTATGATGCGGATAACGCCCCTCATGTCAGTGCCCCAGTACAGCTACGTACCATTTCAGGAGAGCGTGTGAGCCGAATCAGTCAAATTCAATAATCGAGCGGTTACACAGCTAAAAAGACAACGCCCCGTCGACAAGACGGGGCTTTTTATTGGATCTTGGGTAGGTAGAAAATGAAATGATATCTACTTGGCAGGCAGTTTAAAGCAAAGCATAAAGGGCCTATTAGCCTTCCAAAGACAAAAAGCCCCGACCATAAGGTCAGGGCTTGGTGTTTTTTATCAAAGTCTTACGCATATCCGCTTTGATAATTAAATTGTTACTAACTAAAGCCTAATACTAAGCTCTAATTAGATTATCTTGTTTGATGCGATGAGGATGTTGAATCGAGACGCGTGATATCTTGGTATAAATAAAAAAAAGCCCCGACCGTCAGGTCAGGGCTTGGTATTTTCTTATCAAAGTCTTACGCATATCTGCTTTGATGATTAAATTGTTACTAACTAAAGCCTAACAGTAAGCTCTAATTAGATAATCAAAGCCTGGCGATGTCCTACTCTCACATGGGGAGACCCCACACTACCATCGGCGCTGCTTCGTTTCACTACTGAGTTCGGCATGGAGTCAGGTGGGTCCAAAGCGCTATGGTCGCCAAGCAAAATTTGGTGTGTCTTCACTTTTCAGTCAAAACACGAATCTAGAAAGCTGTTCGTTCTCGCCACAATCAACTGGCTTATTTTAAGTCCAACCCAAAACCTCTTGGGTGTTGTATGGTTAAGCCTCACGGGCCATTAGTACAGGTTAGCTCAACGCCTCACAGCGCTTACACACCCTGCCTATCAACGTTCTCGTCTAGAACAACCCTTTAGAGAGCTCGAGGCTCTAGGGATGACTCATCTCGGGGCCAGCTTCGCGCTTAGATGCTTTCAGCGCTTATCTGTGCCGAACTTAGCTACCGGGCAATGCGTCTGGCGACACAACCCGAACACCAGCGGTTCGTCCACTCCGGTCCTCTCGTACTAGGAGCAGCTCCCCTCAATCATCCAACGCCCACGGCAGATAGGGACCGAACTGTCTCACGACGTTCTAAACCCAGCTCGCGTACCACTTTAAATGGCGAACAGCCATACCCTTGGGACCGACTTCAGCCCCAGGATGTGATGAGCCGACATCGAGGTGCCAAACACCGCCGTCGATATGAACTCTTGGGCGGTATCAGCCTGTTATCCCCGGAGTACCTTTTATCCGTTGAGCGATGGCCCTTCCATTCAGAACCACCGGATCACTATGACCTACTTTCGTACCTGCTCGAGCCGTCACTCTCGCAGTTAAGCGGGCTTATGCCATTGCACTAACCTCACGATGTCCGACCGTGATTAGCCCACCTTCGTGCTCCTCCGTTACACTTTGGGAGGAGACCGCCCCAGTCAAACTACCCACCAGGCACTGTCCTCACCCCAGATAATGGGGCTAAGTTAGAACATCAAACATACAAGGGTGGTATTTCAAGGATGGCTCCACAGCAACTGGCGTCGCCGCTTCAAAGCCTCCCACCTATCCTACACATGTAGGCTCAATGTTCAGTGCCAAGCTGTAGTAAAGGTTCACGGGGTCTTTCCGTCTAGCCGCGGGTACACAGCATCTTCACTGCGATTTCAATTTCACTGAGTCTCGGGTGGAGACAGCGTGGCCATCATTACGCCATTCGTGCAGGTCGGAACTTACCCGACAAGGAATTTCGCTACCTTAGGACCGTTATAGTTACGGCCGCCGTTTACCGGGGCTTCAATCAATGGCTTCTCTTGCGATAACCACATCAATTAACCTTCCGGCACCGGGCAGGCGTCACACCGTATACGTCATCTTTCGATTTTGCACAGTGCTGTGTTTTTAATAAACAGTTGCAGCCACCTGGTATCTGCGACTGCCCATAGCTCCATCCGCAAGGGACTTCACCGCGGGCAGCGTACCTTCTCCCGAAGTTACGGTACCATTTTGCCTAGTTCCTTCACCCGAGTTCTCTCAAGCGCCTTGGTATTCTCTACCCGACCACCTGTGTCGGTTTGGAGTACGGTTCCTACTTACCTGAAGCTTAGAGGCTTTTCCCGGAAGCATGGCATCAATGACTTCACCACCTTGGTGGCTCGACATCGTGTCTCGGCCTCGATTTCCCGGATTTGCCTAAGAAATCAGCCTACGCACTTGAACCTGGACAACCATCGCCAGGCCCACCTAGCCTTCTCCGTCCCCCCATCGCAGTAAGCAGCAGTACGGGAATATTAACCCGTTTCCCATCGACTACGCCTTTCGGCCTCGCCTTAGGGGCCGACTTACCCTGCCCCGATTAACGTTGGACAGGAACCCTTGGTCTTCCGGCGAGGAGGTTTTTCACCCCCTTTATCGTTACTCATGTCAGCATTCGCACTTGTGATACCTCCAGCATGCCTCTCAGCACACCTTCAACAGCTTACACAACGCTCCCCTACCCAATAGCTGCATCCTTAAAGCCACTATCTTTATTCGCCTCAACCATTGTTGGACGCTTTGACGTTATTAACCACGCGCTTCGCGCATAACGTCAATCCAATAGCTTTAAGTGATGCAGCCATTGCCGCAGCTTCGGTGTATCGCTTAGCCCCGTTACATCTTCCGCGCAGGCCGACTCGACCAGTGAGCTATTACGCTTTCTTTAAATGATGGCTGCTTCTAAGCCAACATCCTGGCTGTCTGAGCCTTCCCACATCGTTTCCCACTTAGCGATAACTTGGGGACCTTAGCTGGCGGTCTGGGTTGTTTCCCTCTCCACGACGGACGTTAGCACCCGCCGTGTGTCTCCCGGATAGCACTTACTGGTATTCGGAGTTTGCAAAGGGTTGGTAAGTCGGGATGACCCCCTAGCCTTAACAGTGCTCTACCCCCAGTAGTGTTCGTCCGAGGCGCTACCTAAATAGCTTTCGGGGAGAACCAGCTATCTCCGAGTTTGATTGGCCTTTCACCCCTAGCCACAGGTCATCTCCTAACTTTTCAACGTTAGTGAGTTCGGTCCTCCAGTTGATGTTACTCAACCTTCAACCTGCCCATGGCTAGATCACTCGGTTTCGGGTCTAATGCAAGCAACTGTCGCCCAGTTAAGACTCGGTTTCCCTACGGCTCCCCTATGCGGTTAACCTAGCTACTTACATTAAGTCGCTGACCCATTATACAAAAGGTACGCGGTCACCCCATCACTAAGTCACCTCTGCTGGATTGGGTGGTTGACCCACGCTTCGCGTGGTTAACCCAATCAACAAAGTGATAGCGTCTCACTAAGATGAAGTGTCTTAGTGATGGGGCTCCCACTGCTTGTACGTAGACGGTTTCAGGTTCTATTTCACTCCCCTCACAGGGGTTCTTTTCGCCTTTCCCTCACGGTACTGGTTCACTATCGGTCAGTCAGGAGTATTTAGCCTTGGAGGATGGTCCCCCCATGTTCAGACAAGATATCACGTGTCCCGTCTTACTCGTTTTCACGCCTAAGGCGCCGTCGGTTACGGGGCTATCACCCTTTATTGCCAGGTTTTCCAACCTGTTCACCTAACGCCTAAGCCGCTTAAGGGCTGCTCCGGGGTCGCTCGCCGCTACTGCCGGAATCTCAATTGATTTCTTTTCCTTCGGGTACTTAGATGTTTCAGTTCCCCGAGTTCGCCTCTTAGCGCTATGTATTCACGCTAAGATACCTGCTTATGCAGGTGGGTTTCCCCATTCGGACATCGATGGCTCAAATGCTTCTTACCAGCTCACCATCGCTTTTCGCAGGTTAGTACGTCCTTCATCGCCTCTGACTGCCAAGGCATCCACCGTCTACGCTTAATCACTTAACCATACAACCCCAAGAGGTTTTATTTACGTCGAGACTGTCTTAAAAAGAAATCTGCGTCGCAAAACCACTGAGTGTTGAATCATCAACCAATTAAGGTTTTGTTTTTGCCGGACTCAAAATAGAGACTTTGCTTATCAAATAAGACAAAGCCCAAGCACACTTGATTGTGTGAGTGACATTATATGTCACTGATTGAGAACTTTACTGTCATTCTTTAAGAATGACTTGTCAGCTTTCCAGATTGTTAAAGAGCATCTCTTTTCAGAGTAACGCCTAAAAGCGTTAACCAATGGCTTACCATTAGTTAGCGCTTTTCAATATGACCGTGCAATCTGTGTGAACACTCGCAACAATAGCGTCAGTAAGGAGGTGATCCAGCCCCAGGTTCCCCTAGGGCTACCTTGTTACGACTTCACCCCAGTCATGAACCACACCGTGGTAAACGCCCTCCCGAAGGTTAAGCTATCTACTTCTGGTGCAGCCCACTCCCATGGTGTGACGGGCGGTGTGTACAAGGCCCGGGAACGTATTCACCGTGGCATTCTGATCCACGATTACTAGCGATTCCGACTTCATGGAGTCGAGTTGCAGACTCCAATCCGGACTACGACAGACTTTAAGGGATTCGCTCTACTTCGCAGCGTCGCTGCCCTCTGTATCTGCCATTGTAGCACGTGTGTAGCCCTACTCGTAAGGGCCATGATGACTTGACGTCGTCCCCACCTTCCTCCGGTTTATCACCGGCAGTCTCCCTGGAGTTCCCACCATTATGTGCTGGCAAACAAGGATAAGGGTTGCGCTCGTTGCGGGACTTAACCCAACATTTCACAACACGAGCTGACGACAGCCATGCAGCACCTGTCTCAGCGCTCCCGAAGGCACTCCTCTATCTCTAAAGGATTCGCTGGATGTCAAGAGTAGGTAAGGTTCTTCGCGTTGCATCGAATTAAACCACATGCTCCACCGCTTGTGCGGGCCCCCGTCAATTCATTTGAGTTTTAACCTTGCGGCCGTACTCCCCAGGCGGTCTACTTAATGCGTTAGCGCCGAAAGCCAAAGTCTTAAACCTCAACCTCCAAGTAGACAGCGTTTACGGCGTGGACTACCAGGGTATCTAATCCTGTTTGCTACCCACGCTTTCGCATCTGAGCGTCAGTCTTTGTCCAGGGGGCCGCCTTCGCCACTGGTATTCCTTCAGATCTCTACGCATTTCACCGCTACACCTGAAATTCTACCCCCCTCTACAAGACTCTAGCCTGCCAGTTTCAAATGCGGTTCCGAGGTTGAGCCCCGGGCTTTCACATCTGACTTAACAAACCGCCTGCATGCGCTTTACGCCCAGTAATTCCGATTAACGCTCGCACCCTCCGTATTACCGCGGCTGCTGGCACGGAGTTAGCCGGTGCTTCTTCTGCAGCTAACGTCAAGCCATGCACTTATTAAGTACACCACCTTCCTCACTGCTGAAAGTGCTTTACAACCCGAAGGCCTTCTTCACACACGCGGCATGGCTGCATCAGGGTCTCCCCCATTGTGCAATATTCCCCACTGCTGCCTCCCGTAGGAGTCTGGGCCGTGTCTCAGTCCCAGTGTGGCTGATCATCCTCTCAAACCAGCTAAGGATCGTCGCCTTGGTAAGCCATTACCTTACCAACTAGCTAATCCTAACTGGGCCCATCCCAACGCGATAGCTTACATGTAGAGGCCACCTTTGGTCCCAGCTCGTAATGAACTAAGACATTATGCGGTATTAGCCGTCGTTTCCAACGGTTATCCCCCGCGTCAGGGCAGGTTCCCAGCCGTTACTCACCCGTCCGCCGCTCGACGTCCAGCAAATCCACCGAAGCTTCAATGCTGCCGTTTCCGCTCGACTTGCATGTGTTAGGCCTGCCGCCAGCGTTCAATCTGAGCCATGATCAAACTCTTCAATTTAAGTTTGGTGTTTCCGTAGAAACTGCTCAATGAATACTGATTACTGTTTATCTCCGAAGAGACAAACGAATTGACTGTGCCGAACAACTATAAAAGTTGTCGTTTGGTCACTCAGTTCATTGAATAAATCTTTTTGTCTATTCTTAACGAGTGCCCACACAGATTGCATAGGTCAAATTGTTAAAGAGCGTTGACTGTGCGAAGCGGCGCTTCGCTCGGTCAGGGCTGCGTATCTTACGCGCCTTACCGTTAAAGTCAAGAAGAAATTTTATCTTTTATTTTCAACCCAACCGGGTGAAACAAAACCTCTTTTTGACCTCCCTAACGCTTAGCGTTAAGTGGACGGCTATCTTAATCTTTTAAAAACTCACGTCAAGCGTTTATTTTTATTTGATTTTTTGCTTCGACATGCTTGCTGAACGCTTGCCCTGCGTGCCGTGTCGATGTGGGGCGTAGTATAGCGACACGGATCACACTGACAAGGGATTTTTACGTTTTTTATTTCGACTGAGCAATAATCCACCTAAAATGATGAATAACCAGCGTTTTGAAACATTCTTGATACGAGACCTTTACCGCAAGGTAACGCTGGCTTGTTTTCTTGGTCTTTTTCACGACATGCATTGCCGGACTGTTGTCATGTCATCACTTTAATTGTTCTATTTAATGACGCTTATGAAATCACCAGTTAATTTTGCTTTAGTCATCTGCATCGCTGTCCTTGGCGCGATTATCGTCAGCCTCATGGACGTCAACTCACCCGCTCTTTCGTTTGCTGTGGGTGCAATACTTAGTGGTCTAGCTTGCCTATATCTTCCTTTACCCAATTTTATTCAGCCAGAGCAAAGGCCATCTACATCAACACCATCAAGCGAAAAAGAAGAAGAGTCTCCGCAAAGCAAAACGCTATACGTCGGAAACTTACCTTATCGTGCGAATGAAAATGATGTGCGCACGCTGTTTAGCGAACATGGAGAAGTGTTTGCCGTTCGTCTTATGAAAGACAAGCGAACCGGCAAGCGACGAGGATTTGGTTTTGTGGTGATGGCCGCCGGGCATGCCGACGACGCTATCAACGCACTCAATAACAATGTTTATGGCGAGCGGACACTTAAAGTCCGTGAAGCGAATGAGCCAAAAAAGCAGGCGAATAGCTGACATCCGTAAAACCTATCGATCGGATAAAGTCCGCCAAAGCATCGGCTTTAATAGGGGTTGCCGTCGCATAAGCATAATGCTTTGACGTCGCAACGGTAGCCCTTTCGTCGCTATATAGACTGACCAGCGAAACCACGCGACGCGCAATCGCATCTCCCGAATCAATTAAACGGACTGAGTCACCCACTACTGATTGGATTTCATCACGCAGTAAAGGAAAGTGAGTGCAACCCAGTACGAGGGTATCGACGGTTCCTTTAAACGGTCGCAATATAGCCGCGAGATCTTGCTGATTCACCGCCTCCCCCCGGAGTTTGCGTTCTGCCATATGCACGAGCGCCGTGGTACCGACTGAGACTACCTGGCAATCTTTGGCAAAGTCCGCCACTAATTGTTCGGTATAAGGGCGGGCGACGGTGGCTGGCGTAGCGAGCAAGCCAATGATTTTTTTCTGACTGATCGCTGCTGCAGGCTTGATCGCAGGCACAACCCCCACGACCGGAAGCGCTAACTGCTGACGGAGCGTCGGTAATACCAACGTCGATGCGGTATTGCATGCAATGACCACGATATCAATATCATGATGCGCACACACAGCGCGCACTTGAGCCGCCACCCGTGTGACCAAGCGCGTGTCCTCTAACTCACCGTATGGAAAAGCTTCGTTATCGAACAAATAGGTGTAGTTAGCGTCAGGTAGCTGCTCTCGCACTGACTGATAAATCGATAAACCACCCACACCAGAGTCAAAGATCAGAATGTTAGGCTGCGCCATGAGTCACCCATACAATAAAAACGCCCTTATCATAACGACAAGGGCGTGAAGAAAGCTAGTATCGCAGAGAAGCTATCACTAGTACTGATAGTCCAACGTCATAAAGTAGGCGCGTTCAGGCGCAGGATAACCACCCGCGGTTTCGTAGTCTTTATCAAATACATTATCGACTTTACCTTTTACGGTCAGATTATCGGTCGCCTGATAGGATGCAGTGACCACCCAAAGACTATAACTACCTAAGCGGTCATTCCAATCAGTTCGCTCGCTTTGATATTGCCACTGTGTGCCCAGCAATACGCGTTCCCATTGGTACGATGTATCCCATTTCGCCACCCGTTTGGCGCGACGCTGGAGCTGCTCACCCGTTTTCTCATTTTCAGGATCTTTGTATTCTAAAGATATGCGGTTGTGTAAAGCGTGCACATCAAAGTTGGCAATAAACTCAACGCCTTCGATCTTAGCCTTGTCCACGTTTTGATTCTGGCCATTGGGGTAACTGCCTGCATACTGAATGAGATTATCAATGCGATTGATATAGCCTGTAAGTGACCAATCAACGTCAGCCGTCACGCCACGAAGAGCAAGCTCGGTGTTGGATGATTCCTCCGGCTTGAGCGTTGCATTACCGCCCCATCCGTAAAGTTCAGTCAGACTTGGGGCCTTAAAAGCGGTGCCGTAGCTGGCGACCAATTGATATCCATCCGCTATCGCAAGGCCCGCGCTTGTCTGCCACGTCGTATGTTGTCCGTATTGTTCGTTATCATCCGAGCGTGCGCTTGCCTCAATAGATAGTGGCTCTACTGGGCTAAATTGCGTTAAAAGGTAAGTGCCAAGGTTATCACGCGGGTTGATTGCAATATCATCGGGGTTGGTAATCAAGCTTCCTTCATTAAAGGTATCTTGTCGATAATCCACACCACCACCAAGCAGCCAATCCTCCGTAGCTTGATACTGGAGTCCCAACGAGGTAGAGACTTGCTCAACATCTGAAGTTTTATTGTTTTTACGGTCACTGCCAGGGCTGTAGTCATAGTTTTCTTGTTGGGAGATTTCTGCGCTGAGTGTTGCACTCCAGACCCCTGAGCGATAATTCAGATTGCCAGCCAGTGCTTGGCTTTCTAACCAGCCATGTTTCAAGCTCCCTGAATAATCGTAATCGTATTCATTCTGGTACCAGCGTCCGGTGATATCGGCCGACCAAGATGCATTCCAACGATGGCTGTATCCAAGTTGTGCATTGCGGCCAGTAAAACCATGCTGATCACCCCGGTTACTTGCCATCGGATGAACATTGTATCCATCATTGGACTCATACCCAGCCATGCCAGAAAAGTGACCCTTATCGCCCAATTTTGTTGCCCAAGCGCCGTTAATCGCATTATGATCCAAACTGCCCATGGTTACGGAAACATTGGCTATCTCTTTATCGGTTTTGGTGATGATATTGATCACACCACCAATCGCACTCGACCCATACAGTGTGGCGCGTGCGCCGCGAATGATCTCAATCCGCTCGATACTGTTTACTGGGATCTGATTAAAATCCACCGAGCCTGTGATGGACGAGGCCATACGCACCCCATCAATCAAGACTAAAGAGTGGTCTGATTCTGTGCCGCGCATAAAAATAGAGGCAATTTGTCCACGGCCTCCGCTTTGAGCAATCTCGATGCTCGGTACCGTGCGCAATACATCGACAAGGCTTCGCGCCTGCAAACGCGCAATGTCTTGACGCGTCAAAATGGTTGCTGATTGCAATACCGAGGCATCGGACTGCGCAAACCGACTGGCGGTCACCACCACCGTTTCGGTGTTTGGCTCGGCCCACGTGCTCACAGGGAAAAATGACGCTGCCACCAGGCTCGCCACTATCTGTTTGTTCATTGGTTGTTCCTTCCTATCGCGAGAATGTGCAGCGACGTGCTGCGTCTGTGGGCTGTATTCGGACTTAAGAGCATGGCTTTCGCCGCCTACTGCTAACGACTTCCCATCGCATACTATTTATCAGCATTGGCGACAGTGTCTGACCTTGGGTCGGGTTAGGGTCGTTCTCTTACACCGCTGCGCGTCAGTTGCGGACTCTCACCGCATTCCTGTGATCCGTCCTATTGGGTATAGACAGAGCACTGACCCACGCAGGGATAGTAGCCGTCTAGATGGATATTGTCCATTGATAACCTTATTGAATAAGGGAGAATCGTGAGCAAGGGTGGACATAGCTGGGGATTTGTCTAAAATCTGCGCTCATTTTCCAATCGCTGAGGCAGCCATCATGACCAAGGCTCACACCGCCGTTGACTACGACACACAGCTTGCTGAGAAAGTCCAACGACTCAATGCACAACTCGCGCCGTTTCACGCACCTGAGCTAGAAGTTTTTCGCTCACCGGAAACCCACTATCGGATGCGCGCAGAGTTTCGGGTATGGCATGAAGGCGACGACCTGTATTACATCATGTTTGATCCTGCGACCAAGCAAAAATATCGCGTCGATACCTTTCCTGCCGCGAGCCGCTTGATCAATGACCTCATGCCTCTATTAATGGAGGCCATCAAGCCCAACGACGCCTTGCGACGTAAACTGTTCCAGGTTGATTTCCTCTCCACCTTAAGCGGTGAGATCTTGGTGTCGTTACTCTATCATCGCCAGCTAGACGAAGAGTGGGACAGCGCCGCGCAAGCGCTTAAACAACGTTTGAACGATGAGGGTTTTAATCTCAACCTGATTGGCCGTGCGCGCAAGCAAAAGAAAGTGCTAGACCGCGACTACGTTTTGGAAAAGCTCAATGCCGATGGTCAGACATTGATCTACCAGCAAATTGAAAACAGCTTTACCCAACCTAACGGGCCGGTGGCGGAAAAAATGCTGGAATGGGCCATTGATTGCACCCGCGATAGCCAAGGCGATTTGCTGGAGCTGTATTGCGGGAACGGCAACTTTTCCCTCGCCTTGGCGAAAAACTTTCGCCGCGTCCTCGCCACCGAGCTGGCGAAACCCTCAGTGCAATCGGCGCAGTACAATATTGCCGCCAACAATATCGACAATGTGCAGATTATTCGCATGTCTGCCGAAGAATTCACCCAAGCAATCAATGGCGAGCGCGAGTTCCGCCGCTTAAAAGATCAAGGGGTGACGCTGAGCGACTATCAGTGCAATACCATTTTTGTCGATCCCCCTCGTGCGGGCATGGATGATGAAACCTGCAAAATGGTGCAAGGTTACGATCGGATTTTATATATCTCCTGTAACCCTGAGACTTTGGCCGAAAACCTAGAACGCCTCAGCCAAACACACCGCATTAGTCGCTGTGCGCTGTTTGATCAATTCCCGTTCACCCACCATACCGAAGCCGGGGTGTGGTTAGAGCGCAAATAGTCACGGCAAGCAAGCGCGGATAAACGTAAAAAGGCGTCTTCTCGACGCCTTTTTTGCGTTTCGCCAACGGCTGTCTTAAAAGCAATTAGACGTCAGAGGCGGTATCGTTTTTCGCTTTGCGGCTGAAAAAGCCCAGTTTATGGCCGACCCAGAACGCCAGTGCCATGGCAACCAAAATCGAGAAGAAGTTGCCGCCCAGCTCTGGCATTTGCATACGGATAAACGCTGAATAGCCAAATGCTCCCACTAAGAAGCAGGCAAACGCAATCAGCGGCGTGCCTTCAGTCAGCGGCTGGCGTTCGTGAAGTTGGTAGCAAGCGTGCACGGCCAGTACAAACGCGAGAATGGGAAAAATAGAAAATGCCACACCACTGACGAACAGTGTCGCGAGAGTTGCACTTCCACAAATGCCGGTAACCAGTGCCAGCAGCAAAAATTTACGTTCTGATTTCACTTGCTCGTGTTCCATGTCTTCACCTGTTTTATGACAGTTTTTCCTGTAAGGCTCGCCGCTCCCGGTCTTTGCGGTACCAGTAAGCTCCCTTGGCTATCATGCGTAATTGTAACACCATGCGCTCGGACAATTCTGCGCGGGCGTGAGGATCGAGATCAAGCGCTTCCGCGCCCATATTAAAGACCAAGATCACACATGCTTCCGACTGATTGTACGCTTCTTCATAGGTGAGCTGCGTGCGAGATTGTAAATACTCGGTCAACTCAGCAACAAAATGTTGGATTTCTCGAGCCACGGCAGCACGGAATGCCGAAGAGGTGCCTGATCGCTCGCGCAAAAGTAGCCGAAACACATTGGGGCTGCTTTCGATAAATTCCATAAAGGTTTCTACCGAGGTGCGTACCACACTGCCTTCCGCGGCGATCCGCTGACGCGCCTGACGCATCAGTTGTCGGAGCAATAGTCCGCCCTCGTCGACCATGGTCAACCCCAGCTCATCCATATCTTTGAAGTGACGATAGAAAGAAGTAGGGGCGATTCCCGCCTCGCGCGCCACTTCGCGTAGACTGAGGCTAGAAAAACTGCGTTCAGCACTGAGCTGGCTGAACGCCGCATCAATGACAGAACGGCGCGTTTTTTCTTTTTGTTGTGCTCGAATACCCATCGCACTCTACTCATGGTCACCATGGTGTCACTATACGCAATTTTAGCGTTTAAATCAGCCAATCTAGGCGGCGCTCCCCATCGCTATCGCGCGGATTGGAACACAGATTTGGCTGCGAAAGTTAACCTTACGGATAATAAGCGTTAAACTGGTCATAAACAGATGTTGCAATAATGAAAATAAGGTCTGAACCCTATGAGCAAGTCAAGCCCTCGCCCGCAAGATCATTTTGACGCTATCGTAATAGGCAGCGGCCCCGGCGGAGAAGGGGCCGCTATGGGCTTATCCAAAGCCGGTAAGCGAGTCGCAGTGATTGAGCGAGAAAGCACCGTTGGCGGTGGTTGTACCCATTGGGGCACCATCCCGTCTAAAGCACTACGCCACACTGTCAGCCGGATCATTGAATTCAATCAAAGCCCTATCTACACCCAAAACAGTAAGAGTATCCACAGTACCTTTTCTCAAATACTCAGCCATGCCGAGTCTGTGATTGGTAAACAAACCCGCATGCGCCAAGGGTTCTATGACCGCAACCAGTGCACCCTGCTCCATGGCAACGCCGAGTTTGTCGATGCGCATACCTTAACCGTGCATCATAGTGATGGCAGCGCTGATACTTACACCGCCGATCACTTTGTGATTGCCACCGGCTCTCGCCCTTATCAGCCTGCCGATGTGGATTTTTCTCACCCACGCATCTACGACAGTGACTCCATTTTGTCGTTAGCCCATGATCCGCGCCATGTGATGATTTATGGGGCAGGCGTGATTGGCAGTGAATATGCGTCTATCTTCCGCGGACTCGGGGTCAAAGTGGATTTAATCAATACCCGTGACCGCTTGCTGTCATTTTTGGACAATGAAATCTCTGATGCTTTGTCTTATCACTTTGGCAGTAGCGGTGTCATGATCCGCAATGATGAGACCTATGAGCGCATTGAGGGCACGGATGATGGCGTGATTGTGCACCTTGAGTCAGGCAAAAAAATGAAAGCAGATTGTCTGCTCTATGCCAATGGCCGCGCAGGCAATACCGATAAACTCAATTTGTCCTCGGTCGGCCTTACACCTAACTCGCGTGGGCAGCTCGACGTTGATAGCGAAAGCTACGCAACAGAAGTGGGGCATATCTATGCCGTCGGTGATGTGATTGGTTATCCTAGCCTTGCCAGTGCCGCTTATGATCAAGGGCGTGTGGTGGCGGAAGCCATTTGCCAAGGCAACGCCAACGTGCGCTTGATTGAACACATCCCCACGGGGATCTATACCATTCCAGAAATCAGCTCAGTGGGTAAAACCGAGCAAGAGCTCACCGCAGAAAAAGTCCCGTATGAAGTTGGCCGATCGCTATTCAAGCACTTAGCACGCGCGCAAATCGCGGGGATGGATGTCGGCAGTTTAAAAATCCTTTTCCACCGCGATACCCGCGAGATATTAGGCATTCACTGCTTTGGTGAACGCGCCTCGGAAATCATTCATATCGGCCAAGCGATTTTTGAGCAAAAAGGCGAAGGGAATACCATCGACTATTTTGTGAATACCACCTTCAACTACCCGACCATGGCCGAAGCTTACCGGGTGGCGGCGCTTAATGGCTTGAATCGCTTGTTCTGAACGGTAATCAAGAAAACGGCACCTGACGGTGCCGTCAATCATTACGATGCCCGCAGTATCGACGACCACGCGAGCGACTCATCCCCTAACACAATAAAGTTAGGGTTCTGTAATGAGTCCCGTTCGTTGTATGACAAGGCCCCTAGCTCGGTGCTCAGAATACGTCCACCCGCTTGCTCGACAATGCACTGTGTCGCCGCCGTGTCCCACTCCCCTGTGGGGCCCAAGCGCAAATAACAATCGACTGCGCCTTCTGCGACCAAGCAGGCTTTGAGTGCCGCCGAACCTAACGGCACCAAATCATAATTAATTTCAGGTGCCAGCTTTTCGGTGACCGCATGAATATCTTGGCGACGGCTAATAGCGATTGAGATTGATGTGAGCGTCTCTTCTCGCTTCATTGTCGAGATGCGATGCATTTCGCCATCTGGGGTTATTTTCCAGGCCCCTTTGTCTTGGCAAGCATAATAGGTCACCCCGGAGACGGGCGCATACACCACGCCCATCACGGGATGGTTGTCCTCCACCAGCGCGATAATAGTGGCAAAGTCACCGCTGCCCGCAATGAACTCTTGGGTACCGTCTAGCGGGTCAATCAACCAATAGCGCTGCCATTGCTGACGGTCGCTTAATGGCACACCACAGTCTTCTTCCGATAACACGGGGATGTCTGGCGTCAACGCGGTGAGCTTTTCCGTGATCAGCTTATGTGCCGCTAAATCAGCACTGGTCACTGGGGTTTGGTCACTTTTGGTGATCGCTTCAAAATCACCGTCTTGGTAAATATCTAAAATAACCTGACCCGCAGAGCGAGCAATCTCAATTACCTCGGGCAACAACTCAGGCAGTGCCATGCCTCACCTCTCAGATTGTAAGTACTTCAGCGCCATCATTAATGCGGTGATACTGCGCGCTTCACAGAAATCACCGTGGGTGAGTAACTCTTCCGCTTGGGCAAGTGGCCAACGAATGATCTCAAGCGGTTCAGGCTCATCCCCTTCTAGGCTTTCTGGATACAAATCACGTGCCAACATAAGCGTCATGCGGCTGGAAAAGTACGACGGTGCCAGAACAACCTCTTTCAGTGGCACTAGCTCACGGGCACCTTGGCCGATTTCCTCTTTCAGTTCCCGCACTGCGGCTTGCTCGGGCGCTTCACCCGGGTCAATCAGTCCTTTGGGAAAGCCCAGCTCATACTGCTCTGTCCCTGCGGCATATTCGCGTACCAGTAAGAGATCGCCCGATTCGGTCACCGGCACCATCATCACGGCATTACGCCCCGACGGTTTCATCCGCTCATAGGTACGCTCGACGCCATTGCTAAAAATCAGCTCTAGCGACTCCACTTTAAACAAGCGAGAAGCGGCGACCACCTGCTTAGACTGAATGTGAGGAAATTTACGCTGCGTCATATCGTGATTTGCCACCCTTTTTGATAAGCCTATCAGGCCTTGTTAGCCGCGAAAAGAAAAGCGATAGCGTCCTTGATTATCCGGTGCGCCTAACCAAGAGAGAGGTGCTTTCATTGGCTCAGGATAGGCTGGCCCCGGCTTCAGCCATCCTGACACAGAGTATCGCCCAGACGGTGTAATTGACAATGAAAACTTATTACTCAACGACGGGGAATCACCTTGCCCCCGCGCCGCGACACCTTGGCCGTCACAGGCGAGAGAAGCACGCAATGGGATATCATTGAGCCGTCCCGAGGGCAGGGTTAGCCCGGCCTGCTGCCACTGAATCCGTCCCGCTAACTGCTGACACCCTGACTCTGCCAACACCGCCTCGCGGACAATCACATCCAGTCGGCCATCAATCGACACACTCGGCGGCAGGGCCACCGAACGAGTCAGCAGGTGCGCCGGGGCAGAGAGCAAGGTTTGAGAAAGCGTTAGCTCGGTGCCATTAAAACCCACCACGCCTTTTCCGCTGAGACCTTGCGGGCCTTTAACCTTGATGGCCGTTTCCAGTGTGGCGCGGGTCAATAACCGATGCCAATGGAGATCCCATTGTACTGGGCCGACAGCCTGGTCTTGCCAACGAACTTGCCTGATTTGGCCCTGCCAGACAGTGCCATGGATACCGCTAAGCTGTAGCTCGGCCGGCAAAGGCGCTAAGCGCAGTAAGGTTGCTGGGGCGTGCACTATCGCACTCACAATAAAAACCAACAGACATCCTACTCCTATCAGTACTTTTTTCCCCATGGTTAGCGCTCCAGCTGCAGTCGGTTGACTTTCACCACACCGGCCGTATCGGTCGCTTCAGTGCTTAAGCGAACGACTTGAATCCCGTGTCGCTGCGCCAGTTGCTCTAGCCACCGTAGTAATTGATTAAACGGTAGAGGTTCGAGACCCAATTGCACACTGTCTTCCCCAGGCTGTAACCGTGTAATGGTCAGATTGAACTCACCCGCACTGGCCGCGATCACTTGGTTAAGCGGTTGGTTTCGACTGGCCACCACTTGGCGACTGTGTCCAGACTGTGAACGCAATTGCATAATATGATTGCGTTTTTGTTGCAGCTCACGGTAAATCTTTCGCTCACTGATCACGGCAGTCCGTGCCTGATCAGCTTGTGTCTGTATCGGCACCACAATACCCCAATAAAGCACACTTAACAGCAACACACCGCCGGCAACCAACAAAAGCCGCTGCTCGCGCACGCTGATCGACTGCCACTGTGCCTGAATACGTGCGATCATGATTGGCTCCTTAAGGTAAATTCACCGCTGACCGTCTCACCACTGCGATTAAGCTGCCCCAAGTCTGTCGCATAATGCTCACTCAAGGCAGCACGTAAGCGTTCAAATTGGGCGAAATCATTGCCGGTTGCCCTCAGTATCAAGGCGTCGCGATTGGCTTGATAACGCAGTGCCTGAAGCTCGATACCGGGCACCTCTGTGAGTAGGGGAGCTAACTGCGCCAACCAAGGTAAAAGCGCCGCATCATGTTGTTGGTTTTCCAACCGCGCGATCTCTGCATCCATTTGCCGCACCATGTATGAGCGCGTCGGGATCCGCTCATACTGCGGCAAGGTTTGACGAAACAGGGCTTCGCTTTGCGTCCGTAGGGCCTGCGCTTGCTGTTGGGTATCACGAATCGACAGCCATTGCTCGACACCAAGCAAACCAGCGATAGCGACCAATAGACACGCGGCAGGTAAAAAGGGTTTCAGTGTCTGCTTGGTTTGACTTTGCGGTCGATAATCTCCGGTTAGTATATTGGCCGTCACCGAGTGGCTGTGCATGGCCAACACGTGCAGCGCCGCCTCTGTATGCCACTCAGATTGAAACGGTAAGGCATGAAAGGGATTGGACGTTTGCCGATCACTTTCACCGTAAGCGTCAATGCTAAGAGTACGAGTCTGCTCAGGCGTGTTACTGTCCGCCTGCGCTTGCTGCTGTCGCCACCAAGTCTGTCCCCAAAAGGTGAGCCAGTCCGCCGAGCCTACCACGCCTTGATTGGCCCCCAAACGGCACAACCACTGTTCACCCAATGCCAACAGTGATAATGACTCGGGTTGCCAAGGTATACACAGCACATCGGGGATCCACTGCCGTGCACTTATCCCGGCTTCGTCCAACGCTTGTTGCCAAGCTTGCATTTGCTGATGCGCCACCACGGCCACCTGTGCCGTGTCTGCCTGGGTGTCAACAATACTCACGTGTACCGCTTCCACCTCTTCCGCCAAGGCTTCCTCGAGTAAGTAAGGCACCACCTTGTCGCGCTGGCGCCGAGATCCAGGGGGCAATGTCACCGAGGTTAATGTTAACCAAGTGCTGTCCACCAACACCACCACGGGTCGTGTTTGTGCTTGCTCGGTTAACGCTGACAGTTGCTGACAACAGCCGCTATCCACCACCTGGTTATCACTGGTACGAACCTGCGCCCAATAAACGGGCTGGCTGGCATCACTGATCCTTATTATCAGTCGCTCGCTCACGCATTCCTCCGAACTGACGGCGTACAATGGAAACCTCGCCCTCGTCTTGATAGTGCAATAGTGCCTGGATGTGACGTTGGGCAGAGGCCACCTGCACATCGGCTTGTAATAAAAAGAACTCGCTGGTCACGCTGAGATAGGACACGACTCGCTCTCGCTCGGCGTCATCAAACTCGGGGAGACTCAAGGTGTCGATAAACGCGGCGACACTTTTCCACCCTGCTTCAGGCCGCTGCGCAATCACCTGCTGCGCTTGTTCCACCGGTAACGCGGAGGTAAATAGTGCAGAAAGCAAAGGCGCTTGTTTCTCGGTTAAGGTATTCACATTGACCTTAAGCTCAGCGCTAGGCAACGCGCAAAGCTGGGGCGAGGCACGCCGAAACACGTCACCATTCACCCCACGCACCGCACGCCACTCACTCACATCGGCCAGCAACGCATCCGCCGTCACATACGCAGGCTGGACGCTTTCATAGTGCGCGTCTTCTGCCCCGAGCGACTGATCCAGCTGATTGTTTTCATCAATAAAATCACGGCTTGCTTGCGCGATGACATCCGCTTGATAACTATCTTCCACATACTGTCCCACCAACGCCCGCAACACAGTGACCTCATAGGGTGTCGCCCCACCCACTTTGACGCCGCGCAACTGTAAACTATTAAGGTTAAAACAGGCGCTCGCATCTTGTAAGTGCCCACTTACTTTCCCGCCATCGAGCGGAAAGGTTCGAGCCGGCTCTGCCCAGGCCTGACTTAAATTCACCGTCTCACTGCCTGCTAAGCTCTCACGCAATACCGATGCCGCCAACCCCTCAACCGCATTGCCAAACCAGTAGGCTTGCTGAAAATGCAGCTGGTTTTCAGCGCGATGATAGTTGGTGTACAACCGCGACGCCATGTTCCCGGCAATCGCGGTCATCAGCGCCATGATCATCATCACCACTAAAAGGGCCGCGCCTCGCTGCCGACTCATTGCGCCTCCCGCTGCAAGGGAGCCGGCAAGGTTTGCCCAGCCACGAGATAAGTGCGTACTAACTGGCCATAGCGTGGATGGGTAAAGCGCACTTGAACCGCTTTCGGTAATGCGTGTTTGGTATCGAAACCGTCCTGCCAACCCTGTTTGACGTAGAAGCGAAAGCTCAAATCATCAATATCACTGAGCAGCGTCGCCACCGCGGGCTCATCGCTCGCCGCTTGGTCAGGGTAACGCCAGCGCAAGCGCTCAAGCTTGCCCTCGCGCTGACGGTACCCGACCGCCACCACTTCACCACGCGGAAAGCGCATTTGTGGATTAATCCAGCCGGTGCGGGTAAAGCGCACGCCCATTGCGTCACTTTGCAACACGTCAGAACCAGCGATTAGCAGCTGCTCTGTTGGCGCTTGTCCTTCGACCCGCTGACGTCTTGCCGCCATTTGCCGAAAGTCACTGTCCATGATCACCAACGCGCGCTGCAGTTGCTGTAAGGTCTCCCCCACCTGCTGAGACTGCTCATCACTGCGCTGCACGGTTTGCAGGACTTGGTAGGCGGTCAAACTAATGCTGGCGAATACCACCAACGCCAACAGCACTTCCAATAAGGTAAATCCTCGTTCAACGCGTGGCGACATAGGTCCTCACGGTCACTAACGGGTTATCGGTCTCTGCGGCGGCAGCCACTGACATATCAACCGCACGCAACTGGCCGGTTTCTGTGGCGACTGGCGCCAACTGCCATTGCCATTGTTGCCCCGCCATCTCAGTCGTGCCTTGCGTGGCTTTATCTGGCACCTTAGCGCTGAGCACCACCTCGGCCAGCTGGTTATCCGCCACCATAGCGGCTAAGGTTTTTTGTTCTAAGCGACTCAGTGAGCGGGTGTGTTGCCCCGTGGCTTTCATCACACTCAGCGCCGCCACGGCAAAGATCGCTACCGCGACTAAGACCTCAAGCAAAGTCATTCCCTGTTGTGAGTTAGCGCGCACTAACATCATCGCCCTCTCCTGCACGCTGCCAGGTAAACTGCGCCAGTTCATTGGCTTTGAGCTGCCAGACCGCACGGCCATCTGTTTCAATCATCAGGGTAAACGGCGTCAGCTCACCATTGGGCAGTAGCCAGATTTGCGGTGGCGCCACCGTCTGCTCATCGTCCTCGTCAAACAAATCCTCAAACAGCGGCTTATCCTCGAACAACCTGTCTTGTTGCTGCCAACCAAAGCCGTCCATGGTTAAGACAAAGCGGCTTTGCTCGGGCAAGCGCCCTTGGGTCGCCCAGCGGTCACTGCTGACTGGTTGCCATTGTTCTTGTCCCAACACTAAAAGTTGATAGCGCTGTTGCTCGATACGCACGCCATAGGTACGCCCTTCCAACCAGCTTTGCTCTGCCCACAGCTTCATCCGCTGATACAGTGCTTGACCTGCTTCTTGGGTACGGGTGTCGGCCGGTTCAGGCCACACCATGATCACGCCCGAGGCGCTCACCGCAACGATGACCACCACCAGCAAGATCTCGAGTAACGTAAAGCCGGCTGCTTGACGCATGTTTATTGCAGCTCGTTGAGGTTCCAGTTACCAATGTCTTGGTTAACCCCTTCCCCGCCTTCTTGACCATCAGCGCCTAGAGAAAAGATATCGACCACCCCGTGCTCGCCTGGGCTGACATAGCGATAATCGTTATTCCATGGGTCTTGCGGTAAACGCTTGATGTAGCCTTGTGCCGGATAATTACGGGGCACCGGCTCACTTTGCGGCTGGGTCACTAGCGCGTCTAAGCCTTGGTCGGTAGTGGGATACTGGTTGTTATCCAGTTTGTACATATCCAGCGCATTTTCGAGCGCGCTGACATCCGCCACCGCTTTTTTCACCGCGGCTTTGTCTTTGTTGCCCAGTAAGTTAGGGGCAACAAAACTGGCGAGTAACCCAATAATCACCACCACCACCATGATCTCGAGCAGGGTGAAACCTTGTTGACGACGCATCGCTTTCTCCTTGTTTAAATTATTCAAATCACAAACCCACCATGTCGTTCATGGCAATGATTGGCATCAAGGTGGCCACCACAATAAAAAGCACTAATCCGGCCATCAGTACAATCATTAACGGGCCAAATATCCCTAAGGCAACATTCACTTGCGCCTCAAAATCTTTGTCTTGGTTGTCAGCTGCGCGTGAGAGCATGGGTTCCAATTCTCCACTGCGCTCGCCGCTAGCAATCATATGCAGCATCATCGGCGGAAACAGCCCAGATTGGTCAAGCGCAACACGCAAGCTGGCCCCCTCACGCACTTTGTCGGCGGCCTCTAATACCCGTTTGCGCACATACTGGTTAGTGATCACTTGCGCGGCAACCTTCATTCCGTCCAACAAGGGGATCGCACTGGCGGTGCAAATCGCTAAGGTACGAGCAAAACGCGATGTATTGAGGCCGCGAGCAACACGGCCAAGAATGGGCAGAGAAAGCTTTTGCTTATCCCAAGCCAAGCGCCTTTGCGTGTCTTTCAATAACCAACGAATACCCATACTGACAAGGGCTAGCCCACTGACTACCCACACGCCCCACTGGGTAATAAAGTCACTGGCGTTTAAGAGAAACTGAGTTGATGCGGGCAGTGATTGCCCGGTTTGGACAAATTGACCGACGATATCAGGCACCACGGTGGCCAACAGGAAGGCGACAATCAACACCGAAAAAAAGGTCAAAATCGCCGGATACAGCATGGCTTGCAGCAAGGTCGCTTGAATGCGTTGACGGTTTTCCACATAGTCAGCCAGCCGCTCAAGCACAGTGCCCAAATGGCCCGCTTTTTCACCCGCCGAAATCATCGCCCGGTAGAGTTCATCGAACACCTGCGGGTAGTCCGCCAAGGCATCGGCGAGTGTATACCCTTCCATCACTCGCGCGCGCACACTGGTCATCATGCTGCCAATTCGCGGTTTCTCGGCCTGCTCTGCCACCGCTTTTAAGCACTCCTCCAGTGGCATCGCCGCCTCAATCAAGGTCGCCAACTGACGGGTGATTAGCGATAGCTCCTGGGTGCTAATACCGCGTCCGCGCTGACGAAAAAGTGGTTGAGAGGCCGTGCTTTTTTGTGTTGCACGCTGACGGGTCGTGGCCTGGACCTCGAGAGGAGTAAAGCCCTTGTCGCGCAATTGCTGTCGCGCTTGACGTGCCGTATCGGCTTCAATCACGCCCTTGCGTTTACGTCCTCGCGCGTCCAGTGCTTGGTAGTCAAAGGCAGCCATTAACTCTCCTTGGTCACTCGCATCACTTCTTCCAGGGTGGTTTCCCCGTTCAGCACCTTGGCCAAGCCGTCATAGCGAATGCTGGGGCTTTGCGCTCGCACGGCTTCCTCGATGGCATGCTCACCGGCATCATGATGAATCAGCGCTTGTACCTTCTCATCCACGGTCAACAGTTCATGGATCCCGGTGCGGCCGCGATAGCCTTTTTGGTGGCAATGCTCACAACCACTGGGTTTATACAAGGTGATGGGATCGCCTTGATCAGCAAGCCCCACATCCACAAACAATTGTTGCTGCGTGTCGTCGGCTTGATAGGGCACACGGCAGTGTTCACACAGCGTACGAACCAAGCGCTGTGCTAATACCCCGAGTAACGATGATGAAAGCAAGAAAGGCTCAATCCCCATATCGCGCAAGCGGGTCACCGCCCCTATCGCGGTGTTGGTATGTAATGTGGACATCACCAAATGGCCGGTCAGGGAGGCTTGAACTGCAATTTGAGCGGTTTCTAAGTCGCGAATTTCCCCCACCATCACCACGTCAGGATCTTGGCGCAACATCGCACGCAGCCCTCTCGCGAAGGTCATATCGACTTTGGGGTTTACCTGAGTTTGCCCGATCCCGGCCAGATCGAACTCGATCGGATCTTCAACGGTGAGAATATTACGATCCTCACTGTTAATGGTTTGTAACCCGGCATATAGGGTGGTGGATTTCCCCGACCCGGTCGGCCCAGTAACCAACAAAATACCATGAGGCTTGCGAATAAGCGCTCGGAACCCTTGGTGAAGGTCAGGCGCCATACCTAGCTGGGCTAAGTCAAGCTGGACCGCATGCTTATCGAGTAAACGCATGACCACTCGCTCGCCATGGGAGGAGGGCATGGTCGACACCCTGACATCCACCGCACGACCACCAATACGGACTGAAATACGGCCATCTTGCGGTACGCGTTTTTCGGCAATATCCAGCTTGGCCATCACTTTCACTCGAGAGACTAACAGCGGTGCCAGTTTGCGACTCGGCGAGAGCACTTCTCGTAACACCCCATCGACGCGGAAGCGAATCGATAACGCATGCTCAAAGGTTTCAATATGGATATCAGACGCGCTTTCTTTGATCGCTTCTCCCATCATTGCGTTGATGAGCTTGATGATCGGCGCATCATCTTCCGATTCCAGCAGGTCTTCGCTTTGTGGCAATTCCTCCGCGAGAGAGAAAAAATCATCACTGTCTGCATCAGCGCCAATATCCGCCATTAACTGTTGGGCATCGGCGCTATCACGTTGATACAAACGGGTGAGGTGTTGGTCAAAGTCACTGTCCGAGACGATTTCAGGTGCTAAGTTACCCCCTAACACCCGTTGTACTTCTGCTAAGGTCTCTGGCGTTACGGAGGACAAGCACAGCAAGCGCGTGCGCTCGCTACCCTCAGTGTCATTGAGTAATATCACCCCATGACGACGGGCAAAGCCAAACGGTAATTGCCAAGCAGCGTTTGGATCTCGGCTGAGCTCTGCCGCGCGATCACTCATCCTGCTAGCTCCGCTTTTAGCACGCGTACCTCGGCTGGCATCACCGCCTCACTATTGTAGTCCGGCAGCACCGGTTTCTCAGCGTCGGGCATCAGCTTCACGCCCTCTTGGGCGCGCTGTAATTGCTCGGCGCGGATATAATTGTATTTACGCTGCGTCACACCATCCGCGGTCAAACCAGTACGAATAATGGTCGGTTTAATAAACAGCATCAGGTTCTTCTTTTCAGTCTGAGTCGAGGTCGACTTAAACAAGTGCCCTAACACGGGAATATCCCCCAGCACAGGCACCTTGGACTCACTCTCTACCGTGCGCTCATCAATCAAACCACTTAGCACAATCATCTGTTGGTCACCCACCATCACAGAGGTGGTCAACTGGCGCTTACCAAAACGCACATCCACTGCGCCACTGGCACCCAATACATTGGACACTTCCTGCTCAATATCCAATAGCACCGCCGAGCCTTCATTGATTTGCGGGGTCACTTTCAGTTTGATGCCCACATCTTTACGCTCAACGGTTTGGAACGGGTTATCGTTATTCGAGCCCGTTTGCGAACCAGTGATGACGGGCACTTCTTCCCCTACCACAAACGAGGCTTCTTGGTTATCCAGCACCGTCAGATTAGGCGAAGACAGAATATTGGATTCATTATTCGACGCCACGGCCGTCACCAAAGCGGTCCAATCGCCCATGACCACGCCAGCCGCCAAGCCATTTAAGCCACCTAAGACTTCATTAAGCGCCGAGTAGTCGCCTGATTCGGTGATAGGAACATTGTACGGTGTGCCATCATCTCGATAGCGCACTTCAGTGCGCGTTGTATCTTCTGCTGCTTTTTGTCCCGTGAGATAGCTTGTTACGCCCACCCCTGCGTTATTAAACTGAATGCCGCCGTTTTCCAGCGAGCCCCACTGTACGCCGAGGTTCGCGCCATCGGATTCCGACATTTCCACAATCAGCGCTTCAATCAACACTTGTGCGCGGCGAATATCGAGCTGGGAAATCACGCTTTCAAGGGTTTTTAAAATATCAGGCGGGGCGGTAATTACCAGCGAGTTGGTCCCTTGATGCGAGGAGATTTGTACTGCTTGATCATTCACGCTCGGCTTGGCGTTTTTCTCTTTTTCTTTCAAAAGATTATCCGAAACGCCCTGTAATACATCTACCACGTCTTCCGCTTTGGCGTAGCGAAGATAAATCACGCGACTATTGCCCGTGGTCGCCATTTCTTGGTCGAGTTGTTTGATAAGTTCAATCACCCGTTCACGGACTTTGGGCTCACCAGAAACCAACACCGCATTCAGGCGCTCATCGGCGACAATGCGTGGTTCTAATAGCTCAGGGCGGGTGTTAGCGTTATCACGCTTATTGAGGGTGTCGACAATCCGCACCATTTCCGCGGCTGACGCGTGATCAAGACGCACGACTTCGACTTTTTTATCACCAGCCTGATCGACGCGCTGAATAATATCGGTTAAGCGATTCACCACCGCGGCACGTCCGGTAATCATGATCACATTGGCCGGATCGTAGTGCACCACATTTCCCGCCCCGGCATTATTGATAAGCTGACGTAACAGCGGCGACAACTCACGCACCGAGACGTTTTTTACCGCCACTACTCGCGTGACCACCTCATCGCCCACCACGTTGTCAGCTTCACCGACCACTGGCACGGGCGAGGTTTTGGCATCTTTGTCACGTACCACCTTGACGACGCCGTTATCCATTTCCACCACCGCAAAGCCATACACTTCTAGGACATTGAGGAAAAACTGATAGTACTGCTCCTCGGTCAGGGTGTTGTAGCTGCGGACGTTGACCGTGCCTCTCACGGAGGGATCGACAATGATGGTCTTTTCTAGGTTACGGCCCACAATTTCAATAAATTCCTGAATGTCAGTGCCTTTAAATGATGCACTGAATTCCGCCGCGCTCGCCGACAGCCCAGAGAAAAGAAAAGTCACAGCGATGAAATAGGGGATCAGTCGTTGCCTTAAATTCACGTCACGCTCCTACTGCCGCGCGCAGCGGTGGTTGTAATTTATAATTGAATCGAGATGTCATGTTGCTGTCCTTGCCGCTCGACCACCAGATCAAGCGTGCCCTGTTGTTGAATGCGACTGAGAATGTCAGGCAGTGCCACCGAACGACTGAGCTTGAGGCCATTAATCGCAATCGCGATGTCTCCTGGTTGCAACCCAGATTGTTCAAACAACACCGGGTTTTTCCCAGGGGTGAGACGAAAGCCTTTCAGCGCCTTGGCATCACCCACTTGCGCGAGCTGCACATAATCAAATAGACGCTGAGGATTTTGATTGAGCTGCTGCGCAAGATTGACCGGCCAGTCAGTGCTGGCTCCCTCATGGGGCGTGGGCTTTGGGGGCGCTACCTCCCCTTTTGACGGTGAAAAGACGGTTTGCGGCGTGCTATCCGCCTCTACGCCTGGCATCAACAATGCCTCTCGCCGTGTTCCCTGGCGTAAGATCACCCGATCTGACAACACCTGGTCAATACTGACTTGGGTGCCGTTTACCTGCTCACCCACCCCATAGGTGGCCTGCTGGCCGCGATTGGCGATCACCGCCAACGCGCGGGATGGTTGGTCACTGGCCACCACCCCTACCAAGGTTAATTGCAAGCGTGTTTCCGGCACCTCGCTCACTGCTTGTCGACGCTGCGCCTTCGAGGCTTGATAACGCCCGAAAAGCTGGGCATTGATCACAGGTGCAAGAGACAGCCTGTTCCCGGGTGATTGAGAGGTGGACGCTTCGTGCACCACAGGCGACTGCGTAGGAGGCGCAGGCTGATAAAAAGCCCACACCAGACGACCTGCCAACCATGCGAGCACGCAGACTAGGCCAATATTGAGCCAAGGGGCAGCGCGACGCAGTGTTTGTGGCGACAAAGAGAAGCGATTATGTTGGCGTCCTGCCTGAGAGATCATGCCTTTTAAACCAATTTGGGTCACCGTTTATCCATTGATGGCTTTTTTTGCCAGCAAGTTCCATCATTAGATTACGAAAAGCTGGGCATGCTAGCAAAAACGCATTGTGATAGTGAGACTTTTTCAGTCATAGACCGGTATTTTATCGAAGTCATCGACTGGACGGGCAGCGAAACCGCGATGCTGTGATACTGCTCTAAAGTAAATTTTGTGCTAATGTCGCCGATCCAGATTGCGCAGGAGTTGGATGATGAAAAACCACACATCAACGCCTTTGACGGCGGTCAGGTTGGACAAGTGGCTGTGGGCCGCCCGCTTTTACAAAACGCGCTCCGTTGCGCGCAACATGATAGATGGCGGCAAAGTGCAGTACAATGGCCAGCGTGCTAAGCCGAGTAAAATGGTAGAGGTTGGGGCAGAAATCCGCCTTCGCCAAGGCCATGATGAAAAAACCGTCACGGTTATGGCACTTTCAGAGCAGCGACAGGGAGCGCCGATCGCGCAAACCCTGTACCAAGAAACCGAGAGCAGCCTCGCCAAGCGCGAGCGCGAGTCAGAAATGCGCCGCTTGAACGCACACAATCCGCGTCCCGATGGGCGACCGGATAAAAAGCAACGCCGAGATATTCGTAAGTTTAAACAAGGCATAGACTAAGGCCGCGAGCGCGCCATTGCCGGAGAGAAATTGCATGTCAAACGATCAACTACACCGTTACCTATTTGAAGATGTGTCTGTGCGTGGTGAGCTGGTTAAGCTCGATGACACCTATCAGCGCATACTGGAAAACCAAGATTTCCCGGCACCGGTCAATGCCTTGCTGGGAGAGATGCTTGCCGCGACTAGCTTATTGACCGCGACACTCAAGTTTAACGGCTCAATCACAGTGCAACTGCAAGGCGATGGCCCTGTCTCTCTCGCGGTGATTAATGGGGATCATCACCAACAGCTGCGTGGTACCGCGCGCGTCAAAGGCGACATCAAAGACGATGCGACCTTGCCGGAGATGATGGGGAAAGGCCAACTCATCATCACCATCGAGCCTGTCGAAGGTGAACGCTATCAAGGTATCGTCGGTCTGGAATCTGACAGCTTACAAGCCTGTCTTGAAGATTACTTCGCCCGTTCAGAGCAACTGATGACCCGCCTTTGGTTGCGTACGGGTGAGCATGAAGGTAAACCGCATGCGGCGGGGATGATGCTACAGGTGCTCCCCGACGGCAAAGGCGACGAGGGCGATTTTGAACACCTTGCTCAGCTTACCGACACCATCAAAAACGAAGAGCTATTTAGCTTGCCTGCTAAAGATGTGCTGCATCGTTTGTACCACCAGGAAAAAGTCACGCTGTATCCCGCACAAGAGGTGGTATTCAAATGCAGCTGCTCACGTGAGCGCAGTGCCAGCGCCATCGCCGCCATTGAGCGCAGCGAAGTGGATAAAATGGTGGCAGAAATGGGAACCATTCATTTGCATTGCGATTATTGTGGTACAGACTACGCTTTCGATAGTGTTGATGTGGCAGCCATTTTCGAGCAAAACGCGGACTCTTCCTCACAAATGCAATAACAGCGTGCTACATATTTAGCGCTCCGAAGCAAATCCAGCTGACGGAGTTCAAAAGCCAGCATTATGCTGGCTTTTTTCTTATACCTACCCGACTTAACTCACATTTTTTCTCGCATTATTTTTGTACAAACAATAATAGGTCTTTGGGTAGCGCAAACGATTAACTAAGCGTTACCATGTCTATGACATGGCACCTGGTGGTCCGTACCCTACAATCAAAATAACCCCAGTGTGCCGTCTTGTATGGAGTCAGTCCCTGAAGTCACATTTTCAGGTTGCTAGCACAAAGACAGTTAACAACATCTTACCCCAAGGAGCACCTATGACTGTCCTGAACGTCGAACCCGAGGTCGCTGACATCGATCTTTCCTGTCATGGTCTGGAAAATGTCAAAGAAGTCATCCGTAACCCCTCTTATGAGCAACTGTTCGAGGAAGAAACCAAACCTGGGCTGGAAGGCTATGAAAAAGGCGTGGTGACCGAGCTCGGCGCGGTGGCGGTAGATACTGGTATTTTTACCGGCCGCTCACCAAAAGATAAATATATCGTCCGCGACGATACCACGCGCGATACCGTCTGGTGGTCTGATCAAGGCAAAAACGACAACAAGCCGATTGACCAAGCAGTATGGAAGGATCTTAAAGCTCTCGTCACTGATCAGTTATCAGGCAAACGCCTGTTTGTGATTGATGGCTATTGCGGTGCCAACCCGAACACTCGTCTGCGTATTCGCGTGATCACCGAGGTAGCCTGGCAAGCGCACTTCGTCAAAAACATGTTTATCCGCCCAACCGAGGAAGAGCTGAAAGACTTTGAGCCCGACTTCGTGGTGATGAACGGTGCCAAATGCGTCAATACCAAATGGCGCGAGCAGGGTCTGAACTCGGAAAACTTTACCGTTTTCAACCTCACCGAACGCATGCAGCTCATCGGCGGCACCTGGTACGGCGGCGAGATGAAAAAAGGCATGTTCGCGATGATGAATTACTTCTTGCCACTGCAAGATATCGCGTCGATGCACTGCTCGGCCAACATGGGTAAAGACGGCGACGTCGCCATCTTCTTTGGTTTATCCGGCACCGGGAAAACCACCCTCTCTACGGATCCCAAACGCCAGCTGATTGGTGATGATGAACACGGCTGGGACGACCATGGTGTGTTTAACTTCGAAGGCGGGTGCTACGCGAAAACCATCAAGCTATCGAAAGAGGCAGAGCCTGATATTTACAACGCCATTCGCCGGGATGCGTTGCTGGAAAACGTCACCGTTCGCGGCAATGGCGCCATCGACTTTGACGATAACACCAAAACAGAAAATACCCGTGTCTCGTATCCGATTTATCACATCGACAATATCGTTAAGCCGGTGTCGAAAGGCGGCCATGCAAACAAGGTGATTTTCTTGTCGGCGGATGCGTTTGGTGTGCTGCCCCCCGTGTCTAAGCTGACCCCAGAGCAAACCAAGTACCACTTCTTGTCGGGGTTTACGGCGAAGCTTGCAGGCACGGAGCGTGGCATTACCGAGCCGACACCTGCGTTTTCTGCCGCCTTTGGTGCCGCCTTCTTGACCTTACATCCCACCAAGTATGCCGAGGTGTTGGTCAAACGTATGGAAGCCGCCGGCGCGGAAGCCTATTTGGTCAACACGGGCTGGAACGGCTCAGGCAAGCGGATCTCCATCAAAGATACGCGGGCGATCATTGACGCGATTTTAGATGGCTCCATCGAAAAAGCGGAGACCAAGTCAATTCCAATCTTTAATTTGGAAGTGCCCACCTCACTCGACGAAGTGAGCGACGGCATTCTTGACCCGCGTGATACCTATGTTGATCCCCTTCAGTGGGAGAGCAAAGCCAACGATCTGGCACAGCGCTTTATCGATAACTTTGAAAAATATACCGATACCCCCGAAGGGGCCGCACTGGTCTCAGCGGGTCCCAAGCTAGACTAACCCCCTGCCCCGTATCGTGCGTGCGATACGGGGCCACCTCCCCCACGGTTATACTGGCTAATAGTTGAAGTTACGGCACTTTTGCGCCAGTCTTATTGCTACTGATTGCCTTGATAGGGTTGGTTCATGCGCATCCTGGCCAAACTGTTCGCCAGCTTTTTCATTCTCTGTGTCACCGCATTATTGGTGTTAGCAGTTCTCTTTCACACGCGTTATAGCACCGCGCTGTTTCATCATGTTGTCTCGCCTTGGCTGCCAGGCGATCTCTCCGCCAAACAGGTGGTCTATCATTGGCGTCAACCACTGAGTTTGACCCTCACCAAGCCTAGCTATCGCGTCGGTCCCCAACATTGGCAAGCCGACCGCCTGCGCGTGCAGCTCGATGCCACGCGATTGCCACGCATTCATTGGCTGCGTATTGATGGTCTGGCTATCGATCTGACTGAGAGCACGCCACCGCCTAGCCTAGAGATGTTGCCTGCGTCTGTGCAAATCGGCCGTGTCTTGTTCAACGACTTAGATCTCATTGGGCAAGGTTGGCAAGCGCGCCACGTGAGTGCCCAGCTTGATGAATGGCAAAAGGGCGACTCACCATGGGGGTCGGTCCGTGGTCGCGCACAATGGGAAGCCAAACATATCGATTGGCACGGCCTCACGCTCTCTCATGCGCTCCTGGATGCCACTCCCTCCCCTAAAGGGTGGCAACTGAATGGGCTCTCATTTCAATGGCAACGTGCGGCCTTTAGCGCCCAAGGGCAATGGCAACCTGGTGTACTCGCCTTGAGCCAATTGACCATTAGCAATGCCATCGTAGACAGTGAGCAAACACAACAGCAGCTTCGCGAGGCCTTGTCACATTGGCCGTCCGACACCCAACTCACCATCGATCGTGCCGACGTTCGTCAACTCAGTGCCGAAACAGATCGGCTATCGGTTAATGCACTGACCTTATCAGCGGAACAATTAATGTTTTCGCCTCAGTCGCCTTGGTGGCATCAGCCTCAGCTACGCGCTTCGTTTAATGCCGACTATATCCGTTGGCAAGGACACACGTGGGAGCAGCCTCTAGGGGAGCTGGAACGTCGCGGTGACAATTGGATAGTCAACCAACTCACTAGCCAGTGGCACGAAGGGTTTATCGCGATTTCCGGCCAATTTTCTCCCCAGGCTTGGCAAATCGATAGACTACGCGCGAATGGCCTCACTCTCAGCCGCGAACGGCTTAGCCCGCTGATAAGCGCATTGCCAGATTGGCCGCACCATATCGTCGTGACCGATCTGTCGCTCAAACACAATGAGTGGTTGGCGTTATCGCCGCAGTTTCCCGTCAAAGTGGATGGCATTGATATTGACGGTCGCGACCTGCGTGTCAGTCGCGACCAACAGTGGCAACTGCGTGATGGCACGCTCACCGCAAGCGCCAGCTATGCCAGCATCAACCAACAATGGCTAGCAGAGCCTTATTTGCGGTTAGAAGCGAACGACGGTCACGTCAACTTACGTCAATTACTATTGGGCTTTCCTGACGGGCAATTGGCGGCCTCTGGCCAGTGGAACTACAACACACCGAGCCTACCGTGGTCATTCCAGGTTGACGGCCTCAACGTCCCCTTATCCCTTTATCAATCATGGTTCAACTGGCCGCTGCCTTTAAGCGGATTTCACGATCTTCAAGGGCAATGGTCTGGGCTAGCGTCTGATACTGAAAGTTTCAACGTAGGCTTAAGTGGCACACTCGCTGCCACCCTATTAGATGGCCACGCGGATGTCATGCCAGATAAAGGCTGGCCAGCGCGAATTTCTGAGTGGTTTCAAAAAACGCCGGCCAAACAGCGTCAGTCGCAGTCGTTCCCATTTGCTCAACTTTCTCTAAAAGCCGATCGTGGCGATATCACGGGCATTCTTCAGGGGGAGACATCCGTATCGATTGATTGGCCGATTTATCAAACCGCCACCCCAAGGGTGCGTTAACGCAGTAGTGCCAACTGAGGCGCAGGCTGTGCGGTGGCGCCATCGTCTGATGGCAGCAATACGTAGGTGCCGGTAAACACGCCGGCCTTATCGTCGCCACTAAAAAACTCTACGTCGAGCGTGACACGCGCGCGGCGACCATTTTCCAGCCTATCCAGCTCACCGCTCAAGTTATCCAGCGAGACACTCGCCCTTGGCCGTTCTGCCACTGGGCTGCGGTAGCGAATATGGCTGTCTGCGAGGACGATATCCGCGCTGAGTTGGCGCTCTTTCATCAACAGCCATACCATCCCCCACCCCGCGAGCGTAGCAAGACTAAAAATACTGCCCGCAAACATGGTATGACGTGGATTCAGGTTGGCATTTAAATTGGCACACACTTCAAAGTGATAGCCGGTGAATTGGCTGATCTGTACCCCCATTTTATCACTGATGGGGATTTGCTCTTGCCAGCGCTGCTGTAGTTCGGTACACCACTCAGGATGACGCACCACATCAGACAAAGGGTCTAAAGGTTTCACCATCTGTTGATGACGGATCGGCCCGCGTTCATCACTGAGATCTCCCTGACGCACAAAGTCGTGTTGTGCATAAAAGCTCACCGCCTCTTCTCGGGCACTACACACAAGACGCTTAGCTCCCTCTTGCCGCGCCAACGACTCCAGCGCCATTAATATGAGCGCCCCGAGGCCACGATTACGAAAATCGGGAGAGACCGCCATATAGCGGATCTGTCCATCATTGTCTGGGGTTAAGTAAAGACGCCCGATGGCGACGGGATCATCGTCACTGTCGACAATCATTCGATGACAGGCATTGCCATCATAGGCATCGCGCTCTGAGCCGCGCGGCGCATGCCAAGGCTCTCGCAACATGCGATAGCGAAAGTCATAATAACGCTCAAGCTCTTGCTCTGTGCGTGGCGTGACGATTTTAAACATGCCTATCTCTCCCTGTTAGGCGCACATTATACCTGAAGCCAGAAAGTCACCGGCCCATCATTGACCAAGCTGACTTTCATATCCGCGGCAAACTGACCGGTTTGCGTCTTCACGCCGGCCTGCTGACAATCGTGACAAAACACCTCATACAGGCGTTCAGCGTCGGCGGGTGATGCGCCTGAAAAACTTGGACGCATTCCTTTTTTCGTGTCAGCCGCGAGGGTGAACTGAGAGACCACCAGTAACTCGCCTCCCGCCTGTGACACATTGAGGTTCATTTTTCCTTCGTCGTCTTCAAAGACACGATAACCGCGCACTTTATGCGCCAGTTTGGCTGCCTGAGTCTCGGTGTCGCCTTTTTCGACCCCTAGCAGCACCACCAAGCCTTTTCCTATACAGCCCAGCGTCGTACCTTCTACGGTCACACTGGCTTCACTCACGCGTTGAATGAGGGCGATCATGGGTTTCCTCTTTTTCCATGGTTAAAGGAACAGATGACGCATCTTGAGCGCGCGACCACCAGCGTTCAGATTCTCTCAGCGTCGCCGTCACTTGGGCACCAAACAATACGATACACCAACTAAAATACACCCAGACAAAGAGAATCGGGATCACTGCCAACGCGCCATAAATCAGTTGATACGACGGAAAATGGGTGACATACAAGGCGAAGACTTTCTTGCTTAATTCAAACAGGATACTCGCCACCGCCGCTCCAACAAAGGCATGACGCAGACGCACGCGCGTATTGGGGACCAAGGTATAAAGCCCCATGAAGGTCAATGTGGTCAGGATAAAGGGCAAAATGCGTAGTAAGGTGGTAAATAAATCGTTGGCAATCCCACTTTGTAATAACGACAGCGAGGTGAGATAGGAGCTCAACGCAATACTGGTGCCAATAAGAATCGGCCCTAAGGTCAGCACCATCCAATAGATGGAAAAGGCGATCATTGTGGGTCGCTTGGTCTGAATCTTAAAGGTGTGGTTCAAGCTCTTATCGATCGCCGAAATAAGCATAATGGCCACCACAAACAAAAAGCTCACCCCCACTGCCGTCATTTTACCGGCATTGGCCACAAACTCATTAAGGTAGCGTGCAACCACCTCGCCAGCCGCCGGCACAAAGTTGTTGATCACAAACTGCTGTAAAGTGTCTCCCACCTCGGAAAAGCCAGGGAAACTCGAAAAGGCGGATAACACCACCGTCACTAACGGCACAAGGGATAGCAGCGTGACATACGCCATATGGCCCGCACTCACCGTGAGCCGATCTTCGCCCATACGCCGCCATAAATGGGCCAGCATCGCCATCAACCAATCACGGTGATGACACCACGTCTTCTCATCCAGGATCCCAATTTTGCGCATCCTTCCACCTTAACCTTGTGTTAGCCTTAAGCGTAATGAGTGTACATGATTTATGATTAAGGAGTTGCCTGTGCGGGTTATCTTTCTGTTTGCTATCGGCTTAACCCTACTCACCGGCTGTCAGTCTGCCTATTACTCAGCCATGGAGCAAGTGGGCATCCATAAACGCGATATCATGGTCGACAGAGTCGAAGACGCGTCTGATGCGCAGCAAGCGGCGCAATCTCAGTTTAAAAATGCACGGCAAGCTTTGAGCCAGCTCACCCAGTTTGACGGTGGGGAGCTACAAGCCGCCTACGACGCAGTGGATAGCCAGTATCAAACAAGCCATGAAGCCGTCACCCGCGTGCGTGAACGCATCGATGCCCTTGAGTCTGTCTCTGAAGCGCTGTTTGATGAGTGGGAAGACGAATTAGACTTGTACACCAATCAACGCCTGCAGCGTGATAGTGAGCAGCGCTTACGCCAGACTCGTGAGGAATACGAGCGACTGCGTGATGCCATGCGTCGTGCCGAACAAACCATGACACCGGTACTGAACACGCTGCAAGATAACCGGCTTTATCTCAAACACAACCTCAATGCCCGCGCAATTGGTGCGTTACAAGGTGAGCTGGATGCCCTTTCGGGCGAGATAGACCGCGCAGTCGCTGACATGCAACGCGCCATCCAAGCGTCAAATCGCTTTATCCAAACCCTCAATTAAACGCTAGCCAATAAAAAAGGCACCCGAGGATGCCCTTTGTCCATATCGCGCGGTGATGCCCGCGTGATTAACCTTTACGACCTGCGCGCTTACGCTCGGTTTCGGTCAATAGCTTCTTACGGATACGAATGCTCTCCGGCGTCGCTTCAACCAGTTCATCATCATCGATAAACTCAAGCGCCTGCTCCAAGGTGTACTTGATCGCTGGGCTTAATACCTGCGCGTCATCGGTCCCTGAGGCACGAACGTTGGTCAGCTGCTTACCTTTCAAGCAGTTAACTGTCAGGTCGTTGGCACGATTATGAATACCAATCACCTGACCTTCGTATACTTCGTCACCGTGCTCGGCAAACAAGCGTCCGCGGTCTTGCAAGTTAAATAGGGCGTAAGTCAGTGCTTTACCCGCTGCGTTTGAGATCAACACACCATTAATGCGCTGGCCTATATCTCCACCTTTGTACTTACCGTAGTGGTCAAAGGTATGATAAATCAGGCCTGAGCCCGAGGTCAGCGTTAAGAACTCTGTTTGGAAACCAATCAGGCCACGAGATGGCATCACAAAGTCCATGCGCACACGGCCTTTGCCGTCTGGTAGCATGTTCGTCAGCTCACCTTTACGCAGGCCGATGCTTTCCATCACGCCACCTTGATGCTCTTCCAGTACGTCAATGGTCACCGTCTCAAACGGTTCGAGTTTCTCGCCGTTTTCTTCTTTGATGATCACTTCTGGGCGCGATACCGCCAGCTCAAAGCCTTCACGGCGCATGTTCTCGATCAAAATCGACAAGTGCAATTCACCACGGCCAGAGACACGGAATTTATCCGGGTTATCTGTCTCTTCCACGCGCAGTGCCACGTTGTGAACCAACTCTTTTTGCAGACGCTCAAGAATGTTACGTGAAGTGACGTATTTACCTTCCAGCCCTGCAAACGGTGAGGTATTGACCTGGAAAGTCATGGTCACAGTGGGCTCATCCACAGTCAGTGCGGGCAGCGCTTCGACATTGCTTGGATCGCAAATCGTGTCTGAGATTTTCAGCTCACCCAAACCGGTAATCGCAATAATGTCGCCGGCAGAGGCTTCATCAACGTCATGACGCTCAAGGCCCATGTAGCCTAAAACACTGCCCACTTTGCCATTACGCTTGCTGCCATCGGCGCTTACAATCGTCACTTGCTGATTCGGCTTAACCGAACCTCGGGTGATACGACCCACGCCAATAACCCCCACATAGGAGTTGTAGTCCAGCTGAGACACCTGCATTTGTAGTGGCGTGGTGATATCAACGTCAGGCGCGTCAACGTTATCAACGATCGCGTTGAACAACGGCTCCATATCCTCGCCTTCTGTGGTTTCTTCTAGACTCGCCCAGCCGTTAAGGGCTGACGCATAAACCACTTGGAAATCCAATTGCTCATCGGATGCACCTAATGTGTCAAACAAATCAAACACTTGATCCATCACCCAATCCGGGCGCGCACCTGGGCGGTCAATCTTGTTGATAACCACAATCGGCTTTAGGCCATGAGAGAAGGCTTTTTGGGTCACAAAACGGGTTTGCGGCATTGGACCGTCTACTGCGTCCACCACCAGCAATACCGAATCAACCATCGACATGATGCGCTCAACTTCACCACCAAAGTCGGCGTGTCCCGGCGTATCAACGATGTTAATGCGGTAGTCATTCCAGTTAATGGCCGTGTTCTTGGCCAAGATGGTAATGCCACGCTCTTTCTCAATGTCGTTTGAGTCCATGACACGCTCTTCCACCTCACCGCGGGAAGCCAGCGTACCGGATTGCTGCAGCAGCTTATCCACTAGCGTGGTTTTACCGTGGTCAACGTGGGCAATAATGGCGATATTTCTTAATTTATCTGTCTGTATGTTGGTCATGGACTCTCTTTTTCACTCGATAGACGGGGCGCGCGCCGAAGTTGGCAAGCTATGCTAACACGACGGCACCGCCACCTGATTAAAAAAACGGCCGTAATGTACCAGATTTTGTCGCAAAACCCACCTTATTATGTGAATTGGCTCACCGTCCCCCGGGTTTCACCCGGGCACAACTGGTTATTTATTGTGCAAATACAAGGATTCATCGTGATTGGGGAAAAAATGAATTTTTAAAGACCGCCCACACTCTTGTCATGTAATGTCTGCTACAAAGAGGGGGGCGACGCATGCACGCATCTCGTGCAAAGCGACGCACCGTCTTTGCCCCTTGCACCAGATGCGATCAAAGGCGCACCATGATGGTGCAAATTGCACGCTTTTGAACAAGGCTGCACACGATTTTATCGCGTTAAACGCCGTTTGGCGCGGCTTAAAATTGTTGGCACGGTTTTCGCTTTGTCATGCAGCAAGGAGCCAACGCGCTATTTACTCAATTTGACACCGGAGGTTATTTCACATGTCAGTAGAAAACGTGCTCGCACTGATCCAAGAAAACGAGGTGAAATTCATCGACCTGCGCTTTACCGATACCAAAGGTAAAGAGCAACATGTTTCTATCCCCTCGCATCAAATTGATGATGACTTCTTTGAAGAAGGCAAAATGTTTGATGGCTCATCGGTCGCGGGCTGGAAAGGCATTAATGAATCAGACATGGTGATGATGCCAGACGCCAGTTCGGCCGTGCTTGACCCCTTTACCGAGGAAAGCACCCTGAATATCCGTTGTGACATTCTCGAGCCCTCAACCATGCAAGGCTACGACCGTGATCCTCGCTCGATTGCTAAACGTGCAGAAGATTACATGCGCGCATCTGGCATCGCCGACACCGTATTGATCGGTCCTGAACCAGAGTTCTTCTTATTCGATGACGTTAAATTTGCCACCGATATGGCCGGCTCGTTCTATAAAATTGACGACGTCGAGGCAAGCTGGAACTCAGGTACCGCCCTCGAAGGGGGAAACAAAGGTCACCGTCCAGGCGTAAAAGGCGGCTACTTCCCGGTTGCCCCCGTTGACTCATCACAAGACATCCGCTCTGCCATGTCATTAGTGATGGAAGAAATGGGCCTAGTAGTTGAAGCGCACCACCACGAGGTGGCGACAGCAGGTCAGAATGAAATTGCTACCCGTTTCAACACCTTGACCACCAAAGCCGACGAAATCCAAATCTATAAATACGTGGTGCATAACGTTGCGCACGCCTTTGGTAAAACGGCAACCTTTATGCCTAAGCCACTGGTTGGTGACAACGGCTCAGGGATGCACGTCCACCAGTCGCTTGCCAAAGATGGGCAAAACCTGTTTGCCGGTGATAAATATGGCGGCTTGTCTGAAACCGCGCTGTATTATATTGGCGGTGTCATCAAACACGCACGTGCGATCAACGCCTTCGCCAACGCCTCAACCAACTCGTATAAGCGTCTGGTCCCAGGCTTTGAAGCACCGGTTATGTTGGCTTACTCGGCACGTAACCGCTCAGCATCAATCCGTATCCCAGTGGTGCCGAGCCCGAAAGCTCGCCGTATTGAGCTGCGCTTTGCCGATCCAACGGCCAACCCTTATCTCTGCTTCGCCGCCATGCTAATGGCTGGCCTCGACGGGATTAAAAACAAGATCCACCCTGGCGATGCCATGGATAAAGACTTGTACGACTTGCCTGCAGAAGAAGCAGCGGAAATCCCAACCGTCGCTGAGTCCCTTAAAGAGGCACTACAGGCCCTTGACGATGACCGCGAGTTCCTAACTGCTGGTGGTGTGTTCTCGGATGACTTCATTGACTCTTACATCGCGCTGAAGGGCGAAGATGTTGAGCGTATCCAAATGACCACCCATCCCGTGGAATTCGAGCTGTACTACTCGGTATAAGCGCGCAAACAACCCAAATTGTAGCCCACCTCGCAGGTGGGCTTTTTTGTGCTTTTTACCCGCGCCATCTCGCTTATCATTGCCAGTATCTGCAGATAAAAAAGGGGAAGCGATGCGCTGGCTAACCATTATCGTGCTCAGCCTCACTGTCACCTGCCAGGCTGGCACGGTTTACCAATGGCAGGATCAAAACGGACAATGGCATATTAGTGATCAGCCTCCCAACGCGCCCCACCAAGTGCGCCATTACGCGCCCTCGCCGGTATCGCCACCGTTAACGCAACCGCCGCAGACACCCCCCACGCCCACACATCAATCAAACGTGACGATCACACTGGTTCACCCCAGTGATGGCGCGACGTTGCGCAGCAACCCCGGCAAGGTTTCCGTAAAAGCCATTCTGGCCCCGGCGGCGTCCCCAAGCGACCACGTGCAGCTGGTGATGGACGGTCAACCCGTTCAGGCTCACCCTGAGCAGACGCGCAGCGCCTCACAGCTCACACTGCAATGGCACCTCGGCCCGGTAGACAGAGGCACCCATCGCTTTAAAGTGCGCGTTTTAGAAAACGGCAAGATAATTGCATCGTCCTCTGAACATCAGGTGTATTTGCATCGCGCCCACGTGAATCAGCCACATCGCGCGCATGATTAACCCATGACAACGCCGATGCATTCACAAACCCAGCAGTGCAAGCTGCATCAAGCAAGGATCTCGATTACACTCAATGCACCAAATCAGTGCAAACAAGGACGCAACACGGATGGCACCCGCTCAACTGTTCGACCACCTCCTCACCGCCATTATTGTGGTGGATAGCCAATGGCGTATTCAGTATGTCAACGCGGCCGCCGAGCAGCTGATGCATCAAAGTGCCAGGCGCTTGCTGACGCGGCCGCTCACCGAGCAAATTCAGCACGCCAGCGTCGACTGGGCACAAATTGCCAACACCACACGGGCGGGGCAGAGCTTGACGGACAGTGATGTGACCTGGGTGGTGGACGGTCAGCCACAAAAGGTGCAACTCAGTGCCAGTCCGCTATTTGATCAAGAGGACGAAGGGCGGCTGCTACTGGAAGTGAATGTGGTCAGCCAACAGCAAAGGATCAGTAAGGAGCTGACCCAAAAAGCACAACAACAAGCGGCAAAAGAGTTGGTACGCGGCTTGGCGCATGAAATAAAAAACCCTCTTGGCGGCTTACGCGGCGCGGCACAGCTGCTAGAAAAGATGCTGCCTGATGCGAGCTTAGCGGAATATACGCAAATTATTATCGAGCAAGCCGACCGATTGCGAAACTTAGTCGACCGTTTACTGGGACCACAGCGTCCTGGGTTGCGCCAACGACAAAATATTCACGTGGTATTGGAAAAAGTCCGCCAATTGATCAGCCTCGATAACCACGAAGGCATCCAGATCATTCGCGATTATGACCCTAGCTTACCTGATTTTGAGATGGATCCTGAGCAGCTGGAGCAAGCGATTCTCAACGTCGCCACCAATGCGGCGGATGCGATAAGTGGTCAGCCAAACGCGCGGCTCACCTTGCGCACGCGCACAGGCTTTCAAACCGTGATCCATGGCGAGCGTCACCGGGTGGTCGCGCAAATTGAAATCATCGACAATGGGCCCGGGATTGCGCCGCATCTGCAAGACACCTTGTTCTACCCCATGGTCACCAGCAAGGCTGACGGCAATGGGCTTGGACTCGCCATCACTCATCATTTAATCGATCAGCATCAAGGGAAAATTGACGTGAATAGCTGGCCAGGCCATACCTGCTTCACCATCCAATTGCCAATCATAGAAAAGGACACGCCACATGAGTAAAGGGACCATTTGGATTGTTGATGATGACAGCTCTATTCGTTGGGTGATGGAGCGCACCCTCAGTGCTGCCGGCCTCACCTGCGATACGTTTAGCAATGCTGAAAATGTACTCAGTGCCCTGCATGAACGTCGCCCTGATGTGTTGGTCTCCGATATTCGCATGCCAGGTAGCGATGGGCTGGCGCTGCTAAAAGCGGTACATGAGCAACATCCTGACTTACCTGTGATCATCATGACCGCGCACTCGGATTTAGATGCCGCGGTCAACGCCTACCAAAAAGGCGCGTTTGAATACCTGCCCAAGCCGTTCGATATTGATGAAGCGCTGGCCCTGGTTGAGCGCGCGCTGGCCCACTATAAAGAGCAGCAAAAGCAACAAACGTCACGACAGCCGCAAACACAGACACCCGAGATCATCGGCGAGGCTCCCGCGATGCAAGAAGTGTTTCGCGCCATTGGCCGGCTGTCACGCTCCTCGATTTCGGTATTAATCAATGGTGAGTCGGGTACAGGTAAGGAGCTGGTCGCCCAAGCGCTACATCGTCATAGTCCGCGGACCAATCAAGCCTTTATCGCGCTGAATATGGCCGCCATTCCCAAAGACTTGATTGAATCTGAGCTGTTTGGTCATGAAAAAGGGGCGTTTACGGGGGCCAACGCGGTCAGGCAAGGACGCTTTGAGCAAGCCAATGGCGGCACCCTCTTTTTGGATGAAATTGGCGATATGCCATTGGATGTGCAAACGCGTTTACTGCGTGTGCTGGCGGATGGTCAATTCTATCGGGTCGGCGGTCACGCGGCGGTCGATGTGGATGTACGCATTATCGCTGCGACCCACCAAGATCTTGAACGCTTGGTGACAGAAGGCAGTTTCCGAGACGACTTGTTTCACCGCTTGAACGTGATCCGCGTTCATCTACCCTCACTCAAAGACAGGCGCCAAGATATTCCCCAGCTGTGTCAGCATTTTCTTGCCCGCGCGGCCAAAGAGCTGGATGTCGAAGCCAAGCAACTCCACCCAGACACAGAAACCATGATGAGCCAGTTACCTTGGCCGGGTAACGTCCGCCAGCTAGAAAACACCTGCCGCTGGCTGACCGTGATGGCCAGCAGTAAGGAGGTGCTGCCCTCCGATCTCCCAAGGGAGCTGCTCAACCAGCCAAGTGCTATGACCGACAATGAAGCCCATGATTGGCAGCAGGCTCTCACGTATTGGGCGCAAGATGCGATAACACAAGGACAACATGGTATTTTGCAACAAGCGCTCCCCAGTGTTGAACGCATCTTGTTACAATCGGCGCTCAAGCACACGCATGGTCACAAACAAGAGGCAGCTAAAATTTTAGGGTGGGGGCGTAATACCCTGACACGTAAACTCAAAGAGCTAAATATTGAGTCGTAACTCATTATTGAAACTGACACTCTTTGAACCTCTGCTAAATTTAAGTAAAGAGATTGAGGTAAAATCTAACAATCATGTTGTTTTTTTTATAAGAGTAAAGTTGCTGTCCTGATGAGAAACTTACGCCCATTGTCGATACGCGCTGCCGTGATGCTCCCCGTGTTTCTCGTCCTAACACTCACGCTGGTCGTGATCATTATTACCATCAACAACCACTATCGCGCCAGCTCGCAATTTGTCGGTAAGTTATTACTCGAGGATTACTCCGTCGGTATCGAGCGAGACTTGCGCCAGTATCTTGTTCATCCATTTAATGCCAATATATTCGTTGCCGACAGCCTTGCCGCTCGGCTGGCCGACACGCCAACGACTGACGCAGGGCTGCGTGATTACCTTCTCAATAGCTACACCTCTCTCTATCAAGCCATGCCTCACATGCAGGCACTCGGTATCGGGGTCGATGCTGAGGGCGAGTATTTTGGCTATCGTAAAAGCCAAGCTGGTCAGTATATTTTGATGGAACAAAGTGACGCGACCCAGGGTGCGCTGCGGATTTTTGATGGCCGCACCCCACACGCCAACGTCATTTATCAAGACAACCACTACGATCCACGCATCCGACCATGGTACATTCCTGCTTTCAATCGTGAGCAGCCACGCTGGACCGACATTTACCGTGATGCCGATGAGGTCGGTGAAGTCTCCTTATCGGCGATTGCCCCGGTAATGGTCGACGATAATGTGTGGGGCGTGGTCGCCAGCGACATCAAGCTCAATGCGTTTAACCGCTTCTTAAGTGAGCGTCAACAAAAACTTGGGGGGGCATTATTTATTGTCGACGATGAGGGTCGGATGATCGCCCACAGTGGCCAAGAGAGCCCCAGCAATATCTTGCATTTTCCCGATATTAGCCATAACCCAGTCCTCGATAATACCATTAGTCAGGTCGCAAACGCGTGGCCGCCCGAACCCGGCCGTTTAGGCAAGCCCTTTAGTTTCAATATTGCCGACAAGGGCCATTTTTATGGCACCATTAAACAAGTGGCGATGCCCGCTCCCTTTCAGCATCAATGGTATGTAGTGGTCGCACTGCCCGATCAGCTACTGTTAAAAAACCTGCTAAGCCAGCAAGAGATCAGCATTTATCTGGTGATGACCATGGCACTGATCGGGCTTGCGGTGGTGTATTTCATTATACGCCAACTGACTCGCCCATTGAGAGACACCGCTGAAGCGGCAGCCAAACTGGCATCGGGCAACTTGACTTACCGCATCAATACGCCCGCAAGCCTGCGGGAAATCTCGATACTCAAAGAAGCATTTAACAATATGTCGGTCAAGTTACAGCAGTCGTTCAATGCACTGCGCCAACAAGTCCGCCAAGATAACCTCACGCAACTCTATACGCGTGAAGGCTTGATTGAACAGGCTGCTGGCTTGCGCTATCACGCCCCCAATACCTTGGTGATTTTGGGGATCAACGGCTTTCGCAACATTAATGATAGCCTTGGACAAGAAGGCGGGGACACGCTTTTATGCGCGATCGCCGATCGACTCAGCGCCCTCTCCGATGGCTCTGGGATGCTACTGGCACGCGTGCGTGGCGATGAGTTCGCCGTTCTCGCCCCCAATACCACTAACCGCACGCAATCAGAGGCATTGGTCGATCAGTTACTGAGTTTGTTTAAGCGCCCTGTCACCATTGGCAACGATGATGTTTTGGTCGACGCGTGTGCGGGGGTCGTCTTTGGCTACACCTTTGGCGATGCCATTTATGAAGGCCTTGATCACGCCGGTCTCGCATTGAGCGAAGCCAAACGCAGTGAAACAGCGATGTATGTGTACTTTGAAGCCAATATGCAGGCACGGATTCAAGAGCAATCAAGGCTCCTCCTCGAGCTTCATCACGCCGTACAGCATCATCAATTTGAGGTGTATTACCAACCCTTTGTCCGCTTGCTTGATGGCCGCTTCTGCGGCGCGGAAGCCTTGGTGCGCTGGCGCCACCCTACGCGTGGCATGGTCTCCCCGGCTGATTTTATTCCCGTCGCCGAGCAAAGTGGCTTGATCAATCAAATCGGCATGCAGGTACTCGAGCAAGCCGCTTATGACACCGTGGCGCAGATTCAAAAAGGCTTGTGGCCAGCCAATTATCAGCTGCACGTGAATTTATCCGCACGTCAGCTACTGTCGGCCGACTTTATCGACAAACTGCAAAGCGTGCTGGATCGTACCCAACTGCCAGCGGAGAATTTAACCTTGGAGATCACTGAGTCACAGCTGATGAGTCATGAGCACTTAGCGACCTCAGGGTTAACCAAAATCCGCGCGCTAGGAATTAAAATTGCTATCGATGACTTTGGCACCGGCTATTCATCGCTGGCATACCTTCACCAAATGGCGTTTGACAGCCTTAAGATTGATCGCAGTTTCGTTCACTCGATGACCGAAAACAGCACTAACCAGCGCATCATTGAAGCCGTGGTTGCCATGACACGCGGTATGGATGTGCACCTGGTGGCCGAGGGCATAGAAACCCAGGAAGAAGCCGAACGGCTGCGTGACATTGGTTGCCACTTTGCACAAGGCTTCTTGTTTGCTAAACCCCTCCCCTTGGCGGAACAACCAACAGAACGGGTAACGGATAAGCTCCCCACGCGATAGCTGTCACGCCATCGACACACTGACTACTGACGATAAGAGAGTCACTCGCTATACTGAGCCCCAACTCACCTGCTGGGAACCGATGATGATAACAAAAGACTTACCCGTGACAGATTTGCACCGTCACTTGGACGGCAATATTCGTATCGACACTATTTTGGCGCTAGGGCAAAAATTTGCGATGCCACTACCCGCTACCGATATCGAGTCACTGCGCCCACATGTGCAGGTGGTCAAGAACGAACCCGATTTAGTGGCGTTCCTGTCTAAGCTCGATTGGGGCGTAGCCGTATTAGGGGATTTAGATGCCGTCCGCCGCGTCGCCTACGAAAACGTAGAAGATGCCTTAAACGCGCAAATTGATTATGCCGAGTTGCGCTTTTCGCCCTACTACATGGCGCTGAAGCATCAGCTCCCCCTCGAAGGGGTGGTAGAAGCCGTGGTCGATGGTGTACAGGCGGGTAGCCGCGACTTTGGCGTGAAAACCAACTTGATTGGCATCATGAGCCGTACCTTCGGCACAAAAGCCTGTATGGCCGAGCTGGATGCACTACTGACACAAAAATCACACTTAGTGGCCATCGATCTGGCCGGTGATGAACTGGGCCAACCGGGCGACCAATTCACCGAGCACTTTGCCAAAGTGCGGGCCAGCGACCTGCAAGTGACCGTGCACGCTGGCGAAGCCGCTGGCGCCGCCAGTATGTGGCAAGCAATCAACGAACTCGGCGCCACCCGAATCGGACACGGGGTGAAAGCAATTGAGGATCCAGCGCTGATGGATTACTTGGCGAAACACCAGATAGGTATCGAAACTTGCCTGACGTCAAACATCCAAACCAGCACCATTGCTGATCTCGCGCAGCACCCGGTGCGTCAATTCCTCGACCATGACATTCTGGCCTCGTTAAATACTGACGATCCAGCCGTGGAAGGGATTGAATTACCCTATGAATATGAAGTCGCTGCCCCTGCCGCGGGCTTAACGCCGGCGCAAATCACCACATTGCAAGAAAATGGCCTTTCGATTGCTTTCTTGTCTGATAGTGAGAAAGCCGCACTGAAAGCCCACGCGGCAACACGCTAGGTCGTCGTCGAGCCACTCCACGCGAGCCTCACGCCGTAAAAAACCGCCATTTGGCGGTTTTTTTAAGGTTAAATCACTCGCGAAAACTGTTGCTGACGCGCTCTATCTCGCAAATAAACATCAAAGCTCATACAGATATTGCGGATCAGCATACGGCCCGTTTTGGTCACTGAAATCGTTTTATCAGTCACCCGGACCAAGTCATCATCGATAAAGCACTGCAGTAACGCCAGATCCTCAGCAAAATACTGATCAAAATCTATCTGGTAACGTGTCGCAATGTCCGCTTTCTCTAGGGTGAAATTACACATCAGCGCTTTAATCACATCACGACGAATGCGGTCATCCGGCTCAAGCATCACGCCTTTGAATAGGGCATGGCGCTCGGCATCCACTTGCTGATAATACGCTTTCATCTCTTTTTGATTCTGCGCGTAACAATCACCAATCATCGAAATCGCCGACACCCCGAGCCCGAGCAGATCACAGTCACCTTGGGTGGTATAGCCTTGGAAGTTGCGATGTAAACGCCCTTCACGCTGCGCCACCGCCAGCTCATCATCAGGCAGAGCAAAATGATCCATGCCGATAAACTGATAGCCAGCCCCCGTCAACGTATTGATGGTGTCTTGCAACATGGTGAGCTTGGCGTCCGGTGAGGGTAAATCCTCTTCTTTGATTTTGCGCTGCGCCGCGAACAAGTTGGGCAAATGCGCGTAATTAAACACTGAGAGTCGACCCGGACGCATGGTAAGGACTTGCTCAAGCGTATTGGCAAACCCCTCTGGCGATTGGCTGGGCAAGCCATAAATCAAATCGAGATTGGTGGAGCGGAAGCCCAGTTCGCGGGCACGTTCAACCAAGGCGTGAATAAAGTCTTCATCTTGCTCTCGGTTCACCAGCTGTTGCACTTTTTTATCAAAGTCCTGCACCCCAATACTGATACGATTGAAGCCTTCATCGCGGAGATGATCGAGCATATCGAGTGGAATTTCGCGCGGATCGACCTCGATGCTGATTTCAGCCTCGTCTTCAAAGTCGAACTCTTGGCGTAGCAAGTGCATTAAGCGAGAAATTTGCGCTTTAGTGAGAAACGTCGGGGTGCCTCCGCCCCAATGCAGTTGCGTCACACGACGTGAGCCAAGTAAAAATGCACGCTGACGGATCTCGTGCTCAAGCGCATCCAGATACTCATCCGCCTTATGCTGGTGCCGTGTCACCACTTTATTGCAGCCACAGTAATAGCAAAGTTTGTGGCAAAACGGGATATGCACATACAACGACAACGGGCGCTCAGGATACTGGCTACACGCCATATCAAATTCCGCGGGCGCAAACGCCTCATGAAATTCGAGTGCCGTCGGGTACGACGTATAACGGGGCCCTGAATAGTTGTACTTATTGATAAGGGCTTGATCCCAAATGATTTGTGGTGATGACATGGCTTACATTCCGCAAAAGCGCTTAGGAAAGGAGTAACAGCGTCTAGTGTGCCACAGCCTTAAGTCAGGTGTTTAGCACTACCCGCACTGATGTTGCGAAAGTGTCGGCGAGATCGATTTTCGCCTAATAATTATAAGGGTATTGGGACAAAATGACAGTGGAAAGCAGCTGTTATCGGCTGCTTTCCAGGCAGTCACACTCAGTGTGTCAGGATATGATCAGGGATGTGGCGACCCCCAGTAAAGGCAAGAATGTCTGAGAGCTCCACTTTTATTGCCTCTTCTAGACGCGCTTCATGTTTGGCTCGGTCTAAGTCGAGTCGCATGCGCTCATTCTTTTTCAGCCCCTTTCTTGCCTCACCACGAGGGGTATCTTTTACCGCCTCATACAATTCAAACAAGGCCGGATAGCGGCTATCAAACTCAACCCGCTTATCGCCTTGTAGGTGATCCATGATCATGTAAAGACGGATCGCGGCCTCCGACAAATCGCATTGATCCTGCAGTGCGGCAAACGCAATCACATCAACGCTCTCAATGATTTTATCATTGCGTTGGTTGATCGCTGCCTCTTTCATCTCGGCTTGCCATTTGGTTTGTCGCTTTAGCTTCGCCAGCAATACGCCTGCGTACACCGACAACGCCAAAATAATCAGCGCCCCAAGTCCTGCCAATATCCAGATCCACTCCTGCACCGGTTACTCCTTGTTAATCATCCTGTTGCTCAAATTTAGCCAGCAGGTCATCGTCATCATTCAACTCATTGTCGTCGGTCAGCAGGCCCAGTTTATCCATCAGCACTTCAATCCGATCCAGCTTTTCATCCACGTAAGCTTGCAAGCCCGCGCCCAACTTCTCACCATTTTCGATGCGATCCAGCAACACGTTCAGTTGTGGGTCTTGCTCAAGCTTTGCAAGCTCTTGCTCTGGCGTGAGTTTGGGTTGCTTCGGTTTTTCTGCATCCGTACCCAATGGGATCGGCTTTTTACTGCCAATGCGCGGGTCTTTTTTACCACCGCTGCGACGCACTTGCTTGTTGTCTTCTTCTGAATGACGCGAGCCGGCTTTCTTGCCCTTACGCTTTTTCTGCTTTTTCAGCATTCGCGCAATGCGGTCTTGCTCGTTCTGGTTTTTATCTACGTATTGCGCCGGGCCTTCCGATCCTACGCGGCGCGTTTTCTTTTTACGCGTCATGTCTGTGGTTTCCTCATTAAAATTACGTCGTTGCCAATAAACGTGAGCGCCAAGCCAGCTTGGTGAGCTAAAAACTGGAACGTATGGCGACTAAAAAAGCTAACGTGAGTCAGATCGTTCTTATAGTGCCAGCGTGAAAAAGCATCTGGATCCTTAACCAGTTTGGTCATAATCCCCAAATAGCCGCCCGGTTTAAGCATTGAGAGCCATTGATGCCACTGCGCCTTCGGCCAATAAAAATGCTCGATCGCCTCCGTACAGGTAATAAAGTCATAGCATTCATCCAGTACGTCGGTTTGTGGCGCATAGAAGGGATCATAGCAGGCCACATCATGCCCTGCGTCTCGCAACATACTCGCCAACACGGGCCCTGGGCCACAGCCAAAGTCTAGCCCGCTCGCAGGCACCGCCAATCGCGCCAGCAAGGGTGTGGCTAAACGCGATAAAAAGCGCTGGTAGCCTTGGTCCTCCGGGTGATTTTGGTGCAAATCATAAATGGCCTTTTCGTCCTCGGGCGCGAGCAGCGTTTGGCGATCAACAAATACCAACGCGCAATCCGTGCATTGAAAGTACGCACGGCGTTTGTCGGTATGATAAAGATGGGTTGTTGTGTGCTCACATAAAGGGCAGTGCTGCATATCATTCATCTATGCCAAAGGCTGGCGCGAATGTAGCAGAAAGTGGGTCAATAAAAAAGCGACAGGCATAAAGCCTGTCGCGTATCGCGCTTGCGATAATAAGCGGATCGTGTCCGTCCTGGTACTGGGTTCATCCCTGATAAATGGCGCTTAGCGCCTTAGTATCAACATCCTGTCATTGTGGGTAGCATGCCTGCCTATCCGTCGCTTCCTGCGTCCTTGTCGCTCGACACCCACTACACATCCTGTGTCACGTCATCCTTGTGCGCCAACCTTGGCAACATCCACATCCTGTGGTTAGACCGTCCTGGTGCTCATCTGCCTTGCTTGGCTCAGTCTCTTGTCCTTAAGGCCAACGTCCTGTTGATAGTGATAGCATATCGCAGTGACCGCGCTTGCCTAGAATGACCGCCAAATAAAATAAGAAGCGAAAATGTACATTGGAGGTAAAGCAATGATTTTAAAGAAGATAAAAATATATCTTTCAAGAAGTGACGTGTTTTTCTTGCTAGCAAATAGCCAATCTCTCACACACGAGGTCGCTGTTATCGCTATCGGCGTGGTGTGATGTCAAAGCGCGGGCCTAGTGAGATGGCCGGGCGAATAAACGGGAGGGATAAAAACGGCGGCGTTTATCACACCACCGTTTTCGCAGAGCGGCTCGGTTATTAGTGTAGCCCGCCTAAGTAGTTAGACAGCGCGTCAATTTCCTTGTCCGTCAGCTTCGCCGCGACCGACCGCATCATTTTGTTCATATCATTATGACGCTCTGCGGCGCGGAACATTTTCAACTGACTGGCTAGGTACTTCGCAGGCTGGCCAGAAATTTTCGGGAAACCAGAAGAAGGGGTGCCGTTCCCGCGAGGACCGTGACAGGCTGTACAGGCTGCAATACCGCGCTCAGGATCACCGGCCATGTAGAGCTGGCGGCCTACCTCGATAGCGCCTTCAGGCGTGGTACCAGGCTTGGGTGTTAAGGTTGCATAATACGCCGCTAAGTCTGCCATGTCCTGCTCAGAAAGCGGCGCGACCATGCCAGCCATTACAGCGTTATATCGTCCTTGCTCACCGCCGCTTTGCGCGCCGAGCTTAAATTCTTTCAGTTGTTTCTCTAGATAGTTGGCGTGCTGACCCGCCAAGTTTGGGTAATCAGGCAAAACACTGTTACCGTCAGCACCGTGACAGGCGACACAGGTATTGGATTTTGCTTTGCCCGCTTCAGCATCTCCTTGGGCCCAGACTGAAGTGCTGGCGAGGAGAGTCAATATTAGCGCTAATTTCTTCATGACATTCCGTTTATAATTATCAAGCTTCCAGTACCACTACTTAGTTACCGTCATGGTACAATTACCGATCAAAAACCGAGCACGGTTATTTTACACAAATTCACACAAAAGTAATCAGTCTACTACACCAAGACGAGACGGAGTTAACAGTGGAGCAATCACTTAATTACCGTAACACCCAGTTTGTTACCAGCGCACCCGACATTCGCCATCTTCCTGATAATACGGGGATAGAGATTGCGTTTGCTGGCCGTTCCAACGCCGGTAAGTCTAGCTCCCTTAACCGTCTTTGTGACCAAAAGAGCCTAGCAAAGACCAGTAAGACACCCGGGCGCACACAATTAATTAACCTCTTTAAGGTGGACGAAGGTTGTCATATTGTCGACCTACCCGGTTATGGTTATGCCCAAGTCCCTTTGGAAATGAAAGAGAAGTGGCAGCGTTCACTGGGAGAATATTTACAAAAACGTGATCAACTTGGCGGATTAGTGGTGTTGATGGATATTCGTCATCCGATGAAAGACTTGGATCAGCAACTGATTTACTGGGCGGTAGAGTCTCACTTGCCAGTGTTGGTACTACTGACCAAAGCCGATAAGTTGAAATCAGGGGCACGTAAGCAGCAACTGATGAAAATCCGTGAAGCGTCACTGGCCTTTTGCGGCGATGTTGAGGTCGAGTTGTACTCATCGCTCAAAGGCATGGGCGTCGATAAATTACGCCGCAAGCTAGACGGCTGGTATCAACAAGATCCCTCTCCCCTCGCCGACGACGCACAACCAACCGATTAACCCGCTTTAACGGGGAAAGCCTGCCTGTCACTGACGTAGATAAAAAAAAGCCGACCCTCAATATGAGGGCCGGCGAATCTTTGTGCTTAAGCGATCTCAATCAGACCCTATAGACACATAAAGAACAAGAAGCTGTGCGCATTATAACCAAGCCCTTAGCCAAAATTAAAGTAATTGCTCTAATTTTTTTGAAAAGAATGGAATAATGCGAGTCAGCAAACGATAAAAAGGCAGTGGCAGGGTGACGCCTCGCGATGACGATTAGCCAATAAAAAAAGCCCCAGTCAGTATCCTGACTGGGGCTGCTGAATCAGCCAAATCCAATAACGTGAAACAAAAGGTCTGAAAGATAGAACATCTTACCTCTGTACCCTACGCTGTTAACTGTATATCAATCACTCAGTGTTGAAAAGTATCTTACGTAATTTTTTTTCATAAAAATAAACCTATTTAGCGTAAAAACGCCACAGATCAGGTGGATAATGAATAAAAAAAAGCCGATAAAAATATCGGCTTTCAGTGTAAAAAGACAGAAAGGTCAATAAAAACCCTGAACTTAGTGGGCTTCTCCCCAGTTATCGCCGAACCCTGCTTCGGCGATCAAAGGCACATCCAAGTCAGCCGCTGACGCCATCAATTTCCGTACTTTGCTTTCAACTTTGGACATTGATGACGTTTTGACTTCCAACACCAGTTCATCGTGCACCTGCATCACCAGGCGAGCCTCATCCGCGGCGTTGGCTTGGATCCATTGATCAACCAGTATCATCGCACGCTTGATAATATCGGCTGCCGTCCCTTGCATCGGCGCATTGATTGCCGCGCGCTCGGCCCCTTTACGACGCATGCCGTTTCGTGATTTTATTTCAGGCAGATAAAGGCGACGACCAAAAATGGTTTCCACGTAGCCTTTTTCCGCCGCTTGCTCACGGGTGCGGTCCATGTAGGCCTTCACGCCTGGATAACGCTCAAAATAAGTATCCATGTAACTTTGTGCTTCATGGCGACCAATCCCTAATTGACGAGATAAGCCGAAGGCACTCATGCCATAAATCAGGCCAAAGTTGATCGCTTTGGCGCGGCGACGCTGTTCACTGGTGACTTCATCGAGGCGGATACCCATCACTTCGGCTGCGGTGGCGGCGTGAATATCTTTGCCCTCTCGGAACGCTTCTAGCAAGGCTTTATCACCAGATAAATGCGCCATAATCCGCAATTCGATTTGCGAGTAATCCACCGCCAAAATGGTGTTATCCGCGTCTGCCGTAAAGGCCTCGCGAATACGACGCCCCTGCTCGTTACGAATGGGGATATTTTGTAAGTTCGGATCGGTGGACGATAAGCGCCCCGTCGCAGTGACGGCTTGATGATACGAGGTATGCACGCGGCCCGTTTGCGCATTAATCATGCGCGGCAATTTGTCCGTGTACGTCGATTTGAGTTTTGCCAGTCCACGGTATTCCAAAATCCGCGCAGGTAGCGGGTAATCGAGTGAGAGCTCTTGCAGCACTTCCTCATTGGTTGAAGGGCTCCCTGATGGGGTTTTCTTCACCACCGGCAGGCCCATTTTCTCAAACAAAATCGCTTGTAGTTGCTTGGGCGAGCTTAAGTTGAACTCTTCGCCGGCAATCTCAAAGGCTTCACGCTCAAGCTCAATCAAACGAGTATGTAGCGCCTCTGATTGGGTCGCCAGCTTGTCTTTGTCGATTAGCACCCCATGACGTTCCATGCGCGACAGCACGCTGACCAGCGGCATCTCGTAGCACTCAAAAATGGTTTTTAGTTTCTCGTCACTGGTGACTTTCCCAATCAGGTATTGGTGCAAACGCAACGTAATGTCCGCATCTTCCGCCGCATAAGGTGCCGCTTGCTCAAGCGGGATTTGGTTAAAAGTCAGTTGTTTCTTGCCTTTCCCGGCAATCTCTTCAAAGCTGATGCAGGTATGCTGCAAGTAGCGCTCAGCGAGGCTATCCATGTCATGACGTCCCGCCACACTGTTATAGACGTACGACTCCAGCATGGTGTCATAGGCGATCCCTTTTAAGGTGATCCCGTGACGCGCAAACACACTGGCATCATATTTCAGATTTTGACCGACTTTCGCCGCTGAAGGATCTTCCAACCAAGGGCGTAATACGTCCAGCACCTGATCCAGCGATAACTGCGCAGGCGCTTCCAGGTAATCATGAGCTACCGGCACATACGCCGCTTCACCCGGCGCGACGGCAAATGAAATCCCAACCAGATTGGCTTCCATATAGTTGAGGCTATCGGTTTCCGTATCCACCGCGACCACCTCAGCCTCACGGATTTTTTCAAGCCAACTATCCAGCGCGTCGCGTGTCAGAACGGTCTGATAACCACTGCGGTCAATCGTGGCCGCTTGCGAGATAGGTTCATCAGACACCGCCTCTTCTGGCGCATCACCTTCATCCAGCTCTTTGAGCCAGCGGCGGAATTGCAAGTCACGATACATGGCCACCAAGGTGTCATTATCAGGCTCTTGCTTGACGAGCTGTTCAGGGGTGAAGTCCAGTTCAACGTCCAATTTTATCGTTGCTAACTGGTGTGACAAATAAGCCGACTCTTTATGCTCTGTCAGTTTCTTCGCCATGCTCTTCGCACCACGGAAACCAAGGTCGGCGATACGCTCAAGGTTGGCGTAAATATCATCCAAGCCGCCCAGATTGGCAATCAACGCGGTCGCGGTTTTATCACCGACCCCAGGTACACCGGGAATGTTATCGACTTTGTCGCCCATCAGAGCAAGGTAATCAATCATATGCTCAGGACCAAAGCCATACTTCTCACGCACCGCCTCAGGATCCATCACCACATTGGTCATGGTGTTGATTAAGGTGACATGCTCATCCACCAGCTGCGCCATATCTTTGTCACCCGTACTGATAAGCACCGGCATCCCCGCTTGTGAGGCTTGCGTGGCGAGCGTGCCAATCACATCATCGGCTTCCACCCCTTCTACCGCGAGTAAAGGCAAACCCATGGCTTTGATAATCTTGTGCAAAGGTTCAATTTGCCCGCGTAGATCATCTGGCATCGGTGGACGGTTGGCTTTGTATTGTTCATACATGTCATCGCGGAACGTCTTCCCTTTGGCATCAAAAATCACCGCCACGTGTGAATGTGGATACTGTCGCAACAAGCTGCGCAGCATATTGACCACCCCAAATACCGCGCCCGTGGGCTCGCCTTGGCTATTAGTGAGATTGGGGGACGCATGGTATGCCCGGTAAAGATACGAAGAGCCATCCACAAGGATTAACGGATTGTCGGGAAGAGTTGCCATATCAGAATCTTGATCGCCAGTTAAACACGTTAGCCGTTAAGCATGCCACGAGTCTCGACCCCTGTTAACCATGGTTTTTCCCACAAGGTCGCCAATCTGTGGATAACTTTGTTGGTAATTATTTTATAGGGTTTTGATTTTGTCTAAACAAACATAAGAAATGGATTTTTTATTAAATAAAAACATTAACTTAGGCAAAATCACAGGATCTAGATCTTGATCGAAAAAGGATCCTGTGGTGTGGAAAAAGAAATCGCTACTGGCGTCAAAGGTTGCAGAGAAAGTCATCACAAACTGCGGAGATAATCACCAATTTCTCTTGCGATCTTGGCTACTATTTCGCATAAGCCCTTGGCCAATGCGACACTGTTAGACGCAATTAAGCGTAGACGACGCTTTAAGCATTGCCCACTCGGATTGCAATATTTTAAATGCCGATACAAGGAGAGCGTGATGAAAAAGGTGGCTGTGATCTTATCTGGCTGCGGCGTGTTTGATGGTGCCGAGATCCAAGAAACTGTGTTATCCCTACTGGCCCTCGAGCAAAACGATGCTCAATGGCAGTGCTTTGCCCCAGATATCGATCAGCACCATGTTATTAACCATCGTACTGGCGAAGCGATGAGCGAAACGCGTAATGTGCTCACTGAAGCCAGCCGCATTGTGCGTGGGGAGATACTTCCGCTAACTGATTTGAACGCCGATGACTTCGACGCCCTACTGGTTCCTGGCGGTTTTGGTGCCGCGAAAAACTTATCGGACTTTGCTTACAATGGCGATCCGGTTCAGGTACACCAAGATATGTTTGCAGTGTGTCAGGCCTTTGCCCGTTCCGAGAAGCCTGCTGGCTATATGTGTATCGCCCCGATCATGATCCCGCAGATCTACCCAAAAGGCGTCAAAGGCACCATTGGTAATGAGCCAGACATCGCCGCCGCCTTTAACCGTATGGGCGGTGAGCATATCGAATGTCCAGTATCGGATTATGTGTTAGACCAACGCCACCATCTGCTATCCACACCGGCCTATATGCTGGCAACATCTGTGTCGGACGCCGCGAGTGGCATCAATCGGATGGTGAAAAAACTGGTTGAGCTGGCCTAAGCACACAATAGGAAGACACAAAGAAAAAAGCGACGCCGAGAGCGGCGTCGCTGTAACAGGTGAGCGCAAAAACAAAGCTGTTTTAATAACAGTTTGCTGGCCCCAATACACTGGAAGCAATGTGAGCAATGTCGTGCCTTCAGCGCTGAGCATGTGGGCTTTGCCCTGAAGACAAGTTAACAATAACCATTCTCATTAGCATTTTCAACAAATAATTTCGATGCTTTTTGATTTGTTGCTCTTGTGCTCAGACTCTCTCGCTGTCATCAAACTGTCATTGCATCCACCGCCATAATGCCAACATCCATCGTTCGAAAAGCCAGCACCCAGAAAAGAAAAAAGCGACACCCCGAAAGGTGTCGCCTAGCAAAAATGGGCTAACTTAATCACTGTCTGATAAGCGCCCCGCTAATACACTGGAAGCAATGTGAGCAATGTCGTGCCTTCAGGGTTAAGCATGTGGGCTTGACCCTGAGTGCGAGTTAATAATAACCATTCTCATTATCGTTTATCAAGAAAAAAATATGCTTATTTTCCACTCACTGTTCATTTATTGATCTGCTTCTCAAAATAAAGTCGATAATCGGCAGGCTGACCTTTTTGCTCCAATGCCACCATCTGATAGCCATGACGCACCAGCATGCACACCATCGCGGTAAAGCGGTTGCGTGATTTGACCGCAAGTGTTTGATAGCCAGAAGCCGCTACCCAAGCTTCTTGAGCCTGTAGCAGCGCTTTCGCTACCCCTTGATCTCGCGCCGCTTTGCTCACCCCGCCCAGCCAGCTATAAAACTGGGTCTCACTGGTGGCATAGCCTATTTTAGCCCCCACAGGCTCACCGTTTTGATACGCGACCAATACCAATGCCGTGCGTCCGGCTAATCGCGCGCGGCATTGCTCCAAGGATACTCCTGCATCCAACTCGGGCACGCTGTTAAGTACCGTTACCGCCTCCTCTAAGTACCCAGCACGAATTTCCATCTCACCTCCTCGTATTGACGTAAAAAAAGAGCCGCGATGCGACTCTTTATTCTGCGACTGACTAGGACGTTTGCTGCACCGTCGCCGACGGCGTCACCTGTGTGATTCGTCGAATAATCAGGTTGAGCAAAACCCCATACAGAGGAATAAACAGTCCCAAGCTAATAATCAACTTAAAGGCATAATCTACCAAGGCGATTTCGACCCAGTGCGCCGCCATAAAAGCATCTTGGCTTTGATAAAACGCAATCGCGAAAAAGGCGAGCGTGTCTGACGCATTACCAAACAAGGTGGAACAACTGGGCGCGACCCACCATTGGCGCTGCTGACGTAACCGATTGAACACATGAATATCTAAGATCTGACCCAGCAAGTAAGCCATGAAGCTGGCAATCGCAATCCGCGCGACGGTGAGATTAAAGCTACCCAGCTGCTCCATGCCTTGATAACTGCCTTGGTAAAACAAGACGGATAACACGTAGGAAATCAGCAGCGAGGGCACCATCACCAGCAAGATAATGCGGCGCGCCAGAGTCGGACCATAGATCCTGACGGTTAAATCAGTGGCCAAAAAAATAAACGGAAAGGTAAAGGCTCCCCAGGTGGTGTGGAAACCCCAAACCGTAAAGGGGATCTGCACCAAGTAATTACTGGAGGCAATAATGATTAGATGGAATAGAACGAGGTAACCCAGCGCTTTACGCTGCTGAGCAAGGGAAAAGTGGCTCATCGTGCACCTTTTTGTTATTGGGGGCGAGGGAACCCAAAAGACTTAGCTACCCGTCTACAGGCAGCGCGAGGTGGCGAATTATACAGCAATCAATCGCCGGTGCCAGTGCAATTTAAAGAGGCGGATGACGCGTCCACCAATGGCGCAAAAAGGCAATTACCTCGTCGCCCTCATTATCCAGCGCTTCTACCCACACGCTCTGGGTATAATGTGCCGCTTTGAGCATCAAGCGCGTGCCTTCAAAATCAATCAGCCAGGTCATCATGTCAGCGTCCTGTTGGCACTCAAGCACAGAGGCCGCGAGGGTGTCTAACAACGGCTGACAGACTTCTTTAGCATTATCCGCATCAAGCTGAGGCTGATAAAACGCCAAGGTGCTGTCGGACGCCATCAGTTGCCAGTTACTCGGTGCCATAACCAAATTCACTTACACTAAGATGATCATCAATTAAGTCCAAAAACGCATCGCCGAATTTTTCCAGTTTGCGTTGCCCGACGCCACTGACCGCTAAGAGTTCCGCTTGCGATGACGGCAGCATCTCAGCCATTTCCATCAAACTGGCATCGTTAAATACCACGTAAGGCGGAATATCTTCTTCGTCAGCAATGGCCTTGCGCAACTTACGCAACTTGGCAAACAATTTTTTATCGTAATGGCGCTGGCTCAGTTTGTTGGCTTTGGTGCGCGGGCTGAGGCCAATACGCGGCACCGCCAGCTCAAGGGCAATCTCGCTGCGCAGTAATGGCCGCGCTTGTTCGGTCAACTGCAGCACTGAGCTGCGGGCAATGTTTTGTACCAAGTAACCGCGGTGGATCAATTGGCGAATAATACTCACCCAGTATTCATGGCTCCACTCTCGCCCGATACCATAGGTAGAGAGCTTGTCGTGACCATGATCTTTAATGCGCTGATTTTGCATCCCGCGCAATACTTCCACCACATACCCGACCCCGAAGCTTTGGTTAACACGGTACACGCACGACAGCGCTTTTTGTGCTTGTTCGGTGCCATCAAAATGGGTGGGTGGGTCGAGACAAATATCACAGTTGCCACAAGGTGTTTGGCGGTTCTCACCAAAGTAGTTAAGGAGCACTAAACGGCGACAGGTTTGCGCTTCGGCAAACGCCCCCATCGCGGTCAGTTTATGGCTTTCGACCTGCTTTTGTGGCCCATCCGGTTTTTCTTCCAAGCAGCGATGGAGCCATCCCATGTCGGAGGGGTCATATAACAACACCGCTTCAGCCGGCAGTCCATCTCGCCCGGCACGGCCGGTTTCTTGGTAGTAAGATTCAATATTGCGCGGCACATCATAGTGCACCACAAAGCGAACATTGGGCTTGTTGATCCCCATCCCAAATGCCACGGTCGCTACCACAATGTTGACATCATCACGTTGGAACGCCTCTTGGACTGATCCGCGCGCCTCAGTGGTCATCCCTGCATGGTAAGCGGCGGCGAGCATATTGTTGTCACACAGTTTTTGAGTGACCTGCTCAACCCGCTTACGGCTATTACAATAGACAATCCCGGATTGGCCGCGTTGACCACTCAGAAACTGCACCAATTGGGCTAAAGGTTTGTGCTTTTCCAGCAAGGTGTAACGAATGTTAGGACGGTCAAAGCTACCCAGATGCACCAGCGGATCATGCAGGGCAAGGCGGGATAAAATATCCTCGCGCGTGGTGGCATCCGCGGTGGCTGTCAGCGCCATCACAGGCACGTCAGGAAAGTGCTGTTTGAGCTGGCCTAAAGAGGCATATTCGCGACGAAAGTCATGGCCCCACTGGGAAATACAGTGCGCTTCGTCGACTGCAATCAACGCCAGTTGCCACTCTGTTAAGCGATGGATAAAGTCGCGCCCCAACGCGCGCTCAGGCGACACATAGAGTAGCTTCACCTCCCCCTGATTTAACGCACGCAAGGTATCCGCTTGCGCCTCAGGCGTCATCGCTGAGTTTAAGCACGCCGCGGCAACCCCATTGGCATTAAGCTGGTCAACCTGATCTTTCATCAATGAAATCAAAGGTGAAATCACCACGGTCAAGCCGGTGCGCACCAACGCGGGGATCTGATAGCACAGAGACTTGCCTCCCCCGGTCGGCATAATGACCAAGGCATCACGCCCCGCAATCGCCGCATCAATCACCGCTTGTTGCCCCTCACGGAACTGGTGATAACCAAACACCGCTTTGAGTACCTGATGGGCAGGGCTCATGGCAGGATCAGCAATGGGGGCGTCGCTAGACGTTGACGCATCGGCATGGGCGGGGGTGGCGGACATAATCAAGCTCGTTATTCAAACTGGCGCTCATTCTACCGACACCCTGTAGGCGATGAAACCCTGAGCACAGAGAAAGGTGCTTGCGCCCATCCTTACAACTTGTTACATCTAGACAACATGCACACGTTGGTGTTCATCCCTGACCGACACTTATAACGAGACTGCGCTGTGATTCCTGATCCCAAACGTACACGCCAAGGCGTGTTATTGGCCCTGGCGGCCTACATTATGTGGGGTATCGCCCCCATGTACTTTAAAACGGTCAACCATATTCCGGCGCCGGAAATTTTAGCGCACCGGGTATTGTGGTCGTTTGTCTTTTTGGCATTGCTGCTTTTTTTCACCCGTCGTTTTTATCAGCTCAAGCCAATTATTCGCGAACCGAAAAAGCTGTTGATGTTAATGCTCACCTCTTGCTTTATTGGCTGTAATTGGCTGATTTTTATCTGGGCGATTGTTAATAACCGCATGCTGGATGCCAGCCTTGGCTACTACATTAATCCACTGGTGAACGTGGCGCTGGGGATGATCTTTCTTGGTGAGCGTTTCCGCCGTCTGCAGTGGCTTGCCGCCGCGCTGGCGTTGGTGGGAGTGTTGGTGCAACTGATCACCTTTGGTTCACTGCCTTGGATTGCGTTGGTGCTGGCCACCAGTTTTGCGATTTACGGCTTACTGCGCAAAAAAATCAATCTTCCTGCGGTGCCGGGTTTGTTTGTGGAAACCTGCACACTCTTACCCATTGCGCTGATTTATCTGTGGCAGTTTGCCGATACATCCAGCGCCAACCTGCTCGAGAATCCCATTAGCCTAAATATGCTACTGGCCGCTGCCGGTTTGATCACGACGGTGCCTTTACTGTGCTTTACCGGCGCCGCCACCCGTTTACCCTTAACGGTATTGGGCTTTTTCCAATATATCGGCCCTAGCTTAATGTTTTTACTCGCCGTCGGCTTGTATGACGAACCCTTTACCCCAGATAAAGCCACCACCTTTGCCTTTATTTGGGCCGCCTTGGCGATATTTAGCTTTGATGCCTATCGAGCGAAGCGCCAGCAAGAGGCCAAGATAGAGACCACGCCTTTGTCAGCAGGAAAATCAGGATGAATGAGTTCGCTATTCTCGCCACGCTGGCGGGGGTACATATGATTGCGCTGCTCAGCCCCGGGCCCGACTTTGCCTTGGTGCTCCAAAATGCGACCCGTTATGGCCGTGCCACTGGCTTGGCGATTGCGCTGGGGTTATCACTCAGTATTTTGGCACACACAATATTGAGCATTACCGGCATCAGTCTATTTGTGCATCAGCACCCGCAACTCTTTATGTGGGTACAGGTGGCAGGGGGCAGTGTGCTGATGTATTTAGGCCTTAGCGCAATCAAAGGCTTGCTCGCCGCCACCACAGAGCCGGCGCAAACCGCCAATGATGCGCCTGCGGTACGCGGCCAAAAACAGGCCTTTTGGAAAGGGGTGCTGACCAACCTTTTTAACCCTAAAGCCTTGGTGTTTTTTATTTCGTTGATGAGTACCTTGGTGCCGGCCAGCATGTCTGCCAGTGGCAAAGCCATGGCCGTGGCGGTGGTGTTCTTACTCTCATTAGGCTGGTTTTCGTCACTCGCCTGGCTGCTGTCGGGCAGTCGCGTACAGCAAGTGCTCACCAAAGTCGCCCCGGTTATCGATGGCCTGTGCGCACTGTTATTTTTGCTGTTAGGTGGCGCGGTCGTTTGGCAAGCCGGCGTGTTCGGCTAACGCCGCGGCAGAAAAAGCAGGCAATGGGATAAAGACCAATACGCCCAGCCGAAGCTGGGCGTGTATGACGTTTTTTCCGTTGAACCGTCGGGCTTAAAGCGCTTCCAGTTTAGCATACTGAGTCACCAACCACTTAATCCCTTCCCCATTAAAGGCAACTTGCACGCGGCTTTGTCCGCCACTGCCTTCAAAGTTGATGATGGTGCCTTCACCAAACTTAGGGTGTTGAACCCGCTGACCCAAACTAAATCCGGTTTGGTTAAAGTTCTCTTGAGTCTGCGTTTTGGAAAAACGACCACCGCTTGCAGCAGGGCGTGAGACATTGGCACGCATGCGCACTTCTTCCAAGCAGGCCTCGGGCAGCTCACGAATAAAGCGCGAGATCTTATGGAACATGTCTTTGCCGTACACACGGCGCATTTCTGCGTAGGTGAGATAGAGTTTTTCCATCGCTCGCGTCATACCGACATAGCAAAGGCGACGCTCTTCTTCTAAGCGACCCGCTTCTTCGGCTGACATCTGACTGGGGAACATGCCCTCTTCTACCCCGACCATAAAGACTAAGGGGAACTCGAGGCCTTTGGCACTGTGCAAGGTCATCAATTGGACCGCATCATCAAACTCGTCCGCTTGGCCTTCACCGGCCTCAAGGGCGGCGTGGGCCAAGAACGCCGACAGCGGTGTCATACCTTCCGCTTCCGCCTCTTCAGGCGGCGTAAATTGGCGCGTGGCCGTCACCAACTCTTCCAAGTTATCGACACGTGCTTGCGCTTTTTCGCCTTTTTCTTGCTCGTACATGGCGCGCAAGCCGGAGTGACGGATCACGGCATCGGTCTGTTGATACAGCGCCATGTCACGGGTGTCATCTTCTAGCGCATTGACCAACTCGATAAACCGGCCCAACGCATTGGCCGCGCGTCCTGCCAACGCTTTTTCTGCCAAAATTTGCTCGGCAGTGTGCCACAAGGTTTGGCCGCGATCGCGCGCCGCGCCACGAAGCGTCTCAAGGGTACGATCACCAATCCCTCGAGTGGGCGTGTTCACTACCCGCTCAAACGCCGCATCGTCATTGCGATTCGCCATCAAACGTAAATACGCCAGCGCATCTTTGATTTCTTGGCGTTCGAAAAAGCGCATGCCGCCGTAGATACGATAAGGCAGGCCGGCTTGAATTAAGGCTTCTTCCAGCACCCGAGATTGGGCGTTGTTGCGGTATAAAATGGCGCTATCAGTGAGTGCGCCGCCTTCGTCTTGCCAGGTTTTGATTTTCCCGACCACAAACCGCGCTTCATCCAGTTCATTAAAACCGGCATACACAGAGATGGGCTCACCCTCTTTGCCCTCGGTCCACAAGCTTTTGCCCATCCGGTCGGCATTGTTTTCAATCAGGGTGTTGGCCGCTTGCAAAATCGTACTGGTTGAGCGGTAGTTTTGCTCCAAACGAATGGTCTGCGGGGTAGTGAAATCGTCCAGAAAACGCTGAATATTCTCGACTTTCGCGCCACGCCAGCCGTAAATAGATTGGTCGTCGTCCCCCACAATCATTACATGCGCCTGTTGGCCAGCCATCATACGCAGCCACGCATATTGGATGTTGTTGGTATCTTGAAACTCATCCACCAAAATGTGCTGGAAACGTGCTTGATAGTGTTCACGGATCACTGCTTTATCGCGCAATAACTCTAAGGTTCGCAGCAAGATCTCGGCAAAATCCACCAAGCCGGCGCGATCACAGGCTTCTTGATACGCCTGATAAATCCGCAGCCAAGTGCTTTCAACCGGATCATGGCGGGTATCAATGTGCTTGGGACGCAAGCCTTCGTCTTTTTTGCCATTGATATACCAACTCGCTTGCTTGGCAGGCCAGTGTTTTTCATCCAAGTTTTGCGCTTTAATTAACCGGCGTAGCAAGCGCTGCTGATCGTCTGAATCAAGAATTTGGAAGTCTTGTGGCAGGTTGGCGTCTAAATAGTGGGCACGGAGAATACGATGGCAAATACCGTGGAAGGTACCACACCACATGCCAGAGGCCGTGCCTTGCATCAATTGCTCAATACGGCCACGCATTTCGGCTGCAGCTTTGTTGGTGAAGGTCACCGCCATCACCGAGAACGGCGACGCCTCTTCCACCCGCATCAGCCAAGCCATACGATGAACCAGCACACGGGTTTTACCACTACCGGCCCCGGCAAGCACTAAATGGTTACCAAGCGGCGCGGCCACGGCGTCACGCTGTTTGTCGTTGAGTCCGTCAAGAAGAGTTGATACGTCCATCGCCACCTGCCATTTTACTGGGTATTTATACACTGGTTGGCGATTATACCAGCTCAGCGCTAAATTGCGCGCCCGATCCCGACGCAACTTTTTTAAGTATAAAATTCAGCATTTTATCCATCACCGCGCAAAAAAAACACTTAAATGGTGAAAGATTGTGCAGTGTTTTCCTATCTTGATTTATAGGCCCACCACGAATCAGAGGGCTGATAACACCAACACGGAACAAGAAGAGGATACATGATGAAAAACACTAACCTAGCTGTTGCCGCTGCTGTCACAGGATTGTTGGCGGTGGGTACCACCACACTCACTAGCGCACCGGCCCATGCGGCAGAAAAAGAAAAATGCTACGGCGTCGTTAAAGCAGGGGAAAACGACTGCGCCACCAGCACCAGCTCCTGTGCGGGCACGTCAACGAAAGATGGCCAAAAAGACGCTTTTGTCATGGTGCCTGAAGGCTTATGCGACCGCTTAGTCGGCGGCAGTACCTCGTCATCCTGATATGGCCGCGCCCGGGCTTGCCCCGGGCTTTGTCACTCGACCACAAGGAGCGACCATGGATGAAGCAACCATTTTGACTGGCGTGGGACTCAGACAACCCCATCTCACCTACTTCGACCACTATCGCCCAAAGCTTGGCTGGTTAGAAATCCACAGTGAAAACTATTTCCGCCCTCACCGTCCGGCTTTTTCGACCTTGATGCGATTACGTGAGGATTACGCCATCAGCTGCCATGGCGTGGGATTATCGCTGGGGAGCGACGAGCCGCTTGATCGGGCCCATTTAGACAAGCTGTGTACACTGGTCAAACACGTCGAGCCACTGTTTGTGTCTGACCATTTAAGTTGGAGCCGGATAGATGGGCAGCACTTTCACGATTTACTCCCCCTCCCATACACCGAGCAGGCATTGCGGGTGTTTTGCGCCAATGTGCAACAGGTTCAAGACGCGCTGCAGCGTCCTCTGCTGATTGAAAACCCATCGAGCTATTTAAGCTTTGCTCAGGGTGACTACCACGAATGGGAATTTCTCGCCGAAGTGCACGCTCGCACGGGCTGCGATTTACTGCTCGATTTAAATAATGTTCATGTCAGCGCGTTTAACCATCATTTTAGCGCCAGCACCTACCTTGACGCGATTCCTGCCCATGCGGTGAAAGAGATCCACCTGGCAGGGTTTACCGTCAAACACACACCCGCAGGAGAGATTTGGATAGACACCCATAACCAGCCAGTTAGCGAGGCGGTGTGGACGCTCTATCAACAGTGGATTGACCGCCACGGCCCACGCCACACCCTCATTGAATGGGATACCGACTTGCCCACGCCCGAGCGATTGTTAGCAGAAGCGGCCAAAGCCCACCACCGACTGGCTCGACACAAGGAGGCAGTATGACGCTAGCCACCCTGCAACAGGCCTTTGCGGCCACATTGCGGGACGACCCTCAGCCGCTGCCGATAAAAGACGGTCGCCTTGCCGCTGACAAGCGAGTGCAGATTTATCGCAACCATTATGTGGTCACCCTGACCGACACCTTAAAATGCGTGTATCCCAAGACCTGTGCGCTACTGGGTGAGGCGTGTTTTGACGCGGTAGCCCGTCATCATGCGATGGTGCATCCCCCGCAAACCGGGGTGGTGGAAGACTATGGCGCACAGTTCGATGCGACCTTGCGCGCCCTACCCAATATTATCGAGCCCGTGCCGTGTTGCGCCGAGCTTGCCCGTTTTGAGTGGGCGCAAGTGGCGCTCACTCTCGCCCCAGCGTCTCCGCCGTTTGAAGGCAGCGCGCTCGCGTCGCTAAGCCCTGAGCAACAAGCGCAGGTTTGTTTACCGCTCAACCATCAAGCTCGTTTGTTTGAAAGTGACTACGCGGTCAGTGACCTGTGGCAAGCGATCGCCACCGAACAGTTCGAGGGCTTGGTGGTCGAGAAGCCGCAAGCTTTGTTGCTGGTTGCTCACCACGACAAGGTGCATTGGTACGCGCTCAATACCCATCATGTCAGCGTGCTAAAAACCTGCCCCCATACACCATTAGGCGCGCTGTCAGAGGCGCAACTGGCGTGTGTGTCTGAGCTCGCGGCCATGAATGCATTTACCACCCCAACGACTGCCTATACTGCTAAGGAGTAAGCCATGTGGCTAACCACAATCAATCACACCTTCACTCGCGCGCTTACCCCACTGCAACCGCTACTTCTGCTGGTAGGCCGCGTCTACGTGGCGTGGATTTTTTTTCAGTCCGGGCTGATCAAATACCAAAATTGGGACAGCACCCTATACCTGTTCGAGTTTGAGTATCAGGTGCCTTTGCTGCCGTGGCAGCTGGCCGCGTATTTAGGGACCGCAGCGGAGCTGATTTTGCCGGTATTTGTTGCTTTGGGCCTGCTCGCGCGTCCCATGACCTTGGCGCTGTTTGTGTTCAACATTGTCGCGGTCGCCTCCTACCCACTGCTATGGGAGCGTGGCTATGATGACCACATTATGTGGGGGGTGATCTTGTTGGTGGTCAGTGTGTGGGGGCCGGGTTGGCTTAACCTCGACAACTGGCTAGCCCGCAAACAAAGCGGCACCGATTAGCGGTGCCACTGCTGAATAAGGGTATCGAGTTCAGATAGATCGTCGATCGCCACATCCGGCAAGGTGCGCCCTTTATGCATCATCGGGGACTGGCGCTCTGGGCGGATCCAACAGGCTTGCATGCCCGCTTGGCGCGCGCCAGCCACATCCGAGCTTAAGTGATCGCCCACATGTAAAATACGCGCCGGGGCGAGGTCCAAGGCCTGCGCGGCCTTATCAAACATCTCGGGGCTCGGCTTGGCCTCTCCGTGTTCACCGGCACGGAAAATATGCTGGAAAAACGGCGTCAGGCCAATCGCATCGGTGTCGACGTTACCGTTAGTGATGGCCACCAATGGCAGTTTCTCGGACCAGGCTTTTAAGTAAGCCAAACTTTGCGCCGGCGGGGTAAAGTCACTGCGATATCCGCAAAAGAAGGTCGTCGCCGCTTGAGCTTGTGCGCGCGCCTTCTCCGCGGTTAAACCAACATGCTCTCCGGCTAAGGTCAGCTGGGCGACCCGCATCGCGGTGACGTCAAAGCGTTGGGCTGGATTCTCATCACGGGCTTGGCGGCGAAATCCCACAAGGGTGGCTTTATCAAGCGCGGCGAGCGGGGGGCAGTGCTCACTCAAATAGTCGCTTAGCGCCGCCTCCGCGCGTGCGATCACCGGCCAGTTATCGTACAAGGTATCATCCAAGTCAAAACTCACCGCATCAAACGCGTTTAAGCGACGATAAAATTTCATATCACGACTCCGAGTTGGTTTTTTTGCCTGCGCCGGGTTTACGAGCCCCTGTACTGCGGGCACGAGGATGCGCCGAGTCATACACTTTGGCCAAGTGTTGAAAGTCCAAGTGGGTATAAATTTGTGTGGTGCTTAAATCGGCATGGCCGAGCAGCTCTTGCACCGCCCGCAAATCCCCAGACGACTCCAGCATATGCGTGGCAAAGCTGTGGCGCAGTTTGTGAGGATTAATATGGCTGTTTACCGCCTGCTTTTGTCCCCACTCCGCCATACGTTTTTGCACGCTACGGTGCGAAATTCGCTGGCCCAGTTTAGAGATAAATAGCGCCTCTTCTGGCCCTTTGAGGAGCTGGTTACGCACTTTCAGCCAGTTCATCACCCAAGTTTTGGCCATGCCGGAAAAAGGCACGATGCGCTCTTTTTCCCCTTTACCGGTGACACGCAAATCCCCTTTACGCACCGAGACATCACGCACGTTGAGATCCACCAACTCGGCTAAACGCAACCCTGCACCATACATCAGCTCCATCATCGCCCGATCCCGTACCGACAGCGGGTCGTCTTGATCCACCTCGAGCAGCTGATTCATTTCATCCACATCGAGGTTTTTCGGCAACTGGCGCCCTTGCTTGGGCGCAGCGACCCCTTTGGCCGGATTAGCCGCGAGCTGCTCGGTGAGAACGAGGTAGTCGAAAAAGCTGCGCAGTGCGGACAGCCGCAACGCAATACTGCCCGGTTTGAGGCCATCGCGTTTGGCTTGGCTCGAAATTTGTCGCACCCAGTCGGCATCTACATCTTGCCAATGAGCGATGCCCCGCGCGGTCAGAAAGTCGACAATCTTATCTAACTGGCGCTGATAATTACGTTGCGTATGGGCACTGAGGCCCCGTTCGCTGAGTTGATATTGATAAAACCGGTCAAGAGGGACCGTCAGTGAACGGGGGGCATTAGCAGCTTGGTCAGACGTTACCGTGGTCACTGACGCTCACCCCTTTTTGCCCATTGGCTACATAAGATGGCTAAATGCGAGGCCAGTTGTTCAATAAAGAGCGTATCCATTTCTGGCTGAAAGTGCCCGCCATCGGCGCTCGCAAAGCTCAACAGTCCCCACTCTTTGCCTTCCCCTTTAATCGGTACCAGCGCAAAAGAGCCGAGCTCCGGTGGCGTTGCCATCACCGCTTCCGCATCCACACGGCGCAAGCGCCCAAGATAACAAGGACGTCCGGCAAAATGATGGCTTTTTAATTGCTCCACCGCCTGACGTGAGATGGTCTGCAGCCCGTCGATAGGCGCATACACCCGTAAGCTAACGCTCAGTTGCAGTTGTTCGCTAAGTGCCGTTAACGCTTTTTGCACCGTCTGCGGTGTGTCGGCACGCAACAGTGCCTGATGCGCCTCAGCAAAAGCACGAAACAGGGCATCGTTTTTCGCCCCTAGGCTCATTAGCTGAGTAATGTCTTCTTCCAGCTCCGCCACCCGCTCACGCAGGCGCTTGAGTTGGATTTCCACCAGCGATACCGCACCTTGCTCACCGTGTGGTACGGTCAGCTGCGTCAGTAAATCACGATGGCGAATAAAAAAGTCTGGATTGTCTTTTAAATACGTCGCCACCGCCTCGTCGCTCAGTGGCATGGTTTCCAGTGTCGAGGCTTCTACCCCATCATTCATAATTGCCATTGTCCATCAAATACATGTGTCGCTGGGCCTGTCATTGATAAAGGGTGACCCGGCCCACGCCAGCGAATGCGTAAATCTCCACCGGGTAAACTTACCGTCACTTGATCATCAAGCACGCCTTGCATGATCCCGACGGCAACGGCGGCACACGCGCCACTGCCACAGGCCTGGGTTTCGCCGGCGCCGCGCTCGTACACTCTAAGCTTAATCGCATTACGCGACAGGATCTGCATAAAGCCAGCATTGACCCGCTCAGGGAAGCGTTCGTGACTTTCAAGTAACGGCCCCAAGGTGTCCACGTCAGCGTGGTCGACATCCTCAACCACAGTCACCACATGCGGGTTCCCCATGCTCACGGCACCAACAAACAAGGTCTGTTCCGCCACCCGCATCAAGTAGGTTTTCTCTTGTGAGTTAGCACGAAACGGAATTTTCCCCGGTGTGAAGACCGGCTCGCCCATGTTCACGCGTACCTGATTGTCGTTTTCAATGTGCAGCAGCATTTTACCCGCTTGGGTGCTCACGCTGATCTGATGCTTATTAGTCAGGCCTTTCATTCGCACAAAGCGCGCAAAGCAGCGCGCACCGTTTCCGCATTGCGAGACTTCCGATGCGTCAGGGTTAAAAATGCGATAGTGGAAATCCGTCTCGGGATCGTAAGGCGGCTCCACGACCAATAGCTGGTCAAACCCGACGCCACGCTGGCGATCAGCCAAACGCCGAATCAGATCCGGCGAAAAAAACGCGTTTTGCGTCACACAGTCAACCACCATGAAGTCGTTGCCCAGTCCGTGCATTTTTGCAAACTGTACCTGCATGCCAATCCTTATTCTGGTAGGCGCTGTTCAAGCTGCCATAACGACGCCAAGCTTTCGCGCTCGCGCACAAGGTGCGCCTGGTCACCATCAACCATCACCTCGGCAGGACGGCAGCGTGAGTTATAGTTTGACGCCATCACAAAGCCATACGCGCCGGCTGAGCGCACTGCCAGTAAATCACCGGCTGCTAGCACCAACGAACGGTTTTTGCCTAAGTAGTCACCGGTTTCACACACTGGGCCAACCAGGTCATAGGTTTGTGGCTCACCGTCGCGCGGTACTACAGGAATGATCTCTTGATAAGCTTGATACAAGGACGGGCGAATTAAATCATTCATCCCCGCATCGATAATGGCAAAGTTTTTGTGCTCACTGTGTTTAAGAAATTCCACCTTGGTGAGCAAGACGCCAGCATTAGCAGCAATGGCGCGGCCCGGCTCAAAAATCAGCTCAAGATGACGATGATTATCCAAACGCGCTAACAGCGCTTTAGCGTATTCCGACGGCTGAGGCGGTGTCTCGTCGCTGTAGGTCACCCCTAAGCCGCCACCCACATCCAGATGGCGAATCGTAATGCCTTCGCCGGCCAAGGTATCAATCAGCGCCAGCAAACGGTCAGTGGATTCAATAAAAGGGGCCAGTTCGGTCAGTTGAGAACCGATGTGGCAATCAATGCCTTCGACCTTAAGGTGTGGCAAGCTGGCCGCATAACGGAAGCTCGTCAGCGCTTGATCAAAGGCAATGCCAAACTTATTGTCTTTCAACCCAGTAGAAATATAAGGGTGAGTATTGGCATCCACATCAGGGTTAATACGCAACGATATCGGCGCTTGCACACCCAATTCGCCCGCCACTTGGTTTAAGCGGTCGAGTTCAGAGTGTGATTCCACGTTGAAGCACTTGATGCCCACTTCCAGCGCGCGACGCATCTCTGCGGCCGTTTTGCCGACGCCAGAAAACACTACTTTCGTGGGATCACCACCGGCGGCAAGCACCCGCTCCAATTCACCTTGAGAGACAATATCAAACCCTGAGCCCAAACGTGCCAACACATTTAATACGCCAATATTAGAATTCGCTTTAACGGCATAACACACCAAATGCGGGTGGTCGCCCACGGCGCGATCAAACGCGTGCCAGTGGCGCTCAAAGGTAGCACGCGAGTAGACGTATAAAGGCGTGCCGTGATCGTGGGCCAGTTGAGTTAAGGGCAGTGATTCCGCCCACAGCTGGCCGTCTTCCTGATAATTGAAATAGTCCAAGGTGCTCTTCCCTGTCGTCGTTGGTTATTGATTTTGTGTCGGTTGTTCGTCCGGATAATACAGGGGCCCTTGTTGGCCACAGCCGGTCAGTGTCATGATGACAGTGAACATCAGTAAAATGACGAGTTTTCGCATAGTGAATGCCAGTGATTATCGAGTCAATGCCCTCTATAATCGCATCACAACCATGAAAAGCAATAGGATGTAACGGGATGAACACAACGGAATATCATCAGTTGGTCGATTTACAAATGCAGGCCATTGAAGAAGGTATCGATGACTCAGGCGCCGACATCGATTATGAGAGCGTTGGCAACGTGATGACGCTGGAATTTGATGATGGCAGCCAGATCATCATTAACCGCCAAGAGCCTATGCAAGAAATTTGGGTGGCGTCAAAAAGCGGTGGGTTCCACTTTGCCCTTAAAGACGGCGAGTGGACCTGCAGCAAAACCGGCTTGATTCTGATGGAGTTGGTTCAGCAAGAGTGTAGCAAGCACGCGGGTGAGCCTGTCTCTTGGTAAGAGGGCACGGGGAAAGCACCCATGAGATCCCGCGCATCGGGATCTCATGTTTACTTAAATGAGGCGACTTGCCCGGTAAACCCGCCTTGAGAAGGCGGACGTGGTGGCTGCCACTGACTATCACATTTAAAGGGTAATGCTTGGGTGTCGCCCCTGTCATCTGTGACAATCTGATAAAACTGCGGCAAATTAAAGTTAATGAAATTGGCGCTGTAGCTGTAACGGTCGTGGGACGAGGTATAAAAACGGTTGACGCCCTGCACCATTTCGGTTTTATCCCCGCTGCACTGGCGATACACTTCCACCCGATTGTTCTCGTCGAGAATATAGAGGTTGTAACCATTGGTACAATCTTCAAAGAAAAACTGCACCAAGCCCTCGCTGGCATAGGCATCCACGACTTCTGGCGGATGCACATCCTGCGGATTATCCACCACCATCACTGGCGTACCGTTGACCTTGTTGGTGGAAATACAGCGATAAAAGTCGACCGAGTTTTCCAACCGCTGGACGGATACGCCACGACGCTCAAAGAATAAACCATGGGTTTGCTTGCCAATCCGTAGCGCCTTAAAGCGGCGACGTTTTTCTTTCTCAACCGGTTTAAGACGCAGCTCAATGCACTCCGCCACCAGTTGGTAAACCAAATTACGGATTAAGCCGCGCATTTTGCTTGAATAACAGAACACATCGACCGACTCTGGCGGCACCGCATCCTGGTGCATTTTCCCCAACATGGTTTTCAATGCTTCCAAAATGGCATCGTCGCCCCGGTAATTGAGCGTGCGCACCTCGTTCCATGAGTTGCGGTAAACGAGGTCAACACTGCCCACCAAGCAGGTTTGTTCCGGGCCATAACTGAATATGTCGCTATTTTTGAAATCAAAGCGCATCGACGGCTTTTTGTACGCTGATGTCGGGTCTTGCTCTAAATTGACAAACAACGCGAGTTGACGGATTTCGCATGGGCTCGACAGCGCATCCAGCGTCGGGCGTGGTGGGTTGAGCGAGAAGGTGTTGCGAATATCGCTCACCAACTGATAGAGAGTATCAAGGTTAACATCGGCATCCCGCACCACAGTATCCAGTCGGGTAGACTCGGTTAGCAGGCCATTAAAAAATGCCCAAGCGACCAGCTTTGAGAGGTAGCTGTTGTGCTCAAGAGGCGCGCGACCGATGATATCGACCGGATCAAGCGAGTGCTTGTACAAATACCATCCCGGCGCATTCGTCCGCCCCTCAGGCACTTGAATAAAAGTGAGATCCGCTTCGTGTAAATCTGGTGAAATTTGCGGGTTAAGCAAGGTCACTTTACCCGGCAACTCTTCAAATGCGGCGTAGAGTTTGCGAGCAAGAATGCTGATGTCTTGCGGACTGATCGCGGATGTAATGTCGTTACGACGCGCAAAGCGGATCAGGTTACGATAGCTTTGCATCAAGGCATCAAGCAATTCATTGTGCGCGTATTGGACTTCTTCGACTTTCCAATGGCGACGGTTGTCGAGGTAAGCCAATGCTTGCTCATCCCAACCCCATTCACGCGCTAACAAGCGCAGCACTTCACGGCGCCAGGCGACCGAGCCAGTCGCTGGGGATTGCGTCAATTTCTCGTGGGTTTTCAGATAAAAACAACGGCGAACCAAATCTAACCGGCGCGTGTCACCAATCGATTCCAAGTAACGGGTGACTTTTTCCAGCATCAGGTAATAGGCGTCAGACTGATACACATCAACCCAACCGGCATAGAAACGACGCTTACCATCGACACTCAACAGCTGGGTGCCGGGGTACTGCCACGAGTACGCCTCGAGCAAAATGGCTTTGAGCACCGACTTATACGGCGAATCAATGCTTTTATACAGCTGCCACAAACTCGAGCCAAAATACTCTTCGGCGGGAATGGTGGGCAAACCACCAAAATCAACCCAATTACGACGGTCAAGGCCATGTTCAGCCACCAGTGTATCGACGTATTCCTCGTAGCAGCCTTCCATTTCTGGTGGGACCATGTACCACAACAGTTTTTGCCCAGCGAGTCGCATCGAAGAGCGATAGAACTCATCAAGCAGCAGGAAGTGCTGACTGGTGCCGCAGTTGTCACTGGTCATTGCCTGGGAGAGGTGATGACGAAAACGCCCCTCACAAACCACAAAAAAGTTGGCTTCGATCCCTTGGCTTAACGCCCATTCAGAGATCGCCATACACTTGGCATCGAGTTTATCGCGCTGAGCAGCCGTCACCGAGGCATCGATGCACACCCAGATATCGAGATCACTGGTGAGACTTTGCCCCATGGACCCGGTACTGCCCATGGTATACATGCCTTTAATCGGATGGCGCTTACGGCCTTCTAAACAGGCAGTTAAAGAGGAGAAACGGGTATCTGAGTGGATCAGGCAGTCAGAGACAAACTCACGCTGTGTCTCATCGAGCGCGTAGTCAGCAATACCGAAAGGCACGCTGTCGCCACAAAACCCGGGTAATGCGGGGTGATTTAGATGTAAAAGCACTGGCAGCACATCAAAGATAGCTTGAGCCTGACGACTCATCGCGGACCGCGCGCGATCCATTCTCACGCGGTTAAACGCTTCTATGCGCTCAGTTTGCTGTTCTACGTATGTTTGCAAGGCAATCATCCAGATTCGTTGACATCCCGGTCAACAGGTCGACGTTACTGTCTTCACCGTATCCGCCCAATTGCAGATAACAAAACGTGATCAATGTAACACTCTCGACAACTCGGGTAAAGCCAATAACCCCGATGCCTGTGTGGTGGTATCAAGGTCGCACTATAGGTGCTTTTTGAGACCAATATCAACTTTTCTGCTCTACTACCTTAGTCGTAACTCAGCCATATTGCCGCGTTAGGATCTCATTATTTGCGTAAATAACACGCTACCGATCACATTTTTTCATCTATATGACCATAACGCCGTCATAAATCGTCAAACCGCATGGCAGAGATTACGAGTCGCCCAGCGCCAATGTTACGATGGACGTTATGAACCAAGAAGGAAAATAAACCATGTACTCAACGCCTGTACGCATTGCCACGCGCAAAAGCCCTTTGGCTCTCTGGCAAGCTGAATTTGTTAAAGACGCATTAGAGCGCTCTCACCCGGGGCTAACGGTTGAACTGGTGCCAATGGTGACGAAAGGTGACGTGATTCTGGACACGCCTCTGGCAAAAATCGGTGGTAAAGGCTTGTTTATTAAAGAGCTTGAACAAGCCATGCTCGACGGTCGCGCCGACATCGCCGTGCACTCAATGAAGGATGTCCCGGTTGAGTTCCCTGAAGGATTAGGGCTGGTCACCATCTGCGAACGTGGCGACCCCCGTGATGCGTTTGTCTCCAATCATTACGACAGTATTGACGACTTACCTGAAGGCGCCGTGGTGGGTACTTCTAGCCTGCGCCGTGAATGTCAATTACGCGAGCGTCGACCTGACCTGGTGATTAATACTCTACGAGGCAACGTGGGGACACGCCTCGGTAAACTCGATGACGGCCAATACGACGCGATCGTCCTCGCGGCCGCCGGCTTAAAACGATTAGGCTTGAATGAACGCATTCGCAGCGAAATTCCCCCTGAAGTGATCTTACCCGCCGTCGGCCAAGGTGCCGTGGGAATTGAGTGCCGATTGGATGATGAACGCATTCGCACCTTACTCGCGCCACTGTCTGATGCCAGCACCACCCAACGCGTATTGTGTGAACGCGCAATGAATAACCGTCTCGAAGGCGGCTGTCAGGTGCCCATCGGCAGCTATTCAGAAATTCAAGGCGATAAAATTTGGCTACGTGCGCTAGTCGGAGAGCCAGACGGTTCGACCATTTTGCGCGCCGAAGTCACGGGCCCGCTTGAAAAAGGCGAACAGCTCGGCACCGATTTAGCCGAGCAACTTCTCGCCCAAGGCGCGCGGCAAATACTGGATAAGCTTTACCAAGACGACGCATGACCATTGTTGTTGTTCGCCCCGAGCCAGACTGCAGTCAGTTAGTCGATCAGCTTGCACAGCAAGGGCTGTCCGCGATCCCCTGTCCACTGTTAAGTTTTGCGCCGGGGCAAGGCTTACCCTCTCTGGCCAACCTGTTCGCCTCACTGCCTACCGATAGCGTCTTGGTCGCCGTGAGCCCACGCGCCGTGGCATTTGCGCATCAAGCCTTGCAACACCAAAGTGGAAGATGGCCCAGTGACTGTCACTACGTCGCCGTTGGGCAACGCACCGCCAACGAATGGCAGGCCGTCTCGGGGCAGCCTATCTTGACCCCCACCCGTGAAGACAGCGAAGGCATGCTTGCACTTGCCCCTTTTAGTGCCGTGACAGGGACGCAAGTGGTGATTCTGCGCGGGGAGAGTGGACGCGATATGATGGGGCAAACGTTACAAGCACAAGGCGCGCAAGTTCACTATTGCGAGACCTATCGGCGACAATGGGCGATTGAGCCTTTAGTATCGCAAGTAGTAAGCTGGCCGCATGACGCTATCGACATAGTGGTTATCACCAGTGGCCAACAATTAGCCTACTTTGATCAACTTATCACACTGAGCGGACAGCACTGGCTGCGCCAATGCCGTATACTGGTGCCCAGTAAAAGGATTCAAGATCAAGCCTCTGCGCTTGGTTTTGACACGATTACGACCGTTGACAGCGTGGCCAATGATGCACTGGTTAACACGCTGCTCAGGTTAAGTAAAACGGGACTTTCGGATGACTGACAACAAAAATACCGACACCAAGCAAAGCAAGGCCACCACGCCATCTTCACCCAAGACCCACGCTACCGATGCGCCGGCACCAGAAAAAGCCAGCAAAACCTCATCGGGGGGACGTGGCGGCATACTACTCGGCGCTATCGCCATCGCCTTGGCCCTCGGCTCCAGTGGCTGGGTATTTTACCATGGCCACCAGCAAGCCACCGTGTTGCAAAACACCGTATCCGCGCAACAATCTCATATCTCACGCCTTGAGCAAGATCTTAACCAACAAAAACAAGCGGCAGAACAGGCGCGAGAACAACTTAAAGCCACCACGCAAACACGTTTGAACCAGCAGGACAGCAGTTTATCTAGCTTGCAAAAAGCCGTGGCGGAAGTGAAAGGCCGACGCCCCAATGACTGGTTACTGGCTGAAGCCGACTATCTGATCCGAATGGCAGGGCGTAAAATTTGGCTCGAACAGGATGCCCAAAGCGCCACCGCCCTGATGGAAGCGGCCGATCACCGCATTGCTCAGCTCAACGACCCGTCCTTGATGCCGATTCGCCAAGCGATGGCTGACGATATCACCGCGTTAAAGGCGGTAAAACGGATCGATAGAGATGGGATTGTACTGCGCTTGACCAGCATGCAGCAGCGAGTCGAAAACCTCCCGCTTGCCAGTGCCGTGATCCCAGAAGCACAAGAAGTAGAAAAACCCGTGGTGTCTGAATCGGTCAATGACTGGAAGCGCAACCTCACCACGTCGGTTACCGATTTTGTCGATAACTTTATCACCTACCGCAAACGTGACGGCAACGTGGTGCCCTTGTTATCGCCCACCCAAAGTTATTACCTGCAAGAAAATCTCAAGAACAAGCTCGATCAAGCGATGCGCGCCGTGTATGAGGGCAATGATACCCTGTATCACCAAGCGCTAGAGATGGGAAAAGACTGGACACTACGCTTTTATAATCAAGATGCGAATGCCACGCGCCGCTTTGTCGAGCAGCTTGATGAGCTAAACCAACAAACCATTGGCGTCGATCTGCCGCAAAAACTGAAAAGCCAGTCGCTAGTCAGTGATGAAATCAATACCCGACTGCGCCGAGACATTGCGCCGCTGACAGGAGGCCAATCATGATTAGATTGCTTTTGCTCGTCCTTGTTCTGGCGGCCGGATTAGTGGTTGGCCCGCAATTAGCCGGACAGCAAGGTTATGTGCTTATTTCCGCTGCCGAGCAGACACTGGAAATGAGTGTCACGACTTTGTTGGTACTGGTTGGCATTTTAATCGCAGTATTATGGGCACTTGAGTGGCTACTGAGAAAGCTTTTATCTATCAGCAGTACCGCAACAGGCTGGTTGTCCGGCCGTAAGCAACGCAAAGCGCGCCAACAAACCCAAACCGGCTTAATCAAGTTACGCGAAGGGGAGTGGAAAAAAGCCGAAAAACTCCTCGCCAAAGCCCGCCCTCACAGCGATGCGCCCATGCATAACTTATTGGCTGCCGCGGAGGCGGCACAGCAGCGACAAAACCTGCAGGCGCGTGACCAATACCTGCAGCAAGCCGCTGATCTTAACGCCAATAGCTTGGCTCTCGCCCTGACTCGTGCGCAACTCCATAGCCAAAGTGGTCAGCACGAAGAAGCCTTAGCCTCGTTGCGTGCGATTAAACGTCAGCATCCTCGCAACCCAGTGATGCTGGCGCTGCTCAAAGATACCTATATTCATCTAGAGGATTGGTCTGCCCTACTCAACCTTCTGCCCACGTTGAAAAAGGCCCAGCTGCTTGATGATGCGCAATTTGATGCCTTGCACGAGCGAGCCGAGCTGGGCGTGATGGCCCATGTCGCCAGTCAACAAGGCACCGAAGGGCTGCTGGCGCATTGGAACCAACTCCCCAAAGCCAAACGCAACCAGCCTTCACTCTTAGCAGGGTTAGTCAAACATCTCGCGGCGCGCAATGCCGACTCAGAAGCCTATATTCTGCTGCGTGAGGCCTTGAAAAAACGCACCGATGATCGCTTGATTGCGCTGATCCCGACACTAGACTTACCAGATAACTACCCCGCGGTGGTGATGCTAGAAGAATTGCTCACACAAGATAGCCGCAACCCTGTGCTTCATAGCGCGCTTGGGCAACTGCTTATGCAGTCGGGAAAATGGCAAGATGCGCGCAGTCACTTTGAAAACGCCCTCGAGTATCGCACGGATGTCAGCGACTATGCGTATTTAGCTGATGTGTTAGATAAGCTTGATCAAGGTAAAGCGGCGAGTGATGTCTCACGTACAGCGTTAAAGTTAGCACTGCCTGAACAGCCCCCCGCGGCATAGCATTTCGGCCAAAAAGCCCGTCAGTTCAGTTCGCCGTCTAATGCGGAAAAGAACGCCCCGCACTGCGGGGCGTTTTATATTGCGGGTAAAGACTACCGTTTTTTACACAGGACATTGAGCGCCGCATCGGCATTACGTGTCACCACTTTGCCACTTCGGGCGTCCACCCCCTTAGCGCCTTGCACCCAGTACGGTAAGCGCATGGGGAGCTGATCCGTCGCTTTTGCCACTTCCACTAATTCCTGTTGGGAAGCCAACATCATGCCTTCGCGTTGGCAACGAGGGGCTGCCTGCGCATAAGGAACGCGCAACCAGCTCATGGATTTTTCCATGTACTGTTTATCTCCGGCCTCAGGCTCCGGTAAACCAAAATGGCTTAAGGTAATCGCCGTTTCCATCGGCGCCGACGTTTCATCCTCCGGGGACGATTGGGTTTGAGACAGCGGCGGTAAGCGGATCACGGCTGGTTGCGACAATGGCTGACGAGTTTGGCGTAACACCGCTTGTTTGGTCGGCCCAAATTGACGCACACGTCTCAGCACCAACTGTGCCACGTCTAGGTTAGGATACGGACCAATCAAGCAACGTCCTCGGCCCTCGCGCACTTGCACTTGAAACGGTAAGTCCGGCAAGCCTTGACGCAGGGACTGATAGAATTGACGCGATGGCACGCCTTGCGTCGCACCGCATTGCACCCAGAACGCGGCACTTTTGGGATCGGGGGCTTGGTTGCCCCACAGACCTTGCCCGATATCACATGTCTCACCAATGATTGGCCAGCCTTGCTGGCGGTCAACAATCGCGCAAGGGCTCTGTTCTGCGCGCACTGGCGCACTGATTGCCCACATTGCTACCATACTGACAGCCAAACCTCGCCACCGCCCCATGAGTCGCTCCCTTGATAATCTAATCTGCTCAGCTTAAGCAAAGTCATACATTGACTCAAGCCACTGATCACCAAGCTGTCAGACAGCCATCAAAAAAATGGCTGCATTCGCAGCCATTTTCCTTACCCTTTGTAGATTTTGGGGTTGAAGACATCCCGCAACCAATCGCCGAGCAAGTTGATCACCAGTACTAGTAAAACCAACACGATGCCAGGAAAAGCAGTGATCCACCACGCCCCTGAGAAAATGTAGTTAAAACCGATGCTGATCAACGACCCCAGTGATGGCTGATCGACAGGCATCCCTAGCCCCAGGAAAGACAGTGCCGCTTCCGACATGATTGCGTTAGCCACCTGCACGGTCGAAATGACCAAAATAGGCGATAAGCAGTTGGGAAGAATATGACGGAACATGATCCGAGGCGAGCGGAAACCCATTACCCGCGCCGCTTCTACATATTCCTTTTTCTTTTCTGCCAGGACAGACGCACGAATGGTCCGCGCATACTGTGGCCACTCGGCAATCCCGATAATCACCACCAGCATTAAAATCGCGTATTGGCTGTAAAACTCACTGCCAAAGCTGGCCTTAAAAATCGCTGAAACAATAATAGCGACCATCATGGTCGAGAAAGACAGCTGGATATCGGCGATACGCATAAAAAAGCTATCAATGCGGCCACCAAAATAGCCGGCACTCAGACCAATCACCGTCCCCAGAATCAACTGTAGGCCGACGGCACACAAACCTATGGTCAAAGAGATCCGCAGACCATAAATAATGGTCGATAAGATATCTCGCCCTTGGTTATCGGTCCCGAGCAAAAAGCGCGGATCGCTCCACTCCATCCAAACGGGGGGGAGCTCAGAGTCCATAATATCAATCGCCATTAAATCATAGGGATTGGTCGGGGACACTAAGGGCGCAAAGACCGCCAGCAATAAGAACACCATGAAAATGGTGAAGCTAGCGATCGCCACTTTATCGCGTTTGAAGTGATAAAAGAAATCCGAGTCTAAGAAGCGCTGCCAGCGACTTGGTGTCGTATTTGTTTGTGTCATCGCTTACGCCTCCTTGCCGGTTAAGTTAACCGTTGGGTTAATCAAGCCATAAAGCAGATCGACAATGGTATTGGTCACCACAAAGATCAGCCCGACGAAAATCACGTAAGCGGTAATCAACGGCGTATCGACACGGTTAATCGCTTCAAGGAACAAAAAGCCCGTCCCGGGCCATTGGAAGACAGTCTCGGTCAAAATGGTATACGCAATCATGGTACCGATTTGCACCCCGCCAACCGTTACAACCGGCAGCATGGTGTTTTTTAACGCGTGTTGATAATAGACCTTGTTTTCGGGTAACCCTTTAGCACGTGCAAATTTCACATACTCGGTGCCTAACGCTTCCAGCATTTCAGAGCGCACCAAGCGGATAAACAAAGGCAACATGATGGACGCCAGCGACACAGAAGGCAGCACCAAGTGTGCTAAGCCATCCAGAGTGAAAAAGCCGGACTCCCAACCGAGCCAATTGGCGGTTTCTCCGCGTCCATAGGAGGGCAACCAACCTAATTCAATCGAGAAAACATACATGAGCATGATCGCGGTTAAGAAGACAGGTATCGAAATACCCACGATACTAAAGCCCATGATTATCTTGGTGAGCATGCTATTGGGGTGAATCGCCGAGTACACGCCGAGTGGTATCGACACCACGACAATGATCAGTGCCGCCCCCGCCACGAGTTCTAGCGTTGCCACCAATTTATCTAAAATGACATCCACGACTGGACGCTTAAAGAAATAAGAATTGCCTAAATCCCCTTGTAGGGCCTTGCCTACAAAGCGGGTATATTTGGTTAAGAAGGGATCGTTAAGCCCCATTTCATCACGCAGCGCATCACGCTCCGCTTCTGATACTGATTGCCCCACCAGCTCCCGCAAGGGGTCGCCGAGGTTGTCTTGGATAGCAAACGCCACCAGACTGATGACAAACATCACAATCAGTGCCTGTACCAGACGTTTGACTAAAAACGTTACCATGTGTGCCTCTAAGCGATTGGATAATCAGGACCCCAGTGGTTGGGGCCCTGTTTTAGTCCATTACTCGACCACTAGATCGCCGAAGTAAGGGAAGTTCATACCGTTAACGATCGGCTCGATGTTAACGTTATTTTTGGCTGCCCATGATGGATCTTGCCAGTGCAAAGGTAAGAAGGCCGCTTCGTCATACAGGATCTTCTCAACCTTTTTCAGCATGGCACTACGCTTTTCCAGATCCGTTTCTGAGTTGGCTTCCATCACCAGCTTGTCCACTTCGCTGTTCGAGTAGTGACCACAGTTGTATTGGCCCTTACCGGTGTCAGCGTCACGGGTCATGGTGAGGAACTCAGTGAAGTTGGCAGAATCTTCTGTATCTGGGTGCCAGCCGATCATCTGCATGCCGGCTTCGCACTTATCGAACTCAGGCCAGTACTGCGCTTTTGGCATGGTCTGCAAGTCAACCTTGATACCAATTTTCGCCATCATTGCCCCCACCGCTTGGGCGATTTTTTCATCGTTCACGTAACGGTTGTTGGGCGCAATCATGGTGACTGAGAAACCATCAGGATAACCGGCCTCTTCCATCAGCTTTTTCGCTTTGGCCAAGTCATAACGCGGCGCTAAATCTGCGTTATAGCCTGCGTAACCAACCGGGCTTTGCTGACTCGCGGGCGTGGCCGCCCCTTTCATGATCTTCTGCGCAATACCTTCATTGTTGACCGCATAAGCCACCGCTTGACGGACACGTGGATCTTTAAACTCATCCACCACGCTCTGGTTCATTTGGAAGGTGATCACGCGCGTCCCTGGCATGGTAACCAGTTGCAGCTCGTCGGCACGTTCGAGACGGCGATAATCGTTAGGAGAAACAGGCGCAATCATATCGACATCACCAGACAGCAGTGCTGCAACACGGGTGGCATCTTCTTTGATCGGACGCAGTGTGATGTTATCCACATTGCCTTCGCTGTCTTTGTCCCAGTAATTCTCATTACGGTCAAACTCGACGACCACGCCTTGTTCACGCTCGTCGACCACATAAGGGCCTGTGCCTGATAGGTGTGTTGATGCATAGGTTGAGCCATTTTTCTTCAGCTCAGCTTTATCACGGCCGTCTTCGGTCTCACCACTGTAGAATTTGCTGTCCATGGGGAATACGTAGGTCATGACGTTTTCTACCAGCGGATAGGTACCGTCCGTGACCACATCTACCGTGTGCTCGTCGACTTTCTTGATGTCAACGATTGGGGTGAAAATCCCTTTAAAATCCGGTGATGACTTCAAACGGTCAAAGGTCCAGACGACATCGTCAGCAGTAAATGCGTTACCGGAGTGGAACGTCACGCCTTCGCGAAGGTTGAAACGCACGGTTTCATTATCGATACGCTCCCAAGACGTGGCGAGACGCGGCTCAAAATCCATCTCTTGGGTAAAACGGACCAAGGGGTCGAAGACCATGTGTGATAGCTGTAGCGTACCACCGGAAAGCTGCTCATGAGGGTCCAGTGAGACCGGATCCGCATCATAAGCGACGGTGATATCCGCTGCCGCGGCACTTACGCTCAGGCCGGCGGCCATAAGCGCCACGGCAATCTTGCTCTTCATTGTTTTCATTGCATAGCTCCTTTATGCGTAGGGGTTGCCCCCTGCTGTGTTTGCATCATGGATGAGGTGCGGCGCAATGCCGCGTCGACATAGCGTGCTATGCCGGTTGCAAACCTTCCGTGCTCATTCCCTTAAACTCTGGCATCAATGAGATAAGCTGACGGCTATATTCGTGTTGTGGGTTAGTAAACAGTTGCTCTGTCGGCGCCACTTCTAACAGCTGACCTTTACGCATCACACCAATGCGGTCACACATTTGTCGAATCACCGGCAGATCGTGACTGATAAACAACATGGTGAGATTGAGCTCGTCCTGCAGATCTTTAAGCAGGTTCAAAATCTGCGCTTGTACCGACACATCCAACGCCGATGTCGGCTCATCACAAATCAGTAAACGCGGACGCGTCGCCAATGCGCGAGCAATCGAAATACGCTGGCGTTGCCCCCCAGAGAACTCGTGCGGATATTTAATCCCTGCGCCGCGGCCTAAACCCACGTGGTCGAGCAAGTCGCCGACGATTTGGCGGATTTGAGACTCGCTTTCGGCCAAACGGTGAAAACGAATGGGCTCAGCGATAATGTCGTAAATCTTCATCCGTGGGTTCATGGATGAATACGGGTTTTGAAACACCATTTGCATTTGGCGACGAATAGGACGTCGGGCGCGTTCGTTTTTAATCGCGGTCAGATCGATATCTTCAAAAATGATTTGCCCCGTGTTGGGCGGATAAAGCCCGGTGATCGCCCGTGCGATGGTCGATTTTCCTGAGCCTGACTCTCCGACAAGACCAAAGGTTTCCCCTTCAACCACGTCAAAGCTCACATGATCAGAGGCTTGAACGTATTCGCGGCGGCTCGCAAAGAGAGAATCCTTGGTAATAAAGCGCAAGGACACATCTTTCACCTGCAGTAGCGGACCACTGTAAGCACGCTGATCTTGGCTTTGCCCCAGCCAGTGATTCTTAACATCAAGCTCAAGGGTCTCACCGGCCTCCTCGATATAATTGACTAGCGGAAAGCGATCTAACTTGATATCAGAGCGTGGCACCGCTGAAATAAGGCTTTGCGTGTAAGGGTGCTGAGGCTCACCTAACACTTGCTGGGTGGTGCCCAGCTCCACCAAATCACCACGATACATCACCGCGACACGGTCGGTCACGTTGGCGACCACGCCCATATCATGGGTGACCAGCATACAACCCACGTTTTTCTTTTGGCATAAATCGCGGATCAGGGTGAGAATCTGATCTTGAATGGACACATCCAATGCCGTGGTCGGCTCGTCGGCAATGATTAAATCCGGCTCCCCGGCCAGTGCAACCGCAATCACCACGCGCTGACGCATCCCGCCGGAAAACTGATGGGGGTATTGTTTGATGCGCAGCTCTGGCTCCGGGATCCCCACCTGCTCCATTAAATTAAGCGCGCGCTGATAGGCCTGTTGCTGGGTGACATTCAAGTTGGTCAAAATGGTTTCGGTCAGCTGTTGTTCGACCGTAAACAGCGGGTTCAGGGAGGTCATCGGGTCTTGAAAGATAAACCCAATTTTATCACCGCGTACTTTGCGCATTTCATTAGGGCTAAGACCGGAGATTTTTTTACCATCAAGGTACACATCGCCACTGGCAATGCGGCCCGGCGGGCTGAGCAAATCAATCACGGCATTACCCACCGTTGACTTACCCGCTCCAGATTCACCCACCACGCCAACAATCTCACCACGCTCAATCGTGAGTGACAATGACGTCACAGCGGCGTGAACGCCGTGGCGAGACGGGTACTCTATTCGTAGGTTATTTACTTCTAGCAGTGACATTTTTCATCCTTGATATCGTCCTCGATGACGATCGACTTCCTGACCAAAACAAGGTGATAGGATCTTGCCTCGGAGATGCGGATTTAATCTGGCAAACATTTCACAAAAAATCAACATCACAGCAGAAAATGCCATAATGACACAGTCGGCTCGAATATTCATTCACTTGGCTACGATTACGCACCCAAGCGTCAAACAAAAAATACACTTCATATCATAAAGATATAAGGTATTACGCTGCTCCCTGTTTTAAAGCTTAAAGCAAATCGCGCATAGAATAAAGCAAAGTTATTTAACAGCGCATAAACAATGGCAGCGATAAACTCCAAAAAAATGGCAGATAACAACTTAAATAATTAGTTAGTTAATTAAAGGTAGGTTTTTAAACCACTCAACAACAGGCATAGCAGTCACATCAAAAGGTGTGGTTTTTATTGCTAATTGGTGACTTTTTATCTATCAGAATCTTGATAGATCTCTAATTTCTGCATTTTATCCTCTCTCAAGGTCGCCGCGTAGGGAAAAGGCTCACCAACACGTACTCGGCAAAGCGATATAAAACCGCCCAACAGCAGTGACAATTTGAGGGGGGAGAGAAATGTCCAGAGGGGGGTGGGTGAAACGAAAAAACCCCAGCCGTTAGGCTAGGGTTTATAATAGTGGTCGGTGAAGAGGGATTCGATGGGGCGGCCTTCCGCGCGACCGGGCTTCCGTTGGGCCGGCTTCCGGCCCCTGACCTTCGATCTCCAACAAACAGGCATAAACAAAAAAACCCCAGCCGTTAGGCTAGGGTTTGTAATAGTGGTCGGTGAAGAGGGATTCGAACCCCCGACCCTCTGGTCCCAAACCAGATGCGCTACCAAACTGCGCTATTCACCGACATATTCGCTGTTAGCGAAAATAATGGGGTGGCTGACGGGACTTGAACCCGCGACAACTGGAATCACAATCCAGGGCTCTACCAACTGAGCTACAGCCACCACTGATTTTTTGCCAATTTCCTTTATCCCCGGAATGGCGCGCCCGACAGGATTTGAACCTGTGACCTTTGGCTTCGGAGGCCAACACTCTATCCAACTGAGCTACGGGCGCTTGCCCCGTTGGCGGTGACGAATATTACGGATATCACCACCAGCCGTCTAGCACTTTTTTTAATTTTTTTACTGACTGGTCTCTTTTTCAACAAATTGCGTAGAAAACGTCAGTAAGGTCTCTACTATAACGGTTTAACGTAACAATCTAAAGCGCTATAATCACCTAATCTTTACACGGAGTTAACCCAGCAACGTTGGCAAATCCGTTAAGACGAGACTGACAGGCCGCAACCGAATCACCCTTGATTGATTCACCCCCTTAGGTTGGCGGCAAATAAGATAAAAAAGGCGTTAAGCCACCAGTAATGTGGGAGTGTCATTGTGAGCGCAAAGGGAAAAAGTCTAGGTCAAATTATGGTTGCCACTGTGGCGGCCCTGTTATTTGCTTCTGCTGCGCAAGCGCTAGAAGTGTCTGAGCAAGAAAAAGCCGCCATCGCCGAACGCATTGCCCCGGTTGGTGATGTGTATATTGACGGCGAAGCGCCAACGCAAACCGCCGCCGCAGAGCCGAGTGGCCCACGCAGCGGCGAGCAGGTCTACAATACCTACTGCACCGCCTGTCATGGCACAGGGGCGGCGGGTGCTCCGAAAATGGGCGATGCTGCTGCATGGGGCCCACGTGTCGATAAAGGCATGGAGACCCTCACCAAACATGCCATCAACGGCTTTAATGGCATGCCGGCTAAAGGGACCTGTATGGATTGTTCGGATGATGAAATAGTGGCAGCCATCGAGCATATGCTCGACGCACTTTAATACCGCGGCGCATTGCCAACGTGACAATAACGCCGCCTTTGCGGCGTTATTTGTTTTTATCCAGCATGGCCTTTAGATTAGCGATCGCCGCTTGCCCTTTTTCCATTCGCTCTTCTTGCGATACCGGTTTTTTTTGCGATTCCCATTCGACATCATCAAATGGCAATTCATCTAAGAAGCGGCTCTGCTGTGGCTTAATCACTTCGCCAAATTGACGCCGCTCTCGACACACTACAAAGGTCAACGCCTTTTGCGCGCGAGTCAGTCCGACATAAGCCAAACGCCGTTCTTCATCGATGTTGTCTTCATCAATGCTCGACTGATGCGGCAATAAGCCTTCTTCCATGCCAATCAGATAGACATAAGGAAACTCGAGCCCTTTGGAGGCATGCAAGGTCATCAACTGAACTTGGTCTGCGTCATCATCGTCTTCGCCCCGCTCCATCATGTCACGTAGGGTAAGGCGCTGAACCACTTCTCTTAGCGTTCGTTCCACCTGATCGGGGTTGTCACCTTCTAAGTCGGCGACAATCCAACTGTAAAGCTGTGAGACGTTTTTCATCCGCATTTCTGCGACTTTGGGGCTTGAAGAGCTTTCGTACAGCCACTCTTCGTAGTGAATGTCACGCAAAAGCGCCCTCACTGCCGCCACGGTATCGCCTCGCTCGGCTTGATCGGATAATTCCACCACCCAGCGGGTAAACGCTTGTAGCGACGCCAAACCACGTCCTGATAAATGTTGGCTGAGCCCGAGCTCAAAGCTTGCCGCAAACAAGCTCTTTCCCCGCTGGTTGGCATAACTACCGAGCTTTTCTAGCGTCACTGGGCCAATTTCACGTCGTGGTGTGTTAACCACCCGCAAGAACGCGTTGTCGTCGTCGGGGTTAGTGAGCAGGCGCAGATAGGCCATGATGTCCTTGATTTCTGCACGTGAGAAAAACGAGGTGCCACCGGAGATCTTGTAAGGAATGCGGTTTTGCATCAGCGCTTTTTCGATCAAGCGTGATTGGTGGTTTCCGCGATAAAGGATGGCGTAGTCTTTGTATTGGGTGCGCCCCAAAAAACGATGACCTATCAGCTCGCCGACCACGCGCTCCGCTTCATGTTCTTCATTGTTAGCGGTCAGTACTTTGAGCATGTCGCCATCAGGCAAAGCAGAAAATAAGGTCTTTTCGAATACATGAGGGTTATTGGCAATCAAGATATTCGCGGCGCGCAGAATGCGGCTGGTTGAGCGGTAGTTTTGCTCCAGTTTCACCACATGCAAACGCGGAAAGTCTTGCTGCAGATACACCAGGTTTTTCGGCTGAGCCCCTCGCCACGAGTAAATCGACTGATCGTCATCCCCGACCACGGTAAAGCGTGCACGCTCACCCACTAGCAGCTTCACTAACTGATATTGACTGGTATTGGTGTCTTGATATTCATCGACCAATAAATAACGAATGCGCGCTTGCCAGCGCTCACGTACGGCTTGGTTTTGGCTAAGCAGCGCGACTGGCATCAAAATGAGATCATCAAAATCCAGCGCGTTATACGCACGCATTTGTTTTTGGTAGCGCGCGTAACAGGCGGCAAACAGTTGATCACGCTCGCCTTGCGCCTGAGCCAGTGCTTCATCCGGCCCCAACATGGCATTTTTCCAGTTGGAAATGGTATGCACTAACTGACGGAGCAAATCTTTATCGTTATCCAACTCTTGTTCGGTCAGGGCTTTTAACAAAGCTAATTGGTCTTGATCATCAAACAGCGAAAAGCCTGCCTTGAGCCCCAAGGTTTTATATTCTCGCCGAATGATATTGAGGCCCAAGGTATGAAAGGTCGACACCATCAAACCACGCGACTCTTGCTTTCCTAAACTTTGTGCTACCCGTTCTTTCATCTCGCGTGCCGCTTTGTTGGTAAAGGTTACCGCAGCGATATGGCGCGCTTTATAGCCACATTGCTGAACCAAATAGGCAATTTTATGGGTAATGACACGTGTTTTGCCCGATCCTGCTCCGGCCAAAACCAGGCAAGGTCCAGAGATATGTCGGACGGCATCGGATTGCGCGGGGTTAAGTTTCATGGTGACAACACCTCATCAGTGGCTGAGTGAGCATTGTAGAGCGAATCCAACTGATGTCTATCTCACCGCAGCAAAGTGCATTTTGCTTGCTACACTTTATGCTTGTCATTTGCGCGAAAAACGCTCTAAAATGAATGAACGTTCATTCATTGCTTGGTGCATTATTCATGGACAAACGTACACAAATCTTTGCCGCGACCGAGCAATTAATCGCGACGGTTGGGCTCGACAAAGTCTCAATGCAACAAGTGGCGATACAAGCACAGGTCGCAACAGGGACCATTTATCGCTATTTCAAAGATAAGGATGACTTGCTTCGCCAACTGTCTTCGCACCTGATGATGCAATGTGCAACCCATATCCAGCAAGGGGTCAAGGATGAACCGACACTCAAACGTCAGTTTGAACGCTTGTGGCGCAATACGTGGACCATGATGCTACAACGCGATCATCTTTTATTGTCTCGTGACCAGTTTGATGCCCTGCCACGCGATGATCAGTCTCATACTCAGCAAGAGCGAGAAGCCTTCTCCGATCTTTATCTGGTCTTTCAAGAAGGTAAGCAACAAGGCGTGCTCAAGCCCCTCGATGATGAGGTGTTAATCACCTTGGGACTCGAACCCGCTTTTTGTTTAGCTCGCAAACAGGTTCGGGGTGTTATAACCCTGGACAGTCATGCTATCGCAGATGCGATCCACGCTTGCTGGGATGCAATTTCTCTTCACTAACGACGTTCGGAGCTTACTTCGATGAAAAAATGGTTTTTCTTTATGGTTATCCTCGCGCTGCTGCTGTTTGGCAGTGTGATTGGCTTTAACCTGTTCAAGCAGCAAAAAGTTGCAGAGTATATGGCAAACATGCCAGAGCCCACCCACCCAGTCACCGCGGTGACGGTTGAGGCTGAGCCTTGGACACCAACGCTTGACGCCATTGGGTTTATTGAGCCTAACCAAGGGATCACCTTAACCACCCAAATTGCCGGTGTCGTCGATGTGATTAATTTTGAGTCTGGCCAAACCGTTGAGCGTGGACAAAACCTGGTCGAGCTCGACTCGAGTGTTGAAAAAGCCAATTTAGCCAGCACCCAAGCGCGTCTACCAGCGGCGGAAGCCAAGTTTAAACGCTACCAAGGCCTGTTTGCTAAAGGCTCTATCTCTAAAGAAGCGCTGGATGAAGCCGAGGCCAATTATCGCTCGCTACAAGCTGACATCAATGCGCTGAAAGCCACCATTGCCCGTCGTAATATCCAAGCTCCCTTCGATGGTGTGATTGGTTTGCGTGATGTTTTCTTAGGTGAATACTTACAACCCGGTACGGACATTGCTCGCCTCGAGGACACCTCGGTGATGAAGCTGCGCTTTACCGTGCCACAAACGGATATTTCCAAAATCCGTTTAAGCCAGCCGTTACGCATTACTGTCGACGCGTATCCTGAAAAGGAATTTATCGGCTCTATCAGTGCCATTGAGCCTGCAGTCAACAGCCAGAGCGGCCTGATTAAAGTGGAAGCCAATATCCCCAACAACGACGGCCAGTTGCGCTCAGGGATGTTTGCCCGCGCCGATATCGTCTTACCGACCATTGAAGAGCAAATCGTGATTGATCAAACCGCGATTAACTTCAATTTGTACGGAGAAAGCGTCTACGTCATCCGCGAAGAGGAAGGAGAAAAACGCGCTTATCAGCAAGTACTCAAGGTCGGTGAACGTCGTGGCCATCAAGCGCGTGTTATCGAAGGTCTGCAACCTGGCGATCAGGTCGTCACCTCCGGCCAAGTGCGGTTAAGCAATGGTTCCAAAGTGAAAATCGTCGAAAACGACGCTCTCACACCACCAGAACAATTACCTCAATTGTAAGACGAGGATGTGATGCGCTTTACTGATATTTTTATCCGGCGCCCCGTGCTAGCCGCGTCAATCAGTATTCTGATTGCGCTGCTCGGCCTGCAATCTTTATTTAAGATGCAAGTCAGGGAATACCCGGAGATGACCAATACCGTGGTCACCATCACAACCAGCTATTATGGCGCCAGTGCCGACTTGATTCAGGGCTTCATCACGACGCCACTCGAACAAGCCGTGGCCCAAGCTGATAATATTGATTTTATGACCTCAGAGTCGGTACTTGGCTCCTCGACCATTACGGTCAACATGAAGCTCAATACCGACCCTAACGCCGCCTTGGCCGATATTCTTGCCAAGGTAAACTCGGTGCGTGCTCAGCTTCCTGCCGAGGCGGAAGATCCATCGGTATCCATGTCGACCGGTTCCACCACCGCTGTCATGTATATTGGCTTTACCTCGCCCGAACTCGACTCCAGTCAGATCACTGACTACCTCGATCGCGTGGTCAAGCCTCAGCTATTTACCGTGGATGGTGTCTCCAAAATCGACCTTTACGGCGGGGTGAAGTATGGCCTTCGCGTGTGGCTCGATCCTGAGAAAATGGCGGCGTTTAAATTAGCGGCCACCGACGTGATGTCCGTGCTCGATGCCAACAACTACCAGTCAGCGACTGGTCAGGCGATTGGTACCTTTATGATCTATAACGGTAGCGCCGACACCCAGGTGTCCACGCCCGAAGAGCTGCGTAATTTGGTGGTGGATACCCAAGATGGCCGCGTCGTACGCCTCGGAGACATCGCTAAGGTCTCACTCGAGAAAAGCCATGATCGGGTACGTGCACTGGCCAATGGCTCTGAAGCGGTTGTCGCCGCGATCAATGCCACCCCGTCGGCTAACCCCATCAATATTGCCGCTGACGTCATGGATATGTTGCCGGAAGTTGAGCGCAACATGCCAAGCAATATCGAGATGAATGTGCTGTATGACTCATCCAATGCAATCAATGAGTCCATCAATGAGGTCATCAAAACCATCATTGAAGCGGCGCTGATCGTATTAGTGGTGATTACCCTGTTCTTGGGCTCATTCCGCGCGGTGATTATCCCCATTATTACCATCCCACTGTCCCTGATTGGTGTGGCGCTGGTGATGGAAATGATTGGCTTCTCGCTCAACTTGATGACCCTGCTGGCGATGGTGCTGGCTATCGGCTTGGTGGTCGACGATGCCATCGTGGTATTGGAAAACATCGACCGCCATATCAAGCTGGGAGAGTCCCCTTTCCGCGCGGCCATTATTGGTACACGGGAAATTGCCGTGCCGGTTATCTCCATGACACTAACATTGGCGGCGGTGTATGCTCCTATCGCCATGATGGGCGGGATCACCGGCTCGCTGTTTAAGGAGTTTGCGTTAACCCTTGCCGGGGCAGTGTTTGTTTCTGGAATTGTGGCGTTGACACTCTCACCAGTAATGTGTTCGACCATGCTGAAAGCCAACGCCAAGCCAAGTCGCTTTGAGCTTGCCGTTCACCGCTTCTTGGATGGCATGACCGACAAATATGCGCGCATCCTCAGTAAGGTGATGCAACGCCGTCCTGTGGTGGTGTCCTTTGCGGTGATCGTCTTTGCTTCTTTGCCTGTGCTATTTAACTTTATCCCCAGTGAGCTGGCGCCATCGGAAGATAAAGGCGTGGTGGTAATGATGGGGACGGCGCCCTCGACGGCTAACCTGGATTACATCCAAAACAGCATGGCGGAAGTGAACCAAAAGCTCGACGAACAACCAGAGGTGGCCTTTTCTCAGGTCTTTTCAGGGGTGCCGAAGTCGAATCAAGCCTTTGGTATCGCCTCACTGGTGCCTTGGAGTGAGCGGGAAGCCAGTCAGTCCGAAGTGGTAAAACGCATGGCTGACGAAGTGAAAGACATTCCGGGTATGAAGGTCACTACCTTTGAAATGCCAGAACTGCCCGGTGCCTCCTCCGGCTTGCCGATCCAGTTTGTGGTGACCACCCCGAATAATTTCGAAAGTCTCTACCAAGTGACCGCCGATATTATGTCCGAGGTACAATCTAGCCCGAATTTCGTTTATTCGGAGCTTAACCTCAACTTTGATTCGGCCACCATGAACATCAGCATTGATAAAGACAAAGCTGGGTCATATGGCGTGACCATGCGTGATATTGGCGCCACCATTGGCACCATGATGGCCGATGGCTACGTCAATCGTATCGACTTTGATGGCCGCTCGTACGAAGTGATCCCGCAAGTGGAGCGTAAGTATCGCCTCAACCCTGAATCGATCGAGAACTACTACGTGCGTGCGGCCAATGGTGATTCCATTCCGCTGGGCTCGCTGATTGACATTGAAGTCACCGCGGAGCCTCGCTCACTGCCGCACTTTAATCAGCTAAACGCTGCTACCATCAGTGCGGTATCTGCGCCGGGTGTCACCATGGGTACCGCAGTGGATTGGTTCGAGAGCAAGGCAGCAGAGTTGCCTAAAGGCTATCAGCACGATTACCTCGGTGAGTCGCGCCAATACGTGACCGAAGGCAGCGCGCTGTATGCCACCTTCTTGTTCGCCTTAGCGATCATTTATCTGGTACTGGCGATTCAGTTTGAATCCTTGCTCGACCCACTGGTGATCTTGGTCTCTGTGCCACTCGCGATTTGTGGGGCTTTGATTGCGCTCGCATGGGGGCTGTCATCCATGAACATCTACTCACAAGTCGGGCTAATAACCTTGATAGGTCTGATTACTAAACACGGTATTCTGATCTGTGAGGTCGCCAAAGAGCAGCAACTGCATCATCAAGCCAGCCGAATGGACGCAGTGAAAGAAGCGGCCAAGATTCGTCTGCGTCCGATCTTGATGACCACTGCCGCGATGATTGCAGGCCTCATCCCGCTAATGTTTGCCACCGGCGCAGGCGCCGAGCAACGCTTTAGCATCGGGATTGTGATCGTAGCAGGTCTCGCTATCGGTACGTTATTCACGCTATTCGTTCTGCCAGTGATTTATACCTATCTGGCCAGCAAGCACAAACCACTGCCTGTGTTTGTCGAAGACGATGAACTTGATAAGCTCGATGAAGACTATCGCGCATCACACTAACCCAAAGGGCCTTCGGGCCCTTTTCTTTTATCATCCTTTCGACAAGCTGTGCGTATTTACATAGAATAAAGACAGTTAATAAAGGAGTATTCCATGTTTGACCCCAAAAAACTTGAGCAAATGGCCAAGCAAATTCACGACGCCATGCCTCAGCCTGTTAAAGAGTTAGGCACGGATATGGAAGGCCGTGTGCGCCAAGCCATCCAAGGCCAGCTGACTAAGCTGGATGTAGTAAGCCGTGAGGAGTTTGATGTACAAACCCAGGTGTTACTGCGCACCCGTCAAAAGCTCACCGAGCTTGAAGCCAAGCTGGAAGCCATGGAAGTAAAAGTGGGTCAGTCGACAGATAACCAAGAATAACCCTCGCAGATATAAAAAAGCCTGACCCTCAGGCCAGGCTTCTCTTCCGCGTTATCTCAAACGATCCGCGTTATTATTTGTCGAGCGCAATTTGCTTCATATCGGTCATATAGCCGCGCAATTCCTCGCCGATATACTCAATCGGGTGGTTGCGGATACGGTCATTGACCTCGATTAAGGTGGCATTGTCAACCTGGTTCGAGGTTTCTCCGAGTCCTTTACCAATCACATCTGCACCCACTGTTGGCATAAAGTGTTCGCGCAACAGCGGTGTCGCCACGTTTGCGAATAAGTAGTTGCCGTACTCAGCCGTATCGGAAATGACCACGTTCATTTCGTACAAGCGCTTACGCGCAATAGTATTGGCAATCAAAGGCAATTCATGCAATGACTCGTAATACGCTGATTCTTCGATAATGCCAGATGACACCATGACTTCAAAAGCAAGCTCGACCCCTGCACGCACCATAGCTACCATCAAAATGCCGTTATCAAAGAATTCCTGCTCACTGATGCTTACATCCGACTCGGGATAGTTTTCAAACGCGGTCTGTGCGGTTTCTTCACGCCATGTGAACAGATCTTTATCGCCGTTTTCCCAATCGGCCATCATGGTCGCGGAGAAATGGCCAGCGATGATGTCATCCATATGTTTGTTATATAGAGGACGCATCAGTTCTTTAAGCGACTCCGACAACTCAAAGGCTTTGATTTTCGCTGGATTGGATAAGCGATCCATCATGTGAGTGATGCCACCGAACTTTAGCGCTTCAGTAATGGTTTCCCAGCCATACTGAATCAATTTACCCGCATAACCTGGATCAACACCTTCTGCGATCATTTTCTCATAGCAAACGACCGAGCCTGCCTGCAGCATGCCACACAGGATGGTTTGTTCGCCCATCAGATCGGATTTCACTTCTGCCACGAATGAAGAGGCAAGTACGCCAGCACGGTGGCCACCGGTTGCAGCTGCCCACGCTTTCGCAATCTCAAAGCCTTCACCTTTAGGATCATTTTCTGGATGGACAGCGATCAGCGTCGGCACACCAAAGCCGCGTTTATATTCTTCACGCACCTCGGTACCCGGACACTTAGGCGCCACCATAACCACAGTAATGTCTTCACGGATACGCTGACCGACTTCGACAATATTAAAACCATGTGAGTAACCGAGCGCGGCGCCCTCTTTCATCAGTGGCATCACGGTTTCGACGACGTTGGAGTGCTGTTTATCTGGTGTAAGGTTAATCACCAAGTCTGCCTGTGGGATCAAATCTTGGTAGCTACCCACTTCAAACCCATGCTCAACCGCGTTCTGATAAGAAGGGCGCTTTTCATCAATGGCAGCCTGTCGCAGTGCATAAGCCACATCAAGACCCGAGTCGCGCATGTTTAAGCCTTGGTTGAGCCCTTGCGCACCACAGCCGACAATCACCACTTTTTTACCTTTGAGAAATTCGGCCTCGATGGCAAATTCGTCACGATCCATAAATCGGCATACGCCTAATTGTTCCAATTGTTGACGCAAATTCAGGGTATTAAAGTAGTTCGCCATGGGGTGCTCCATTGATTCAAATCCGTGATTGGGTGTGTTTTCACCGCGTATTTTTGATACTACCCTAACCACTATATTGCCTAAAGTGATATATTCACAACATAACATTGCAATTACAGCAACAATAAAATCATGAATGCAAAGCAACTCACGGGCTTTCTCCACCTCTGTGACACCAAAAGCTATACCCGGGCCGCACAGGCAATGCACGTCAGCCCTTCTGCGCTGAGCCGAATCATCCAACGTCTTGAAGAAGATATTGGGCAGCCGCTATTTATTCGTACCAATAAAGCGGTCGACCTCACCCCGGCGGGTAAAACGCTGCTGCCCGTTGCACGCGATATTCTGCAGCTTTGGCACACCACCAAAGCCAGTATCAATGAACATGCCTCTTTGCTCGGCGGTAAGCTCACGCTCTTTTGTTCGGTCACTGCAAGCTATAGCCATTTACCTGAGCTCCTCGCGCGGTTTCGTCAGCAATACCCAAACATCGAGCTACAACTGCTGACCGGTGATCCCGCCCAAGCAGAAGAGAAGGTGCAAGACAATAGCGCCGACATTGCCATTGCCGCTAAACCGAAACGCTTGTCATCCAGCTTGGTGTTTCAACCGATTGATACCGTGAGTTTATCGGTTATCGCACCGGCAATGGCCAGTAGTGGCATTGATTTGCAAGCCATTGATTGGCAGCACACACCTTTAATCTTGCCCGAAGCAGGAACAGCGCGCGAACTCGCTGATCAGTGGTTGGTCAGTAAAGGGATCGAGCCAAACGTCTATGCGCAAATAGCAGGCCACGAGGCGATTGTTAGTATGGTGGCATTGGGCTGTGGTATTGGTGTCGCGCCAGATGTAGTGATTGATAACAGCCCAGTAAAAGACAAGGTTGAGCGATTACGCCAAGAAATTGTGCAACCCCTCGAACTGGGCCTTTGTTGTAAAGCCTCCCGCGCTAAAGAGCCTTTACTCAACGCCCTACTCGACGTCATGCGATAAACACAAAAGCCCCAACACAATGATGCTGGGGCTTAAACGCAAAAAACCCCAGCTTTTCAGCTAGGGTTTTTAAGTAGTGGCGGAGTGGACGGGACTCGAACCCGCGACCCCCGGCGTGACAGGCCGGTATTCTAACCAACTGAACTACCACTCCGCACCAATTCTGTCTCATCAAAGTCTTACATATCATTGCTTTGATGATTAAATTGCGTGCTATGCGCAGGGAGTTTTGAAGCGAGACGCACAGTGTATGCCAATACATGAGCATCGCAGCTATCAAAAATCACAAGCAATAGGCGCAATTTATAATCAAAGCCTGGCGATGTCCTACTCTCACATGGGGAGACCCCACACTACCATCGGCGCTGCTTCGTTTCACTACTGAGTTCGGCATGGAGTCAGGTGGGTCCAAAGCGCTATGGTCGCCAAGCAAAATTTGGTGTGTCTTCACTTTTCAGTAAAAACACGAATCTAGAAAGCTGTTCGTTCTCGCCACAATCAACTGGCTTTATTTTAAGTCCAACCCAAAACCGCTTGGGTGTTGTATGGTTAAGCCTCACGGGCCATTAGTACAGGTTAGCTCAACGCCTCACAGCGCTTACACACCCTGCCTATCAACGTTCTCGTCTAGAACAACCCTTTAGAGAGCTCGAGGCTCTAGGGATGACTCATCTCGGGGCCAGCTTCGCGCTTAGATGCTTTCAGCGCTTATCTGTGCCGAACTTAGCTACCGGGCAATGCGTCTGGCGACACAACCCGAACACCAGCGGTTCGTCCACTCCGGTCCTCTCGTACTAGGAGCAGCTCCCCTCAATCATCCAACGCCCACGGCAGATAGGGACCGAACTGTCTCACGACGTTCTAAACCCAGCTCGCGTACCACTTTAAATGGCGAACAGCCATACCCTTGGGACCGACTTCAGCCCCAGGATGTGATGAGCCGACATCGAGGTGCCAAACACCGCCGTCGATATGAACTCTTGGGCGGTATCAGCCTGTTATCCCCGGAGTACCTTTTATCCGTTGAGCGATGGCCCTTCCATTCAGAACCACCGGATCACTATGACCTACTTTCGTACCTGCTCGAGCCGTCACTCTCGCAGTTAAGCGGGCTTATGCCATTGCACTAACCTCACGATGTCCGACCGTGATTAGCCCACCTTCGTGCTCCTCCGTTACACTTTGGGAGGAGACCGCCCCAGTCAAACTACCCACCAGGCACTGTCCTCACCCCGGATAACGGGGCTAAGTTAGAACATCAAACATACAAGGGTGGTATTTCAAGGATGGCTCCACAGCAACTGGCGTCGCCGCTTCAAAGCCTCCCACCTATCCTACACATGTAGGCTCAATGTTCAGTGCCAAGCTGTAGTAAAGGTTCACGGGGTCTTTCCGTCTAGCCGCGGGTACACAGCATCTTCACTGCGATTTCAATTTCACTGAGTCTCGGGTGGAGACAGCGTGGCCATCATTACGCCATTCGTGCAGGTCGGAACTTACCCGACAAGGAATTTCGCTACCTTAGGACCGTTATAGTTACGGCCGCCGTTTACCGGGGCTTCAATCAATGGCTTCTCTTGCGATAACCACATCAATTAACCTTCCGGCACCGGGCAGGCGTCACACCGTATACGTCATCTTTCGATTTTGCACAGTGCTGTGTTTTTAATAAACAGTTGCAGCCACCTGGTATCTGCGACTGCCCATAGCTCCATCCGCAAGGGACTTCACCGCGGGCAGCGTACCTTCTCCCGAAGTTACGGTACCATTTTGCCTAGTTCCTTCACCCGAGTTCTCTCAAGCGCCTTGGTATTCTCTACCCGACCACCTGTGTCGGTTTGGAGTACGGTTGCTACTTACCTGAAGCTTAGAGGCTTTTCCCGGAAGCATGGCATCAATGACTTCACCACCTTGGTGGCTCGACATCGTGTCTCGGCCTTGATTTCCCGGATTTGCCTAAGAAATCAGCCTACGCACTTGAACCTGGACAACCATCGCCAGGCCCACCTAGCCTTCTCCGTCCCCCCATCGCAGTAAGTAGCAGTACGGGAATATTAACCCGTTTCCCATCGACTACGCCTTTCGGCCTCGCCTTAGGGGCCGACTTACCCTGCCCCGATTAACGTTGGACAGGAACCCTTGGTCTTCCGGCGAGGAGGTTTTTCACCCCCTTTATCGTTACTCATGTCAGCATTCGCACTTGTGATACCTCCAGCATGCCTCTCAGCACACCTTCAACAGCTTACACAACGCTCCCCTACCCAATATCCATAAGGACATTGCCGCAGCTTCGGTGTATCGCTTAGCCCCGTTACATCTTCCGCGCAGGCCGACTCGACCAGTGAGCTATTACGCTTTCTTTAAATGATGGCTGCTTCTAAGCCAACATCCTGGCTGTCTGAGCCTTCCCACATCGTTTCCCACTTAGCGATAACTTGGGGACCTTAGCTGGCGGTCTGGGTTGTTTCCCTCTCCACGACGGACGTTAGCACCCGCCGTGTGTCTCCCGGATAGCACTTACTGGTATTCGGAGTTTGCAAAGGGTTGGTAAGTCGGGATGACCCCCTAGCCTTAACAGTGCTCTACCCCCAGTAGTGTTCGTCCGAGGCGCTACCTAAATAGCTTTCGGGGAGAACCAGCTATCTCCGAGTTTGATTGGCCTTTCACCCCTAGCCACAGGTCATCTCCTAACTTTTCAACGTTAGTGAGTTCGGTCCTCCAGTTGATGTTACTCAACCTTCAACCTGCCCATGGCTAGATCACTCGGTTTCGGGTCTAATGCAAGCAACTGTCGCCCAGTTAAGACTCGGTTTCCCTACGGCTCCCCTATGCGGTTAACCTAGCTACTTACATTAAGTCGCTGACCCATTATACAAAAGGTACGCGGTCACCCCATAAAAGAGGCTCCCACTGCTTGTACGTAGACGGTTTCAGGTTCTATTTCACTCCCCTCACAGGGGTTCTTTTCGCCTTTCCCTCACGGTACTGGTTCACTATCGGTCAGTCAGGAGTATTTAGCCTTGGAGGATGGTCCCCCCCTATTCAGACAAGATATCACGTGTCCCGTCTTACTCGTTTTCACGCCTAAGGCGCCGTCGGTTACGGGGCTATCACCCTTTATTGCCAGGTTTTCCAACCTGTTCACCTAACGCCTAAGCCGCTTAAGGGCTGCTCCGGGGTCGCTCGCCGCTACTGCCGGAATCTCAATTGATTTCTTTTCCTTCGGGTACTTAGATGTTTCAGTTCCCCGAGTTCGCCTCTTAGCGCTATGGATTCACGCTAAGATACCTGCTTATGCAGGTGGGTTTCCCCATTCGGACATCGATGGCTCAAATGCTTCTTACCAGCTCACCATCGCTTTTCGCAGGTTAGTACGTCCTTCATCGCCTCTGACTGCCAAGGCATCCACCGTCTACGCTTAATCACTTAACCATACAACCCCAAGAGGTTTTATTTACGTCGAGACTGTCTTAAAAAGAAATCTACGTCGCAAAACCACTGAGTGTTGAATCATCAACCAATTAAGGTTTTGTTTTTGCCGGACTCAAAATAGAGACTTTGCTTATGACTAAGACAAAGCCCAAGCACACTTGATTGTGTGAGTGACATTACATGTCACTGATTGAGAACTTTACTGTCATTCTTAAAGAATGACTTGTCAGCTTTCCAGATTGTTAAAGAGCATGTCGTTTATTGCTAAATAAACCACGTTCTAAAGATTCTTAAGCAAAAACCTTTAAAGCGTGGTGGGCGATACCGGGCTCGAACCAGTGACCCCCTCCTTGTAAGGGAGGTGCTCTCCCAACTGAGCTAATCGCCCACGATAGTGTGGTGGGTTGTACAGGATTCGAACCTGTGACCAATTGATTAAAAGTCAACTGCTCTACCAACTGAGCTAACAACCCAATGGCGTCCCATAGGGGAGTCGAACCCCTGTTACCGCCGTGAAAGGGCGGTGTCCTAGGCCTCTAGACGAATGGGACACGCTGATATGTTTGGGAACATATCCTCTTTAATACTTCAACCTATACAATCTGTGTGAGCACTCGCAACAATAGCGTCAGTAAGGAGGTGATCCAGCCCCAGGTTCCCCTAGGGCTACCTTGTTACGACTTCACCCCAGTCATGAACCACACCGTGGTAAACGCCCTCCCGAAGGTTAAGCTATCTACTTCTGGTGCAGCCCACTCCCATGGTGTGACGGGCGGTGTGTACAAGGCCCGGGAACGTATTCACCGTGGCATTCTGATCCACGATTACTAGCGATTCCGACTTCATGGAGTCGAGTTGCAGACTCCAATCCGGACTACGACAGACTTTAAGGGATTCGCTCCACTTCGCAGCTTCGCTGCCCTCTGTATCTGCCATTGTAGCACGTGTGTAGCCCTACTCGTAAGGGCCATGATGACTTGACGTCGTCCCCACCTTCCTCCGGTTTATCACCGGCAGTCTCCCTGGAGTTCCCACCATTATGTGCTGGCAAACAAGGATAAGGGTTGCGCTCGTTGCGGGACTTAACCCAACATTTCACAACACGAGCTGACGACAGCCATGCAGCACCTGTCTCAGCGCTCCCGAAGGCACGCCTCTATCTCTAAAGGATTCGCTGGATGTCAAGAGTAGGTAAGGTTCTTCGCGTTGCATCGAATTAAACCACATGCTCCACCGCTTGTGCGGGCCCCCGTCAATTCATTTGAGTTTTAACCTTGCGGCCGTACTCCCCAGGCGGTCTACTTAATGCGTTAGCGCCGAAAGCCAAAGTCTAAACCTCAACCTCCAAGTAGACAGCGTTTACGGCGTGGACTACCAGGGTATCTAATCCTGTTTGCTACCCACGCTTTCGCATCTGAGCGTCAGTCTTTGTCCAGGGGGCCGCCTTCGCCACTGGTATTCCTTCAGATCTCTACGCATTTCACCGCTACACCTGAAATTCTACCCCCCTCTACAAGACTCTAGCCTGCCAGTTTCAAATGCGGTTCCGAGGTTGAGCCCCGGGCTTTCACATCTGACTTAACAAACCGCCTGCATGCGCTTTACGCCCAGTAATTCCGATTAACGCTCGCACCCTCCGTATTACCGCGGCTGCTGGCACGGAGTTAGCCGGTGCTTCTTCTGCAGCTAACGTCAAGCCATGCACTTATTAAGTACACCACCTTCCTCACTGCTGAAAGTGCTTTACAACCCGAAGGCCTTCTTCACACACGCGGCATGGCTGCATCAGGGTCTCCCCCATTGTGCAATATTCCCCACTGCTGCCTCCCGTAGGAGTCTGGGCCGTGTCTCAGTCCCAGTGTGGCTGATCATCCTCTCAAACCAGCTAAGGATCGTCGCCTTGGTAAGCCATTACCTTACCAACTAGCTAATCCTAACTGGGCCCATCCCAACGCGATAGCTTACATGTAGAGGCCACCTTTGGTCCGAAGACATTATGCGGTATTAGCCGTCGTTTCCAACGGTTATCCCCCTCGTCAGGGCAGGTTCCCAGCCGTTACTCACCCGTCCGCCGCTCGACGTCCAGCAAATCCACCGAAGCTTCAATGCTGCCGTTTCCGCTCGACTTGCATGTGTTAGGCCTGCCGCCAGCGTTCAATCTGAGCCATGATCAAACTCTTCAATTTAAGTTTGGTGTTTCCGTAGAAACTGCTCAATGAATACTGATTATCTCCGAAGAGACAAACGAATTGACTGTGCCGAACAACTATAAAAGTTGTCGTTTGGTCACTCAGTTCATTGAATAAATCTTTTTGTCTATTCTTAACGAGTGCCCACACAGATTGCATAGGTCAAATTGTTAAAGAGCGTTGACTGTGCGAAGCGGCGCTTCGCTCGGTCAGGGCTGCGTATCTTACGCGCCTTACCGTTAAAGTCAAGAAGAAATTTTATCTTTTATTTTCAACCCAACCGGGTGAAACAAAACCTCTTTTTGACCTCCCTAACGCTTAGCGTTAAGTGGACGGCTATCTTAATCTTTTAAAAACTCACGTCAAGCGTTTATTTTTATTTGATTTTTTCCTCGATATGCTCGCTGAACGCTTGCCCTGCGTGCCGTGTCGATGGAGGCGCATTATAGAGAAGCTGATCAGGTTGGCAAGTCCTTTTTAGGTGTTTTTTAGAAAAAAACTGTCACTCGCTGTTTTTTTTCTCGCTAGGGTGTAAAAATGGTATCAAACTCGCCGCTATTTAGCACTGTTAAGAGAGAAAAGAGGGATTTGTGATGGTAAAACAGCTGCGCGCCTATAAAGGCATGAAGCCTCAGCTTGGCGAACGCGTCTATATTGATGAATCCAGTGTCTTAGCTGGCGATATCACGCTAGGCGATGATGTGAGTATTTGGCCGTTGGTTGCGGCACGTGGTGACGTGAACCATATCCAGATTGGCGCACGGACCAATGTACAAGATGGCTCAGTCCTTCATGTCACCCATAAAAATGCCGAAAACCCACAAGGTTACCCGCTGATCATTGGCGAAGAAGTGACAATCGGCCACAAGGTCATGTTACACGGCTGCCGGATTGGCAACCGAGTCCTCGTGGGAATGGGGACGATTATTCTCGATGACGCTGTGATTGAAGATGAAGTGCTGATTGGCGCTGGCAGTTTAGTCCCGCCCGGAAAACGCTTAGAGAGCGGCTACCTGTATGTTGGCTCACCGGTCAAACAGGTTCGCCCCCTTACCGACAAAGAGCGTGCTTATTTTGCACGCTCAGCGCAAAACTATGTCGACACCAAAGACATCTACCGCTGCGAGCGCTAGATCACCAAGCTGCCATCGGGTTCAAACGCTTCTGATTCGATGGCCGCTTCCATTTGCTCTTCAATATCAAACCAAACCTGTTCGACAATCACCTGCGCATTATCCGAGTCTACCGCACAGCCGGCGAGCGCAGATAAGGTGGTAAAGCGGACAGCGCATGGTAACAATGCACCATTAAGTTGGCCGTAAAAACAAACACGGGCCTTTGCCGTATCGACCTGCGCTTCGTCCGCAGCCAGAATAAGGGATTGGTTCATTGATTGAGTGCCTCTCTTAACTGCTCACGCACACGTTCGGTTTGTGGCCGACAGCCACGCCATAGGGCAAAGCTTTCCGCCGCTTGTTCCACTAGCATACCCAAACCGTCTAAACACCGCCCTGCTCCTTGGCGCTGCGCCCATTGATTGCTGGTTGTGCAGCCAGCTTGATACACCATGTCATAGACAGTGGTCGCTGGGCCAATTGCGCCGTGAGGAACAGGAGGATGGCTTTGATGTAAGCTCGCCGAGGTCGCGTTAATGATCACATCAACGGGCGCCGCCATGGGTTTATCCACGGCATGACGGGTGATCGGTCCGGCCTCACCAAATGCAGCGGCTAGTTGCTGGGCTTTTTGCTCGGTGCGATTCACCATCATCAGCGATGCTGGCGCTTGCTCCAGTAAAGGAAGTAACACACCCCGTGCTGCACCGCCCGCTCCCACAACCATAATACGCTTATCGCGCAGTGCCACATGGTGATAGTGTAAGTCAGTCACCAAGCCGGCCCCATCCGTATTATCACCCAGTAGGGAACCATCGCTTTGCTTAACCAGTGTATTCACGGCACCGGCGCGGCGGGCACGCTCTGTCAGTGTATCGGCCCAATCATACGCTTGCTGTTTAAAAGGCACGGTCACATTGGCGCCACACCCTCCTTGCGCAAAAAACGCCTGCATGGTGGTCACAAAGCCTTCAAGCGGCGCCTCAATGGCTTGATAGTCGATGTCTTGTTGAGTTTGTGTCGCAAATGCGGCGTGGATCTGCGGCGACTTACTGTGGCCAATCGGATGGCCGACCACGCAATAACGATCGGTCATCTGTTACCACTCCCTCGGTTTAAGATAGTCGCGATAGAGTCTCGCTTCCGGCGCGTCTTCATCGGGTGACCAATTATATTCCCAGCGCGCCATCGGCGGCATCGACATCAGGATAGACTCGGTGCGCCCGCCACTTTGTAAGCCAAATAGCGTGCCTCTGTCATACACCAAGTTAAATTCGACATAGCGTCCGCGGCGGTAAAGCTGGAAATCGCGTTCACGCTCACCATAGGGCGTTGCCTTGCGGCGCTGTACAATCGGCAGGTAAGCATCGATAAAACCTTTTCCAACCGCTTGGGTATAGGCAAAGCACTGCTCGAATGGCCATTGGTTCAAATCATCAAAGAAAAGCCCGCCGACGCCACGGGTTTCATCACGATGGGGCAGATAAAAATAGCGATCGCACCATGCTTTGTGATCAGCGTACACGCTATCACCAAAGGGCGCGCACAAAGCTTTGGCGGTCTCATGCCAGTGCTGGCAGTCTTCTTCGAACGGATAGAAAGGCGTAAGGTCAAAGCCGCCGCCAAACCACCACACAGGATCAGCGCCTTCTTTTTCGGCAATGAAAAACCGCACATTCGCGTGTGAGGTCGGCACGTAAGGGTTGTGAGGATGGATCACTAACGACACCCCCATGGCCTCAAAACAGCGACCGGCAAGCTCTGGGCGGTGCGCGGTCGCCGAGGCAGGCATTTGATCGCCAAATACGTGCGAGAAGTTCACTCCCGCTTGCTCAAATACGTGGCCCTGACGCAGGACGCGACTGCGGCCACCACCTCCTTTCTCACGCTCCCACGCATCTTCAATAAAATGCGCTTGACCATCTTCTTGCGCAAGCTGTTGGCAAATATCATCTTGAAGCTGGAGGAAAAAAGCCTTCACGGCTTGCTTATCAATTGTCGACTGACCGTGTGCCACGCTCACATCCTTTGTTACTGAGACTATATGCGTACTTTACCTGATCCACGCACTGGGATCTTGACGGAATTTCATCCCCCACCGCTGACGCAAACGTTTTCCTTGCGATGAAATCTGGGTATAATTCGCGCCACGCTCAGCTTAACCTATTCACGCTTGTCATCAAGAAGGACGTATTATGACTGTCGGTATCATCATGGGCTCGCAATCCGATTGGCCTACCATGACACATGCAGCGGCTATGTTGGATCACTTTGCCATCCCTTACGAAACCCGTATTGTCTCCGCCCATCGCACACCACAGTTACTTGCCGACTACGCCCAACAAGCGGCCGAGCGCGGGATTAAAGTGATTATTGCCGGTGCCGGGGGTGCCGCCCATCTACCTGGGATGACCGCCGCACACACCAGCCTGCCGGTACTCGGCGTACCGGTCCAGTCAAAAGCGTTAAAGGGCATGGACTCATTGCTTTCTATTGCTCAAATGCCTAAAGGCGTGGCAGTGGGTACGCTCGCCATTGGTGACGCAGGCGCCGCGAATGCAGGCCTCCTTGCAGCACAAATTCTCGCCACGGCCGACCCTGATTTGATGACAAAAGTGGATGCGTTTCGCCAAGTGCAAACTGAGGCTGTTCTCGCTCAACCCAACCCACAAGGGTAAAACCATGAATATTCTGGTGTTAGGCGCGGGACAACTGGCCCGGATGATGGCCTTGGCCGGCGCGCCGCTCAATCTTATCGTCAGCGCCTATGATGTGCGTAGTGGCGACATTATTCACCCACTGACGCTGCAACCACTGGGGCACGGCCTCAATACGGCCATCGCCGGCGCAGATATTATCACCGCGGAATTTGAGCATATCCCCGCCGATATCTTGCATCACTGTGAGCAAAGCGGGAAATTACGCCCCAGCGCCCAGGCAATTCTAACCGGTGGCGATCGCCAAATTGAGAAAGCCCTACTGATGCAAGCAGGCGTCGCCAATGCGCCGTACCGTGTGGTGTATACACAGGCGGATTTAGAAAAGGCAGTCGACGCACTGGGCGCGCCCTTGGTCCTCAAAAGTACCTTGGATGGTTATGACGGCAAAGGACAATGGCGCTATCGTGACGGCGATGATCTTCACGCATTATGGGCCGAGCTCGACGCCTTTCTCACCGCGCCCGGACAGCGCGATGGGCAAGCCATCATTGCCGAGGCTATGATCCCTTTTGACCGAGAAGTGTCACTGATTGGTGTGCGTGGCGCGAATGGTGAATTTGCCAGCTATAGCCTGACCCAAAACCACCACCATGATGGGATATTGACCCTGTCTGTGGTGCGCCCGGATGAGGATGCCTTGCAAACACAGGCAGCGGACATGTTGGAAAAGATTGCTAGCGCGCTGAACTATGTGGGTGTGCTCGCAGTGGAATTCTTTGATGTGGACGGCAGCTTGCTGGTGAACGAGATAGCACCTCGGGTGCACAACTCCGGTCACTGGACACAGCAAGGCAGCGCATGTTGCCAGTTTGAAAACCACCTGCGCGCCGTCAGCGGCTTACCCCTCGGCCCGACCGAGTTAATCCAGCCAACGGCGATGATTAATGTCTTAGGCCAAGGCAGTGTTCCGCTTGCGACCTATCGTGATGCCCATGTGCATTGGTATAACAAAACGCCTCGTCCGGGGCGCAAAGTGGGTCATATTAATGTCACGGCCACATCGAACGCAGAGCTTGCCACCAAATTAGCCAGCCTCGCCAGCTACCTCCCCGACAATGCTTTTCACGGTTTAAAATCGGCTGCACTGGCTCTTGCCGCGCAAACCGACTAATCCTCACTCTCCGATTCTGCAGCCGATTCACCTTGAATCGCGCTGCAGGGCTTATCGGCACATTGATGCACCGTCTTGCCGCCTTTCTTACGCTCCACCAGCAGCGCAAAGCCACATTGTTCGCAGGTGCCAGCTATCGGTTGTGCGTTTACTGCAAAATGGCACTTAGGGTACTGGTCACAGGCAAAAAAACGCTTACCGTAACGCGAGGTACGCTCCACCAGCTCACCTTTGTGGCAGGCAGGGCAGGTTAGGGTGGTATGATCGGGTTCGTCCGGTTTTTCGATATGCGTACATTGTGGGAACTGATCGCAGCCAATAAACATACCGAATCGACCTTGACGTAACACCAATTCTCCCTGATGACACGCCGGGCAAGCCACGCCAAGCGCTTTCACTACATGGCCATCGCCATGATGTAACGCCTTGGTATAGTGGCAGTCTGGGTAGGCCGTACAGGCCAAAAACGGGCCTCGTTTGCCCGATTTAAATGCAAGAGCGCTGCCACATTCCGGGCAGCGCTCCTGGGTGTTCGGGGTGTTTTCTTTACTCATTCACACCTTTCACTGTTGTTGAGAAGCGCTAGTGCACGTATCCCTCTTGTGCGTCGTACAGCATGTCTTCCATCTGTGTATACGCACGCTCGTTACCGGGCACGTTAAACAGCACCATCAAAATCACCCATTTTAGGTCATCAAGACCAAATTCTTGGGTCTCGAGTTCCATCACCCGATCGATCACCATTTCACGCGTTTCCGGTGACAGCACCCCAGCCTGCTCTAAGAATAAGAGGAAGCCTCGGCTTTCTTGGTCGATAAAGCGTGTTTCTTGCTCGGTATAGATTCGAATCGAGCTTTGGGCACTGCCTGATAGGTAAGGCTGTTTATCCGCATATTGCAACTGTGCCAGCTTTTCAAGCCAGTTCAGGGCTTTATATATATCGTCTTGATGAAAACCCGCGCGGGACAATTCATCTGCTAATTCGTCCTGATCGATCATCACTTCCACATCGCTATGGATGTAGGTTTCGAACAGGTACATAAGAATGTCCATCATGGCTAGCCCCTCCTCGTTCTGACATAGCCACCGGGTACTGCTGCTACAAGCCCCTGGAGTTCTAAGTCTAACAACTGCATCATGATTTCGTGAACCGGTTGGTTGCAGCGCTCAGCCAGTACGTCGACACACGTCGCGTTAGTCCCTACGTTAGCCAACAGCGCAGAAAATGGCAATCCTTCGTGCGTATCTAACTTGGGTGCATCACTAAATAATTCATGTTGCTGACTCACAGCAAACTGCACCAAGCTATCCACATCACTTATAATATCATCAACACAGTCAACTAACACCGCACCTTGTTTTATCAATTGGTGGCAACCGCGCGATTGGACTTGGTCAATGGGACCGGGAATCGCAAACACACTCCGGTTTTGCTCTAGCGCATAACGCGCCGTGATCAGTGACCCACTTTGCGGTGCGGCCTCTACCACCAATACACCCGCCGACAACCCACTGATCAGTCGATTGCGGCGCGGAAAGTGTTCGGCCCTTGGCGGCGCGTCTGGCCAAAACTCGGAAACCAGAGCCCCTTGCGCTTCAATTCGCTTGGCCAATGCGCGATGTCGCGCGGGATACACATTGGCAAGTCCGCTTCCCAACACCGCCAAAGTCTTACCGCCGCCTTCAAGTGCGCCTTTGTGTGCCCGGCCATCAATGCCAAGCGCAAGCCCACTGGTAATCGCAACACCATGCTCAACCAGTTGTTTAGCAAATTGATACGCTGTCTCTAAACCTTGTGGGGTCGCGTGACGGCTGCCCACCATCGCCAACTGGGGCATCGCCAAGCAAGAGAGATCCCCTTGCACATACAAGACCAAAGGTGGCCGTGAGATTTCTCTGAGTAGTGCCGGGTAGGCAGGATGATCAAAGCCAATAAGGTGGCAATTATCTTGCCTCGCCCACTTAAGGCTGCGTTCAATCATGGCATGGTTGGGGTGGGTGATCGCCTGACATTGCTCAGCGGTTAAGCCAACCGCGGCAAGCTCATAATGCGTTTGGTCACATAACGCATCGATGGGCACTTTGGCCAACAGCGCGCGCCGTTGCGAGACGCGCAACCGCGGCACTTGGGTCAGCGTCAACCATCCTCGCAGCGATTTATCGTCCATAGGCCGGTTGAGGAGAAGGCGGCACCGCATGCATGCCGGCTTTGATAGGCTGACGCGCTTGGGTGATCACCGCCAAACTAACCCAGGGATAGGCCCGAACCACCATGGTTTGTCCCACTGTCACATCAGGCATGGGTGTGATGGCCTGTGTCGTGCTTTCGTTCGCGTTTTGATAGCGATATTCACCGGGGCCATTTAACACGTTGGCGCCAGCTTCAGTGACAGTAAACATTTGCCCGGCGGTTACGCCATCTTTGGCGCCTTTATCGAGCACCACAAGCTGGCCATTCGCCACATACTCACTGCCATAAAGGTGCCCTAATAACGTGGCGTCGATTTGCGCCGCTTGGGGCCAAAACCGAGGAGACGTTTTCTCAGGCAAAGGTAACAAGACATCATTGGGGCGCACTTCCTGCACCACGCTTGTGAGTGTCAGCACACTGCGCCCTTGGCTTTGCGCACGGATACGCCCATCAGCCACATGTTTTAAGCTCACCATAGCGGTAGATTCAGCGCCAGCGCCTGACTTCTCGGTGCGCGAGAAAGTTTTCTCAACCCGAAAAACCTGCCAGTCTTTAGCATTCAGCGCGGCATCCACATATAGGGTATCGTGTAGGGAAAGATATTGACGTCCATCGGTCGAGCCAAGCACGCGAGGCAAGGCGACCAAGCGCGCTTTTTCGACCAACATGTCCTGTCGTAAATAGGGAAGCAGCCTCGAATCAACGCTGGTGAGTGCCGGTGTATCGGACACCTTTCCGTGCGGCGCGATCGCCTCTTGGGGCTGATAGCTGACGGTAGGTTGTCCTGCTTGCCATGTGAGCGTCAGCACATCACCGGGGTAAATTAGGTTGGGATCGTTTATAGCCGGATTCGCGTACCATACCTTGGGCCACTGCCAAGGGTTATCAAAAAAGGTGGCGGCGATGTCCCACAAGGTATCTCCCCGCTCAACCACATAACGCTGACTCTCGGCAGGACCGGCTGCCAGTATTGGTAGCGCGACAACCAATAACCCAGCAGCGGCCAGATTGAATAGCTTTCTTGTCATCAATGTCTTCCTCACCCGACGAATGATGCTGATGCTGTCAATTGGCTGGTAAAATGTCTAGAATTAACCCAATTACCCCGTGCCGCTTTCGGCACAGTTCAATTTTTATGAGACGTTATGGCTTTACTGAACGTATTAACATTCCCAGATGAGCGCCTTCGCACCGTGGCTAAGCCAGTGGATGCTGTCACGCCTGAGATCCAAAAAATGGCTGATGACATGGTTGAAACCATGTACGCCCAAGACGGTATTGGTCTCGCGGCCACGCAAGTAGATTTTCACCAACGCATGGTGGTGATTGATGTGTCTGACACCCGTGATCAACCCATGGTGCTTATCAACCCCGAAATCATCGAAAAGCGTGGTGAAGATGGTATTGAAGAAGGGTGCTTATCTGTGCCCAGCGCACGTGCATTGGTCCCTCGTGCGGCCGAAGTGACAGTAAAAGCGCTGGATCGCGATGGTAACCCTATTCAGTTTGATGCCGACGACCTACTCGCGATTTGTGTTCAGCATGAGCTTGACCATCTAGAAGGTAAGCTTTTTGTTGATTATCTTTCGCCACTGAAGCGACAACGCATCAAGCAGAAGATGGAAAAAATCAAACGCGCTAACCAAAAAGCAAGTTGAGGTCACTTTGAGCACACCGCTGCGTATAGTATTTGCGGGCACGCCGGATTTTGCCGCGCGCCATTTGCAAGCCCTGCTCGACAGTGAGCATGAGGTGATTGCGGCTTATAGCCGTGAAGATAAACCCGCTGGCCGAGGAAAAAAGCTTACCGCCAGCCCGGTGAAACAGCTCGCCCTTGAGCATGACTTACCCGTCTACCAACCCCGCACCTTGCGTGATGAACAAGCGCAAGCCGAGCTGGCTGCCTTGAATGCTGATGTGATGGTGGTTGTCGCTTACGGGCTTATTCTCCCCAAAGCGGTCTTGGATACACCTCGATTAGGCTGTGTGAATGTCCATGGCTCCATCCTGCCTCGCTGGCGTGGCGCGGCCCCTATCGAGCGAGCCGTATGGGCCGGCGACAATGAGACCGGCGTCACCATCATGCAGATGGATGAGGGGCTCGATACCGGCGACATGCTCAAAATTGCCACCTTACCCATTGATGAGAAAGAGACCAGTGGCAGCCTGTATCAGCGACTTGCAGAGCTGGGGCCGCAGGCATTGATCGACTGCCTTAATGACATGGCTAACGGCATTATTCTTGCCGAGCCACAAAACGATGCCAAAGCCAACTACGCTGAAAAGCTGAGTAAGCAAGAAGCGCAAATCGATTGGCAGCGAGATGCCGCCTTTATCGAACGTTGTGTGCGCGCATTTAACCCACGTCCGATCAGCTACTTCACCTTAGGAGAGCAAAACATCAAGGTATGGGACGCTAACGCACTAGATATCGACGTGGACGCGGCACCAGGCACAGTGATCAACACTGACAAACACGGCATTCAGGTCGCGACCGGAAAAGGCGTGATCCAGCTGACCCAACTTCAGCCACCAGGCAAAAAAGCCATGCAAGCACATGAGCTGCTGAATGCTCGCCGTGAATGGTTTGAAACGGGTACCCAACTGTAGGTTAATCGTGCCCTGCATGACGATAAGGCCAGTACGCTGGCCTTTTTTTATCTGGCTAACATCATCGTTTGATGCCAATTTGACCTTTGCATAGGTAAACATATGAATGTAAGAGCCGCGGCTGCCCGCGTTCTGTATCACGTGGTCGATCAGGGCCAATCACTGTCACAGCAGCTTCCTCTTGCTCAACAGCAGATCGCGCCACGCGACGCCGCCTTGTTGCAAGAGATGTGTTACGGCACGTTACGCTGGCTGCCGCGCTTAGAGTATATCGTGCAAGCCCTGATGGACAAGCCACTGAAAGGCAAGCAACGTGTTTTCCATCACTTGCTACTGGTCGGGCTGTATCAGATTAGCTACATGCGGATCCCTGCCCATGCAGCGGTGGCTGAAACTGTCAACGCCACCAAGCCATTGAAGCGCCCACAATTACGTGGATTGATTAACGCCATTTTGCGCAATTATCAACGCGATCAAGCGGCGCTAGACCAAGCGAGTCAAGCACACGAGGCCGGGCTTTATTGTCACCCCAGCTGGTTACTCAAACGCCTTCAGGCCGCCTACCCCTCCAATTGGCAAGACATTGTGGCGGCAAATCATCAAAAGGCGCCGATGTGGCTGCGTGTCAATCGCCAGTACCATTCACGAGAAAGCTACCACTCAGAGCTGCAACAAGCCGGTATTGGTGCCAGTGCTCACCCAGATGCGATGGATGCGCTGAAGCTCGACGCGCCGTGTGATGTGTCTCGCCTACCCGGCTTTGACCAAGGCTGGGTGTCGGTACAAGATGCCGCCGCGCAGCTGGCTGTCGATTATCTCCAACCCGCGTCTGCAGAACATATTCTCGACTGCTGTGCCGCGCCAGGCGGGAAAACCTGTCATATTCTTGAGCATCAACCTGATGCCATAGTGACGGCCATTGATGCCGATGAAAACCGCTTGTCGCGGATCAAAGAGAACCTGTCGCGGTTGGGCCTTAATGCTGAAGTGAAACACGCGGATGCCCGCGAGCCGAGCGCTTGGCATCAAGGGCCGACATTTGATCGTATTTTGCTGGATGCCCCTTGCTCTGCCACCGGCGTGATCCGACGTCATCCCGACATAAAGTGGCTGCGTCGTGACAGTGATATTCACGCCTTGGTCACGTTACAGGCAGAGATTTTAGACGCAATGTGGCAGCAATTAGCACCAGGCGGTACGCTGGTTTACGCCACTTGCTCAGTGTTACCGGATGAAAACAGCGAGCAAATCCGTGCCTTTTTAGCCCGTGAGCCTTCCGCGATACTACGCACCGGCACGCAAACGCAGCCTGGTCGCCAGATTTTACCAGGCGAAGACGACATGGACGGTTTCTATTACGCATGCCTAGAAAAGCCTTTATGCGACTAGGCAGGGAGTGACAGTAGCATGAAAATCATCATCTTGGGTGCAGGCCAAGTCGGCGGCACCTTGGCAGAAAACCTAGTGGGGGAAAACAACGATATCACCATTGTTGACCGCGCCCCGGAACGACTGCGTGAGCTGCAAGACAAATATGACTTACGTGTGGTGCAAGGGTTTGCCAGCCATCCGACCACGCTGCAAGAGGCGGGGGCTCAAGATGCGGATATGCTGGTCGCGGTGACCAACTCAGACGAGACCAATATGATCGCCTGCCAGGTCGCGTATACCCGATTTAATACCCCCAACCGTGTTGCCCGGATCCGCAGCCCTGAATACTTAGCGGTGAAAGAGCAACTGTTTAACAGTGATGCGTGTCCGGTTGACCACCTTATCGCCCCTGAAGAGTTGGTGACTCGTTATATTCGTCGTCTGATTGAATATCCAGGTGCCTTACAGGTGGTCAGTTTTGCTGACAAAAAGGTCGGTCTGGTTGCGGTTAAAGCGTATTACGGTGGTCCTTTAGTCGGAAAGGCCTTGTCGGCGCTGCGTGAACATATGCCGCATGTGGATACGCGTGTCGCCGCTATTTTCCGTCGTGATCGCCCGATTCGCCCGCAAGGTACCACCATCATTGAAGCCGATGACGAAGTATTTTTCGTCGCCGCGAGTAACCATATTCGTTCGGTGATGAGTGAGTTGCAGCGCCTTGAAAAGCCCTACAAACGCATCATGATTGTTGGTGGTGGTAATATCGGGGCAGGCCTCGCGATGGCGTTGGAGCGTCAATACAGTGTGAAGTTGATTGAACGTAACCTGACCCGCGCCGAGCACCTTTCTGAGTTACTGGAAGAAACTACGGTCTTTTGTGGTGACGCCTCCGACCAAGAGCTGCTCAGTGAAGAGCACATTGATCAGATTGATGTATTTATCGCGGTCACCAACGAAGATGAAGCCAACATTATGTCGGCGATGTTGGCGAAACGCCTTGGCGCCAAAAAAGTCATGGTGCTTATCCAGCGCGGCGCTTATGTGGATTTGGTGCAAGGCGGGGTAATTGATATTGCCATCTCCCCTCAACAGGCGACGATATCTGCGCTGCTCACCCATGTTCGCCGCGCAGACATTGTTAATGTCTCGTCACTACGACGCGGTGCCGCCGAGGCCATCGAGGCAATCGCCCATGGGGATGCATCCACCTCGAAAGTGGTCGGGCGCGCCATCGGCGAAATCAAACTGCCACCAGGTACCACGATCGGTGCCGTGGTGCGCGGCGATGAAGTGCTAATTGCGCACGACAAAACCGTGATTCAGCAAGACGACCATGTGGTGTTGTTCTTGGTGAACAAAAAATACATTCCTGACGTTGAGCGCCTGTTCCAGCCCAGTCCTTTCTTCCTTTAATCCTATCCTGCAGGCGTTGTTGCCTGCAGGCTCACGGTTTTTCGCTGTCTACTGCCGTTCCAATCACTTTGGGTATACACTAATAAAAGCTCTCTTGGTATCGACAACGCAGAAAGGAACGCCATGTCGGACGATCAATTTCAGCAATCTACCAGCTTCCTCAAAAAAGCGGTGCCTTTGATGATGAAATATAAGGTGCCGACCACGCCCACCAACTATGCCTTGTGGTACACCTATGTCGCCAATACCGACGCCAAACTTAACGCGGATGTCGATGCCACGGTGGATGAGCACGGTACCTGCAGCCCGCTGCAAAGCGATATGCTCTACCAAAAACACATGGCCGATAAACATAGTCGAGACATCAATGCATTAAAGCAAAGCTTAGAATCGATGATGACCGAAATGACTCACTCGATGTCAGATACGATCCAAGATACTGACGCTTTTCATTCGGTGCTCGATAACACCTTTGAACAGCTGTCACGGGTCGAAAACGAAGGGCTATCCATTGATGAGACCATTGCTGTGGTACGCAACGTGGTCAAAGACTCGCAAGCACTGACCCAGTCGACCCGCTACTTTAAGCACCAGCTTAATGACGCGCAGCAAGAGATTGCGCAATTGAAGCAAAACTTGGCAGAGATGACAGAACAAGCCACTCATGATGGCTTAACCGGTTTGCTTAACCGTGCAGCCTTTGAGCGCGAGCTCACCGCCTACATTGATAGCCCACAAACCTGGCCGTTTTGCTTGATACTCATTGATCTCGACCACTTCAAAAAGCTCAATGATACTTATGGTCATGTGCTCGGTGATATCGCATTAAAGCAGGTCGCTAAGCGGATCCTCGATTACTGTCGGGATGGCGTACAAGCCTTTCGCTATGGGGGCGAGGAGTTTGCGTTATTGGTACCACAAAAAAAGTTGAGTACCGCCAAACGCACCGCCGAAACATTGCGCGCCGCGATTGATCGCATGGTGATCAAAGACCGACGTCGCGGCCGAACCTTGGATCATATTACCGTCTCCATTGGCGTCGCAGAATATGATGAAGAGAAAACGGAGTCGAGTGCCGATCTGATTTACCGTGCCGATCAGCACTTGTATCAAGCTAAAAACTTAGGCCGTAATCGCGTGATGCCGATTAATTAATCACCACCTGAGCGGAAATTGATCCTGGCTAAGTTTCACTTCAGTGTGGTCGGGCAAAATGGCATTTTTTACGTGCCACACTAAGGATGCCCTATGCAATGCCACCGTATCAATGAGCTGCTCGACCTACTCAATCAATCTTGGCAAAAAACCCCTGACTGTTCTCTGATGCAAGTGCTCATCCAGATCGCTGATGAAGCGGGTCATGGTCAGGATATCACCACGTTATCAGACGATACCTTGATCTATCAGCTTAAGATGCGACTAGAAGACACTGATGCCCCCATTCCTGGGCTAGCCAAAGATTGTGAAGGCGATTTTAAAGCCGCGATTTTGCGCGCGCGCGGGATCCCGCCTCAGCAATCGTCGTGAAAGCAGTCTGGCTAATCGTCTGTTATAGCTAGATTTCATTGAGTTTGTGGCTATGTTGCAAACTATGACTCTGGTAGCGTATTCAAGGAATTCGCTGCGCTACAATTACAGGCAACAATGATAATCAGGGCCTGGCAATGCACCATGGACCCATACCCCAAGGAAAGCCAATGTCATGAGCGATAAAAAAATCAACGTCAAAGACGTGACTGCAAAAGAGTACAACCCCAAAACTCACAAAGGGGCTGACGACCGATTCAATCCGAGCAATCGTATTTATGTGCGTGCGGTAAAAGGCTATTACCAGCGTATGCGACGCTATATGGGCTGGTTTTTCATGCTGGTGTTCCTCGCCATTCCATGGCTCCCATACCAAGGACGCCAAGCCATCTTACTCGATATCGGTAATCAGAAGTTTACCTTTTTTGGCACCACACTCTGGCCACAAGACCTTACCTTGCTGGCTGCCTTGTTGATGCTCGCGGCATTTGGCCTTTTCTTCATCACCACCTTTCTTGGCCGCGTGTGGTGTGGGTACTTATGCCCGCAAACGGTATGGACCTTTTTGTTTATTTGGTTTGAGGAAAAACTCGAAGGCGCGGCCAATAAACGCCGCAAGCAAGACTCGTTAAAACTGACGCCTGAGCTAGCCGCGCGCAAAACCGCTAAGCATGCAGCGTGGTGGGCGATCTCCTTGGTGACTGGGATGACCTTCGTCGGCTACTTTGTGCCGATGCGCGAGTTAGCCATCGATTTAGTCACCTTTGATACCAGCTTCTGGGTCGGTTTTTGGGTGATCTTCTTTGCCGCTTGTACCTATGGTAACGCCGGCTGGATGCGCTCGATTATGTGTATCCACATGTGCCCTTACGCGCGCTTCCAGTCAGCCATGTTCGACAAAGACACCTTCATTGTCGGGTATGATGCCAAGCGCGGTGAAAAACGCGGCCCACGTCCTCGTAAAAAAGATCCGAAAGAGTTGGGGCTCGGTGACTGCATTGACTGTAATTTATGTGTGCAAGTCTGCCCAACAGGCATCGATATTCGTGATGGCTTGCAATACGAATGTATCAACTGTGGTGCCTGTATCGATGCCTGCGATGAAACCATGGATCGCATGGGCTATGAGCGTGGACTGATTAGCTACACCACCGAGCACAAACTAGAAGGCAAGAAAACGGCCGTGATGCGACCTAAGCTCCTTGGCTACGGGGTTGTCATGACTATCGTGACTGCCATGTTTATCTATTTGGCGATGTCAGTGATGCCCATGGAGCTGGATGTGATTCGTGACCGTAACCAGCTTTATCGCATCAACAACCAAGGATTAGTCGAAAACACCTATACCTTAAAAATCCTCAATAAAACCCAATCGGATGAGATCTATCAGCTGTCAGTGAATGGGCTAAACGATGTGGAATGGCATGGCCCGCAGACGGTCAATGTCCAAGCCGGAGAAGTGTTCTCATTACCCATCAGCCTCGCGGTTGATACCTATGAGATGGAACAGCGTATCGCTGATATCACTTTTGTGATGGAACGCGAATCGGGTGAGGAGCAAAAAGTGGTCACGGCGGAGAGTCGGTTTATCACTGACCTTTAATCGCCACACCGTATGCAGACGAAAAGGGCGCAGGCAGCGCTCTTTTTATTTGTTACTATGGCGTTTTGCCACACAGACGGAATACTCATGACTGACCATGGCTTTGATTTTCATACACTAACGCCAGATGTTCAGTTAAATGCGATTGAGTCAGTGGGGATCTATCCCCAATCAGGCTTGCTTGCGCTGAACAGCTATGAAAACCGTGTTGCCCAATTTGTCGCTGATGATGGCCAGCGCTATGTGGTGAAGTTTTACCGGCCCGGGCGCTGGTCTAACGCGCAAATTCTTGAAGAGCACGCGTTCTGCCATGAGCTCGCCCAAGCCGATATTCCCGTGGTGGCGCCTATCTACCGCGAGGGAACAAGCCTGTTTACCGCCGAGGGGTTTCGTTTTGCGTTGTTTCCCAGTGTCGGCGGCCGGGGTTTTGAAGTGGATAATTGGGATCAACTTGAGGCGGTCGGCCGTTACCTTGGCCGCCTACACCAAGTGGGCGCGGCGACCCCCTTCCAGGAACGGGCAAAGTTCGATCTCGACAGTCATCTTTATCAGCCTCGTCAGGTATTAAATGAGGCAAGTCTTATCCCAGAAGGCATTCAGGCGACCTTTTTCTCTGATCTTGACCACTTGATCGACGCCATTGCCGCACGCTGGCATACAGACTGGCCGGCTATCCGCTTGCACGGTGACTGCCATCCCAGCAACATTCTGTGGCGCGACGGTCCGCTGTTTGTGGATTTTGATGACACGCGTAACGGCCCTGCGATTCAAGACTTGTGGCTATTTTTAAACGGCAGTCGTGCCGATCAGCTTGCCCAACTCGATACCTTGGCGGAGGGTTATCGCGAATTTCGTGAATTCCCCGCCGACCAATTGCAACTGATCGAGCCATTGCGTGGTCTGAGAATGGTGCACTATATGGCGTGGCTAGCAAAACGCTGGCAAGACCCTGCTTTTCCTCGTGCATTTCCTTGGTTTGCTGATGCAAAATACTGGGAAGGTCAAGTACTGGCGTTTAAAGAACAACTTGCTACCCTACAAGCGCCACCGCTTACGCTGTACCCGTAAGCGCTCAATCGATAACGGAGAGTCATTCAATCATGTTAAAAAAACTGTTTCCTGTCCTACTCATCCTAGGCTTAACCGCCTGCTCTGAGCCTGAAAGCGTGACACAAACGTCATCACAAACCACGCAAACAGCAGAGTCTTCACAAACCCAGTCTGAGCCAGCAGCACCCATTGAGGTGGCTGATGCCAAGCCGGGCCGTTTCAAGGCGGGCGAAGACTACCAAGTGCTGGACACGCCAGCCACGGAGACACCGACCGTCACCGAGTTTTTCTCCTTCTACTGCCCGCACTGTTATCAATTTGAGCCATTGGTTCAACAGCTTAAGCAGCAGGTGCCCGACAACGCCAAAGTGGTGAAAAATCACGTCTCCTTTATGGGCGGTGATATGGGCAGTGTCGTCACCCGTGCATACGCAACCGCCGTGGTACTTAACGCACAAGACACTATCATTCCGGTGATGTTTGATCGCATTCACGCGGCGCAAAACCCACCCAAATCATTGGCCGAGGTGCGCCAAATGTTTGTTGATAACGGCATTGATGGCCAAGAGTTTGATGGTGCTTACAACAGCTTTGCAGCCAACTCAATGGCGAAGCGTTTTGACCAATCATTCGAAAAGGCGGGCCTGCGCGGCGTCCCTGCCGTGGTCGTGAACGGCAAGTATCATGTCACGCCGAAAACAGTGGAAACCCCTGAAGAATACTTTCAGTTGATCAACTTCTTGCTTACCCAAAAGTAATTAGCTGACTTGGGCGTTGAGGTGGCGTAATAAGCCATCCATCGCCCGATACCCCAGCGCCTCAGCAAGGTGAGAGCGCTGGATGGTGTCAACATCGGCCAAATCCGCAATGGTTCTCGCCACTTTTATAATCCGATGATACGCCCGCACAGACAGCCCCAAACGATGCAAGGCTTGCTCTAAAAATGCCGCATCGGTTTGAGCCAGTTGGCAATGTTGTTCCATTTCTCGATTGCTTAGCAACGCATTAACCTTACCTTGACGCGCCACCATCCGCGTGCGCGCCGCTTCAACTCGGGCTTTTACCACCTCCGTTGACTCACCACGGTCTCCACCATTGGAGAGGCTCCCTCTTGGCAGTGCTGGGATGTCAATCGACATATCAAACCTATCTAATAATGGCCCAGACAAACGGGCTAAATAGCGCAAGATTTGCTGTGGGTTTGAACGCGCGAGCTCTCCTTCATGATGGCCTGTGGGGCTAGGGTTTAATGCGCCTATCAACTGAAAGCGCGCGGGAAAGCGGGTTTTGCCATTGGCGCGAGAGATAATAATCTCCCCCGACTCTAGCGGCTCACGCAGGGCATCAAGCACCCGGCGCTCGAACTCTGGCATTTCATCTAAAAACAGCACCCCATGGTGCGACAAAGAGATCTCTCCCGGGCGCGGGACGGTGCCACCCCCGACCAACGCCGCCATCGAGCTTGAGTGGTGGGGACTACGAAACGGGCGCTGACGCCAATTTCCTTCATGCAAGGGTTGCTGGGTTAAAGAAGTCACCGCCGCGGAGGCCAGTGCTTCTTCATCATTCATGGGCGGGAGTAAATCGCACAAACGCGAGGCCAGCATGGTTTTGCCGGTGCCGGGTGGGCCAACAAAAAGGAGATTGTGAGAGCCACTCGCGGCGATTTCGAGCGCCCGCTTGCCTTGCTGTTGGCCGATAATGTCACGCAAACACCGGGTCGGCGGTGGATCGGGGGCCTCAACCTGGTTTGTATTCAAACAAAGGCTTTGTTGGCCTGTCAGGTGCTGACCCACCGCAATCAGATCAGGGGCGGACACATGGCGCTCATTGTCCACCAATGCGACCTGGCTGGCGTTATCATCTGGCACCACCAGTGCGCGCTGCGCTTTTTGACAGGCAAGCGCGGCGGGCAAGGCCCCTTTAACCGGCCGTAGCTGCCCAGACAAAGCCAGCTCCCCCAAAAACTCGAATTCGTTGAGCCGCTTCTCCGGCAGTTGCCCAGACGCCACCAAGATCCCAAGTGCAATCGGTAAATCAAACCGTCCACCTTCTTTGGGTAAGTCAGCCGGTGCAAGGTTAACGGTGATCCGACGTGATGGGAACTCAAAGTTAGAGGTCACAATCGCACTTCTCACCCTGTCTCGGGCTTCTTTCACCGTGGTTTCCGGCAGCCCCACCAGCGCAAAACCAGGTAAACCATTGGATATATGCACTTCTACCGTTACATTTGGTGCTTGCACGCCCACACAGGCTCGACTGTGCACTATCGCTAATGCCATTTTCTCTCCGCGTTGCCCTTGTTAGCCACTATGAAACCCGGCTCTTATAGTGCCGAGCCAATTTATGATTAAGAGTATTTTTTTCTTGTCATGCGAGTGAGGTCTGTGATACCACTACAAATGCACAACAATTAAACACGAGACTCGGCGACAGATCGGGTTCGTGACTGACCTGTAACAAGCAGGCATAAACAAAAAACAAATTAACAAAAAGCTCATAAAATGGGCTAACGACAAGAAAAGACAGACAAATGCTTAACTTCGCTATCGTCCTAATTATTCGCCTCATCGTGGTCATTATGCCGCGAGGGGTTTAGGTACGCGAAATACAGCAGCAACATCGCAACCAAGCCCCCGCAACCAACAGGTTCGGGGGCTTTTTTCATTCATGTGGCGATAGCCACGCGACAACGGAAGCAACAATGATGGAGAGCGCAGAGACCGATCATTCGCCCGCCTGCCCTCCCCGTTCATACGGGGAGGGACGAGGATGACAGGTGCACAATGGGTTGTGGAAGCCTTACATAAGCAAGGCGTTGAAACCGTATTTGGGTATCCAGGCGGTGCCATCATGCCTGTGTATGATGCCCTCTATGATGGTGGGGTTGAACATATTTTATGTCGCCACGAACAAGGCGCGGCGATGGCCGCCATCGGGTATGCCCGCGCCAGTGGCCGCCCTGGCGTCTGCCTGGCGACATCAGGGCCGGGCGCCACTAACTTAGTCACCGGGCTTGCCGATGCAATGATGGACTCGGTGCCCGTGGTCGCGATCACCGGCCAAGTTGCCAGTCCGCTAATTGGAACGGATGCCTTTCAAGAGATTGATGTCCTCGGCTTATCGCTTGCCTGCACCAAACACAGTTTTCTGGTCACTGATCCGGCCGAGCTTACTACCACCTTAGCGCAGGCATTCGAAATAGCACAATCAGGCCGTCCTGGCCCGGTATTGGTCGATATCGCTAAAGATGTGCAACAAGCACTGATCCCACACACGGAAACTCAAGTTCGCACCGCAAACGCTGATCCTGTCGACAACCAAGCGCTCGAAAAGGCCAATGCGCTGATTCGAACCAGTGAGCGCCCTATGGTCTACTTGGGCGGTGGCGTGATACTCGGTAAAGCGACCCAGGCATTACGTGATTACTTGGATCACAGTCAGCTACCTGTCGTGAGCACGCTGAAAGGCTTGGGCACAGTTGAAGCAAACTATCCGTATTACCTCGGGATGCTCGGCATGCATGGCACCAAAGCGGCCAACCTTGCGGTGCAAGCGTCTGATTTGCTGATTGTCATCGGCGCGCGCTTTGATGACCGGGTGACCGGCAAGCTCGATACCTTTGCCCCCCATGCCAATGTGGTGCACCTGGATATCGATGCCGCCGAAATCAATAAACTGCGCCGCGCACAAGCACCGGTTTGCGCCCCACTCAATCAAGTGCTCCCTGCACTCGCCTGCCCTGATACCTCACCGGCATGGCGGGCGCAAATAACCGAATGGCAAACCACTCACGCGTGGCGCTACGACCACCCTGGCGAGGCGATCTATGCCCCCGCCTTACTCAAACACTTATCCGATAGCATGCCTGCAAGCACAGTGGTTGCCACCGATGTGGGTCAACACCAAATGTGGGTCGCGCAACATGTTCGCCCCTCTCAACCCGAGAACCTGCTGACCTCCGCAGGACTAGGGACCATGGGATTTGGCTTGCCTGCCGCGATGGGGGCCAAAGTGGCTCGCCCCGAGGATGAAGTGGTGTTGGTGTCCGGAGATGGTTCATTCATGATGAACGTCCAAGAGCTGGGCACACTGAAGCGTCGCGGGATCGGGGTGAAAATCATCCTGCTGGATAACCAACGCTTGGGCATGGTGCGTCAATGGCAACAGCTGTTTTTCGAGCAACGTTACAGTGAAACTGACCTGTCTGATAACCCGGACTTTCTCACCCTAGCGCGCGCCTTTGATATTCCTGGACACAGTATCCAGCGCAAAGACGAAGTCGAGGACGCGCTCAACACCTTGATGGCACATCAAGGCCCGTATTTGCTGCATGTTGCCATTGATGAGATGGAAAACGTATGGCCGCTGGTACCACCCGGCGCGGCAAACCAACAAATGATGGAGCAAGACTTATGATGCAACACCAGTTTTCAATTCATGCCACCCACAGCCCTGAACTGCTCGAGCGTGTTTTGCGTGTGATCCGTCATCGCGGCTTTACGGTTTGTCAATTCAATATGTCTTTGCCTTCAGAAAGCGGCCAAGTAATTTTTGACGTCACCGTCGAAAGCCAAAGAGCGATCGAGACCTTGCGACCACAACTGACTAAGCTATGGGACGTGGCTGAGGTCATGATGTCCTCATCCCAGCCACACTCCCTACGCGCATAACCAAAAAGGAAGAAAAGAATGTCGACAAATACCGCTGATTACATTTGGTCTAACGGTGAAATGATCGCTTGGCAGGATGCCACCGTGCACGTACTCACGCACGCCATGCACTATGGTACCTCGGTGTTTGAGGGGATCCGCTGCTACGACACGCCGAACGGCCCAGTGGTGTTTCGCCATCGCGAGCACATGCAGCGCTTGAAAGACTCGGCCAAAATATATCGTTTTCCAATCCCCTACAGCGTCGACGCGCTGATGGAAGCGTGTCGTGAAACCTTACGCGTGAACCAACTACGCTCTGCCTACATTCGCCCGCTGGGGTTTGTGGGCAACGTTGGCCTAGGGGTCTGCCCGCCACCTGATACACAAATGGATATCATCATCGCCGCGTTTAGCTGGGGAAGCTACTTAGGGGAAGAAGCGCTCGCCCAAGGGGTGGATGCCATGGTGTCGAGCTGGAACCGAGCGGCCCCCAACACGATTCCGACCGCGGCCAAAGCCGGCGGCAACTATTTATCATCCCTCTTAGTAGGGGGGGAAGCGCGTCGTCACGGCTATGCCGAGGGCATTGCCTTAGATGTACGCGGCTACCTGTCCGAAGGGGCCGGTGAGAACCTCTTTATTGTTAAAAATGGTGTGATCAGCACCCCACCCGCCACCAGTGCCATTTTGCCGGGGCTCACGCGTGATTCCATCATCACCCTAGCGAAAGAAAAAGGGCTCACCATTTGCGAAGAGCCGATTGCACGTGAAGCACTGTATCTAGCCGATGAAGTCTTTATGACCGGCACCGCGGCAGAAATCGTGCCGGTGCGTAGCGTTGATCAGATCACCGTCGGTGAGGGCCAGCGAGGCCCGATCACCGCCTCACTACAACAAGCCTTCTTTGGCTTATTTGATGGCACCACCGAAGACAAATGGGGCTGGCTTGACCCGGTTTACCCAGACCAGAGCGCATAAGGCAAAGGAGTCGTAATATGCCAACCTATCGTTCCAAAACGACTACCCACGGTCGCAACATGGCAGGGGCGCGTGCATTATGGCGCGCCACTGGCGTCAAAGATGATGATTTCGGCAAACCCATTATCGCCGTGGTCAACTCATTTACCCAGTTTGTCCCCGGCCATGTCCATCTCAAAGACATGGGTCAGCTGGTCGCCAAGGAAATCGAGCAAGCAGGCGGTATCGCCAAAGAGTTCAATACCATCGCCGTTGATGATGGCATCGCCATGGGTCATGGCGGCATGCTGTACTCACTGCCTTCCCGTGAGATTATCGCAGACTCGGTCGAGTATATGGTCAATGCACACTGTGCCGATGCCATGGTCTGCATTTCTAACTGTGACAAAATCACCCCGGGCATGTTGATGGCCTCAATGCGACTCAATGTCCCGGTGATCTTTGTTTCCGGTGGCCCCATGGAAGCGGGGAAAACCAAGCTCTCCGATCAGATCCTAAAACTCGATTTGGTCGATGCCATGATGCAAGGGGCCAACCCTGATGTGTCCGATGAGCAAAGCGAGCAGATTGAGCGTTCCGCTTGCCCGACATGCGGGTCGTGCTCCGGCATGTTTACCGCCAACTCGATGAACTGTCTCACCGAAGCGCTGGGGCTCAGCCAACCCGGTAATGGGTCGATGCTCGCCACCCATGCAGACCGTGAGCAACTGTTCATCAACGCCGGCAAACGGATAGTCGGGCTGGCCAAGCGCTATTATGAGCAGGACGATGACAGCATCCTACCGCGCAATATCGCCAACCGCGCCTCGTTTGAAAACGCGATGGCGCTCGATATTGCCATGGGCGGGTCAACCAATACCGTCTTACACCTACTGGCGGCTGCACAAGAAGGCGACGTCCATTTCGATATGGATGATATCGATCGTATGTCACGCCAAGTGCCTCACCTTTGCAAGGTGGCGCCATCGACGCCGCAATATCACATGGAAGATGTGCACCGTGCTGGCGGGGTAATGGGGATCCTCGGTGAGCTTCAGCGCGCCAACCTGCTAAACGTCGAGCAACAAACCGTGCTGGGCATGAGCCTCAAAGAGCAACTGGCGCAATACGACATCGTGCAAACCGATGATGAAGCGATTAAAGCCTTCTATCGCGCCGGGCCAGCGGGCATTCGTACCACCCAAGCTTTCTCGCAAAGCTGTCGCTGGGACACCCTGGATGATGATCGCCAATCAGGCTGTATCCGTGCCCATGAATACGCCTTTAGCCAAGACGGTGGTTTAGCCGTGCTACAAGGCAATATCGCGCTCAATGGCTGTATCGTCAAAACCGCTGGGGTCGATGAAAGTATTCTGACCTTCGAAGGGCCAGCCGTGGTGTTTGAAAGTCAAGACCACGCGGTGGATGCCATCCTCGGGGGGGAAGTGAAAGCCGGTGATGTGGTGGTGATCCGTTACGAAGGGCCGAAAGGGGGGCCAGGCATGCAAGAAATGCTCTATCCCACCACCTACTTAAAATCGATGGGATTGGGCAAATCCTGCGCCCTGCTCACTGATGGGCGCTTCTCTGGTGGCACCTCTGGGCTGTCTATTGGTCATGTCTCTCCCGAGGCAGCGAACGGCGGCACCATTGCGTTAGTGGAAAACGGCGATCGTATTCGTATTGATATCCCCACTCGCGAAATCAGTCTGCTAGTGGACGAAGCGACACTGGCCACCCGCCGCACCGAAGTAAACGCACGCGGCTGGAAGCCCAAAGACCGTCAACGCCAGGTCTCTTACGCGTTAAAAGCCTATGCCAGCCTCGCCACCAGCGCCGATAAAGGTGCGGTGCGCGATCGCAGTAAATTGGAGGAGTAAGCATGCAACAGGCCCAACCCTCAAGGGTACAACCGATGGACGGTGCTGATTACCTTAGAGATATCTTGCGCGCGCCTGTTTATGAAGTGGCGATGACCTCGCCTCTTCAAACCATGAAGCGCTTATCTGAGCGTTTCAATAATCAGGTACAGCTCAAGCGTGAAGATCGCCAACCGGTCCACTCATTTAAACTACGCGGCGCGCACAACATGATGGCGCAACTGACTGAGGCGCAAAAAAAAGCGGGTGTGATTGCGGCATCGGCGGGTAACCACGCTCAGGGCGTCGCTCTATCGGGTAGCCGCCTTGGGGTGAAAGCGACCATCGTGATGCCGCGCACCACGCCAGCCATTAAGGTCGACGCGGTACGCGGCTTCGGCGGCCATGTGGTGCTGCACGGTAATAATTTCGATGAAGCCAAAGGCATGGCACAGCAGCTCGCCGACGAACACGGTTATACCTTTGTGCCCCCTTTTGATCATCCCCAAGTGATTGCTGGACAGGGCACCATTGGCTTAGAGCTGGTGCAACAAAATGGTCACCTCGATTATATTTTTCTGCCCGTTGGAGGCGGGGGCATCGCCGCGGGCGTGGCCGTGCTTATCAAACAACTGATGCCCAACATCAAAGTCATCGGCGTCGAGGCGGAAGACTCTGCCTGTCTACGTGCGGCATTAGATGCTGGCTTCCCAGTGACGCTCGACAGAGTGGGCACCTTTGCCGACGGTGTGGCCGTGAAACGTATCGGCGATGAGTCTTTCCGGCTTTGTCAGCAATACTTAGATGACAGCATCACGGTATCGAGTGATGCGATTTGTGCCGCGGTGCAAGACATCTTTGAGGATACGCGAGCCATCTCCGAGCCCTCTGGCGCCTTGGCATTAGCCGGCCTGAAGCAATACGTGGAAAAGCACCAGCTCAAAGATAAACAGCTGGCGGCCGTGTTGTCTGGTGCCAATACCAATTTCCACTCGCTGCGCTACGTCTCTGAGCGCGCGGAGCTTGGCGAGAAGCGAGAGGGCTTACTGGCTGTCACCATCCCCGAGCAAACCGGCGCCTTTTTTAATTTTTGTCAGATATTGGGCGATCGCGCCGTCACCGAGTTCAATTATCGGTATGGCGATGACCATCTCGCCAATATCTTCGTCGGTGTCAGATTACTCGGCGGACAAGAAGAGTTGGACAATATCCTGCGCGATTTGCGCCAAGCCGGCTATCCGGTCGAAGATTTGTCCGATGATGAAATGGCTAAAGTGCACGTGCGCTATATGATTGGTGGCCGACCATTGGCCAACCTCAGTGAACGGCTTTATAGTTTTGAGTTTCCTGAATACCCAGGAGCATTACTACACTTTTTGCAAACCTTGGGCACCCATTGGAACATCAGCCTGTTCAATTATCGTAACCATGGTTCGGACTATGGTCGCGTACTGTGCGGCTTCGAAATTGGCGACCAGGACTTGCTCGCTTTTACGGCCCATTTGCGGGAGCTTGGGTATGGCTGGAAAGACGAGACGTCGAACCCGGCTTATCGCTTTTTCCTGTCAAAAACCACCGATTAATCCGCAATAAAAAGCCCGACATTAATGTCGGGCTGGGTTTATTCGTTTGGCGGCTCTGGGGTCAGGGTGACCACATATTCGGCAATGGACAACGCGTTATCCATTACTGTCTGTCGTGCCATTTGCGGGAGCTGACTCAGCAAGCTCGTCAATGCGGCGAGATCATCACGGTGAGAGAAGGCGATGTCTCGCTCATCCGTTTCACCATGCACAAACCAGTTGAAGGGTCGGCCGGTAATTTCCGCTATCATGACCAGCGCGAGGATTTTCGGATCCGTTTTCCCCGACTCCATATCCAAATAGGTTTGGCGCGCGACATTCAAACGCTTCGCCATGTCTACTTGGGTTATCTTACTAAATTCCCGTGCTTCACGGATCCGTTGCGCGATGCGCGCCGTCGAAATCACCATGGTTCATGCCTCATTTCTGCAACCCGAGCTGTATTAAACACAGCCCGTCACAACACCACCCCTGCATTATGCATGGCTCGGCAGGCGTATCATGGTGGCGCACACCGATAGTGTGACACTACGCTTTTGATGCCTACCTCAGTAAGCAAGCACTCACCTGCCTATCTAGTCGAGCAGGCAGTCTTTTTATGCGCGCTGGGCCGCCTTTGAATAGTTCACCAAGAACGAAGCCATGTTCACGCTTTGGTTTAAGATCGCAGTACGGGCTTCGTGCGGTAAGCGAGAGAAATGCTCAAGCAGGCGGTTCACATCTTGCTTATACTGAACATCGTGCATTTCGACATCTTCGTCACCGTAGACAAACCATACCAATGGGCGCTCAGTCAGCTCAGCAATGTTGGAAAGCATACGAACACGCGGTTCTGTTTTACCATTTTCGATATCTAAGTAGGTTTGACGGGCCACATTAAGCAGCTTGGCCATTTTTACTTGGGTGATGCCTTTCCACTCACGCGCTTCTTTGATGCGTTTTGCTACTTGGGTTTTAGAGTCAATCATTGCTTCCTCTCTATAACTGGTCGATGTTAGTCGTTATACCCTGAGTATGCACAATGTAGGCCAAGTTATTGGACACCAACAAAAACCAAGATATTCAACAACTTAAAAACCAGAATGGCGTTCTGTTTAATTTTCCAGACGCCATGCCTGAGATTAAATGCAAAATGATTTGCATTTTGCAATAAATCCTATGCAGATCGCATTTTTGTAGAAAGAGGACAGTAATTGATAAAAGATCAACCACGCTCCTGGTCAGAGCGTGGTGATTATTGGGCAGGTTTACTCAACAGTGACGGCTTTAGCAAGGTTACGAGGTTGATCGACGTCCGTGCCTTTAATCAAGGCCACATGATACGACAATTGCTGCATCGGGATGGTGTAAAACACGGGGGCGATGATGTCATCCACGTGTGGCATGGCGATAATTTTCATGCCTTCTTCTGGTGTAAAGCCGGCGTCTTGATCGGCAAACACGTAGAGCTGGCCACCACGGGCGCGCACTTCTTCGATATTGGATTTGAGCTTTTCCAACAGCTCGTTATTGGGGGCAATCACAATCACTGGCATATCGGCATCAATCAGCGCCAATGGGCCGTGTTTTAGTTCACCCGCGGCATAGGCTTCCGCGTGAATGTACGAGATCTCTTTGAGTTTAAGCGCGGCTTCTACGGCAATCGGATAAAACTCGCCACGCCCTAAGAACAGAGAGTGATGCTTGTCGGCAAAATCTTCCGCGAGTTGCTCAATCGCTTTATCAAAGGTCAACGCTTGCTCGATGCTTGAAGGCAGGTGATGCAAAGCATCGACAATCTCACGTTCTTGGTCACGACCAATCGATCCCTGCATTTTACCTAGCGCGGTGACCAGCATCAGCAGCGCAGACAGCTGGGTGGTAAAGGCCTTGGTCGAGGCCACGCCAATTTCTGCGCCCGCGCGCGTCATAAAGGCCAAATCGGATTCACGTACCAACGATGAGCCTGCCACGTTGCAAATGGCCATGGTGGCCATATAGCCACGCTCCTTGGCTAAACGCAGCGCCGCTAGCGTGTCGGCCGTTTCGCCAGACTGCGACAAGGTAATCAGCACGCTATTAGGACGGGTGACAAACTGGCGATAGCGAAACTCCGAGGCAATCTCCACATCACAACTGACGCCTGCCAGCGATTCAAACCAATAACGCGCGACCATGCCCGCATTGTACGAGGTGCCACAGGCGATGATTTGAATATGCTGTGCTTTAGCGAGAATATCGCTGGCCCCATTACCGATGGCATCGACAATCACATGGTCGCTGCCTAACCGGCCTTCCATGGTGTTGGTGAGCGCGGTGGGCTGCTCATAAATCTCTTTTTGCATATAGTGGCGATATTGGCCTTTATCCGCCGCATCGTACTGAGCACTGGCTTCATGCACCTCGCGCTCTACCGGTGTGCCTTCTTGATTATAAATGGTCACCTCGCGGCGAGAGATATCGGCCACATCCCCTTCTTCGAGATAGATAAAGCGACGCGTGACATTGAGCAGCGCCAACTGATCCGAGGCGAGAAAGTTTTCGCCAATCCCCAAACCAATCACTAGTGGGCTACCCGAACGCGCGGCTATCAAGCGCTCTGGCTGATTTTTATCCATCACCACGGTACCGTATGCCCCTTCAAGCTGACTCACCGTGCGTTGGAATGCCTCAAGCAAATCAGAGGATTGCTTAAGCTCCCAATCAACCCAATGCGCAATCACTTCAGTGTCGGTCTGCGAATGGAATTGATAACCCCGCGCTTGTAATTGTTCACGCAGCATTTGGTGGTTTTCAATAATGCCATTGTGTACCACAGCAATGCGCTCGCCAGACATATGTGGATGGGCGTTCGCCTCACTGGGTTCGCCATGGGTGGCCCAACGTGTATGCGCGATGCCGGTACCACCGGTAGGATTGGTCTCGGCCACCGCGTCTGACAATGCAGCCACTTTACCCAGCCGGCGCACACGAGTGAGCTGCCCGGTTGCCGAATCGGTGATCGCGACCCCGGCCGAGTCGTAACCGCGATATTCAAGGCGACGCAGCCCCTCTACTAAAATCTCGGCGACATCACGCTGAGCGACCGCCCCTACAATTCCACACATAGTCTTTCCTTACTGGTCTTATTACTGGTCAGCACAGATCACATCTGTGCCGGTTTGTTCTATGGCGTGTTTAAGATCATCATCCAGCAAACTGTCGGTGATCAGGGTGTCGATGCTCGACCACGCAAGCTCTAGGTTGGGGATCCGACGCCCGATTTTCTCCGACTCAATCATCACCACCACCTCACGCGCGACCTCCGCCATCACCCGCGTCAGACCCGTCATCTCGTTAAAAGTCGTCGTCCCACGTGCCACATCAATGCCATCGGCACCGACAAAAAGCTGGTCAAAGTCGTAGGCACGTAAGGTTTGTTCGGCCACTTGGCCTTGAAACGATTCAGAATGGGTATCCCAAGTGCCGCCGGTCATCAGCAGGGTTGGCTCGTGCTCGAGTTCACGAATGGCATTGGCCACCTGTAGCGAGTTGGTCATCACCACCAAGCCACGTTTCTTATCCAGCAAAGGGATCAAAGCGGCCGTCGTGGTACCACTGTCTACCACAACCCGGTTATGGTCACGAATGCGCGCCGCGGCCGCATCGGCAATACTTTGCTTTTTTTTCGATACCTTGACCGCATGCTCCGACACCATTTCTTGTGGCACGGGTACCGCTCCACCGTAACGGCGCAGCAATAGGCCATTTTTCTCCAGCTCCGCGAGATCTTTGCGAATAGTCACCTCTGAGGTTTCAAAACGTTGCGAGAGCGCGTCGACACTCACTTGGCCTTGCTCGGTGAGCAAAGTAACGATGGTATGGCGCCGTTGCTGAGTATTTCGTTTCGACATATAACAACCAAGTTTCGATTCGAAACTTATGGTAGAGCAAACAAAACAAAGATCAAGATAATGAGGGAAAAAGTGTGGCAAAACAGAGAAGAGGATGATTCAGCGTAGAGCAATAACGAAAAAAGCCCACCAGCGAATGCTGATGGGCTTAATATGGTGCGGAAGGAGAGACTTGAACTCTCACACCTTGCGGCGCCAGAACCTAAATCTGGTGCGTCTACCAATTCCGCCACTTCCGCAAATTTATATGATACACCGGCGGGCGGGCCGAATATCAATTGTCTTGGTGCGGGGGGAGGGACTTGAACCCTCACGTCCTTTCGGACACTAGCACCTGAAGCTAGCGCGTCTACCAATTCCGCCACCGCCGCAAATCGGTGCGATTTACTGCGTTAGCAACAAATCGGAATAATGGTGGCTACGACGGGATTCGAACCTGTGACCCCATCATTATGAGTGATGTGCTCTAACCAACTGAGCTACGTAGCCAACCTAAAGTGGCTGGGGTACCAGGATTCGAACCTGGGAATGACGAGATCAAAACCCGTTGCCTTACCGCTTGGCGATACCCCAATTTTCATGCCGCTTAATGCCACATGTTTTAATAATGGTGCGGAAGGAGAGACTTGAACTCTCACACCTTGCGGCGCCAGAACCTAAATCTGGTGCGTCTACCAATTCCGCCACTTCCGCATTCCAAGTTGTTCATCTGACTTCATGGTAGCTGAAGAAAGATGGCGCGTCCGGGAGGATTCGAACCTCCGACCGCCTGGTTCGTAGCCAGGTACTCTATCCAGCTGAGCTACGGACGCGTTGGCTGGGGTACCAGGATTCGAACCTGGGAATGACGAGATCAAAACCCGTTGCCTTACCGCTTGGCGATACCCCAACTGAGGCGCGCATAATAGGCTGGTTTTTATCGGGAGTCAACACCTGATTTTACCAACCGCACAACTTTTCGCCTTTCAAGCTAAAAAGCGGCTTGTGCGCGCTCAACAGTCAATATTCTACTTTTTTTTCGGCCGTTGCCAAGCCTCAATTGTTCTGGGTTTAGCACGAGTGATGATAAGTTGACCATCAGCGACATCTTTGCTGATGGTACTGCCTGCCCCGACAGTCACCCCTTCGCCAATCACTACCGGCGCTACCAGCTGAGAATCCGAACCAATAAAGGCATTATCTTTAATCACGGTTTTATGTTTATTGGCGCCATCGTAATTACAGGTGATCACGCCGGCACCAATATTCACGCCGCGTCCTACCTCGGTATCACCCAGATATGTCAGATGATTGGCTTTGGAGCCTTCACCTAAGTGAGACTTTTTCATCTCGACAAAGTTGCCCACGTGGGCATCGCGCGCCATCTCGGCGCCGGGACGCAAACGCGTGAACGGACCAACCGTGCAGTCTTCTCCAACACTGGCCCCTTCTATCACGCTGTACGGGCGTACCAATGTATTATCGTCAATCTCGCAATCTACCAGTACACTGCCAGCACCGATAGTCACGTTATCGCCTAAGGTGACACTGCCTTCAATAATCACATTGGCGTCGATGGTCACATCCTGCCCACATTGCAGCTGACCACGCAAGTCAAAACGGGTGGGATCTTTGAGCATCACACCACTGAGCAACAACTGTTCAGCCTGCATTTTTTGGTATTCTCGCTCAAGGCGCGAAAGCTGAAGGCGATTATTCACCCCTTCCACTTCCACCGCACTTACAGGATGGACGGCTTGAATCGAGCGGCCTTGTTGATGTGCCAGCGCGATCACATCGGTGAGATAAAACTCGCCTTGCGCGTTGTTGTTATCAAGTTGCGATAACCAATGGCGCAAGTCACGCCCAGTGGCCACCAGCACACCCGTATTAATTTCAGTGATGGCAAGCTGGCTGTCAGTGGCATCTTTTTGCTCAACAATCGCGACCACTTCCCCGTTATCACGCACAATACGGCCGTAACCAGTCGGATCGTCCTGATGCACAGTTAATAAACCAATCCCGCCTTCAGGCTGCCCTTCAAGCAAACGGGTTAAGGTTTGCTCTGAAATCAAGGGCACATCGCCATACAGCACCAACACTTGCTCATCATCAGCAAAATGCGGCGCGGCTTGTTGCACGGCATGGCCGGTGCCCAATTGATCCGCTTGCAAGCACCAGTTCACCGGTGTGTGAGCTAAAACGCGCTGCATAGTGTCGCCACCATGGCCATAAACCAAATGGATTTGCGAGGCGCCAAGGCCGTGACAGGTATCGATAACGTGCTCAACCATTGGTTTACCCGCTAGGGTATGAAGCACCTTAGGGGTTTGTGAATACATACGCGTGCCCTTACCGGCCGCGAGAATAACTGCACTGTATTGCATAGTCTTTCCGTGATAAAAGAGAGGCTTGTCTATTAAGTTGCCCTTAGTGTAACGCGTTTTAGCTTTCACGCGAATCACAGCCTGCAAGGTGGCCTTTGCAGGCAATAAAAAAGCGACGCCGAAGCGTCGCTTTTATTCTCACCGTAAGTGCCTGATTAACGCTTGTGCTTGGTCAGCTCGATCACTCGAAGCTTCGCAATCGCCTTAGCCAGGTCACTGGCCGCTTGAGCAAAGTCGACGTCTTTATGCTGATTGTGGATTTTATCCTCAGCGCGGCGCTTCGCTTCTTCCGCCTTAGCTTGGTCCAGTTCTTCACCACGAATTGCGGTGTCAGCCAGCACAGTGACTGTGCCAGGCTGCACTTCAAGCGTGCCACCAGAAAGATAAATAATCTCTTCGCTACCGCCTTGTTTGACGATGCGAACCATGCCAGGCGTGATAGCGGTCAGCAGCGGTGTGTGTCCTGCGTGAATACCCAGTTCACCTTCGCTACCGGTCACCTGAATATGCTCAGCACGACCAGAGAACAATTGTCGCTCTGCACTGACCACATCCAGATGGAAGGTTATCGCTGCCATATCGCCTCCTACTCAAGCCTTACAGGTTTTTCGCTTTTTCGAGCACTTCTTCAATGCTACCGCAGTACAGGAATGCCTGCTCTGGGATATCATCGTACTCACCACTTAGCAGGCCTTTGAAGCTTGCAATGGTATCTTTCAGCGAAACATAAACACCTGGCTGGCCGGTGAAGACTTCGGCGACGTGGTAAGGCTGCGTTAAGAAACGCTCAATCTTACGTGCACGTGCAACCGTCATTTTATCTTCTTCAGACAGCTCATCCATACCCAGGATAGCAATGATGTCTTTCAGCTCTTTATAACGCTGAAGGACAGACTGTACGCCACGCGCCACATCATAGTGGTCTTGACCAACAACCAGAGGATCCAACATACGTGATGTAGAGTCCAATGGGTCGATCGCTGGGTACATACCCATAGACGCGATGTTACGTGACAATACTACCGTTGCATCCAAGTGGGCAAAGGTGGTGGCTGGTGACGGGTCAGTCAAGTCATCCGCAGGCACGTAAACCGCCTGTACCGAGGTGATAGATCCAGTACGGGTTGAGGTAATACGCTCTTGCAGTACACCCATCTCTTCCGCCAGCGTTGGCTGATAGCCTACCGCTGATGGCATACGACCCAACAGGGCGGATACTTCGGTACCCGCAAGGGTGTAACGATAGATGTTATCGATGAACAGCAGTACATCACGGCCATCATCACGGAATTTTTCCGCCATGGTCAGGCCGGTCAGTGCAACACGCAGACGGTTACCTGGTGGCTCGTTCATCTGACCATAGACCATGGCCACTTTCGATTCTTCTGGGTTCTCGATGTTTACAACACCGGCTTCCTGCATTTCGTAGTAGAAGTCATTACCCTCACGAGTACGCTCACCGACACCTGCGAAAACAGACAGACCTGAGTGTTGCAATGCGATGTTGTTGATAAGCTCCATCATGTTAACGGTCTTACCAACACCCGCACCACCGAACAGACCGATTTTACCCCCTTTCGCAAACGGGCAAATCAGGTCGATAACCTTCACACCGGTTTCCAAAAGTTCGGTTGCACTTGACTGCTCTTCATAGCTTGGCGCTTCACGGTGGATAGAGTAACGCTCTTTCTCACCCAGATCGCCACGCTCATCAATCGCGTCACCCAACACGTTGACGATACGTCCCAGTGTGGCTTCACCCACAGGGACTTCGATTGCTTTACCTGTATTTTCTACTTCGATTCCACGACGCAGACCATCAGATGAGCCCATTGCGATGGCACGGATGACGCCACCACCAAGCTGCTGCTGAACTTCCAGCACCAGACGCTCGCCTTCACGTTTCACATTCAACGCATCGTATACCTTAGGTACTGCGTCTTGTGGAAACTCTACGTCGACTACCGCACCGATGATCTGAACGATCTTACCTGTAGCCATCGTTATTCCTCTAAACTAGTTCGTTAACCCTTGCCTTTACACCGCACTCGCGCCAGAAACAATTTCTGACAGCTCCTGGGTGATCGCAGCCTGACGGGCTTTGTTGTAGACCAACTGCAGATCATCAATCAGATTCCCCGCATTATCGGTCGCAGCTTTCATTGCCACCATACGTGCCGCTTGCTCACTGGCGAGGTTCTCTACCACACCTTGATACACTTGCGATTCGGCATAGCGAACCAACAAGGTATCGAGCAACGGCTTCGGCTCAGGTTCATAGATATAATCCCAAGCGTGGCTGCGCTGCATCTCCTCGTCGTCTGACTTTGGCAAAGGCAGCAATTGATCGATCACTGGGGTCTGTACCATGGTATTTTCAAATTTGTTGAAAACTAGGTACAAGCGGTCCAGCTCACCTTCATCATATTTTTTCAGCATCACCCCAACGGTACCGATGAGGTCTTCCAGTACTGGGGTGTCACCCAGACCAGCAGTTTGTGCCACTACATTGCCGCCATAACTGTTAAAGAAAGCGGTGGCTTTCGCCCCAATCAGTGCCATATCGATTTCGGCACCTTTTTGGCTCCAACTTTCCATATCGTTGATGACACTTTTGAACAAGTTAATGTTCAAGCCACCACACAGTCCGCGGTCAGTAGAAATGATGATGTAACCAACGCGCTTGGCTTCCCGCTCTTCCAAATACGGATGGCGGTACTCCAAGTTACCCAGTGCAAGATGACCGATCACTTTGCGCATAGTGACAGCGTATGGACGTGACGACTCCATGGCTTCTTGCGTTTTACGCATTTTGGAGGCTGCCACCATTTCCATCGCTTTAGTGATCTTCTGTGTGTTTTTCACACTTCCGATCTTATTACGAATCTCTTTTGCGCCGGCCATAGTTACTCTCCATTAGTGGGCGACCACCGAAGTGGTCACCTACGTGTTACCAAGTCTGGGTCGCTTTGAAGTCATCCAACAGCTTTTTCAGCTGTGCTTCAACGTCATCGTTGTAAGCACCAGACTCTTCAATTTGAGCAGCCAGGTCAGCGTACTGGCTCTTCGCAAAGGCCAGCAGGGAACGTTCAAAGTCACCGATCTTGTTCAGCTCAACATCTTCCAAGTAGCCTTTTTCAGCCGCAAAGATCACCAGTGCCTGCTCGAACACAGACATAGGTGCGTATTGCATCTGCTTCATCAGCTCGGTCACTTTCTGACCGTGATCCAATTGCTTCTTGGTTGCGTCATCCAGATCAGAAGAGAACTGCGCAAACGCGGCAAGCTCACGATACTGTGCTAGAGCTGTACGAATACCGCCTGACAGTTTTTTCATGATCTTGGTTTGTGCAGAGCCACCCACACGCGACACCGAAATACCTGGGTCAACCGCCGGGCGGATACCTGCGTTAAACAGCTCGGTTTGCAGGAAGATCTGACCGTCGGTGATCGAGATAACGTTGGTCGGTACGAACGCCGACACGTCACCGGCTTGCGTTTCAATGATAGGCAGGGCGGTCAACGAACCGGTTTGACCTTTCACTTCACCTTGAGTGAACTCTTCGACATAGTGAGCGTTAACACGTGCCGCACGCTCAAGTAGGCGCGAGTGCAAATAGAAAACATCACCTGGGAAGGCTTCACGACCTGGTGGACGACGCAGCAATAGCGAGATCTGACGGTAAGCAACGGCTTGCTTAGACAAATCATCGTAGACAATCAGTGCATCTTCACCGCGGTCACGGAAGTACTCACCCATTGCACAACCCGCGTAAGGCGCGAGGTACTGTAGGGCAGCCGCTTCAGAGGCCGACGCCACGACCACGATGGTGTTTTTCAGTGCGTCATGCTCTTCTAATTTGCGAACCACGTTGGCAATGGTCGATGCTTTTTGGCCGATCGCAACGTAGATAGAGTAAATACCAGAATCTTTCTGGTTGATGATCGCATCGATAGCCAGTGCGGTTTTACCGGTTTGACGGTCACCGATGATCAGCTCACGCTGGCCTCGGCCGATAGGGATCATCGAGTCGACCGCCTTATAGCCCGTTTGTACAGGCTGATCAACCGATTGACGTGCAATAACACCTGGCGCAATCACTTCGACTGGCGATGTGGTTTTTGCCTCGATAGGCCCTTTACCATCAATCGGCTCACCCAGAGTGTTCACCACGCGGCCCAGCAGTTCAGGGCCAGTAGGTACTTCGAGGATACGACCCGTACCCGTTACCTTCATGCCTTCTTGCAGGTCCGAGTATGGACCCATTACAACCGCACCGACTGAGTCACGCTCAAGGTTCAATGCTAGTGCATAGCGGTTGCCAGGCAGTTCAATCATTTCACCTTGCATCGCATCAGCAAGGCCGTGAATACGAATGATACCGTCGCTGACTGACACGATGGTACCTTCGTTGCGCGCTTCACTCACAACGTCGAATTTCTCGATGCGTTGTTTGATCAAATCGCTAATTTCCGTGGAATTAAGTTGCATGCTCCAATTCCCCAAATCAAGACTGCAATGCATCGCTCAGGCGGCGCATACGGCCACTTACTGAGTTATCGATGACCAAGTCTCCAGCTCGAATAATAACCCCGGCAACCAGGGTTTCGTCTACACTACAGTTCAGCTTTACTTTGCGCTCAAGACGCGCGGCGAGCTTGTCACTGATGGCTTGTTGTTGCTCTTCGGAAAGAGCCGTCGCTGAAATCACTTGAACTTCAACTTCTTTTTCCAGTTCCAAACGCATCGCTAGGAACTGCTCACAAACCTCAGGAAGAGCTTTTAAGCGCTTGTTTTCGGCCATCACCTTAATCAGGTTTTGACCAAAACCATTGAGCTGATCACCGCCAACTGTGATGAACATCTCTGCCAATGTGTCGGCAGAGAAAGAGGCGTCCAACATATGTTGAACACGTTCATCACGGGCAATCTCAGCAGTAAAGGCGAGCATTTCAGCCCATTGAGCTAACTCGCCTTTTTCTACCGCAAAATCAAAGGCTGCTTTCGCGTAGGGGCGAGCGAGTGTTGTCAGTTCAGACATTGCTGCCCCTCCTTGTTACAGTTCTGCAGTGATTTTATCGAGAAGATCTTTATGAGCGTTCTCATCAATAGAGCGCTCAATAATTTTCTCGGCACCAATAACAGCGAGCGATGCAACTTGCTTACGCAGCTCATCGCGAGCACGGTTACGCTCGGCTTCTAGCTCGGCTTTACCCTGATTGAGGATATTGTCGCGCTCAGCAGCCGCTTCAGCACGTGCCTCATCGAGGATCTGTGCTTTGCGCTTATTGGCCTGCTCGATAATGTCAGTTGCGTTGCGCTTCGCTTCTTTCAATTGATCAGAAGCATTCGCCTGGGCCAAATCCAGGTCTTTGGCGGCGCGATCAGCCGCCGCGAGACCGTCAGCGATTTTTTTCTGACGCTCTTCAATCGCTTGCATCAATGGTGGCCATACATATTTCATGCAGAACCACACAAAGATAGTGAACGCGATTGCCTGGCCTAGCAGAGTTGCGTTGATATTCACAACGGCGCCTCCTTAATCATAAGCTAAAGGGTCTGTTCAGCTATTAGCCAGTTTACAGTTGACCTACGAATGGGTTCGCGAACGTGAACAGCAGTGCAATTACGATACCGATCATTGGAACCGCATCGAGAAGACCCGCGATGATGAACATCTTAACTTGCAGCATAGGAGCCATCTCAGGTTGACGTGCTGCACCTTCAAGGAATTTACCACCCAGCAGGGCGAAACCAATCGCAGTACCAAGGGAAGCAAGACCTACAATGATGCCCACGGCAATTGCAGAAAAGCTCAATAAAGTTTCCATCACTATCTCCAGTTTTCGTTGTCGGCTTTGAGCCAATAATGACTAACAAATTGCTTTCTAAAAAATGTCATCAATGATCTGAGTCTTCGTGTGCCTGCGAGAGATACACGATGGTCAACATCATAAAGACAAAGGCTTGAATCGTAATGACTAGAATGTGGAAGATTGCCCACGGCACAGAGCCCAGCCATTGCGCCCACCACGGCAACAAGGCCGCGATAAGAATAAATACCACCTCACCGGCAAACATGTTACCGAACAGACGCATCCCGAGAGAAATAGGCTTCGCCAGCAGCGAGACTATCTCCAACAGGAGGTTGAACGGAATCATGATAGGGTGATTGAACGGGTGTAGCGCCAGCTCTTTGGCAAAGCCACTCACACCTTTGATCTTGATGCTGTAGAAAATCATCAAGAAGAACACGCCCAGCGCCATCGCAAGGGTGATATTTACGTCTGCAGTTGGCACCACTTTCAAGTAAGGAATGCCTAACCAATGTTCCGCCGGATACGGTAGAAAATCGATAGGAATTAAGTCCATCGTATTCATCAAGAATATCCAGACGAAGATAGTCAGGGCCAAAGGTGCGATCAGTGGGTTTCGTCCATGGAAGGTTTCGCGGACGTTGTCATCAACGAACTCAACCAAGATCTCAACGAAGCACTGAAACTTACCCGGGACACCTGTCGATGCTTTCTTTGCCACCGATCGGAAAAGGCCTAGGAAGACAATACCGATGAGGACAGAGAAAAACAGGCTATCAATGTGAACCGCCCAAAACCCCTCACCGCTTGACAAGTGTGTCAGGTGGTGAGTGATATAGCCAGACGGTGTAAGCGCATCACCTGACGCAGCCATAACTCATCCTATTTGTTGTTGTTAATGAATAAAACTGGCGCGAGGATATTAATCCCTAATGCCAGCAAATAGGCCAGTTTGAGGGGAAGCAATTCCACCTCGACATACAGGTAAGCAAGGACAAACAAGACGACAGTCAGTGAAATTTTCAACACTTCACCGCTAAAGAAGGACGCCACCACGAATTTCGCCGCTCTGGCCCCACTAAAAAGGAAAGCACACGCCGCAAACGCAGCATTGGCAACCACAAAGATGCCTCCACCGATCAGCGCGGATTTTCCCCAGTCGACATTGATAGCAAGTGCCATCACGATTGCCGTTGCTAATACGACGCCAGCTTGCAAAAGCACCAATTTTGTCGCGATTTCACGACCCGGCCGCGCGAGCGTCGATACCATGTATTTGTTCCTCGATTCCGTTCCACTTAGCACTGTTGCCGTGCTGGGAAAACAGCAAAAATTATACGTTTCGCCCCAACTAATGCAATCGCATCGATGTAAAAAAGCGGGGAAAATTTTACAACAGAGTAACCTGATCACAGTAAGCGCTTTTATGTAACAAAAAGCGAATGGCATAGGTCACATTTCTTCGTCGAAAATTGCAAGAATTTGCGCTAATTTTTCGGATTCTTCAAAATTAATCACCAATTTCCCACTGCCGTTTTTCTGTTGTGTTAATGCGACGCTGGCCCCTAATTTGTCCCCTAAACGCTGCTGGAGCGCTTCAACCTCAGGTGACGATTTAGGCTTTTCCGTCTCAACAGGCGGCGAAAGCATCTTTTTTACTAGTTTTTCTATCTGGCGAACCGTCATCTTTTTGTTGACGGCGGTCAGCGCCGCATCGATTTGTGCGTCGCCTTCTAACGCCAGCAGGGCACGTGCGTGACCCATCTCGAGTTGTTTGTTAAGCAGCAGCTGCCGCACCCCCGATTCCAACCCATTTAACCTCAGTAGGTTACTAATGGTGGTCCGGGATTTACCGAGTGACTCCGCCAACTGTTGGTGAGTCAGCTCAAATTCGTCAACTAAGCGCGCCAATGCCTGGGCTTCTTCCATCGCATTGAGGTTTTCGCGCTGAATGTTCTCAATCAAGGCCACCGCACTGGCGACCTTATCGCTCATCTCGCGCACCAAGCAGGGCACATTGTTAAGCCCTGCTTGCTTAGCGGCACGCCAGCGACGCTCACCGGCAATGATTTCATAGCGTCCGGCTGCCACTTGACGGACCACCAAAGGCTGAATAATACCTTGCGCGCGGATGGACTCGGTTAATTCTTCCAGTGCCTCTTCAGCCATATCTTGACGTGGCTGATACTGACCGGGATCCAACGCAGTAACGGGCAACTGCTGCAATTCGCTGTTACTCGTATTGGTGGACTCAGGGGAAGCTTGGGTGGATGACTGTGCATGTGCACTGGTCGCCAACAAGGCATCCAGGCCCTTTCCAAGACCGCGTTTCGCTGAATTCATTGTTTTCCTCAGGCATTGACAGCGTCAGGCGAGGAGCGTGCTTGCTCTTCGCGACGCAAGATTTCACCCGCAAGGGCGAGGTAGGCTTTGGCACCGCTCGATAATTTGTCGTAGTACATGGCAGGTCGGCCATGACTTGGCGCTTCCGCAAGCCGCACGTTGCGAGGAATCACCGTACGATACACCTTATCACCGAAGTGTTTTTTGATCTGATCCGATACTTCGGTCGCTAATCGGTTACGCGGATCGTACATGGTGCGCAGCACCCCTTCCACGTGAAGCTCAGCGTTGACCACACTGGCCAGCTTGCTGATGGTATCCATCAATGCGGTTAACCCCTCTAGGGCAAAGTACTCACACTGCATAGGAACCAACACAGAGTTAGCAGCGGTCATTGCGTTAATCGTCAGCAAGTTAAGCGATGGTGGGCAGTCGATAAAAATATAATCATAACGGTCCACCACAGGCTCCAGCATGGTGCGCAGGCGCACTTCGCGAGCGAACACTTCCATCAGCTTAATTTCTGCCGCAGTCACGTCGCCATTGGCGGCGATCAGGTGATAGCTGCCTGCCGTATCGTCCACCACAACTTGCTCAAACGGTGTGTCTTCAATTAAAAGATCGTAGGCGGTGGCATGCACATCGTATTTGTCCACCCCACTGGCCATGGTCGCGTTACCTTGTGGGTCTAAATCAATCAGTAGCACCTTACGATTAGTGGCAGCCAGTGACGCTGCAAGGTTGACACTGGTGGTGGTTTTCCCCACGCCGCCTTTCTGGTTTGCTACCGCGATAACTTTACCCACGTGCTCTCGACCTCTATTCGTTACTCTTTGCTCTCAAGATTACTAGATGACGCGCCCCTTCCAATCCCGGTACCTTCAAAGCTTTGATATCGGTCACAGAACAAGCGGCAGGCAAGGCATCCAGCTCCTGCTGGTCCACTTGCCCTTTCAGCGCGTAAAAATATCCCTCAGCATGAGGAAGATGCTGGCACCAGCTCACCATATCGTTCATCGACGCAAACGCCCGGCTCAATACGCCATCAAAGCCATCATCGGGAGTAAAATCCTCGACACGGCTTTGCACCGGCGTGACATTGTCTATCTCGAGCTCGTGCAACACTTGGCGAATAAAACGAATCCGTTTGCCTAAACTGTCTAGCAAGGTGAAGTGTTTATCCGGATTCGCGATAGCCAGAGGAATACCTGGTAATCCTGGACCTGTCCCTACATCGATAAAATGATCGCCGTCAAGATGGGGCGAAACAACCAAACTATCGAGAATATGTTTCACCACCATGTCTTCCGGACGACGGACCGATGTCAGGTTGTACGCTTTGTTCCATTTGTTTAACAGGCGCACATACGCGAGAAGCTGCGCCTGTTGTTGTGACGACAAAGCCAGGCCTGCCTTGGCAAGCCCTTGCGTTAATTGTGATTCCATTTATGCCCCTTTCTTCAGCATGCCTTGCTTTTTCAAGTGCACGAGCAAAATGGAGATCGCCGCGGGGGTCACGCCAGAAATGCGAGACGCTTTGCCGACGGTTTCCGGGCGTGCATCGGCAAGCTTTCCTTTCACTTCATTAGACAAGCCTTTGATTTGCTCGTAATCAAGGTCAGTGGGCAGTGCCGTGTGTTCATGACGTTGCGACTTGGCGATTTCATCCTGCTGACGGTCGATGTAACCGGCATATTTTACTTGGATTTCAACTTGCTCACTCGCTTGTGCATCATCATGCGCCGGACCAAATGTCGGCAAAGACACAATATCGTGATAACGCAGCTCGGGACGACGCAGCAAATCTTCGCCATTGGCTTCACGCGCTAACGGTGTTTTTAACATGGCGTTAAGTGCAGTGACATCGTCCGAGTGTGGATGGATCCACGTACCACGCAGACGCTGACGCTCTTGTTCCATGTTTTCCATTTTCTGGTTAAAACGTGCCCAGCGAGCGTCGTCGACCAGACCAAGCTCGCGCCCTTTTTCGGTCAAACGCATATCGGCGTTATCTTCACGCAGCAACAAGCGGTACTCCGCGCGAGAAGTGAACATACGGTAAGGCTCTTGGGTACCCATAGTGGAGAGATCGTCGATCAATACACCCATGTAGGCTTGATCGCGGCGCGGACTCCAGCCCTCTTTGCCTTGCGCTTGCAACGCGGCATTACACCCGGCAAGCAAACCTTGTGCACCGGCTTCTTCATAACCGGTGGTGCCGTTAATTTGTCCCGCGAAGAACAAGCCATCGATGAATTTAGTTTCTAGGGTCTGCTTGAGATCGCGTGGATCAAAGAAATCGTACTCGATCGCATAGCCAGGGCGGATCACTTTAGCGTTTTCAAACCCTTTGATCGATTGAATAATGCCCATTTGCACGTCAAACGGTAAGCTGGTGGAGATCCCGTTGGGATACAACTCGTTGCTGGTCAACCCTTCTGGTTCAACAAAGATCTGGTGTTTATCTTTGTCAGCAAACCGCATCACTTTGTCTTCAATTGACGGGCAATAACGTGGACCTATCCCCTCGATAACTCCCGCATACATTGGGCTGCGAGAGAGATTTTCGCGGATAACGTCATGGGTTTTTTCGTTGGTATAGGTGATATAGCACGGGATTTGTTCCGGATGCTGGTGGACATTCCCCATAAATGAAAATACCGGACAAGGGGTATCACCATGTTGGGTTTGCATCACAGAAAAGTCCACTGAACGGGCGTCAATGCGTGGGGGAGTACCGGTTTTCAGTCGGTCTACACGGAAGGGTAACGCACGCAAACGATCAGCCAGTTTATTCGATGGAGGATCGCCCGCACGGCCTCCTGAGTAATTATCCATACCGATATGGATTTTCCCACCCAAAAAGGTTCCGACAGTGAGCACCACTGTGGTCGCGCTGAACTTCAACCCCATTTCTGTTTCTACGCCAGTGACACGATCCTGCTCGACGATCAGATCCACCACGGCTTGCTGGAACAAAGAAAGGTTCGGTGTATTTTCTAAGGTGTGGCGGATCGCCGCTTTGTACAACGCACGATCAGCTTGGGCACGGGTGGCTCGTACGGCCGGGCCTTTAGACGCATTCAATGTTCTAAATTGGATCCCGCCTTTGTCAATGGCTTGTGCCATGGCACCACCCAAGGCATCAATTTCTTTTACCAGGTGTCCTTTCCCGATCCCGCCAATGGCAGGGTTACACGACATCTGTCCCAAGGTGTCGATGTTGTGGGTCAACAATAGTGTTCGTTGATTCATCCGTGCGGCGGCCAGCGCCGCTTCGGTACCAGCATGGCCACCACCCACAACGATGACGTCAAAGTGATCCTGGTAAAACATGATTAAAGCCTCAACCTGGTTAAGTGTTTGCGCATGAACTAAGCAAAAGGGGCGACATTCTAGCGCTTTTTCTGCCAACAGGGAACCAAACCTTGATCCGGATCGTTAAAGCGCATTGGCTTTATATATATAAGATCTTTATATAGATCTTTTATTAGATCTACTATTAGGGAAAGGGATCTTAGTGGATAACTCAAAAAAGATCATTGAGATCAAAGATCTTACAACGATCACTTTTTGTGGGTGGCCTTGGATCCGATCCTGTATCACCTGGGATCAAAATAGGTAGTTATCCACATAGGGGGTAGGGAGTGAAAAGTATTAAATGGATAACTAAAGGAAGATCACTGGGTTATTCCTTAGTTATCCACAGTCTGGTTGGGTGTTTTTTGTTCAGTTAATCGTATGGAGAAGCGGTTCCCAGTCCGCTAACCAACGCTCAGCTTCATCTTCAGGGACCGGATGTGCTTGAATGTCGATATCAATCCGTTCGCCGATTTTGATCGCGCCTAAATCTTGCAGTAGCGCATCGGCCTTCATCCCGGCTTCACAAAAGGTGTCATAACTCGAGTCACCAATCCCCACCACGCCATAGTGAACATCACGCAGCATCGGGCGCTCGGCGAGTAATTGTTCCATCAAAGGAGCGATGCTGTCTGGAAAGTCGCCGGCGCCATGGGTTGAGGTAATAACAAGTAAGGTGCTGGCACTGAGTACATCGTCTATGATCCCTTCATTGATCACGTGAGTCTGGTGGCCTTTGGCTTGTAAAAGATCAGAGAGGTGATCGCCAACGTATTCAGCGCCGCCTAAGGTGCTACCGGTAATAATGGTGATAGTTGCCATACGTTCCTCGTCGTTAAGGTTGTCGTCCCTAGTATTTCGGCCTTATTGCAAGGAGTCAATCACCGCTTAAACCGCTTGGCTAACCGTCATTTGGCTAAGTTGGCAGACACATTGATTGCCCCCTGCTTGCTTCGCCTCCGTCATGGCTTGGCAGGCTTGGTCAATCAAGCTGATCGCTTTAGCGTTCCCGGAAAAGTGTTGAACGATGCCTATCGAGGCGGTGAATGCATGAGCACCGCCATGAAAAGTAAATGGTGTCTCTTCAATGGCGTGATGACATTTAACCGCCCATTTTGGCGCATCGGCGCAATCATTTTCTTTTAGCATGACCAAAAATTGATCGGCGTGAGTGCGGCTCAGTAGCGCATCGTGTGGTAGGTGACGATCCAGTAAGCCAGCAAGGAATTGTAAGCTTTGATCGCCAATATGGTGACCCTGTTGCATATTAAAAGACTGAAAGTGGTCAATATTAATACAAAGGATAGCGATAGGTTTATCGGTTGATGATTGGCATTCTGTGCTCAACCGGCGATAAAACTGGGTGGCATTCCAAGTTTGCGCTAAGGGCTCACGCTGAATGTACTGCCGTGCCTGCCGGTTGAGGGTGTAGAGATCATGGAGATAGAAGTCCATTAATATCACTGACAAGGCAATAAATATCAGAACGATGCTGAGGTAAATCGTTTTGCTATTTAGGCTGGAAAGATTCACCAAGGGGTCGGGCGTGGGTAACACCTGGATGGAAAACATTAAGCCGATGGCCGTCAGTGACAACCCGTAGCGCGCCAAACGCTCATTGGGATCAAACAGCAATAACACGATAGTGGGTGAGACCAGTAACAAGAGTTCGTTTTGGCTTTGCGCCGCAAACACCCAGTAAGACATGATGAACTGCTGGGCAAAAAACATAAAAAAAAGATAGTACCGGGCGATATACCAGCGTCCTGACCACATCAACAGCCAAGTTGCCGCGTACAAAAAGGCGTAACTGACGTTATGCCAAGCCGCGATAGGGAGTTGGAAAGCAAGCCAGTACATGGTGGAGAAAATGAGCGTGCCGACCACGCAAATCACCGTGAGTAGATTGGTCATACGGATCTGATGCCGCATCAGTTGATTATGTTCACTCAGGCCTATCGATAAGATCGGATTAAAACTTGCTAGCATACTACCTCCATCCACACCTGGTTAAAGCGTAGCTGATCATGGTGAAAACTACGTGGATAACTTAGGATCGAACAGTGAGGATAAAGGCGATCAGGCGAGGCATTACAAGGGATCCTTAGTGGAAGGATCCCGTGATCAGGTTGGGGATAATTATTTACCGATACAAAATGATGAAAAGATTTTCCCCAGCAAATCATCGGCACTGAACTCACCGGTGATGGTATTGAGGTGTTGCTGAGTAAGGCGTAATTCTTCTGCCAAAATCTCGCCGGCCATAAACCCCTCAAGCTGAGCCTGGCCTATCTCTAAGTGGTAAGCCGCGTTGGCCAAGGCATCCAAGTGGCGACGACGTGCCATAAAGCCGCCTTCACTGCCCCCTGCGTAGCCCATACAGGCTTTAAGATGCTGACGCAGTGCATCCATCCCTTCACCGGTTTTGGCGCTTAAACGAATGAGTGCCGGATCACTGGTATCGCTGTGCCCCATTGGTTCGTCGGTCATATCCGCTTTATTGCGGATCACTGTCATGCCCATGGCTTCGGGTAAACGGGAGACGAAATCTGGCCAGATCTCTGCAGGGTGGGTCGCGTCAGTAGTGGTGCCATCAACCATAAACAACACGCGGTCAGCTTGCGCGATTTCATCCCACGCCCGCTCGACACCAATCCGTTCGACTTCATCAGCGGTATCGCGCAGTCCGGCGGTATCAATAATGTGCAACGGCATACCGTCAATATGTATGTGCTCACGCAAGACATCCCGCGTGGTTCCGGCGATATCCGTGACAATCGCGCTATCTTTTCCTGACAAGGCGTTTAATAGGCTTGATTTGCCGGCGTTGGGGCGGCCTGCGATCACCACTTTCATTCCCTCACGCATGATTGCCCCTTGATTGGCTTCTTTACGCAGTGTGGCAAGGTGCTTGATAATATGGTTAAGGTCGCTGGCAACCTTGCCATCAGAGAGAAAGTCAATTTCTTCATCGGGAAAGTCGATCGCCGCTTCAACGTAAATACGCAGGTGAATCACTTTTTCCACCAGCGTATTCACCTGACTAGAGAAGGCACCTTGTAGCGATTGTAAGGCCGAGCGGGCGGCTTGCTCGGAGCTGGCATCAATCAAGTCGGCAATGGCTTCAGCTTGGGCTAAATCCAGTTTGTCGTTTAAAAACGCGCGCTCGGAGAACTCACCGGGTCGTGCGGCACGCACCCCAGAAAAGGCACTGATACGCTGAATAAGCATGTCCATGATCACGGGGCCACCATGGCCTTGAAGTTCAAGCACATCCTCGCCTGTGAACGAGTGAGGGCCTTTAAAGAATAAGGCAATGCCCTGATCGATAGGTTGACCTTCCTGATCGAGAAAGGGCAAATAATCCGCACGACGTGGCACTAACTCGCGCCCCGTCATTTTTGTACCAATTTCATGGGCGAGCGGGCCAGACACGCGGACAATCCCCACGCCGCCGCGGCCTGTTGCAGTGGCTTGCGCCACAATTGTGTCGGTTTGAGCCATAATGCACACTCTTTAATTCAATAACAGGCCCGAAGGCCATAAACGACAAAAAGGCGACCGCCGGGTCGCCTTTTCATTATTACGTGACACGGCCTGAGTTACGAGCGTGAATGCAGGCCTTTTTTCTCCAACGACTTGTAAATCAAGGTCTGTTGGATAAGCGTGACCACGTTCGATACCAGCCAGTATAGAACCAGGCCAGATGGGAAGAACAAGAAGAAGAACGTAAAGACCACAGGCATAAAGGTCATGATCTTCTGCTGCATCGGATCGGTGACCGTGGTCGGGCTCATCTTCTGGATCAGGAACATGGATGCGCCCATCAACAGCGGCAGCACATAGTATGGGTCTTGTGCCGACAAGTCTTGAATCCAGCCAAAGAACGGCGCATGACGCAATTCTACCGATTCCATCAACGCCCAGTACAAAGCAATGAAAATCGGCATTTGTAGGACAAGCGGTAAACAGCCCCCAAGTGGATTGACCTTCTCACGCTTATAGAGCTCCATCATCTCTTGGCTCATGCGCTGACGATCGTCACCGATACGCTCTTTCATCTCTTGCAGCTTAGGCTGTAGCATGCGCATCTTGGCCATTGAGGTGTACTGCGCTTTGGTCAGCGGATACATGGCACCACGGACGATGAAGGTCAGCATAATGATAGCCAGACCCCAGTTACTCACAAAGGTTTGGATGGTGGAGAGCAACCAGTGCAGCGGTTTAGCGATAAACCACAGCCAGCCGTAGTCGACCACCAAATCCAAGCTTGGTGCCACCGCGGCCATTTGCTCTTGCAGTTTAGGGCCAACCCATAAGGTGGCTGTCAGCGTCTTGCTGGTGCCAGCGGCAATGGTATCGCGAGTCTTGGTTTGGATATAACCGTATTGCGCCGTGGTACGGGTGCTCAGCACATTATTGTCCGCCCGTGGGATCCACGCGGTAGCAAAGTAGTGCTGGATCATCGCGGCCCAACCTTGGTTAAACGTCACGTTCAGGTTTTTGCTTTGCATATCATCAAAGCTGTACTTCTCGTAACGCTTGTCGTCAGTGGAGTAGGCGCTACCGCGATAGGTTGGCATGGTCAAGCTGCCGCCATCGTCCAGCAAGTTTTGCTTTAGCTGGGTATACATGGTGACACTGGCATTGTTGTCGGTTTGGTTGTTGATAGTGTGTTCAACATCCACCGCATAGCTACCACGCTCAAACACGAAGGTTTTGGTATAGGTAATGCCATCTTTCTCAACCGTCATTGGCACTCGTAAGGTGTCTTGATCGTCTGAGAGCGAGAAGTTGTTTTGCGTCACCTGGTATTGTGCGCGACCCTCAGCCGTATCGATGCCGTCCGCACCAATTAAGCCGCTTTGTGCCACAAAGGTATGATCAGGTTTGCTGTGCAACAGCGTGAAGGCATTGTCAGAATCCAGCTCGGCATCATATTGCGGGAGCTCGGCGTGGACAACATCACCGCCTTGCGTATCAATTTTCAGTGTTAAAACGTCAGTGTTGATGGTGACAAGCTTGTCAGAGACAGGCTGTGCATCAAGAGACGTGGTATCACCGTCATTGCTGCTTGGCACGTCACTGTGAGTGGTTTGCTGCTGCTCAACGCCCTGTCCCTGCGGTTGCGGGGAATCTGGTTTGTTCCATTCCATGTAGAGCATGAAAGAAACGAACAATAGGGCAATCAACAGGATATTGCGTTGGGAATCCATTGTTAATTGTCTCTGTTATGGTGGTCGCAAGGCGGTACAGGATCGTAGCCGCCATCATTCAAAGGGTGGCATTTTAATAGACGTTTGCCTGCCAACCAACACCCTTTTATCACACCATGGGATTGAATCGCCATGATGGCGTAGTGAGAGCAGGTTGGTGTAAACCGGCATCGTGGTCCAATTAATGGACTGATGACCAGTTGGTATCCCCGAATCAGCGCGATGAGCGCTTTTTGCGCGGCGGTCGCGACAAACGTTGCCATAACTTGTCCAATTCGTCTCGTAGCGCTTGATTGCTCAGATTGTTGGCACTTTTTTTCGCGATCACCACAAAGTCTTTCGCCGGCAGTTGATGTTGACGTAAACGAAAGCTTTCGCGGACCACACGTTTAAAGCGGTTGCGATCAACAGCAAGTTTGATTTGCTTTTTCGGTACAGCTTGACCGAGACGTGGATGGCCGAGTGGATTATTTCTGGCGAGTATAGTTAAGTGCGGCGAACCTGCGCGATGCGGTTGCTGGAAGACGGCACTGAAATGTTCGGGAGTTAGCAGACGTAACTCCCGAGGATAAGCGAGCTTATTCACAAATCACTGCGGATTATTTAGAAAGCTGCTTGCGGCCTTTCGCACGGCGAGCGGCAATGACCTTACGGCCGTTCTTAGTCGCCATGCGCGCACGGAAACCGTGAGTGCGCTTACGCTTTAGAACTGAAGGTTGAAAAGTGCGTTTCATGGTTTCTACCTTTATTACTGATCAGTGTTAGGTTTGTTAACCCGACGTGGGAGGGTAGCACTAGGCTTGTCTCCGACGCCTCTCAACAAAGAGGGCGGATTGTAGCCATTGACTAACGATTAGTCAATCACTAACCGACGCCACTCCGGGCGGTGAATTATAAGCGCTTAGGCACAGATCGCAAGGATCGATCCCAAGCGATCGGAGACTAGGGGGTGATCCCGACTTGATTCAAAAACTTATGCAAACGAGGATCGTCGCATTGGTTAAATAACCAATTCGGTGTCCCTTGGGCAATAATGTGGCCGTCGTTCATAAAGACCACCCGATCCGCCACATCGCGAGCAAACTGCATCTCATGGGTGACCACCAGCATGGTTTGGTGGCGAGTCGCGAGCTTTTTCATCAATGCCAAGACTTCGCCAACCCATTCTGGATCCAGGGCAGACGTGGGTTCATCAAACAGCAGCAGCTCAGCCTCCAGCGCCATCGCCCGGCCGATGCCAACCCGTTGCTGTTGTCCACCGGATAAAGAGGCCGGGTAATGATCTCCTTTATCGCCAAGGCCAATATCATCGAGGATTTGCTGGGCACGCTCACGGGCTTTGTATTTCGCCCATCCCTTAACGGTGCGTAGCCCTTCGGCAATGTTGTCACGGGCATTGAGGTGAGCAAATAACGCATAATTTTGGAAAACAAAGCCGGTTTGACGCCGCAACGCCAGAATATCCTGCTTACGGGTGGCCATGTTGCCGCTATCAACGCCTTGTTCCCCGATTTTGATGATCCCTTGCTCGGCGCGCTCGAGAAAGTTAATGCAACGCAACAAGGTGGACTTGCCGGTGCCGCTAGGGCCAATAATGCAAACTATTTCGCCTCGGTCGATAGTGAGATCGATGCCGTCAAGCACCGCTACCCCTTGATAGATTTTTTTGAGCTTCTCTATCTTTATCATCGTTGATACGCCTTATTAAGGTGTGCCTCTGCCCAATACTGAACGCGTGTCAATGCTACGACCACCGCCCAATAGATGAGTGCCACCGCTAAGTAAGCTTCAAAGAACTTGAAGCTGGATGACGCTTCCATTTGCGCCTGTGCCATGATTTCCGCAACCCCTAGGGTAAAGGCGAGTGACGTGGCTTTAATCATATCGATAAAGTAGTTCATCAAGGATGGCAGGGCGATACGCACCGCTTGCGGCAAGATGATACGTTGCATCGCTTGGCGGGTGGTCATGCCCACCGCCAGACTGGCTTCCATCTGACTACGATCCACGCCGGTAATGGCGGCGCGGATTGACTCGGCCATATAGGCAGAAAAGTGCAGGCTGATACCGATGACAGCGGCGGTAAAGGCTTCCATCCCTACCAAGGCGGGGATCACCTGAGGGAGGCCATAATAAAGCAAAAACAGCTGCACCAATAACGGCGTGCCGCGGAAGAAGCTGATAAACACTTGCGCTAAGCCATTGAGTAAAGGAATGCGAAACACGCGGATCAGTGCAATCGCCACGGCGAGGGCGAGCGCGAAGATGAGGCCCAGTACAGCCATCTCCATGGTAATCCCCAAATAACGCAGTAGCGGGGGAAACAAGGAGGCCATGTAATCAAAATCGAACGCCATGATTGACCTTTAAACAAAAAAGCCCGCCAACGCGGGCTTATTAAATGAAAGTAAACACTTACTTTTTAGTGATATCGCCACCAAACCATTTGGTTGAGATATCCGCCAAGGTGCCGTCTTCACGCATCGCGTTTAGCGCAGCATTGACTTCATCACGTAAGCGTTGACCACGCTCTGAGTCGACAAACGGCCATGCATTGGCAATGGTTTCAAAAGGTTGTCCTGCTAATTGTAGGGGCAGACCTGACTCTTTGATCAATTGCAGTGCGGAGAGGCGATCCATAATAAAGGCGTCGGCACGGCCCAGGGCCACATCGTGTTCAATCCCGGTTTCATAGGTTTTGATGTTGATGTCATCAGCGGCTGAATGTTCACGTAGTAGCTGCTCAAAGTTCGAGCCTAAGTTAACGGCCACGGTTTTGCCTTTCAGATCGGCGACCGCGTTAATGGCATCATTGCCTTTACGAACCGTGATTTGTGCGCCGTCCACCACATACGGGTCAGTGAACAGGTACTTCGCCTGGCGCTCATCGGTGATGGTGATTTGGTTTGAAATCGTATCGATACGGCCGGTTTGTAATAGACCAAACAGTCCTGAGAAGTTAGCGGTGACATACTCAACATCGTAGTCGTTGCGCGCGCCAATCTCATCCCACAAATCAACCTCAAAGCCTTGCAGCTGGTCTTGTTTAACAAAGGTAAACGGAAAGTAGCGGCCAGACATGCCCACTTTTACTGTTTCAGAAGCAAAGGCGGGGGCAGTGAGAATCATGCTCACGCTGAGCAAGGCGTTGATGAACCATTTAGTCATGAAAAGCTCCGTAGTAACCACATCGATATTGATAAGGTGCGTAATATAGAGGGTGGCAGCGGCTCGCGAGAAATACCTTCTTGTTATGAGTCATAACTTATGCACCGCATTTTTCGCGTAAAACAGGGGATAACCCCGATATTGCTTAAGATTATGCACAAGGAAAGAACAGGATCATTGGCCAATCTGATCCTGTTCTTGTGAGTAAAACATGGGTTTGTTGTGGCGATCTTGCGTATTTCTGTGGGATCTATGTGAATAACTCGGATCTTATTCACTGATTTCGGGATCGTGTGGGTAGCGATCTGGACGCGACAGGAGTACCATTGAAGCCTTTCTCTTTTCGGTACAACTGCGTGGAGTCAAAC